>NZ_JACYUT010000002.1:0-671980 GCF_014841915.1 Pseudomonas sp. CFBP 13727
CCATGTGAGAGTAGGTCATCGTCAAGATTCAATTCCGAAACCCCTATCTGCGCAAGCAGGTAGGGGTTTTGTCTTTTCCGGCGTGGTATTCCACGCCTGGCTGTCGGTAGGCCTCTCCTTAGCGGGGACGATACCCCATGGCATGGGCAATGCCATTCCAGTACTGCTCGGTAAGGGTCATGAAGTCGTAGAAGCCATCTGCCAACGCCGCAAATTCATCGTCGTTGCGGCATTCGAGTGTGGCTGCGTGAATGGCCTGGATCTTGTGTTCCTTTTCAGCATTGCCGATATGGACGTAAAAGTACTCGCAGTGTTCGTGGAACTCGTCGTTTGAAGCGTAGAGGTGCTGGTAGTGCCGCACGCCTTCGTACAAGCGCGTGAGCATGGAGAACGCCAACCACTCCTGTGCCAACAGGGTACCCAGGATGCGCTGGCAGCCTCGTTGATCAGGGTGACGGGTATACAGGGTTTGCTGTTCCTCGATGAATTGACGGGTACTGGGCAGGATCAACTCATCACTCAGCTTGGTCACCGGCTTGTAGGCAACGGCCACTCGGCTGAGTAGATCGGTTAGAAAGTTCTCCAGCAAATGGATGTGTGCTTTCTGCGGCTGGCCGTAGCCGTACTCTGAGTACAAGTTCTTGGCGATTTCGACGCGTGCGCACAGGTTGTCGGAGTGCAGCAGCGACAACGCAATCATCGTCGGGGTTTGCGAAGTTCTTACCAGATAATTCTTGGCAAACAGGGCCAGTTCGTCGAAGGGCAGGGGTGCTGCCATCCAGCGCTCATAGAATGCATTGTTCAGGGCCCCGTGCTGATGCACGGAGGTTGCAAGTTTAGTGATCTCTTCATAATAACCTGACATGCGCAGCTCCTTATTTGTAACCTGGTGCTTCGAAGTTGCCGTTTGGTTTTTGGTATCAGCTTGGCATTGGCAGTAGAATCCACGGGCAAGGGGACTCGCACAACCAACAAAAAATGAATCAGTGATTCACTCGAGGTGTATATGGATATTTCGCAATTGCGCATGCTCACCGCGATCTACAAAGCGGGAAGCATCGTCAAAGCCGCCAAGTCCGTACACTGCGTACCATCGAATGTCACTGCGCGCATGAAGGCTTTGGAAGCCGAAGTTGGATGTTGCCTGTTGAATAGAGGCGACAAGGGCGTGGAACTAAGTGCTGCGGGTAAACACCTGCTTATGCATGCAGAGAAAGTATTGGAGGCTTTTGGCGAGGCACAGTCTTGTTTCAACGACAGTAAAAGATTTGGCGGGACTTTGAAGATAGGGGGTATAGATTCCTTCGTCAGTACGCGGCTTGCGGCCATCGCTGCAGCATTCGAGCGGGACTATCCGCAGGTTATCCTGGAGATCGTTACCGATACCTGGCCAGAACTCGTAGAACACGTTCTGGACGGGAAGCTGGATGTAGCAGTGGTGGCGATGGACACGGCCAACCCGAGACTTATCAGTCGCAGATTACCCGGTGATCGACCGGTGCTGGTTTATCCGCAGACGTGGTTGCAACACGGACCCTTGAATCTGAACAATAGAAAAGTCCTGGCGTGGCCTGAAGGTTGTCCGTTTCACGCTGTTTCGCGGGCTTGGTGCGAAGAGTCATTGCAAGGGGTGGAATGGGTGATATGTGGAAGTTGGGGGGGCATTCTGACGTGCGTTGCGCAAGGCATAGGCATGGCGGTGGTTCCCAGGGGCGTCTACTGCAACCACCGCGCCCTCGAAGGACTGGCTGTCTGTGACGCACTCGAGTTCGACAGCGTGGACAACTTTCTGCTGACCCACAAGCGCACTGATGGGCATCCGGTCAGGGAAGGGTTCGTACAGATGCTGTGCGCATCCGTACATTCGAATTGAATGCACGGACGTCCCGCTGGGCTGCGATCGAGTTATTTACCCAAGGCAGCAGACGTGCCCACAGTCAGCTGGCGAAATCGACCGCTGTGGTTTCCTGCGCCTGGATGCGTACACCGAAGCTTTTGATGCTCGGCAGCGTGGCGGTATGGTGAGCGATGATCTGCGCCGCATCGGCATGCGCCTTGGACTGGGTGGTATGGGCGTCGCTTACCAATGTGATTTCGTAACCCAGGCCTGCGGCACGACGGACCGTCGTGTCCACGCAGAACTCGGTCGCATAGCCGCACACTACCAGGTGAGAAATATCGGCTTGCTGCAATAGCGGCTGAAGATCGGTCCTGAGGAAAGAGTCGGGCGTGGTCTTGTTGACGTAGTGATCGGTGTCGGCTGTCACAAGCCGATGGTCGACTTTCCAGCTGTCACTGCCGCGCACCAGAAACTCGCCATGGGTAAGTTCGTGCTGAACGAAGATCACCGGAACGTTTTCAGCTCTGGCACATGCCGTCAGTGTGTTGATGCGCGCTATCACTTCAGCGGCGAAGGCGGGAGCTGGGTCTGCCTGGAACAGGCCTTGTTGTACATCGATGACGATTAGCGCTTTCACGGATTTCAAGTCCTTTGAATGAGATGAGAAGCATCGAACCCGGCCCGGCCAATGCACTGGGACGGGTACGAGTCAGCCTAAGCGGTTGTACCTGATGGGTCCATATGCAAATCGTTGACTGTGAAAAACTTCATCCATGCGCAACTTGATCCAAACGGTGCTAGGAACGCCGTAGCTCGATTACCACTTTCCCCTTTGCGCGGCCGCTTTGAACATGGGCGAGGGCATCTGCAGTGGCCTCGAAGGGATAGACCTTCTCGACCACGGGCGTGATGACACCGGCTTCAATGAGTGAAGCTATCTCCCCGAGCTGACCTCCGTCCGCACGCATGAACACGAAATCATAGGACATGCCCCGCTGCCTCACCTGGCTGCGAATGCGCGAACTCAACACGCGCAGGACTTGCGTCAAGGTCCAGCCGAGTCCCTGCCTGGTAGCGAATTCCACGGTCGGTGGGCCTGAGATCGAGATCAGTCGGCCGCCACGCTTCAAGACCTCCACTGACTTGCCCAATACGTCTGGTCCCAAGCTATTGAGCACAATGTCGTAATCGTGCAACTGCTCGACGAAGTGCTGAGTCGTGTAGTCGATCACCTGGTCAGCGCCGAGGGCCTTCACCCACTCGAGATTGGCCGTACTGGTGGTAGCGGCGACATAGGCACCCAGGTGTTTGGCGAGCTGTATCGCCACCGTGCCCACACCGCCGGATCCTGCGTGAATCAGAACCTTCTGGCCGTGTGTGACTTTTGCGGTTTCAACCAGTACTTGCCAGGCAGTCAAGGCCACCAAGGGCAGCGAGGCCGCCTCGACCATGGTCAGGTTCGCAGGTTTTTTAGCCACACAGGTTTGATCGATGGCAATGCGTTCGGCGAACGTGCCGATACGCGTTTGATGGACCCGGGCGAACATATCGTCGCCCGGTTTGAAGCGGGTGACGTTCTTACCCACTTCGAGCACCGTGCCTGCCACATCATTGCCCAGTATCAGCGGCAGGGTGTAGGGCAGGATGAGCCTGAACTCGCCGTTGCGAATCTTGACGTCCAGCGCATTGACGCTCGCCGCGTGTACCTGCACCAGGACATCGTCGGCCGCCAAGGTGGGCTCTGGCATGTCAGCTATCCGGCCGATGACACGTTTGCCGTAACGATCAATGAGAAAGGCTTTCATGGGTTACTGCCCGACAGGGGCAGAAGCCAGGTAGCGCTCGGCTGGACTTGCCTGGCGTAGATCCGAAAGCAGAAGGCGACGGGCACCTTCCAACGCTTCCCAACGCTCGGCCACGTGCAGCGGTGGGATGGTCACAAGCTCGCGACGGTCGTAGCCCACCAAGGCGGCGTTTACCAGATCATCCACCTCCATGATTTCCGGCAAGGTTGCAATATCGATCCCGGAGTGCTGCCAGATCTCGGTGCGGGTGGTTGCGGGCAGTACGGCTTGCACGTAGACGCCCTTGGGGCCCAGTTCCGCCTGCAGGCCCTGGGACAGGAACAATACGAAGGCTTTGGTGGCGCCGTAGACGGTCATTTGCATTTCCGGGGCGAGCCCTACGACCGAGCCGACGTTGACGATACTTCCAGCGCCCGCTTGAATCAGGCGCGGAGCGATGGCTGCCGCCAAGCGGGTCACTGCGGTGACGTTCAGCGCCAGCAGGCTGTCGAGAGCAGTGACGCGCTGTTGCAAAAAGCCGCCTGACTGGCCTACGCCGGCATTGTTGATCAAGACGCCGATGCTGGCATCTTCGGTCAAGCGTCGTTCTACTTGCGCAAGGTCTTCAGTGCGGGTGAGGTCAGCCTGGATGACATCGACGTTCACACCGCTTTCTTCGCGTAACTGTGCAGCCAGGACGTCCAGGCGTTCGCGATTGCGCGCTACCAGTACCAGCGCGTGGCCACGACTGGCGAAGCGTCGTGCGTAGGTAGCGCCGATGCCGCTGGAGGCGCCGGTGATCAGTACTGTAGGGAGATTGCTCATGGGGATTCATTCCTGGGAGAGACGCGGGGCAAGGATGGGCAGTGACGGTTTTATGATGATGATCGAAATCTAAACGGTCAAGCGTTTTGATGTTGATCAACATCAATGTATGCTTGTCCCTGGTTCTATTTCACAGGCACCGGCATGAAAGTCTCCAAGGCACAGGCGCAGGCCAACCGTGCGCACATCGTTGAAACCGCCTCCACCTTGTTTCGCGAACGGGGTTACGACGGTGTGAGCGTGGCTGATCTGATGGCAGCCGCTGGCTTTACCCACGGCGGTTTCTACAAGCATTTTCGCTCCAAGGCAGACCTCATGAGCGAGGCGGCGGCGTGTGGTTTCGCGCAGATGGAAGCCAGCACCGGTGAGGCGGAACGTGCAACGCTGATCGAGCGCTACCTGTCGCGCGAGCACCGCGACGCACCCGGTGATGGCTGTACCCTTGCCGCATTGTCGGCCGATGCCGCACGGCAGCCCGAAGAGATCAAAGCGGTATTCGCGCAGGGAATGGAACGGCTGTTGGCCAACGCGACGCCCGTTGACCCCGATGCAGACAAGCTCACCCAGCAGAGCGCGCGGGCCGAACGAATCAACGCACTGGCGCATCTGGTCGGTGCATTGATGCTTTCCAGAGCCTGTCCGGATGACTCCGCGCTGGCTGACGAAATCCTGGAAACCTGCCGGGCACATGCGTTGGCGCAGGTGGAGGGTTGAGGGGACTGTCTTAACTTTGCGTCTGATGTTCCGTATGGGGAACCTGCTGAGAGGCGCCGTGCTACGCGTATGCCCGATGGCAACCCGAATCTACTTACGTGAGTGTTCACCATGACTTACCCAAACCCCACCACACTGTTCGTAGGCTGGGACGTAGGCGGGTGGAATTGCGATCGAAACCCGGCGAGCCGCGATGCCTTGGTCGTGTTGAACGCCGAGCGCCGGCTCGTGGGCAAGCCGTGGCGGGGTAATCTGCGGCGGACGATCAACCAAGCAAGTTCGACCGAGCAATTCGTTGATGGGCTGTTGAGACTGTGTGAAATAGACCCGGCACTTCACCAGGCGCCACGCGTGCTCATGGGTATCGACACTCCGCTCGGCTTCTCCAGGCCTTTCATAGACCTCATTACCCGCGGCATCGCCGTGCCCACCGTTGGCGAATCATCCAGCAATCCCTACCTGCACCGCCGCACCGAGCATTTCCTGTTCGAACGCGGGCTTTATCCGCTGTCGCCGATCAAGGACATGATCGGAAGCCAGGCGACCAAGGGCATGCATGTGCTGGGGCGATTCGCACCCATTCGTGAAGCCTGTGGCGTATGGACGGACGGGCAGATGCTGCGAGCGATCGAAGCCTATCCCTCGGCATGCAAACGCTCGGCGTGTATCGAGGCCTTGCGAGTGCCTTTCCATGTCGAGAAGGCGAGTGTGCCGCGAAGTTTCGTGCCGGGGTTCGAACATGTCGATGCACAGGATGCGCTGACCTGCGCGCTGCTGGCGTGGGCGTTCGAGCACAGGCCGCAGTGGCTGGCTCAACCGATGGCGGATATTGATCCGGTGGAGGGGTGGATATTCGTGCCGGAGGATGGGTTGCGGGCGTAGGCGATACCGAATCAGGGGTACGGGTCCGTCCGATAACACCGGCAGGCATCTTTACCTATCGGGCCAATAGGCTCTTCCAATTTAGCCGCGCTGGTGGCTGCCGTTACCCTCGAGGTTTCTTCATAACATAAGAAGCGTGAGGGATTCACTATGAAAATCAGAACCTTATCAGGGTATGCGGTCACGGCATTGGCCATCGGCATATTCTCATCATCCGCTTTTGCCGACACTTTGACCCGTGACAACGGTGCCGCCGTTGGCGACAATCAGAATTCACAGACAGCCGGACCCAACGGGCCGGCACTGCTTCAAGACGTTCAGCTGTTGCAGAAACTGCAGCGCTTCGACCGCGAACGCATTCCGGAGCGCGTAGTGCATGCCCGCGGTACCGGCGTGCATGGCGAGTTCGTCGCGTCCAGCAACATCAGTGAGTTGACCAAGGCCAAGGTGTTCACGCCAGGAACTCACACACCGGTGTTCGTGCGCTTCTCGTCGGTTGTTCACGGCAACCACTCGCCGGAAACGCTGCGCGACCCACGCGGCTTCGCGACCAAGTTCTATACGGCGGACGGCAACTGGGATCTGGTCGGCAACAACTTCCCGACCTTCTTCATTCGTGACGCGATCAAGTTTCCAGACATGGTGCACGCGTTCAAACCCGATCCGCGCACCAACCTCGACGACGACTCCCGTCGTTTCGATTTCTTCTCCCACGTGCCGGAAGCGACGCGTACCCTCACGCTGCTGTATTCCAATGAAGGCACGCCTGCGGGTTATCGCTTCATGGACGGCAATGGCGTGCACGCCTACAAGTTCGTCAACGACAAGGGCGAAGTGCACTACGTGAAGTTTCACTGGAAAAGCCTGCAAGGTCTGAAGAATCTGGACCCGGATCAGGTTGTGCAAACCCAGGGCAAAGACTACGCGCACATGACCCATGACTTGGTCACCGCAATCAACAAGGGCGATTTCCCCAAGTGGGACTTGTACATCCAGGTGCTCAAGCCTGAAGACTTGGCCAAGTTTGCGTTCGACCCGCTGGACGCGACCAAGATCTGGCCAGATGTGCCGGAGCAGAAGATCGGGCAGATGGTGCTGAACAAGAACGTCGACAACTTCTTCCAGGAAACCGAGCAGGTTGCCATGGCACCGTCCAACGTGGTGCCGGGTATCGAACCGTCGGAAGACCGTCTGCTGCAAGGCCGTGTGTTCTCGTACGCCGATACCCAGATGTACCGCCTGGGCGCCAACGGCATGAGCCTGCCGATCAACCGTCCTCGCGTGACCGTCAACAACGGTAACCAGGATGGCGCCTTGAACAGCGGTCATACTACCGGTGGGGTGAACTACGAGCCGAGCCGTCTTGCGCCGCGCCCCAGTGACGACAGTGCGCGTTATAGCCAAACGGCTTTGAGCGGTACTACCCAACCGGCGAAGATTCAGCGCGAGCAGAATTTCAAACAAGCGGGCGACTTGTACCGCTCCTATTCGCCCAAGGAGCAGCAGGACCTGATCAACAGCTTCGGCGGTTCCCTGGCTGACACTGATACCGAGAGCAAAAACATCATGCTGTCGTATCTGTACAAAGCCGATCCGGCCTATGGCACAGGTGTAACCAAAGTTGCCAACGGCGACTTGGAAAAGGTCAAGCAGTTGGCCGCCAAGCTGCAGGACTGATGCATCCGATCACCGGCCGTGCAACAACGGTCGGTGATCTTCAGGAGCAATACCTAATGCGCTATTTCATTCCCTGGATCTGCTCGGCGATGATGGTCGCAACGGTCGCCTTGGCCGATGACACACCGCCTTCCGATACCCGGCAGCAACTTCGTGAACTGTACTTCGACGCCGCACGTACCGGCAGCACCGACCGCTTGGGCGCGTTCATCGACGCTCATTATGATTTGGACAGCCGCGATGCAAGCGGCTACACCGCATTGATTCTGGCGGCCTATCACGGCCATAAAGATGCCGTGGAACAGTTGCTCGCAGCGGGCGCCAACCCGTGTAGCCAGGATAAGCGCGGGAACACTGCGCTGATGGGGGCGATCTTCAAAGGCGAAGTCAGCATCGCCCATCGGCTACTCGGCGCAGACTGTGCGCCGGATGAGCGTAATAACTCAGGGCAGACGGCGGCGATGTATGCGGCGCTGTTTCAGCGCAAGGATATTCTCGAGGCGCTGGCGGCGAAGGGCGCGGATCTGGATGCGCGGGATGATAGAGGGAATGATGCGCGATCGTTGGGGGAGGGGCGGTTTAGTTCGGCGCCAATACGCTGAGCTGTAGCGCTGGTTCAAGCCGAGCCACATACGCTGCAATCCATCGTCCGTAGAGGGATGCCAACTGGGTGCGGGGCAATCATCGTAAATCTTGACACAAACTTATTGGTCAAACAGTTGCGACCCTACTGATCTGTCAGTAAGTTCAACCTCCCCACACCAAGGACGGTGTGAATCAAACCGCAAGACTGCCTTGGGCAATTCACGCCTACTCGATGGCGAAGCCTGCGCTCCATACTTTGACGTTCAGGGAGAACCGATCAATGCCAAAAATCCCAAGCCCGCTGCGGTCCATCATTACCAATCGCTCCAAGCTCGCCAGCCTGTTGGTGATCCTTCTGCCCGTATTGCTCGTAACCCTCGACAACACAATTCTCAACTTCGCTCTTCCTAAAATTGCGGTCGCCCTTGGTCCCTCGGCCGCCGAACAGCTATGGGCAATCGATGCCTACTCATTAGTCTTGGCTGGCCTTTTGATCACCATGGGCAGCGTGGGCGATCGCGTGGGCTATCGCCGTCTACTGTGTGTGGGGTGCTCGGGTTTCGCTATCATCTCGGTTGCCATAGTGTTCTCTCAGCAGGCTTGGCACTTGATTGCAGGTCGCGCAGTTTTGGGGCTGTTCGGCGCAATGATCCTGCCTGCCACGCTCGCCCTGATCCGGACTGCCTTCGATGACCGAGAAGAAAGGCGTCTTGCCGTCGCGGCGTGGGCGACCTGCCTGACATTGGGGGCGGCCGCAGGACCGCTGCTCGGTGGCGTGCTGCTTCAGTTCTTCAGTTGGCAGTCGGTGTTCCTGGTGGCAGTGCCATTCCTGCTGCCGGTCCTGCTGCTTTCACCCATGATTGAAGAGTCTCCACGGCAGGCCGGGTTGTCGATCGACTATCCAAGCATCCTGCTGAGCCTGGGTGCTATGACAGGAGTGATGCTGTCTCTCAAGCACCTAGCCACGGTGGGTCTGGATACCTACGCAATTGTGGGCATGCTGACAGGCCTTTTGATGGGCATCGCTTTTGTCCGACGCCAACTGGCGCTGGAGGATCCGTTGCTCGACCTGAGTCTGTTCGATTCGAACGCCTTCAGCGTGTCGATCACAGTCAATCTCGTCAGCCTGGGCGCGCTGATCGGGTTCCTCTTTTTCGCTACTCAGCTGTTGCAACTGGTTCTGGGTCTGTCACCCATTGCTGCAAGCTTGATACTGGTGCCCGGTCAAGTGTGTGCCGTGGCCGCGGGCCTCGCTATTGTGCCGATTGCGCAAAGGGTGGCGCCAAGTGTCGTGATACCCGCCTGTTTATGCGTGGCGGCTGGGGCGTTTGCAGTCATGGCCTTGTTCACTGCGACCGCACTGATTGTGGCAGTGGCTTTCGTGTTGCTGAATGCTGCAGTTGCGGCCATTACTAGCGTTTCCAACGACCTTGTGTTGAGCGCCGTGCCGGCTGAGAAGGCAGGCAGTGCATCGTCTGTGAGTGAGACGGCGTATGAGGTCGGGGTGGTGTTGGGGACGACAGTGGTGGGAGGCGCCGTGGCAGCATGGTATCGCTTAAGTCTGGTGTTGCCCGAGGGGGTTGGGGATGAGGCGGACGCTCTTACGGCGACGCTGGGAGGTGCTCATTCACTTGCGCAGGATTTGCCTGCTGAAGTAGGGAAGGAGCTGGCTCAAGCGGCTAATGCTGCTTTCAGTGAAGGGGTCACAGTGGCCAGTGGTTTGGTCGCTGGATTGATCGTGGTGTTTGCCTTGTATGCATGTCGGGGTTTGCGACGGGGATGACTGGCCTGGATCAGCTTCTGGTTTCGATTTCGAATTGGTTTATGGTGACCACTCGAAAGGCTTCATCCACGTTCACCATGTCTTACCCATTGTCCCTCTATGAACTGAAAAGCATGTTACGTGGACGATGGGTCGAAAACCCCTAGATTCTAGGCACAAAAAAAGGCCGCCCAAAGGCGGCCTCTTCCTAGTAGTGCTAAGCAGAACCAACCATCAATCCCAGCTCAAAGCCCCACCCGTCTGATACTCAATGACCCGCGTCTCGAAGAAGTTTTTCTCCTTCTTCAAGTCCATGATCTCGCTCATCCAAGGGAATGGATTAGTAGTCCCTGGATACTCTTCCTTCAACCCAATCTGCGACAACCGACGGTTGGCGATGAACTTCAGATAGTCCTCCATCATCGCCGCGTTCATGCCCAGCACGCCGCGGGGCATGGTGTCGCGGGCGTATTCGATTTCCAGCTGGGTGCCTTGCAGAATCATCTGCGAAGCTTCTTCCTTGAGTTCGGCGTCCCACAGGTGTGGGTTCTCGATCTTGATCTGGTTGATCACGTCGATGCCGAAGTTCAGGTGCATGGATTCGTCGCGCAGGATGTATTGGAACTGCTCGGCGACGCCGGTCATCTTGTTGCGGCGGCCCATGGAGAGGATCTGGGTGAAGCCGCAGTAGAAGAAGATGCCTTCGAGTACGCAGTAGTAGCCGATGAGGTTGCGCAGCAGTTCTTTGTCGGTTTCGACGGTGCCGGTGTTGAATTCCGGGTCGGAGATGGCGCGGGTGTACTTGAGGCCCCAGGCGGCTTTTTTAGCGACCGATGGGATCTCGTGGTACATGTTGAAGATTTCGCCTTCGTCCATGCCCAGGGATTCGATGCAGTACTGGTAGGCGTGGGTGTGGATCGCTTCTTCGAAGGCCTGGCGCAGGATGTACTGGCGGCACTCCGGGTTGGTGATAAGGCGGTACACGGCCAGGGCCAGGTTGTTGGCGACCAGGGAGTCGGCGGTGCTGAAGAAGCCCAGGTTGCGCATGACGATGCGGCGTTCGTCGTCGGTCAGGCCTTCCGGGTTTTTCCAGAGGGCGATGTCGGCGTTCATGTTGACTTCTTGCGGCATCCAGTGGTTTGCGCAACCGTCCAGGTACTTCTGCCAGGCCCAGTCGTACTTGAAGGGTACGAGTTGGTTGAGGTCGGCGCGGCAGTTGATCATGCGCTTCTCGTCGACGGCGACGCGGGCGGCGGAGCCTTCGAGCTCGGCCAGGCCTTCGGCGATGTCGAGTTTGTTCAGCGCGGCTTTGGCGCGGGCTACGGCAGCGGAGTCGCTGGCGCTGGCGGCGCGGGCCTCTTGGGCGGCGGCGCCGCCGGCGCTGTCGAGCTTGTCCATCGCAGCTTCGCTGGCGTGGCCGGCGTTGGCGCCTTTGGCGGGTTCGGCTGCGTCTTCTTTGTCGAATTCGTCCCAGCTCAGCATGGGGGAGGCTCCTGCTCGAGGCCGCTGTGAGCGGCTGATGAATTTAGAAATCTGATTGCCGAGGTTGCGTGGCGCAAGCTGGCTTGGTGTGCGTGTTGCGTCGCCGGGTCCAGGCTTTTTCAGCGTGGTGCCCTGGCGTGGGCTATCAACGATCCGGTTGGAGCGCGCTGAGACGCTGACTTCGCGGGCAAGCTTCGGTCGAGGTGCTCGTGCCGGCTTCGATGTCGCGATGGGTCATGTCTCAGGTCCTTGAAGTGGGCGGCGATTATAGGGTTTTTTGCCTGCTCGTGTTCACGCCAGGACACAAAAAAACCGCCGAAACGGGTATTTCTTACAACCTTGATGCCAGTCGTCCGGTCAGGACCTGAAAGCCCTGGTTTGCATCAAAAATCGCCTATGTGGTGGTTTTGGTAAGAAGTGGACACAGGATATAGGCTTGAGTTCGGGTTGCAAACCCGATGAGCTGGTTAGAAATCAGCCAGATTTTCGCTCTGCTGGGCGCAAAACCTTGCCCTGCTTGGCTTGCAGCGAATGCAACCGTTTCAAGGTTTTTTTATGGTTCTGTGAAGGAGTCGATGAGCGGCAAGAAGGCAAGTGCGACGGCGTTTATTTCACCGTCGATTCGCTCATTCCTGACTTACGGCTTATTTTCTGGCTGTAATCACCGCCCGCATCGGCGCCGGCAGGCCCTCGACGGTCTTGCTGTGGTCGTCGGGGTCGAGGAAGTCGCTCAGTGACTGGAACTTCATCCATTCGGTGCCGCGTTGTTCGGCCACGGTGGTGATGCTCACGTCCACGCATTTCACGTCGGTGAAGCCGGCGCGGCGCACCCACTTTTCCAGGGCTGGGACGGAAGGCAGGAACCAGACGTTGCGCATCTGCGCGTAGCGGTCTTCGGGGACCAGCACCTGGTGCTCGTCGCCAGGCACTACCAGTGTTTCGAGGACCAGTTCGCCGCCTTTGACCAGGCAGTCCCTGAGCGCCAGCAGGTGCTCGATGGGGGAGCGGCGGTGGTAGAACACGCCCATGGAGAACACGGTATCGAAGCCTTCCAGCCCGGCGGGCAGGTCTTCCAGGGCGAAGGGCAGGTGCCAGGCGGGGAGGTCTGGCAGATAGCGTTGCACGGCCTGGAACTGGCAGAAGAACAGCCAGTTGGGGTCGACGCCGATGACGCTGTCGGCACCGGCGCCGAGCATGCGCCACTGGTAGTAGCCGTTGCCGCAGCCGACGTCGAGCACGCGTTTGCCGCGCAGGTCGAGGTGGGGGGCGACGCGGTCCCATTTCCAGTCCGAGCGCCATTCGGTGTCGACGTGGACGCCGAACAGGTCGAAGGGGCCTTTGCGCCACGGGGACAGGCCCATTAGAGCGGCGCGCATCTGGTCGTAGGTAGCGGGGTTGTCTTCGCAGTCCAGGCGCAGGCCGTTGACCAAGTCTATGTTGCAGGCGGTTACCGGGGGCAGGGCGTCGAGGGCGCTCTGCCAGCGCTGGAGGTCGCCGTGGCCTTTTTCCATCTTGGTGTCGAGCTGGGCTTGCAGGCCGTTGGCCCAGTTGGCCAGCGGGGTATTGGCAAGGCGGCGGACGAGCGGGGACAGGTCAATCATGGCAGGGCGATCATCGAGGCGAAGTTGAGGCATTGGAACCAGGGCACGACCTTGCTGAAGCCGGCGGCGAGCAGGCGGTCGCGGTTTTCTTCGAGGCTGTCGGGCTTCATGACGTTTTCAATGGCGCTGCGTTTCTGCGCGATTTCCAGGTCGCTGTAGCCGTTGGCGCGTTTGAAGGCGATGTGCAGGTCGGTGAGCAGGTCATGTTGTTGGTCGTCTTCGAAGCGCAATTTTTCCGAAAGGATCAATGCGCCGCCGGGGACCAGGGCCTGATGGATGCGGGCCAGCAGTTCCAGGCGCTGGGCCGGGGGGATGAACTGCAGGGTGAAGTTGAGCGCGATGACCGACGCGGGCTTGAAGTCCAGGGCCAGGATGTCGCCCTCGATGACGTCGACCGGGAGCAGTTCCTGAAACATGGAGTTCTGCGCGTTGAGGTATTCGCGGCAGCGCTCGACCATCGCCTGGGAGCTGTCGATGGCGATCACCTGGCAGCCTTCGGCGCGCACGTGGCGGCGCAAGGCTTGGGTGACGGCGCCCAGAGAGCTGCCCAGGTCGTAGAGTGTGGTGTTGGGCTGGGCGAATTGCGCCGCGAGCACGCCGATGTTTTCGACGATAGTGGGGTAGCCGGGGACCGAGCGTTTGATCATGTCCGGGAACACGCGCACCACGTCTTCGTTGAAGGCGAAGTCGGGGACCTGGCTCAGGGGCTGGGCGAATAGGCGGTCGGGCTCTTTGCTCACGGGGCGATCCAGGCGGGTTGCGGGAAATCGGGGCGGCATTTTAGCGGATGTAGGGCGGGGGTGCATTTTTTGTGGGATGTGCGGTGTGGTAGTTGAACCGCGGTGCCCGTTTCGCGGCCGATGACCGCTCCTACGGGGGGGGACGATTCCTGTAGGAGCGGTCTGTGGCCGCGAAGGGCCCCCGCGGTGTAGCAGTTGAGCCGCGGTGCCCGTTTCGCGGCCGATGACCGCTCCTACGGGGGGATGACGATTGCTGTAGGAGCGGTCTGTGGCCGCGAAGGGCCCCCGCGGTGTAGCAGTTGGACTGCGGTGCCCATTTCGCGGCCGATGACCGCTCCTACGGATTATTTTACGGTGATGTCGCAGCTGAAGGTTTGGGCTGGGGGGATTTCCGGGGCCCAGGGTTGCTGCAGCACGAGCATCAGGTGACCCTTGCCTGGGGTGCGCGCCTGGAAACGCCAGGTGGATTGCCCGGCAGCCCCGACCACCCCGGCTTCTTCTGGATGGCTGTAGACCTCTGGCCCGAGGCTGCGCAAAACGCTCGCGCCCGGATTCTGCACCAGCCAGCGGTAGCCGGTACTGGGGTTGGTCGGCAATTGCAGGGTGACGGTCTGGTCGACGTTGAGGAAAACCGGGCATTGGCTCTGACTTTCCAGCACGACGCTGTGAAGCGGTTGCTGGGCGCAGGCTGTAAGCGCGGCAAGGCTGGCGGGAAGGATCAGGCGGACGACGGACATGGTGGCTCCGAACGGACGAGGATCTGGAAAGCATAACCCAGTTCGTCGAATGTGCAGGAGTGAGGGGTATGAGCCGCGTTTAGGGAGATTGTGGTGAGTCTGGTGGGGCGGTGGTGGGGCCGGACGCGGCTCGCGCCGCTGCTACAGGGGATCGTGTTGTTTCGGGGCGTTGCAGCCACCGCCCGAGCCACGTCAGGGCGCAAGGGGTGTGGCGGATGGGGCCGTCGTAGCAGCGGCGCGAGCCGCGTCGGCGCGCAACGGTGTGGCGGATGGGGCCGTCGTAGCAGCGGCGCCAGCCGCGTCAGGGCGCAACGGTGTGGCGGATGAGGCCGTTGTAGCAGCGGCGCGAGCCGCGTCAGGGCGCAAGGGGTGTGGCGGATAGGGCCGTTGTAGCAGCGGCGCGAGCCGCGTCGGCGGTACATGAGGTATGTCCGACCGGACGCAATGCCCCCTGACGCGGCTTGCGCCGCCGCTGCAGGGGGTGGATGGGTCAGAAGAGGATCTTGGCGACGTCGGCGAAGCGTTTGGCGAAATGCACGGTGATGCCCTGCTTGAGGTAATCCGGCAGCTCTTCGAAATTGCCACGGTTTGGCTCGGGCAGGATCAACTCCATGATCTTCTGCCGCCGTGCGGCAATGACTTTTTCGCGCACGCCACCGATCGGCAGCACGTGCCCGGTCAAGGTCAGCTCGCCGGTCATGGCCACGCCCTTCTTCGGCGCCTGGTCGCGGGCCAGGGACAGCAACGCGCTGGCCATGGTCACCCCGGCGCTCGGGCCGTCCTTGGGCGTGGCGCCTTCGGGTACGTGCAAGTGCACGAAGGCCTCGTCGAAGAACTTGGAATCGGCGCCGAACTGCGCAAGATTGGAGCTGACGTAGCTGTAGGCAATTTCCGCCGACTCCTTCATCACCTCGCCCAATTGCCCGGTCAGCTTGAAGCCACGGTTCAGCGTATGGATACGTGTCGCCTCGATCGGCAAGGTGGCGCCGCCCATGCTGGTCCAGGCCAGGCCGGTGATCACGCCCTTGCCCGACAGCACCTGCTCGCTGCGGAACACCGGCATGCCCAGGGAAGCTTCGAGGTCCTTGGGCACAAGTTTGATCGGTACATCAGGCTTGTCGATCAACTGCACCACGGACTTGCGTACCAGTTTGCCCAGCTGTTTTTCCAACTGGCGCACGCCGGCCTCGCGGGCATAGCCTTCGATCACCGTGCGCAGCGCACTGTCGCTGATGGTCAGGCGATTCTTGTCGACACCGGCCTTGGCCAGTTGCTTGGGCCACAGATGGCGCTTGGCGATGGCCATTTTCTCTTCGGTGATGTACCCGGACAGGCGGATCACTTCCATGCGGTCGAGCAGCGGGCCGGGGATGGAATCCAGGGTGTTGGCGGTGCACACGAACAGCACCTTGGACAGGTCCAGACGCAGATCCAGGTAGTGGTCGAGGAAGTCGACGTTCTGTTCCGGGTCCAGAGTTTCCAGCAGCGCCGACGCCGGGTCGCCCTGGAAGCTCTGGCCCATCTTGTCGATCTCGTCGAGCATGATCACCGGGTTCATCACCTCGACGTCCTTGAGCGCCTGCACCAGCTTGCCCGGCTGGGCACCGATGTAGGTGCGGCGATGGCCCTTGATCTCGGCTTCGTCACGCATGCCGCCGACGCTGAAGCGATAGAACGGACGACCCAGGGATTCGGCGATGGACTTGCCGACGCTGGTCTTGCCCACGCCCGGCGGGCCCACCAGCAGCACGATGGAGCCACTGATCTCGCCTTTGTAGGCGCCCACCGCGAGAAATTCGATGATGCGTGTCTTGATGTCGTCGAGGCCGGCGTGGTGCTGGTCGAGCACCTTGCGCGCATGCTTCAGATCGAGCTTGTCCTTGCCGTACACACCCCACGGCAGGGCCGTGGCCCAGTCCAGATAGTTGCGCGTGACAGCGTATTCCGGCGAGCCGGTTTCCAGGATCGACAGCTTTTGCATTTCCTCGTCGATGCGCTTCTGCGCGGCGGGCGGCAAGGTCTTTTCCTGCAGACGCTGCTGGAACTGCTCGACGTCGGCGCTGCGATCGTCCTTGGTCAGGCCCAGCTCCTGCTGGATGACCTTGAGCTGTTCCTTGAGGAAGAACTCACGCTGGTGCTCGCCGATCTTCTTGTTCACTTCGGCGGAAATTTCTTTCTGCAGCCGTGCGACTTCGACTTCCTTGCGCAGCATCGGCAGGACTTTTTCCATGCGCCGCAGCATCGGCACGCAATCGAGCACGCCCTGCAGCTCGTTGCCCGTGGCCGAGGTGAGCGCGGCGGCGAAGTCGGTCAGTGGGGACGGGTCGTTGGGGCTGAAACGGTTGAGGTAATTCTTCAGCTCTTCGCTGTACAGCGGATTGAGCGGCAGCAGCTCCTTGATGGCGTTGATCAGCGCCATGCCGTAGGCCTTCACCTCGTCGGTGGGCTCGATGGGCTGCTGCGGGTATTCGACTTCTACCAGATACGGCGGGCGATGGTGCTTGAGCCAGGTGCGGATACGCACGCGCGACAGCCCCTGCGCGACGAATTGCAGCTTGCCGTTTTCGCGGCTGGCGTGGTGGATCTTCACCAGCGTGCCGTACAGCGGCAGGCTGGAAGTGTCGAAATGACGGTGATCGTCGGGCGGGGTGTCCATGAAGAACAGCGCCAGCGAGTGGTGCTCGGTGTTGGAGACCAGGTCCAGGGTTTCCGCCCAGGGCTCTTCGTTGACGATGACCGGCAGCACCTGCGCGGGGAAGAACGGGCGGTTGTGGATCGGGATGACGTAGACCTTGTCCGGCAGGTTCTGCCCAGGCAGGGCCAGCTCGGTGCTGGAGTGGGTCGAGTGCTCGATGTGCTCGTTGTCCAGATCTTCGGACGGATTCTCGTTGGATTCCTGCTGGTCGCTCATGGGGCACCTGCGTCAATGACTATGCTGCTTAGATGGGGCAGGGTGCGACTGGTTTCAATGGTTGCACTGAAGCTTTGCGGCCGGCTGCCGATAAGGTTGTAACCGGGCTTGTGGCCCAAGTGGGCCGCGGCAGGCGACACTTTCATCCGTCAGGTAAATTTTCATGATCAGGTTTGGCGCCTTGCTCGGCAGTCTCGTCCTCAGTACGTGGGTCAGCGCGGCCTCCTTCGAGGCACGTATCACCCAGGCCGACGGCAAGCCTCTGGCCGACGCAGTGTTCAGCCTGTCCGGGGGGCCGGCGGCCGCCGGATCCAGGCAGGCCACGGCGATCATGGACCAGCGCGCGCAGAAGTACCTGCCGCACGTGCTGGCCGTGGCCACCGGTACCTCGGTTTCATTTCCCAACAGCGACAATATCCGCCATCAGGTGTATTCCTTTTCGCCCGCCAAGCGCTTCGAGCTGCGGCTCTATGAGGGCACGCCGAGCAAGCCGGAGCTGTTCGACAAGCCTGGTGTGGTAGTCCTGGGTTGCAATATTCACGACTGGATGCTTGGCTATATCTATGTCACCGATGATCCCTGGTTCGCCGTCAGCGACGAGCAGGGGCGCGTGCGTTTCGATCAATTACCCGCAGGCCGCTACCACGTGAGCCTGTGGCATCCGCGCAGCGTGGATGCGCAAGTACAGCCAGGAGGCGAGATCGACATGACGGCTACGGCCATGACGCAGAACTACACCCTGAAGGTCGAGGCAACGGCAGACGACGCGGCGCAGGAGCCGGCGACCGGCGCGTTCAGCGATGCATTCAAAAAGGCTGCCGGTGAAGCTGCGCAATAGTTTCCAGGCGCGCATCGCCTGCGTACTCATTCTGCTGCTGTCGGTGGTAGTGGGGGCGTTGACCGTGGCCGTGAAGGTGGCCACCAACGATGCCGTGCGCGCCCAGGCTCGCGAGCAGTTGCAAGTGGGCACGCGAGTGTTCGAGCGTCTGCTGGATGTGCGCGGTCGGCGCCTGCGCGACGGCGTGCAGTTGCTGGCTGCCGACTTCGGTTTCCGCGATGCGGTGTCCAGCGGCGACTCGCCGACCATCCGTTCGGCGCTGCAGAACCAGGGCGCGCGCATCGGCGCCACCGACATGTTCGTGTTGGGCATGGACGGTCGTGTCCTGGCCAGTACCGTGGACCAGGTCCCCACCGGCAGCGTGTTTCCCTATGACACGGCGCTGCGCGAAGCCCGCCGAACCAGCCAGTCGATGCTGTTCGTGCCGCTGCAGGGGCTGCCGCACTTGCTGGTGGAAGCGCCAGTGCTGGCACCGCTGCCGATCGCGCGGGTGGTGATGGGTTTCAGCATGGATGTGACCCTTGCCCAGGAATTGCACTCGCTGACCAACTTGCAGGTGTCCTTCCTGACTACCGAGGCCGGCAAGGTCGGCACGCTGGTGAGCACCCAGCCGACCGAATTGTCCGCCAGCATCAGTCAATGGATGCAGGTCAATGAATCGGCGGCGCAG
Source organism: Pseudomonas sp. CFBP 13727 (assembly GCF_014841915.1). Lineage (NCBI taxonomy): Bacteria > Pseudomonadati > Pseudomonadota > Gammaproteobacteria > Pseudomonadales > Pseudomonadaceae > Pseudomonas > Pseudomonas sp. CFBP 13727. The sequence goes on from NZ_JACYUT010000002.1 coordinate 19,049, forward strand.
CACATTTCCCTTTCCGAACACAATGATCGTACCTACCTCAGCCAGCCCTTGCTGCTGGCCAGCAGCAGTGGCCCGGAGGGCGGAAAGGTCATGGCACTGCTGCAAAGCCCGCTGGATGAAGCGATGCGCGCGTTCGTCGCCCTGGATCGCAATATCTTCGGCATTGCCTTCGCCGCATTGCTGGCCTCCCTGGTGGGTGCCTTGCTGCTGGCGCGCAGTGTCTCGCTGCCGGTGCAGAGCCTGGCGCGGGCCGCTGGGCGCATCGGCCATGGCGACTACCAGACCGACGTGCCGCTGGGCCGCACCGACGAACTGGGCGTGCTGGCCAAGGCCATCAATCGCATGCAGGCCGGGATCGCCGAGCGCGAGCTGCAGCTGGCTCACAATGCCTTGCACGACGCGCTGACTGGCTTGCCCAACCGCACGCTGGCGATGGAGCGCCTGGGCAGCGCCATTGCCGCCGACCGACCGATCGCACTGCTGTACATCGGTATCGATAACCTGCGCGAACTCAGTGAAAGCGGTGGACCGACCTTCGTCGACAAACTGCTCCAGCAAGTCGCGCAGACGCTGCTGGAGCTGGTGCGACCCGGCGACACGGTCGCGCACCTGATCACCGACGAGTTTCTCCTGCTGCTGGAAAACCTCGACAGCGACAGCGCGGTGGCGGTGGCCGACAAACTGCAACAGGTGCTGCTGCAACCCCACCGTTTCGGTGGCCACGACGTTGCCATCGACTGCCGGATCGGCATCGCGGCCTTTCCCTCCGATGGCCTGAGCGCCGAGGAGTTGCTGGCGCGTTCGGCAATCGCGATGAAAGACGCCGCCGACATGCCGGGTCGCCTGCAGGTGTATCAGCACGGTCGCGACCTTGCGCACCAGCGTCAGGTGCGGCTGATCCGCGACCTGCGTCGGGCCGCCGCGAACAACGAGTTGTCCCTGCACTACCAGCCCAAGCTGGACCTGCGCGACAAGCAGGTACGCCAGGCCGAAGCCTTGCTGCGTTGGCAGCATCCACAATTGGGCAATGTCTCGCCCGGTGAATTCATCGAGCTGGCCGAGCGCACCGGCAGTATCCAGACGCTGACCCGGTGGGTCATCGAGGAAGGCATTCGACAGTTGAGCGAATGGAACACGCGCGGCCTGGTCGTGCAGTTGTCGCTGAACATCTCGGCGGATGACCTGCTGGGGTCCGACCTGCCTGAGCGGGTCGTGCGCCTGCTCGGCCTGCACCAGGTACCGGCCGAGCAGTTGATTTTCGAGATCACCGAAAGCGCGATCATGCGCGAGCCCGAGAAGGCGCTGAAGGTGCTCAACAGCCTGCGCGACTGCGGTATCAGCTTGTCTGTCGACGACTTCGGCACCGGCTATTCGTCGCTGGCCCACCTCAAGCGCCTGCCGGTGCAGGAGCTCAAGATCGACCAGTCGTTCGTGCGCAACCTCGACGAAACCAGCGAGGATGCGGTGATCGTGCGGTCCACCATCGAAATGAGCCACAACCTGGGCCTCAAAGTGGTGGCCGAGGGTGTCGAATACGAACACAGCCTGCGCTTGCTCGAACGCTGGAACTGCGACACCGCCCAGGGCTATCTGATCAGCCGGCCGCTGACCGCTGTCGCCTTCGAAGCCTGGATGCAGCAGTCCTCGCCCATTTAAATTGCCGTGGTTCACTGATGTCATGATGCGAAAAGCCGTGTTGTTGTGCTCGCTGGCCTTGTGCTGGCAACCGTCGCTCTACGCCAACGAGGGCCGTTTGTTGGCCACCGGCGGTGCCAGCAGTATCGACGGCGCCGCCGGTGGGGGGATCACGCCCTGGGCCGTGCTTTCCGGCTATGGCGAGCAGGGCGAGTGGGGCGCCACGGCATTTGCCACCCGCGTGGACCTGCCGGACTACCGGCTCGACGTGGCAGGCATGGCCGCCAGCTACGACAATCGCATCGAATTCTCCTACGCCCGACAACGCTTCGACCTGGGGTCGCTGGTGCACAAGCTGGGACTGCCCGAAGACAGCCTCAGCCAGGACGTTTTCGGGGTGAAGGTGCGCCTGTTCGGTGACCTGATCTACGACCAACTGCCGCAGGTGGCGCTGGGCCTGGCTTACAAGCGGCAGAAGGATTTCCTCATTCCCAGCCTGGTCGGCGCCAAGCGTGACGAAGATGTCGAGGGTTACCTGACGGCCAGTCGCCTGTTCATGGGCGCAGCGTTTGGCTACAACCTGCTGGTCAATGGCGGAGTGCGCTACAGCCGCGCCAACGAACTGGGCCTGTTGGGCTTCGGCGGTGATTGCCGCGACAGCCGCAGCCTGCTCAAGGAGGGTTCGCTGGCCGTGCTGTTCAACCCGCGCTGGGCGTTGGGCGTGGAGTACCGAGAGAAGCCGGACAACCTGTCGTTCGCCGGCGAAAGCGACTGGGCGGATGTGTTCCTGGGGTATTTCCCCAACAAGCATCTGGCGATCGTGCTGGCCTACGCGAAACTGGGCGAAATCGCCACGCTGGACAACCAGAACGGCACCTACCTGTCCGTGCAAGGGAGTTTTTGACATGCGCATGTGTGTGCTGGGCATGGCCCTGCTGTTGGGTGCCTGCACGGGTCACCAGCAGCCGGCCAAGGACGACAGCCTGTACCAGGCGCTGGGTGGCAAACCGGGGATCAGCCGGATCGTGGAGGGGATGTTGCTGAACGTGGCTCGGGATGAGCGGATTGTGGCGCACTTTCGCAACGTCAACATCGAGTTGCTGCGTGTGCAGTTGATCGACAAGTTCTGTGTCGAGGCGGGCGGGCCGTGCGAGTACACCGGGGATGACATGGTGGAAGCGCACAAGGGCCAGCAGATCAGCCGCAGCGAGTTCAACGCGCTGGTGGAGGATCTGATCAAGGCCATGGAAGCGCAGGGAGTTCCGGTGCCGGCGCAGAATCGGTTGTTGGCCCGGTTGGCGGCGCAGCGGGGAGAGGTGATCGAGAAGTAGGGGGGTGAATGGTCGTCGCTGACACACTCAAAAAAACGGCTCCCGAGGGAGCCGTTTTTCATTACATCGACATCACTTGTTTTCAGGCAGTGCAAACGCCATCACGTAGTCACCCTGCTTGGTACCCAGCGAGCCATGCCCGCCAGCGACCACCAGTACATACTGACGGCCATCCTTGCCAGTGTAGGTCATCGGCGTGGTCTGTGCGCCTGCAGGCAGGCGACCTTCCCACAGCTGCTTGCCGTTGCGGATATCGTAGGCACGCAGGTACTGGTCAAGCGTACCGCTGAGGAACGACACGCCGCTGGCCGTGGTGAAAGCGCCACCCAGGCTCGGCACGCCCATGCTCAACGGGATTGGCACAGGCGAGCTGTCGCGCACGGTACCGTTCTTGTGTTTCCAGATGGTCTGGTGAGTGGTCAAGTCGACCGCAGCCACGTAGCCCCAGGCAGGCGCCTGGCAAGGCAGGCCCATCGGTGACAGCAGCGCCTCCAGGATTACCCCGTACGGCGCGCCCTTGTTGGGCTGCACACCCTCGGTTTCGCTCTTGCGACCAGGGCCGCCGGCCACTTCTGCAGCAGGTACCAGCTTGGAGCGGAAAGCCATGTAGCTTGGGTTGACGAACGCCACCTGACGCACCGGGTCGACCGACAGGCCACCCCAGTCGAACACGCCGAAGTTGCCTGGGTACACCAAGGTGCCCTGCAGCGAAGGTGGCGTGAACGGACCTTCATAGCGCAGCGACTTGAAGTCGATCCGGCACAGCATCTGGTCGAATGGCGTCACACCCCACATGTCGCGCTCTTGCATGACCGGTGGCATGAAGTTGAGGTCGGATTTTGGTTGAGTGGGCGAGGTGTGGTCGCCTTCCACCGCGCCCTGGGGCACCGGCACTTCGTGGATCGGCACGATCGGCTCGCCGGTCAAGCGGTTCAGCACGTAGATGCTGCCCTGCTTGGTCGAGGCCAGCACGGCCGGCTTCACGCCATCGGCGGTCTTGAGGTCCATCAGGGTAGGCTGGCCGCCTACGTCCATGTCCCACAGGTCGTGATGGGTGAACTGGTAGGTCCACTTCACATGGCCGGTGTCGATGTCCAGCGCGGTCAGGCCAGCGCTGTACTTCTCCGACTCGGGAGTGCGGTTGCCGCCCCACTGGTCGGGCATCTGGTTGCCCATGGGCAGGTACAGCATGCCGTTCTTTTCATCGACGCTGAACATGGACCACATGTTCGGCGAGTTGCGGGTATAGGTCTGGCCCGCAGCGATCGGCGTGGTGTCGTCGGGGTTGCCGCTGTCCCAGTTCCATACCAGGTGACCGTCGTGCACGTCATAGGCGCGGATCACGCCCGAAGGCTCGTCCACCGAAACGTTGTCGGTCACGTGGCCGCCGATCACGACCAGGTTCTTGGTCACGGCCGGTGGCGAAGTGGAGTAGTAACCACCCGCAGCGAACTCGCCGATGTTGGCGCGCAGGTCGATCTGGCCCTTGTCGCCGAAGTCTTCGCACATCTTGCCAGTGTCGGCATTCAGAGCGATCAGACGGGTGTCGGCAGTCGGCACGAAGATGCGCTTCGGGCAGGCAGTCGGCGCAGCCGCAGGTGCGGTGGCGTCGGTGGCCGGGCTGGCGGCGGCGTAGGCAGCGTCATCGTGATACGACACGCCACGGCAGGTCATGTGGGCCCAGCCCTTGAAGTTCGGCGCGTTCTGCGTGCTGATCTTCGGGTCGAAACGCCAGATTTCCTTGCCGGTGTCCGGGTCCAGGGCGATGACCTGGCTGTGTGGCGTGCATACGTAGAGCATGCCGTTGACCTTGAGCGGGGTGTTCTCCGCAGTAGTCTCGCCCGGATCGTTCGGGCCAGGGATGTCGCCGGTGCGGTAGGTCCAGGCCGGGGTCAGCTTGCTGACGTTTTCCGGGGTGATCTGCGCCAGTGGCGAGTAGCGATCGCCGTGGGCACTGCGACCGTAGGAGTTCCAGTCACCGTCGGGCATCGCCGGTGCGGTGTTGGGCATGTTGGCGGTTTCGCGGTCCAGCTCGCCTTTGATTTCACCAGGGTTGGTGAACTGGCTGGCCAGTGCGCAGAGGCCCGCCAGAACCACGGCGATGCTCAGCGCAGCCGTGGCCTTGGGTGCAGGCTGGCGCAGCAGTGGCTTGCGGAACCAGGGCAGCAGCAGGACCACGCCCAAGGCAAACCAGAGGGCCAGGCGCGGCACCAGTTGCCACCAGTCCAGACCCACTTCGTACAACGACCAGACGGTGCTGGCGAACAATACCGCTGCATACAGGCCGATGGCCGAGCGACGACCCTGCAGCAGCAGCACGCCGGTGAAGCCTACGCCGATACCGGCGATCAAGTAGTACAGCGAGCCACCCAGGGTGGCCAGTTTGATACCGCCGGCCAGCAAGGCCAGACCCATCAGCAGCATCACGATACCCAGAAGTTTGGGCAGCAGGCGCGACCGACGCAAAGCACCGTCAGTGCTCATAGTGAGTTTTCTCCGTCATGTTCAAATGGTTCAGCAGAGTTCAAGTTTTTCTGAGCTCGTGTGTGTAAGGGTATTTCAGCGCCGTTTAGTTTCAGAACGATGCTTGAATCTTCAAGCCGCCAATCAATGCGTCGTCGATGTGGCTGACGCCGCCCGGGTGGCGGATGTACTGCAGGTTCGGTCGCAGCACCAGCCAGTTGGCCATGTGAACCCCGTAATAGAGCTCGGCGCTGTACTCGGTGTCCTGGATCGGCAGGTACGCGGCATCGTTGTAATCGCTGAGCGCGAGGGTACGGTTGTGCCACTCGGCATTCTTGCGATACGCCGGGTTGACGTGGACCCTGGCCACGGCGAAACCGATGTCGTCGCGCGCCCGCGCATCGAACAGACCCTTGTAGACGACGCCGGCCTGGACGTAGTTGTCGATGGCGTTGGTTTTCTTGTCATGCAGGGTGGCGTTGGCGAACACGCTCAGGCCCCGCGAGTTGTCGCTGGCGACACGGGTCAGCTGTTGCTGGGCACCCAGCCAGAAACCGTGGCGGCTGGAAGCACTGCGGTAATCCTGGCCGGTGATGGCAGCAGGCTGACCGCTGCGATCCTTGTAGACGTCGTCGGCGTCTGCGGTGCTGTAGTAGTAGCCGGCACGGTACTCGCCCGGCAGCCCGCCGAACGTCGGCTTCCAGATCAGCTCGACCGGCAGCATGGCGCCTTCGGTACCGCTGCCGCTGAGCTTGAAGCCGTTGTCGTTCTCCAGGTTCGAGGGGTTCTGCTCGAAAATGCCGACCTGGGCATACAACTGCGGCGTGATGTTGTATTTGATGCGCAATGCCCACTGGCTCACCGGCCAGTTGTACCAGACGCTGCCGACCCAGTTGCCCACCTGTGAGCCACAGAACGCCAGGTTCTGGAAGTCGCACGGGAAGCTGTTGAATTCTTCGCCTTCACCGAAGCGACCGGCCTTGATGTCCAGGCGCTGGTCGAAGAACTTCTGCTGGTACCACAGCTGGGTGATCCGCGTGATGTTGCCGCGACCCCAGACTTCCTGCGCCGATGTAAAACCGCCGACACGCGGATCGTTGATCCGGTCGTTGCTGATGTTGTCGCCGTTACGGTCGGTCAGGGTGAGCTGGAACTCGGCGTCGTGCCAACCGAGGATCTTCTCCAGGTCCATGTGCACACCCAATGCAAACTGGTCGCTGTAGCGCGTGGCATGGTCGTGGTTGTAACCGCCGTGCAGGTTGCTGCCGACTTCGCCGGTGTAGTCGAGCTTGAAGTCGTAACCCTTGGCGGAAAGATCACCGCGGGTGCCGTTCCAGTCGCCGAACATGAACGGAGACTGCGAATCGAAAGCGGGCAGGGCAACAGCGCTCTGGCTGGTGCCCAGGGCACTCAACGCGAGCAGGGCAGTGAACGGCAAAAACGCCATGGGGCGTGAGGGGGCAGTAAGAGGCATTGGCAGAGAGTTCTTCTGGTGGGTCCGAAGCTGTTCGAGAAGCGCTTCGTTATTTTTCAAAAGTGAAACGTTTCAGTTTGTTGCGGCGGAAGGATATAGCTCGAGGCCATGCTTTTAAAGCCGGGTTTGAAAGAGGGTCAGTTGCCGAAACTGCAACAGTGCGGCGGCTTGCCGCAGGGTGCGGGCACGCGCAGCGCCCGCTTCGATAGCTTTTGCGCCCCACGGCGAGCGCCCAATAAAAGCTTTGCGCCGCCGTGCCCGTTGGTTAAGGTGCGCACCTTCTGCCCCGCCGTTTCTGGAGCCTGGCATGCATGAGCCTACACACAACCCCCTGCACGGCGTAACGCTGGAGCAGATCCTCATTGCGCTCGTGGCGCATTACCAATGGGAAGGGCTGGCGCAGCGGATCGACATCCGCTGCTTCAAGAGCGACCCGAGCATCAAGTCGAGCCTGACCTTCCTGCGCAAGACGCCCTGGGCGCGGGAAAAAGTCGAACGGCTCTATGTGCAACTGCAGCGCGGCAAGCGTTGATCCCTGGCGAACGCCGGTTGGTTGCGCTGGCGGCGGCCGCCACCTGGTTTGCTCTGGCCCTGCAGCTGTATCTGGTGCTGTGGTCGCGCTGGCAGATCGAAGCGAGCCTGCTGGGTGGGCTGGTGCATTTCTTCAGCTTCTTCACCATTCTTACCAATACGGCAGTGGCTGGCGTGTTGACCGCTCACGTGTCGACGTGCGACTCGAAATGGCGGCGTATCTGCCTGCGGCCCGCGGTGAGCAGTGGGGTCATGGTCAGTATCGTTGTGGTCGGCGTGGCCTACAGCCTGTTGCTGCGCAACCTGTGGCAGCCCCAGGGTTGGCAATGGCTGGCCAACGAGTTGCTGCACGATGTGCTGCCGGTCGCTTTCGTGCTGTATTGGGCACTCTGCGTGCCCAAAGGTACGTTGCGCTTGTGGCACGTACCGGCGTGGGCGATCTATCCACTGGTGTATTTCGCCTACCTGTTGCTGCGTGGACAGAGCATCGGCGTCTACCCTTATCCGTTCCTGGACGTTTCGAAGCTGGGCATGGGGCAGGTCTGGTTGAATGCACTGGGCGTATTGATGGCCTTCCTTGGCTGCTCGGTGCTGGTGTTGGCCGTAGACCGCTGGTGGGGGCGTCGGGGCGCGCGCTAGGCGACCCCGTGCACCGACCCGGCGCCAGCATCACTCGCCGTCGTCACCTTCGAGCCGCCAGTAGCCGGCGGCCTTGATCTGCTCTTCGCTCAGCCCATGCTGGTCGAGCAATACGCGCCGCAACTTGCGCGAGAGCCCCGCCTCGGTCGCGATCCAGCCATAGACCACGCCTTCGGGCAGGCGCAGGTCGCTGACCGTCTGCAGCAGGTCGCCCTGGTGCCGGTCGACCCAGATCACCTCGAATGCCGCCGCGCTGTCGAACGGCTGCTGCTCGTCGGCGTTCTCCACCTCGACCACCAGCAGCGCGCGACGGTTGGCCGACAGTTCTTCCAGACGGCGCGCCATGGCTGGGATCGCCGTTTCGTCGCCGATCAGCAGGTAGGCGTCGAACACATCCGGTACATGCATCGAGCTGCGTGGGCCGCCGATATGCAGGAACTGACCTGGCTCGGCCTGGGCCGCCCAGGTTGCGGCGGGGCCGTCGCCGTGCAGGACGAAGTCGATGTCCAGCTCGCCGGCTGCAAGGTCGATGCGCCGTGGGGTGTAGTCGCGCATGTCGGGCTTGGCTTCGTCCGGCGTCGGTGCCCCCAGCACCATGGTGTCGAGCGCCGCTTGCTGCTCCGGGGTGGTGGCGAACATCAGCTTGATGTGGTCATCGCAGCCTTCGCTCACGAAACCGGCCAGCTCGGGGCCGCCGAGGGTGATGCGGCGCATGCGTGGGGTGAGCTGCACAACACGCAACACCTGCAGGCGGCGACGTTTGATCTCGTGCATGACACGATGAATACCGAATGGGTTGTCTGCCTTCATTGCGGGACTCCTGGTCCGATAGGGGGCTATCGATATAGCTTATTACGCCGCCAGGCGCCCGTGAATGAATTCGTTCGCCGCGCGCCGCGCGCCCTGCCATTCAACGTGCAGCCTGCAAGGGCGCACTGCACTGGGTGTGTGCACCCGGCTGCAGGTAGGGAGTGAGAATCGGAGCCATGCCCTTGAGCACCTGCACCGGAAGCGCCGAAGTGAAGCGAAAGCCCTCCGCCGCCTTGCCCGGCACGAATGCGGTCAGGGTGCCGAAGTGGTTCTCGCCGATGAAGAACACGAACGTGGCTGTACGGTTGATGGCCTTCGAGCTGATCACCCGGCCACCGGCACCGAAGTTGGAAATGCGGTTGTCACCGGTGCCGGTCTTGCCGCCCATCACCAGCGCCGTGCCGTCATCGGTCTTGAAGCTGCCCGATACCCGCCGCGCGGTGCCGGCGTCCACCACCTGCGACAGCGCCTCGCGCATGGCCGCCGCGACCTCGGCGGGCAGAACTCGCTTGCCGCGGTCCGGATCGCTGATCACTCGCGTGTCGTAGGGGGTGTCGGCAGCAAAATGCAGGGTGTCGATGCGTACGGTAGGCAGCTTGATGCCATCGTTCTGAATGATGCCGATCAGCTCGGCCAAGGCCGCAGGGCGGTCACCCGAGCTGCCGATGGCGGTCGCCAGCGATGGCACCAGATGATCGAACGGATAACCCACGCGCTGCCAGCGCTGATGGATATCGGTAAACGCTTCGATCTCGAGCATGGTGCGAATACGGTTGTCGCGGGCGCGCTTGTGGCGACTGTTGAACAACCAGCTGTAAACCTCCTGCCGTTCGAACCGACTGGCCGCGCCCGCCTCGCCGAACTTGGCGTCCGGATGATTGAGCAGGTAGCCCAGCAGCCACAGGTCCAGCGGGTGGACGCGCGCGATGTAGCCCTGATCCGGCAGGTTGTAGCGGCCCGGGCCATAGCCGGTGTACATCTCGTTCAGGCGCTTGTCGGTGACGTTGTCGCTTTTGCTGTGCTCGCGCACGAAGCGATCGAATTGCGCCTGGGGCGCATTGGGGTACAGGTAGCGATGCACGGCCGCCAGCCGCTGCGGGGTAGGGCGCATGCCGTCGAGGAAGGTTTCCAGGCGCTGCTCGGTGGTCTTGCGCTGGTACTTCTTCCAGAAGCGCTGGAGGAACTCCGTGCCTTCGCGATCGGCGAAGCGTGCCAGGTATTCCTGGCGACGCGGATCGTCGTCGTCCCTGAGCAACTGCCCGCTGTTGCTTGGCGCGGAGTAGGTGCTGTAGCGCACCAGGTCGCGCATCAGGCGGATGAAGGGCAGGTTGATGGACTCCTGCAGCGCTTCCTTGAGCGTGGGAATACGGCCGTTGTCCTCGCGGCGAAAGTTGCCGAAAGTGTGGATCCCGCCGCCGGTGAAGAAACTCTCGGCAGGGCTTGCCGAGTACTTGCGCTCCAGGGCGGCGCCGAGCAATGCCCGCGCATCCGCGCCGGGGTTCTGGATCATGTAGTCGAGCACCCAGCGCGACAGCCGATCGGCTTCTTCGATCTTCACCTGGCGCAGTTGCGCGGGTGTCTGCCCGGCATAGCGCTCATGCAGTTCGTGAATGATCTCGAGGTAGGTGGTGAGCACGCGCATCTTGGCCGTCGACCCCAGCTCCAGCTTGCTGCCTTCGTTGATGTCGAAGGGCTGGTCGGTGTTGTCGGTCTGCACTCGTACCCGCGAGCCGTCGGCCGTCCGTTCGAACAGAGTGAAGCTGTAGCTGACCTCTCGGGTGCTGGCCGAGGTCAGCAGGCGCTCGCCGATCAGGCCGATTTGCTGGGCGAAGGCCGGGTCGGCAAGGTGGCGCAGATAATCACTGGCCTGTTTCTGCAGATCGGCATGCAGGGTGGTGGTGGCCGAGAGGTCCAGCCGGTCCAGGTCGTACAACGGTCGGTCAAGCATGGACGAGAGGCGGTTGCGCGCCACGCTGATGCCCTTGTTCGACTCGTTGGGTTGCCAGGTAGGCTCCTGCACCCAATCGCGGTACATGACCTGGCTGGCCAGGGCTGCGGTGGCCAGGGTCGGGTCAACGATACCGTTGGCGGTCAGCAGGCGAATATGGCTGTCGGTCAGCTCGGCGAGGTCGTCATGGCCCTTGTTGAGGAAGTACGAAGGACGGCGCTGGGCGATCATCAGCGACAGTACCTGGCGCAGGGCGAGCCCACGCGCGGCTTCGCTGGCGGGGTCGGTGGTGGTGCTGGCGAGGGCGCGGTTGACCTGCTCGAAATCGGCGCCATACCAGACCCGCAAGCCTTCGGCCATGCCGTGCACTTCACCATGGCCGGGCACGGCCGACAGCGGCACGCTGTTGAGGTAGTCGCGCACGACGCGCTGGCGCGCCTCCAGGGTCTGCGGACCGTCCTGATAGGCACGCACGCTGGCCGAGATCATCTGGCGAATCTTCTCCGGCCCGGAACCGGTCAGGCCGTCGGGCGAGTGTCGATACTTCTCCAATTGCGTGGCCAGGGTGCTGCCACCGGCCGACTGCCCGGGGAGGGCGAACATCTTGGCCACCTGCGACCAGGCCGCCTTGGCAAAGCGCGGCCAATCCACGGCAGGGTTGAGCAGGGGTTCGGGGCTGTCGAGCAGGCCGCGGTTCTCGACGAACAGCAGGCTGTTGACCATGACTGGCGGAATCTGGGCGAACTCGGTGTAGAGCTGCTGGGGGTAGCGATACAGGTACAACGGGTCGCCCCGGCAATCGGTGATCACCAGCCCGGCTTGGGGTTTTTCCTGATAGGGCACGAACAGGTCGTGCCCGGCGTAACGCATCAGCGCCGGCGAGAAATGGGTCTGTCGTTCGACCACGTAATTGCGCTTGAGCAGGCGTGGAATGAAATCGCCCAGGGCGCTGTAGCCCAGGCGTTTGTCGAACGGGCCCTCGCCTGGATAGACGATAGCTTCGCTTGGCCCCGGCTGCAGCTCGTAGGTCAGCGACGCCGCCCAACGGCTGAATTCGCGCGCCTGCAGTCGCGACGTCCGCATTTCCGCGTACATCGCATACGCCAGTGCCGCGACAGTGATCACCACCAGCAACCAGAACAGACGCCACCACAGGTGACGTTGACGTGGGCTATCTGGCAATGGAGACGGGTCAGGACTGACAGCGGGGGTTGCAGTCTTGTCAGGTTCGGTTTGCCACAAAACGCCCATAGATATTCACACCGGTCACGGAAAATTCATCGCACCTGGAGCAAGTCTAGACGCTAGAGCAGTTGCGTGAAAAAAATGTGAAAATCAATGTGTCTGATACGTCGGTTCATTCCGATCGACCGTGCGGCTCCGATTCGGCCCGCCGCGGCCTCAGCGCAGCATTTCCTTGACCAGCCGATCCTGCTCGATCAACTCGCGTTGCCGTGCATCGATTCGCGAGGCGAGCTGGAAGTTGTCGGCGGCCCGGCGCTTGGCCAGATCGAGTTGCTGGATGGCCTGGTCGAACTCGCCGACCAGGGCGAAGAACTCGGCGCGTGCCTGATGCAGCCCAACGATGTTGCCATTCTGTCCGCGCGTTTCGGCCACCAGGTACCACACGTCCGGGTCGTCCGAGCGGCTCTTGAGCAGGTTTTCCAGGCCTTTTTCGGCATCCGCCATGCGGTTCTGCTTGAGCAGCACGTCGACCCGCTTCTGGTTGATCGGGTAGTTGCCGGGATACTGCGTCACCAGCCGATCGATGCGCTGCTGGGCATCGGGAATGCGGTTGTTGGTGATGTCCAGATCGACCTGCGCCAGGTTGAAGGTGATGTCGTCCGGCTGTTTGCCGAGCAGCTGCTTGAGGTTCTCCCGCGCTTCGTTGAGTTGGCCAGCCTTGACCTGAGCCAGCGCCAAGCCATAGCGCGCGGGGAGCGCATTGGGGTTTTCATCCAGTTGCGCGCGGAAGCGCTTGGCTGCCAGCCCTGGGGTTTCCTCGTAGTACAGCTGAACCCGCGCGCGCATCAGTTGGTACCACAGGCTGTCTTCCTTGCCCCCTTTGGCGGCCTGTTCGGCGCGGTTGCGCGTGTCGGCGATACGCGATTCGCTGACCGGGTGAGTCAGGAGGAATTCCGGCGGCCGTGCATCGAAACGGTACTGGCGCATCAGGCGTTCGAACATGGTCGGCATGTTGCGCGGGTCGTAGCCGGCCTTTTCCATGTTGATGATGCCGATGCGGTCCGCCTCCTGCTCGTTCTGCCGGGAGAAGCGTCGCTGTTCCTGGATCGCCGCAGCCTGGCTGCCGGCGATTGCCGCAATGCCGGCGTCACCGGCACCGGACGCGGCGATCACGATGCCAGCCAGCAGCGCCGCCATCATCGGCAGTTGCATGCGCTGCTGCGCCTCGACCCCGCGCGCGAAGTGGCGTTGCGACAAGTGCGCCAGTTCGTGGGCCAGCACACCGATGTACTCACCCTCGGTTTCGGCATTGAAGAACAACCCGCCATTGACCCCGACGATGCCCCCTGGCGCAGCGAAGGCATTGAGCTCTTTGCTGTCGATCAGGATGAACTCCAGGCGCCGGTCGTTCAGCTGGCTGGTTTCAGAGAGCCGATACACGCTGGTTTCGACGAAATCCTTGAGCTGTGGGTCATTGAGCTGTTTGACCTGACCGCGCAGCAGGCTCAGCCAGGCACGACCCAACTGATGCTCCTGCTGGGGCGAGACGATCGCGGAACTGGCGTCGCCAAGTGACGGCAGATCGCTGGCGTGGCCCGGCAGCGCCAGCAGGCAGGCAAGTGTCAGCAGGGTAGGGCGCAGAAAGGGCATGCACTGAGCTCGGCAGATGAAAGGCCCTACTGTAGCCGCCCCATCCGACGACCACCAGAGGCGCCGGCCTTGGGTTATCCTGTCGCGCCGCTGGCTGCCGCGATCGAGGCGGCATCACGGCTTTCTTTGGTTGGAGAAGATATCGATGAGCGATGCGCCTGAATGTGACGCCGAGCTGGACACCAGCGGTCTTAATTGCCCGTTGCCACTGCTCAAGGCCAAGCTGGAACTGAACCGGATGGCCAGTGGCACGGTATTGAAGGTGATCGCCACGGACGCCGGCTCGCAGCGCGACTTCCGCTCGTTCGCCACGTTGGCAGGTCACGCGCTGTTACATGAACAGGCGCTGGACGGGGTCTACTCGTATTGGTTGCGCAAGGCCTGAGCCACCACCTTCGGTAGCTGGGCCATTCAAGGGAATTTCAATGTTCAAAGTGTTACGCAACTGGATCCAGCGGTACTTCTCCGACGAAGAGGCCGTCGTCCTGGCGGTGCTGCTGGTGCTGGCGTTCACCGCCGTACTGACCCTGGGCGGCATGCTGGCGCCTGTGCTGGCAGGGATGGTGCTGGCGTTTCTCATGCAGGGCCTGGTCAATTTCCTGGAACGCTTGCGGGTGCCTTCGGGCGTGGCCGTGGGAGCGGTGTTCGCGCTGTTCATGGGTGCGCTGGCGCTGTTCATGCTGGTGCTCGTGCCGCTGCTCTGGCACCAGTTGATCACGCTGTTCAACGAGTTGCCCGGCATGCTGGGCAAGTGGCAGTCACTGCTGTTGCTGCTGCCCGAACGCTATCCGCACCTGGTCAGCGACGAACAGGTGCTGCAGGCCATCGAAGCGGCGCGCGGCGAGATCGGCAAGTTCGGCCAGTGGGCACTGACCTTTTCCCTGTCCAGCCTGCCACTGCTGGTGAACATCATGATCTATTTCGTGCTGGTGCCGATCCTGGTGTTCTTCTTTCTCAAGGACCGGGTGATGATCGGCCGCTGGGTCAGCGGTTACCTGCCGCGCGAGCGGGCGCTGCTGACTCGGGTGGCGCAGGAGATGAACCGGCAGATCGCCAATTACATCCGTGGCAAGGTCATCGAGATCTTCATCTGCGGGGTGGTGACCTACATCGCGTTCGTTGCGCTGGGCTTGAACTACGCGGCGCTGTTGGCCCTGCTGGTAGGCGTGTCGGTAGTGGTGCCCTATGTGGGCGCCGTGGTGGTGACCGTACCGGTGACCTTGATCGCACTGTTCCAGTGGGGTTGGGGCGACCAGTTCATCTACCTGATGGTGGTGTACGGCATCATCCAGACCCTGGACGGCAACGTGCTGGTGCCGCTGCTGTTCTCCGAGGCGGTGAACCTGCACCCGGTGGCGATCATCTGCGCGGTGTTGCTGTTCGGCGGGCTGTGGGGGTTCTGGGGAATCTTCTTCGCCATCCCCCTGGCAACCTTGTTCAAGGCCGTGCTCGATGCCTGGCCGCGCCAGGAGCCCACCGTGGCGCCGATGCTCTGAAACCGCGGCGCGGCCTTCGCGGCCGCTGACCGCTCCTACACACGATCGTCGCAGGAGCGGTCAGTAGCCGCGAAAAATCCAACCCCCTCTCAACCCTTGCTCAACGCCTGTGCCGCCCCCAGCACGCTCTGCACATGCCCCGGCACCTTCACGCCACGCCATTCCTGGCGCAACACACCGTCCCGGTCGATCAGGAAGGTGCTGCGATCCACGCCCAGGTATTCCTTGCCATACAGCTTCTTCAACTTGATCACGTCGAACAGCTGGCACAACGCCTCGTCCTGATCGCTGATCAGCTCGAAGGTGAAGCCCTGCTTGGCCTTGAAATTCTCGTGGGACTTGAGCCCGTCGCGCGACACCCCGAATACCTCGGTGTCGGCGGCCTTGAACTGCTCGAGCAGGTCACGGAAATCCTGACCCTGGGTGGTGCAGCCCGGCGTGCTGTCCTTGGGGTAGAAGTAGACCACCACCTGGCGACCCTTGAGCTCGCTCAGGCGGACGGTCTGGCCGCTGGTGGCCTGGGCTTGGAAATCGGCTACAGGTTCATTGAGAGCGACAGCCATCGGTCAGTCCTTACATGGGGTTCTGTGGGCGCCAGGGTTCGATCAGCGCATCCAGGTTCAAGGCATCGGCGAAGTCCAGGAACTGGTCGCGCAACCAGCTGATCTGCACGCCGGCGGGCAGTGTCACGGTAAACGTGGCATTGAGCATGGTGCCACCGGTCTGCGGCGCCTGGTAGGTGTCGCAGGTCAGGTTCTCCAGCTCGACGTTGTGGTCGATGAAGAACTGGCACAGCTCGTTGATGATGTCCGAGCGGTACGCCGAACTGACGTAGGCCACGTAAGGCAGCGCTTGCGGGCGGCTGTCGAGGGTGGCGCTGCGCACCAGGCTGACCGTGAAGTCGTGTTTCTTGGCCAGCGAAGCCAGGCTGGTTTCCAGGCGCGCCAGGGCGTCCCAGTTGCCTGCTACCTGCAGCACCAGGGCGCTGTATTCGCCGTGGCGGGTCAGGCGCGAGGTGGACACCGAGCAGCGGGCGTCGTGGGCCGCGCGGCACAGTACATTGGTCAGTTCCATGGGATTGCGGCCCAGGGCGCTGATGACGAGGAATTGTTCGCGAACTGTGGGGGTGGACATGCAGCATTCCTAAAGCGATGAGCGGTCGGCGGCGTCAAGGGGCCGGATGACTGGTTCAAGGCCTGCGCCGTACCTCGTGCGTACCCCTGCCGACCGCCCGGCAACGCCCGCAAATACGGGGTAAAGCCAGGTGGCAAGGCTCAGGGACGGGGTTCGAAGCGCCGTTACGGCAGGCGATGACCAGGCAAGAAAGGCAACCCCTGCCGATCAAAGTCTGAAAGGGTATAGAAAACCGGCGCCAAGGGGAATGCTCGCGGCGTGGTACTTCGCTTGTGCAAGGTGGATAGCGCCAGTACCATTACCGCTCTCTTTTTCCGGCAGGAGCGGTTGCATGATTGCGGGCAGTATGGTGGCACTGGTCACACCCATGGACGCCCAAGGGCGTCTGGACTGGGACAGCCTGAGCAAACTGGTGGACTTCCATCTGCAGGAGGGCACCCATGCCATCGTCGCGGTCGGCACCACCGGCGAATCGGCGACGCTCGACTACGAAGAGCACATCAAGGTCATCGAGCACGTGGTCAAGCAGGTGAACGGGCGTATCCCGGTCATCGCCGGCACCGGCGCCAATTCCACCCGCGAGGCCGTCGAGCTGACCCGCAATGCCAAGAAGGCCGGCGCCGATGCCTGCCTGCTGGTCACGCCGTACTACAACAAGCCGACCCAGGAAGGCCTGTACCAGCACTTCAAGCACATCGCCGAAGCCGTCGACATTCCGCAGATCCTCTACAACGTTCCCGGCCGCACTGCCTGCGACATGCTGGCCGACACCGTCGTGCGCCTGTCCAGCGTGCCGAACATCATCGGCATCAAGGAAGCCACCGGCGACCTGGCCCGTGCCAAGGACATCATCAGGCGTGTCGACAGCGACTTCCTGGTGCTGTCCGGCGATGATCCCACTGCGGTCGAGCTCATCCTGCTGGGTGGCAAGGGCAATATTTCGGTCACCGCCAACGTCGCCCCGCGCGCCATGGCCGACCTGTGCAATGCGGCGTTGAAGGGCGAGGCCGAACTGGCCCGCGCCATCAACGACAAGCTGATGCCGCTGCACAAGAACCTGTTCCTGGAAGCCAACCCGATTCCGGTCAAATGGGCGTTGCATGAAATGGGCTTGATGCCCGAAGGCATTCGCCTGCCGCTCACCTGGTTGAGCGCCACCTGTCATGAACCGCTGCGGCAGGCCCTGCGCCAGTCCGGCGTCCTGGTTTAATTGAGGAAGTAAGACGCATGAAGCGATTGGCTGGCCTTTCTGCCCTTGCCTTGGTCATTTCGAGCACCAGCGGTTGCGGGTGGCTCTGGGGCGAAAACGGTTACTTCCGCGATCGTGGCAATGATTACCTCGAGGCGACCCAAACCGCCCCGATGCAACTGCCGCCCGGCGTGCAAACCGACAAGCGTCTGGATCCGCTGCTGCCGATCCCGCGCAACGTCGCCGACGATAACGCCAAGGCTTCCGAATTCGAAGTGCCGCGCCCACTGCCCTTGCAGGTAGCTGCGCAGGCCAGTGATTTCTCGCTGCAGCGCAGCGGTGAAAACCGCTGGATCATGGCCCAGCGTGCGCCTGCCGAAGTCTGGCCGATCGCTCACCAGTTCTTCGAGGACAACGGTTTCCGCATCGCCGAAGACCGTCCGCAAACCGGTGAATTCACCACCACCTGGCAGCGCTTCGACGAGCTCTCCGCCTCTATGGCACAGCGCCTGAGCGGTGCCACCACCTCCAGTGGAAGCGAAACCCGTGTGCGCGTGCGCATCGAACCCGGCGTGCAGCGCAACAGCAGCGAAATCTACGTGGTCAGCGTCGAGCGCCCGGCCGGCAGCAGCACCGAGCCCGATTTCCCGGCGCGCTCGGTGAACACCGGCCTGGACTCGATCCTGGTCGACCAGATGCTCGCCAGCATGACCCGCGACTCGGAACGCGGTGGCTCGGTGTCCCTGGTCGCCGCACGTGATTTCGACGCGCCCAGCCGTGTAGCCATGAGCGAAGACGGCAGCGGCAACCCGGTGCTCAACGTCGGCGCCGATCTGGACCGTGCCTGGTCCAGCGTGGGCCGTGCCCTGGAGCAGGGCCAGTGGCGCATCGAAGACATCAACCGCAGCCTGGGCCTGTACTACATCAACGTTGCCGAATCCGCCCAGCGCGCCGACGACAAGCCGGGCTTCTTCAGCCGCGTGTTCGGCAATGCGCCGAGCAAGGAAGAACTCGAAGCCCGCGCCGAGCGTTACCAGGTGCGCCTGAGCAAGGTGGGCGACAGCGTCCAGGTCACCGTCGAGAAGAACATCAACACCGTGGCCCCGGCAGATGTTGCCCGCCGTGTGTTGGGTGTGATTCAAGACAACCTGGGTTAAGCGATGCGTTTTGCCGTTCTCGGCAGCGGTAGCCAAGGGAATGGCACGCTGATCAGCAGCGAAGACACCCATGTGCTGGTCGATTGCGGTTTCTCCCTGCGCGAAACCGAACGTCGGCTGGCCCGCCTGGGCCTGAGCGCCGCGCAATTGAGCGCCGTGCTGGTGACCCACGAACATGCCGACCACGTGCATGGCGTGGAGCTGCTGGCGCGCCGCCATGGCGTGCCTGTCTACATGAGCCTCGGCACCGAGCGCGGCCTGCGCAAGCCTGTACCGGTACGCACCCATGTGCGCTGCGGCGACGTGCTGGAAATCGGTGCGTTGCGTATCGAAGTGGTTGCCGTGGCCCACGACGCCCTGGAGCCTACCCAGTACGTGTTCAGCGACGGCAAGCGGCGCTTCGGCCTGCTGACCGACCTGGGCTCCCACTGCGCCAGGGTGCGTGACCACTACCAGGGCCTCGATGCCCTGATGATCGAAAGCAACCACTGCCGCGACATGCTTGCCCGTGGGCACTACCCTTATTTTCTCAAGCAGCGCGTCGGCGGTGACTGGGGCCATTTGAACAATCATCAGGCTGCCGGCCTGGTGGCACAGTTGGGCTGGCAGAACCTGCAACACCTGGTGCTGGCCCACCTGAGCAGCAAGAACAACCTGCCGCAGCTGGCCCGGCAATGCTTCGTCGACACCCTGGGGTGCGACGCGGACTGGCTGCAACTGGCCGACCAAGATTCAGGGCTCGACTGGCGCCACATCGCCTAGCGTCCCAAAGGGGCGCCTAGCCCATACTTTTAGCAAGCGGAGCCCATCATGGAAAAACGTGAAGAACTCTACCGCGGCAAAGCCAAGTCGGTGTACAAGACCGACGACGCCGACCGCTTGATCCTGCTGTTTCGCAACGACACCTCGGCGTTCGACGGCAAGCGCATCGAACAGCTCGACCGCAAGGGCATGGTGAACAACAAGTTCAACGCCTTCATCATGCAGAAACTGGAAGCCGCCGGCATCCCGACCCAATTCGACAAGCTGCTGGCCGACAACGAAGTGCTGGTCAAGAAGCTCGACATGATCCCGGTCGAATGCGTGGTGCGCAACTACGCTGCCGGTAGCCTGGTCAAGCGCCTGGGCGTCGAAGAAGGCATGAAGCTGAACCCGTACACCTTCGAGCTGTTCCTCAAGGACGACGCCAAGGGTGACCCCTTCATCAACGAGTCCCACGTCGTAGCCTTCGGCTGGGGCACCGCCGAGCAACTGGCGAAAATGAAAGAGCTGTCGCTCAAGGTCAACGACGTACTGACCAAGCTGTTCGACGACGCCGGCCTGCTGCTGGTGGACTTCAAGCTCGAGTTCGGCGTGTTCAGCGACGGCTCCATCGTCCTGGGCGACGAATTCAGCCCCGACGGCTGCCGCCTGTGGGACAAGGACACCCGCAAGAAAATGGACAAGGACCGCTTCCGCCAGGGTCTGGGCGACGTCATCGAAGCCTACGAAGAAGTGGCCAACCGCCTGGGCGTGCCGCTGTAACACCGCTGCAGACGCGCAAGCGCCTGAATTCGCAAATTATTTTGCATCAGGGGCTTCGCGTTTGGCGCAGACGCTGGTATGATTCGCGCCGTTGGAGAGATGCCAGAGTGGCCGAATGGGACGGATTCGAAATCCGTTGTACCTTCACCGGTACCTAGGGTTCGAATCCCTATCTCTCCGCCATTATTTGAAAAGCCCTGTAATTCAATGAGTTACGGGGTTTTTTCTTTTCCGATTGTACCCCTTGATTGTACCCCTCAGAAACAGCTCAGCCGGGGTATCTGGCGGAAATCGTCTCAGCCTCTGCAAACGCCTTCCGTAGTATCGCAGCTGCCTGTGCAAACGAAGCAGGGTCATCAGAGCCGCTGTGCAACACGCCGCCCTCTCGAACGTCTATAAGCACGCTCTCGATGTACTGATAGAAACGTACAACGGACGACGCGTCTTTGGGCTTCAGGTAGCCGAGCTTCGTTAGGTTCGCCGTGAACACTCGTGCATAGTCCTGATTCCCCGGTACGGCGAATATGTGAAATGGCCTTTTGCCCTTCGGTAGCGCCTCTAGCCCTACAGCACATTCGTCCAGATCGTTTAAGTAATTCCGTTCTATCGCTATCTGATGCAGAGCCCGCACCTCAGCGACAATTGCTACGGTCACGCTCTTACGCTCTTGATGCTTTTGCCACATCCAGCCCGCAAAGGTGCCCATGGCAGTCAGTATCAGTAAGAAGAAGGGCAGAACATCTCCTATCGCCATGTGTTGTCTCTCTCTATTCGTTCTGAACCATGCAAAAAAAATCTACGCCAGAATTATGCGCTTCAACATCGTCAGAGCCAGAGGTAATGGTTGAGCCTGAGGTACATGTAGACAGATACTAGGGTGCTGCTTACTCCAAAGAGCAGGGGAGCTACGAAATCCGTAAACCATGGCGTTACGAATGCACCACGGATTATCACGAACGCCTTGATTGGCCAGGTAACGCAAGCTGGAGGTTCGTAGATGCCTAGCTGAAGGGTTCGGTTATAACCACTCGGATCGCTTTTTCCGTCAACAGCGTACTCAACCACCAGCTTCATTTCCGTGCGGTACGGTCTCGTAACGAAACGAATGTCCCCAGCGCCAGCATTCTTTGCGTTATCTGCTTCTATCTTGTCATAACAGGTGAGGTAGGCCTTACCGCGAACCACTTTTAGCCCTCTAGCGTGTACTGGCTCGTTTGCAAAACGTTGATCCAGCGCCCTCTTCATTGCGAAATGCTTCAGACGAATTACACCCCACGATAAGCTGGCGCTATAAAGCTGGTGCATACGGGCGTCGAACCTTAAAGCCATCGGGGGCAGCCTCTGGCAGTACCTCACCAGCAGGTACAGGTTGAGCAAGGCCAGAATTAGCCATGCTTGATCCACCCTTTCATTGAGCTGGATCGCCGTCCCCATCAGCTGAAATTGTTCGAGCTTGGCTCCGAAAAACCACAGAGCGAGCACTACGCCCGAGTAGGCAAGCAACAGGCTTCGGGCCTTGGGAAAACTCGACTCGTCTATATCGCTCATGCTCGCCCCCAGTGCTAAAGCTCGATAGTAGCACTGTGCCTCGATGCGAGGGAGGGTAGCGGGGTCAGCTTCCGATTGCAGAATAAGAGTGGGCGCTCCCGTCCTATTCCAAGCCTTTTGCTCGGGCCTTGACAAACTTTAGTAACCCAGTTGAGGCGGCTCGTGCACGGGGCCTGCAATACGAAGAGAGCCTGCGTCTGACGGTAGAATTCGAGAAATAGGCTTTCGTGATCGAAGAGGTTAAGCCTGCTGTCGAGTTCATGGAGCAGTACGTGGAAGCAGACGAAGACTCCGGTATCCAAGGTCATTGGAGGTTGCTAGCATAACGCCATGCCATCAGGATGCTGACCATGAAACCACCTTCAGACCTCAAGGTGCTACGCAGCATCTACAAGACGTATTACCGCGAATTCGAAGCGTTCAAGCTTGGCGCCGTGAACAACCGCAAGTCAAAGGTTTACGTCCCCATTGACTGCAAGCTGATCGCTGGCAAGCTCAAAACCGACGGCGACATCGTATTCGGGCGCCTCTACTACCATATGCAACCAAAATATGGGTATACGAATAGCGAAGGCAGCAAAATAGCATTCTTCTCTATGGTCGTTGGACCGGACAACAAGTGCGTGAATTTCCCCTTGCTCTCTTCCGTTTTGGCAGGTCTTGAGGAAGAAAACAGCAAATTCAAGTGGGCAACAGTTCTTTCCACGCTAGCTCTCGTCGTATCGGTGGTCGCGTTATGCCTACAGCTCTAGGGGTTGCCGTTGCGGCGGGTTGATGGTTTACATGATTCTCAGCGGTTTCCCCCGCCCCGCCGTGGGGAGGTCGTCAATTCGATACGTTGTCTGCGTCTGGCTTCAGAAAATAACGTAGGGCCTTCGATCCTCATAGCCACTTAACGCATGCCTCCTAGCCCCAATGGAAACCTGACAAATCTGGAAGTAAGATCCGTGCCGCTGGTGAGTGCTGGAAGCCCCTACAACACTCTCAGAAACGCGACTTACCTTGTTCAATATCATGACGCCAGAGACGACAAAGCCCGCACGTGGCGGGCTCTCCTGGGCCTGTCAGGCCCTATGCTTTCATAGCTCGTTGTACGGTGCTCAAGCTCACACCTAGGGCAGCAGCAACCTTACGGAAGCTCGCCTTGGGCTCTGCCATAGCACTACGGATAGCCTCATCGTCTATTGTCTTCGTACGACCCTTGTAGACGCCATTTTCTTTTGCTTTGGCGATACCCTCACGCTGGCGCTCCTTGATCATCGAGCGTTCGAACTGAGCCACGCTGCCTAATAGGGATAGCATCAGCTCTTGCATAGGGTTGGCTTCACCCGTGAAGTAGAGCTGCTCCTTGTGAAACCTGACAGCAATGCCTTTGCTAATGAATTCCTTCACCAGTGCAAGCAGGTCTTCCAGAGATCTTGCGAGGCGGTCGATGCTATGGACATGGACAGTGTCACCCTTACGCACGAATCGAAGCAGATCTTTGAGAGCTGGACGGTCAGTAGTGGCGCCGCTTACCTTGTCTGTGAAGATTTCATCCAGGGCTATGCCGTCGAGCTGACGAGCAACGTTCTGGTCTACTGAAGACACTCGCACATAGCCGACTTGAGACATTTGACGCACCTTGTATTCATTAGGGTCTAGAGGTGCTTGTTGTCACTGTATTCATTATCCAAAGCAAGCCTATTGAATACAGCCCTGGAAGCTTTCGTGTATTCACTGACCAGCGGTCACTAGGGTGTACCCAATTGGATGCGCCCTCGGATCAACTAGATCTTGAGTTGAGTAGCCGTCGATTAAGAGTTACCCGGAAAAAGTGGCAAGAGCTTGGCGTCTGAAAAACACCAAGCACACCCGCTCGTTTTTTTCGTGAGCGTTTAGGTTTAATTTGTTAAGCAGCATTTCTTGTACTTCTTCCGGCTACCACAAGAACAGGGATCGTTACGTCCCGGTTTTGGAGTGCTGAACTTCATCTTACCGATTCGACCGCTGCGAGTACTAGGTTTGAGAAATTTTGTTTGGTGGTCTAGTTCCTTTGAAAACCTCCAAGGCGAATTATAGTGCTGAATGAACCGCAGCTCACCCGACGCTGCCGATATGCATACGCCACACCAACGAGTGGCTTTCTGTTCGTACTTCCTTCGGATGCAAAATGATTCAAGGCGTGACCAAGCGGTGTCGTGCGAGTCGTCGTTACAGTGTATGGTTATTCCAAATCCATCGTCAGAGTTGAATGCCATGATAAAATCGTGATGTCGTCCATCTTTTTCACAAGCATGTAACAACTCAGAAACCGCCTGATTAAACTGCCCAATAGATTGGCCTGATAAGCCAAGCAATCTACAACCAACAGCCAATACATCTGCGTTATTCGTGTGTGTCAGCGAATCAACGACCATTCTCCAAGGGGTTCCGGAGAATGTTGTTACGGAATCATTTGAGTTCCGATTTCCAGGCACTCCGTCTCTTCGAACTAGCATGATATTTTCAAGTTCTGCCGACACATCATCAGCCAATTGAATAAAGTCGGTTTTATCATCGACCCATAAATTGCTCGTCATATGATACGAAAGAACGGTGAGTTCATGCGATGCCATTATGCGATGATAAAGACGTGCGCGTCGCTCCATGTAGTCCAGAAAACGTAATGGTGAATCTAGCATCTCGCACATCACATCTAACAAGAACACATCCATGGTAAATGGTTCAGTGATGATGTCGGTGGTTTTGAATTTGAGGAACTCGCGCGCTTGGAATGTAAGTGCAGGATAATGTTCTGCCACTACCGTACAGATATGGATTTTTGTGATATGTCGAGCCGGACTGTATTTAGATCCATCTTGTTTGGTAAAGGTGTATTCACTGCTAAGAAAAAACTCACTGCATGACAATCCTTGATCATAAGCATCTTGGATTGCAGCTTTAAAATCTGATTGTAATTGCTTGGCGTTCCCCTTGCGTGCAGCGATCGTCAACTTTTTAGATTTGGCTTGGAGTACTAGTAGTCTTCCCGCGTACTCAACTAAGACGTCTATTTCGCCAACTCGCGTTGTGTTTTTGTAAATCTCAATATTTGTATGTACATGATCTTGGCCGAATACTTCAGCTAGTCGGGATGCTGCAAAGTTTTCTGTAAACAATCCTCTGTTTTTTTCCCCTGTAGGTTTGTAAGCTTTATCATTTATGAACCAAAAATAGGGTGATTCGTAGATGGATTCAAATAGTGAATATGTCATGAATATGACAAAAGATTCTTCGCTTATTTGAATGATAGGTCTTGCATTGAACTCATTAAAATCGCTAATGCCATTGAACTCAGGATTTGCCCCGCCATACTGAATTTTCAGTGCGTCAAATAGTGACCCTATTTGTCTAATGTCAATTTCGCTATTTTCAGCTATTTCATCCAGTGTAACAGTGAAGCAAGAGAGTGGAGTTAAAGTGTTAGGGTCCTGATGCGGTGCGTTCGTATACCAAGTTTGTAATTTGCTATTTTGGATCGATTGTATCGCGTAGATAATCCTAACTGCCGTGTCTGTTGTAAAACCTTTGTTCGATAGCAACCATGCCTCATCTGGGCTGTACCGAACCTTGCTCAGTTCACGGTACTGTGAAGCATATGCGGACTCCCCTCCATAGAAAATAGGTTCACGCCAAGCCATCCCATGCTCATCAGATTCAGTATTTTTGGTTCTGCCGTCCCGTAAGTTGGTCATTAGCGAACTGTGGAGTTCGCTCAGTAGGCTCTCCGTCTGATCGATCATAATCTGCATTTGATCAGGGCCAGGGAAATTACAGATGTTCGGCCCTTGTACCATCATACCTAAAAGCGTAGTCAGCTCTGTTTTTATAAGTCTATTTGTGCCGAACAAATGTAGCAGGTCATCTGTCGTCAGCTGTTCTCCAATTGTTACTGTAAAATCACGGAAACAAAAATATGCAATTGCATGAATATAGCCTGGTTCTTTGCATAGCTGACGTAGTTCGTCAAATACTTCGGTTTCCGTTCGCATTTTATCATTCCGAGGTTTAGATGAGGTTGATAAAAATACATGAGTTTTTACTTGTTTGTAAAGCTAGTTTTCGTGTTGGATTAAACTCGCAGTTTTAGGTGCGATGGACACGTTATTGCTAACTGGAGTTGCTAGTTAGTAGGTCGAATTGGAGAGTGTATTAGCGTCAGGCAGCGATGAATTAAGCTAACGCTACTACTGTTGTCGTATTGTAGTGATTGTTACACTTTAGTGTGTTTGATTTTTAGATAAAACTACACATTTTTCGATTGTTGGTGGTGCCTGCGTGTATGTGGTTAGTATTGCATGGGGCCAAGGTCAGTGGTGTTCACTCGTTTAGCAGAACGCCAGTGGGTAGGATTGCGTTTGTCTGTAATGCGGACAAGAGCCACCAATGGATTGAAGCCAAGGCTCCTGGCACATCGATAGCGTCATCCAAGGTTTTGTATCGCAACCTGCTGACAGGTTGGCCATTGCCTTGCAGCAGCACGTAGCAAGTTATTGGAACAGATTCAAGGCGAGCTGAAGGGTGTTCTACATATACGTGGTTCATTACATTTCCTGTATTGATAAAATTGGTCTGTTGGTAGTTGTGACTGCTTGATGAGTTCGCAAATGGCTATACTGATGTTCATTCAAATTGATTCGTCTGTCTGTCTATTTAAACGTATTTCCAGATTTTTTATATGATCGAAAGATAACGAAAAACGTTGAAGATGATCATTCCGCCCGTTAACGAGTAAATGATCATTAAGGTATATTCCGTGCTCATGGTTTCAACGTTCCTGTTTTTATTGTGAACGAAATTCATATGTTTATTGGCGCCTTCGGTGCATCGCATGCGGCGATGGTTCTATGGATTGCTATCACGATTTTTTGACTGTGGCCAGAATGGCTATCGCGCAAATCGATTCTTTAATTGGGCACTAGAATTTTTGAAGAAGGTTTAGACGGATTTTTCCTGTCACGGAAGAAACCCAGCCTAAGACTTGAAGAACGTCCCAGTAACGGATTCATACTAGATGGCATCTCTGTTTTTGGCAGGTAGCTCGCCAGGGTAACTCTATTGGCGATTAGCTCTGTTTTCAATTAGCTACGGAAAAAAATTGGACCCAGTATGACGAGTTCCAGCTTTTTCGGTGGTTGTATATTTTATCCAGAGCCACCATCCTGAGAGAGTCCATTTTATTAGATTCCTAGATTGGCGCAGAGGCAGCATCACTTATCCGATTCTCACTTACCGGATTAATGTTGTATAGCTGCATGATCGCGTGACCATCTACCTCTAGCACCTAATAATCGCCGTTTAGAATCTGTCACTCGGATTGTACGTCGGAAATGGTGGCCGACTTTTGAACGGAGCGGTCGGGGTGTTAGGGGGTTGCCCCATCCCGCGCTGATCGATGTAGGAGTTTCCTACACTAGTATTTATATCTTTCAGATTGAAAAATCACAAAATAAGTGATTTTTTTGTAAAAATATTTATAACCTTTTACTGACAGGACCAAGACAGTACCAAAATATGTATAACATATTATGCTTTTCTATGCGCATCTAATTGTTTATAGGATCTTGCTATGCCCTAGGTGTTAGACGTCTCATGGAGTTACTAGAAACCCCCTAAGATCCGTTTAGAAAAAAATTTTGCCAAACGCTCAGTTATACCACAAATACTGTTTCTTCTAAACAGGATTCTGGAGGGTTGTAAATTGTTCTGTGTCGGCTAGTTTGCAATTTTTGGAAGCTTTGAGATTGCTTCAAATTTTTGCTTAGCTGAAGCGCCCTGACTGTATATGTCAAACGTAACCGTGCCAGTTTCATGGCCTACTACTTCCGCAATCAACGTTCCAGTAACGTCAGCTCTGACGAGCTGAGTGATGACGGTCTTACGGATGCTGTGGAATACATGCTGTGGCCCAAAACTCTGCGCAGTCTTCAATCTACCGAAAGCCTTTCCCAAGGCATCTGAACGTATCTGGTATTTGTTACGGCCTTTGGTGGGTACCAGATAGCCGTCTGTCGAATCATCTATAAGTCCTACCACGACGCCTTTAAGAGCTGGTTGAATCGGGACTACGCGAATGCCTGCTTTGGTTTTGCTCTCAACGATATCGAAGCTCTGGACGCCTTCTACGGTGATTACGTTCTCAATGTGCAAACGGCAGAGTTCTTCAATTCTTGCACCGGTATAGGTACCCAGCAGGATTAGATCCGCCAAAGCTGTATGCCCGTCGTTCAAAGCGGCTGCATGTAGCTTCGGCAGTTCTGCCAGTGTGAAGTCTTTGTGTTGTCCATCATTCCGAGCATTGCCCCGGGTTTGAGATAAATCATGATTATCAAATGGACTGGCTTTGTCCCGATAATGCTCACGCCAGTGACTGTCGTGTTTCATAGCCCATTTCCAGAAAACACTGCCAGCCAGCCGATACTGGTTAAGTGTTTTGGTGCTCAAACCCAATGAGTCAAGCCATGCCGAAAAAGAGTCGAAGTCCAAGGGACGCTGATGCTTGGCCAAAAAGTCGGACAGGCTGGTCAACCGCATTTACTGTATGGCGATGTTCTTGGCGTCAGCACCACGGCTCTGTCGGTACGTCCGAAATGCCGCCAACGCTTTTTTTGTGATCACTGACTTAGGTTTGATGCTTGCAGGATCGGCTAGAAATGCAGTCATCTCTGCCTGGTGATCTTCCGTCATCGTGTACAGCGTTTTATGCAGCGTTGGCAGACTCGTCTTGAGCGCATGGGCGAACAGATCTTGAGATTTTAGCGCACCTGCCAGGCCATCATTTTTCTCCATCGCCCTAGATTTCTCTACGAGCAAGATCATACTTTTCAGAAACTCAGGGTTATCAACCATTAACTGCATTGCTTTGATTGCTTTAGACGGCGGAAAAGGTGGTACATCCTCACCAATCAATGCGCGGCGTTTGTTCGTTCTGAAGGTGTCGACCTTCTCAATTGCGGATACGAACTGTTCTTGCCAGTCTTCAGGTGGCATGTTGCCTTTGCGTGCGGCTTGAATTCGCTGTTTCCACTCGGAAAGAATAGGTAAACGGCGATCCATGGCTTCAGAGCGAAGACCTGTCTTCAGTGACTGAGATAGGATTTTCTTGCCGCCACCGCATTCTGCACGTCCTTGGGGATGGCAAGGCGAACGTGATACACGCCGCCTTGCAGTTCTAGATTGTTTGCCACGATGTTCTCTTGGGTGATGGTTTGTACGTAGTATTTATACGTAATAAATGGATTTCAGCCAAGAAAGTCAGTGTTTTATGGGTGTTGCTGGCAGAAAGTTTAGGGTCCCTATCTCTCCGCCATTATTTGGAAAGCCCTGTAATTCAATGAGTTACGGGGCTTTTTGCTTTTCAGTTGTACTACTCAATACAGCCGATTTGTTGTTGGCTTCACCAAAGTACGCACGATTGAGCAGTATTCCGCATGCACCTAGCGAATTCTGAAGTTCCACCGTCCCTTCCAGCGCCTCTCGAACCCAGCAGGCGGGATAGTCTTTTCCTTTGTGGCTGAACCCTTTGATCTTTCCACCCCTGTTTTCATCTACGAACGAAATTTTTGCTTGCTGAACGATCAGTCGATGATGCTTCACCTCATTCATGAAGGCGTGGACGTACCTAAACCAATCTGATGACAAGACTTCATCAAGCCGAGTCTTGAGGTCTCCATCGGGAAGTTTGTCTTTGACGCTGTGGACGTAGAAATGGTTTGTGAGCGGGGTGGGCAGTAAGAGTCCATTCAGCAATTGCCCAAAGCTGTCGAACGAATTGCGAGTTATGGCGATGCAGGCGATCAAGTTGGCTTCGCTGATCAGCTTGGCCTTCTCAATGATATGTTGTTCGTCCTCACATCCAAAAATTTGCTCTGCAAATTTCAATCCGTGTGGATCGTTTTCAGGATTGAAAGCGGCGAAAGCGTCGCGGGCAAGACATTTGTGATAGTCAAAGATTTCGCATGATCGACCAAGCGAATTGATAATCTGAATAAGCCCTTCGCTCGCCTCAGGGTGACGAACCCTAACTTGCGCCCTCAGCGCTTGCAGATTCCATGCTTCACCCATGCCCACTCTCCAAGAAATCGTAGAACCCAGCCTACACTGAGTTGCTGCTATGCAAAAGGATAAAAAGCTTTTATTACGGCAATGGACCGTTGCACATGGCGAATCCAACAACGGGAGTTTCTGTCCTTTAGATGTTTCAGGTAGCATCCGGGATATTCATATAAGCTCCATATAGTGTGGTCGTGATAAGGTTATTATGTCCTATCGCAAGAATCGGTTACAGGGGATTGATAGATTAATGGAGGAAAAATAAACTTCGACTTTGCAGTCCACACCAATAGGCTACTGGTAGCCCTCAAGGGTTTGGATGGTAACTCCGCTAGGTTAAATTTTCCGTGGTATCAAAGATTATTCGCTGATGACGGCAAAGTGAGTGGCAGTTTTATAGGCGATTTCTTGTAATCTGCACCTGATTGGCGTAATTGCCAGGCAGTTTTTTTCTGCAGATCAACTTCGTTTGGGTTAGACCTAGATACAGATTGAAAGACCGTATTGCTAGGTTAAAATTGGCCCTGCCGACATTACACTTCTCCAACTCGTTATTAAATCCTAGTGTGCTCACCCAGTCTCCTCTAAATCTGGCG
Source organism: Pseudomonas sp. CFBP 13727 (assembly GCF_014841915.1). Classification (NCBI taxonomy): domain Bacteria; kingdom Pseudomonadati; phylum Pseudomonadota; class Gammaproteobacteria; order Pseudomonadales; family Pseudomonadaceae; genus Pseudomonas; species Pseudomonas sp. CFBP 13727. The sequence goes on from NZ_JACYUT010000002.1 coordinate 49,432, forward strand.
ATCAGAGTGGCAGACACAGGGTAGTGATTTAGGGCTAAAGAGATAGAGTAAGCAGCCGATACAGCAGGAGCAGGACCTAAAAGCATATTAGTATACGAAACGCAGTGGCAAGGATGTGTGGAATGATTATTATTGTAATCGCTGCAATTATCACGGCCGTGATTGTATTTAAGCTACTCCTTCCGCTATTGGGGCAGATGGTCGGCGTTGTGTTTGGTGGCCTTATATTAGTTGGCGCTATAGCTTTGTGTGTTGCTTTCCCACCAATGATTATTTTTATAATCATTGCGGGATTTGTTATTGCAGATACAAAAAAATCCAAGGAGGAAAAATGAGCGTTACGACAGAGGCTGAGCTAGCAGATGCGGTAAGTCGAAATGAAGATACCATAATAATTGAAGGAGATCTTGCAAAAAAAACCGTTCGGATTAAGGCTACAGGAACGGTTGCATGGGTCGTTGCGATTGGGTCTATCGGCATAGTTTTTTATGGTGTTGTCGCTACGCTTGGCACAGGAGGCGCCGCCACACCCGCTGCTAGTGTCGCCCTAGCCACTGGATCTGCCGGTGCAATTAGTGTTCTTGGAGTGGCGGCGACAACTACCGCTATATCTATGGCGGTGTCTGTGAAAAGCCTGAGTGTGCTGAAGAGACTTAGAAATAATTATAAATTGACTGTTAACTCGGGAGATAAGATTACTCTTAAGCGCTGCTGATCTGTTTACTAGGTTTTTTAGTTTTTTAAGCTGTCTAGGCCAGTTCATGGGGCTTGCTGAGGGTTGTTTTGAGCCCTCAATGATCCCGCAAATGGCTCCTGGTAAATACTAGCGGCTCACAGCGGTTTAAATGAAAATGGAGAAACCTTGTGTCAAATGAGATTGAGGCCGAGGTTAAGTGTTTTAAAGGTTTCAGTCCAGCGGATTCGAAATCCATCGCACTTTCACCGGTACCTAGGGTTCCAATCCCTATCTCTCTCCGCCACTATTGCTAAATACGAAGCCCCCGGAAATGTACAATTTTCGGGAACTATTGTTTTGCCACCATTTCACGCAGTGGAATAAAGCATCAAGCCTCGGTTCGACGGCTGCGTCGATTTGATCGTCTCGGACTCCCCGACTTCGATCGTAACGCACCGGCCGTCAACCATCGTTCAGTACATTCCCAGCCACACGTCATCTTCCATCCAGTGGAACTTCCCTACCCAACTCCCTTCAATACCCATGAACCTGTCGCGCCGTATGTTCCCTTCGACGCCCGTACAGGTTTCTTTCGCACATTTCTGAAACCGGTTTCAGAGCCTAGTGCAGACCAGTCCATCTCATCCCGCAGGAGCCCGGAACGGATGACCAAAAACCCATTGAAGCGAGCCTCGATCACCGCCCTTGCGGCCGCGACGTTGGCTTTGGCAGTGAACGCAGCCCATGCCGAGACCATCGATCGCAGCCTGGTTCCCATTGGTTCGATCCAGGAGGTGGCTACGTTCAGCGGCCCAGGCCCGTCAGGTATCGTGGTGACCCCGGAAGGGCGCACGTTTGTTGGCTTTCCGCGTCATGCCGAGGATCACGCGGGCATGACGCTAGGCGAGTTGGTCAACGGCAAGCTGGTTCCCTATCCCGCCGCCGCCGTCAGCCTGCCGTCTGAACTATCCGACGCCAAGCGGCTTGTTTCCCTGCATGGCATGACCCTGGACAAGCGTGGGCGCCTCTGGTTGATCGACGATGGCAAACGCGCAGGCAAGCAGGGCATTCCGGCGGGTGCAGCGAAGGTGGTGGGTATCGACTTGAGCAGCAACAGCATCGTGACCTCCATCGAGCTCAAGGATGCCTTGCGGCAAGACAGCCACATGAATGACCTGCGCATCGATCTCACCCACGGCAGCCAAGGCATCGCTTATGTCGCCGATTCATCCTTCGGCGACGACCCGGCTTTGGTGGTGGTGGATCTGGCCACCGGCAAGCAGCGTCGTGTGCTCGCCGGTCACCCCTCCATCGTGGCGCAAAAAGATTTCGTCACCCAGCTCGACGGTGTGCCCATGCGCTACGACGGCAAGAACAGCGCATTTCCTCATGGTGGCGTCGATGGTCTGGCGCTGACGCCCGACAGCTCGCGTTTGTTTTACTCGCCGCTCACCAGTCGACACCTGTGGAGCCTGCCGACCGCGGCCCTTGCTGACTTCAATCTCAATGACCGACAACTGGCTGAGCAGATCAAGGATGAAGGAGAGAAGGTGATGGTCGACGGGATGGACATGGACGCTCAGGGCCGTCTGTACATGACCGATGCCGAGCATCATCAAGTGCTGCGTCGCTGGCCGGATGGCCGCCTCGATGTGGTGCTGCGCGACCCGCGACTGGTGTGGCCGGACGGCGTATTCGTGACCGCCGATTCGGTGTACGTGACGCTGGGGCAGTGGAGCCGGATGGGTAAGGGATTCGACACCCGGCAGCCGCCGTATTTGTTGGTCAGGGCGCCCATTGAGGCCACGCCGAAGTTCGACGCGGCACACTGACCGGATGGGGGGCACAGATGGTGCCCCCGATGACTTCAATCGCAGAAACCCTGGTAGAAAATCTGAAGATCCCTCTTCGCCTGCCAGCTCCTTGATCCATCCCGCTGCTATCCGTACCCCCAGCCTCATCCGCCACCAGTAAAAACCACGGCACACATATTGCTCTGCTAACAATAAATTTATAGATAGCTAGCAAAGCCGGGGCCCCCAAATCATGATCGCTACCTCCTCTCGTGCGGTGATCTGCACGCCTCACGCCCAGGCCAGTGCCGCTGGGATGCAGATCCTTGAAGCCGGTGGCACTGCCATTGATGCCATGTTGGCAGCCAGCGCCATGCTCGCCGTGGTCTTCCCGCACATGACCGGCCTGGGCGGGGATGCCCTGTGGATGATCCACGACACCCAGGTGCGCACCATCGTGGGGATCGGGCAGGCCGGACAGCGTTTGCCCGACGGCGGAGTCATCGGTTTGAGAGGGCCATCGTCGGTCGCCACCACGGCGGGTGCGCTGGCGAGCTGGCACACGGCGGCGACGATCAGCCGACATGAGTGGGGTTCGAATTTTGGTTGGGCCGACCTGTTGCAGGACGCCGCCAGCGTGGCGGAGGCGGGCACGCCGGTTTCACAGTCGCAGCTGTTTTGGCAGACATTGCGGCAGCCACTCATCGAGCAGTTGCCGGACCTGCACGGTGTCTGCAAAACCGATGGGCGTTGGCTACGCGCAGGCGATACGCTGCGCCAGCCGGCGCTGGCCAATACCTTGCGGCATCTGGCCAGGCACGGTGTCGAGGACTTCTATCAGGGCGAGTTGGCCCACGCCTTCGGTGCGGCGTTCGATCGGCTCGGTTGTGGCTTGACCCAGGCCGACCTGGCGGCTACGCGTGCACCGCTGGTGGCCCCGATCTCGGTACGTTACCGCCAGGGCCATCTCTATAACGTTGCACCGCCGTGCCAGGGGCTTTATACGTTGCAAGCCATGGCCGCGCTGCAGCATAAGCCACTCGCGCGGGTCGGCAACGGCGGCGCGCTTTACTACCACTACCTGGTCGAAGCCATCAAGCAAGGCCTGCTGCGCCGAAACGCGCAGTTGTGCGACCCCCTGAACACGCCTTGGGATTTTGCCGCCAGTCTCGATGAACGGCACATCCAAGGGTATGCCGATGCCATCGACGACCAGCGTGCAGCGCCGTGGAACGAGCCGGGACGTCCGGCCGATACGGTGTGGATGGCGGCGACCGATGCCCAGGGCCGCACGGCCTGCCTCATCCAGAGTTTGTTTCACGACTTCGGCTCTGGCTGTATTCTGGGTGACACCGGGGTGCTATGGCAGAACCGTGCTGCGGGTTTCAACGCCAACCCCGAGCACGTCAATGGCTGGGCTCCCGGCAAGCGTCCCGCGCACACGCTCAACCCGTCCTGTTACCTGGCGGACGATGGCCAGCGCTGGTTCTTCGGCACGCAGGGGGGCGATGGCCAACCGCAGACGCAGATGGTTCTGGCGACTCAGCTCATCGACTATCGGCAGCCCATCGATCAGGCGCTGGCGACTCCGCGCTTTCTGTTGGGCCGCAGTTTTTTCGACAGCACCGACAACCTCAAGCTCGAGGGCGATATGCCTGCCGCGACCATCGAAGGCCTGGCGGCGCTCGGCCATGAGGTGGAAATCATAGCTGCGCAGAGCCCGATGACGGGCCATGCCGGTATCATTGCCATTGATGCCCAGGGTCGGCGCAGCGCCATGCATGATCCGCGAGGTGAGGGTACGGCCCTTGGCCAGGTAGACTGAGGGCCGAACCGGGCATTTGCCGGATACGGGGCATCTCGTGTATAGGCATGAGGCCTTCCAGACAACAGAGGAAACGATGGGGTTGAGTACCGTCACTGCCAAACAGCTCGAGGTGCAGCGTATCGTCGATGCGTTGTTCAAGGCCATTGCCCAACATCGCCTGCCGCCCGGCACCCGGTTGGTCGAAGCCCACATCGTCGAAACCTTGCAGGCCAACCGCAATCATGTGCAGGTCGCGCTACAGCGCCTGGCGATGCAGAAAGTCGTGACCATCGAAGCCAATCGCGGCGCCATGGTTGCCCAGCCGACGGCGAAGGAAGCGCGGGACATCTTCAGCGCCCGTCGTGCCATCGAGCGGGCCATTGTCGAGGCCATTACCCCGGCCGTGATGCGCAAACAGCGGCAACGCATTGCCAGCCATATGAGTAACGAACGCAAAGCCACCAGCGATACCGATCGCCGCGCCATCGTTCGCGAGCTGAGCGAATTTCACCTGCTGCTCGGCGAGATCAGCGGCAATACCGTGCTCAGCGATATCCTGGGCAACCTGATGGTGCGCAGCTCGTTGATCGTGGCGCTGTACCAGCGTAACGACGTGCCGTCGTGCGCGTCGGATGAGCATCAGGAAATCATTACCGCGCTGGAGCAAGGCGATAATGCACGGGCCGTGGCGGTCATGCTCGAACACCTGGACGAACTGGAAGGGCAGCTGGCGCTGGAAGAGCGAGCGCTGGAGGAGTTCAACCTCAAGCAAGCGCTGCGTGGCTGATGCGCAGGCGTTGCCTGTTCGATCACGGCCTCAGCAACTTCCCCGCCGGTCTGCTGAAGGTTTGCCTGCCACCCTTGAAACCCATCACCGGGGCGCTTATCTCGGCGATCACCGCAGCGGGTGAGGGCGCGTCGAAGACGATGAAGTCGGCGCGGCAGCCTGGTAGCAGGCCGTAATTTTTCAGCCTGAGCAGGCGTGCCGACTCGCTGGAGACCCAAGCCAGGCATTGCAGCAGCTGCCCTACAGTACCCATCTGACAGACGTTGGCGAACAGATTGGCCTGACGCACCAGCGAGGCATCGCCATAGGGCGTAAACGGATTGCCGATATTGTTGGTAGACACCGAACACGTCACGCCACAGGCGTGCAGATAAGCCAGCGGCGCCAGCCCGCGGGGCTTGTTGTGGAACACCTCGCGACCCATCAGGAACAGGTCGGTGCTGGGCAGGCAGGTCACCTGTACGCCCGCTTCGGCCAGCTCGAGGGCGATTACCGTCAGTGATTCCCTGGGCAGGGCGGACAGCTTGGTCACATGGCCGATGGTCACGCGTCCGCCCCAGCCATGCAGCCGCGTACAGCGTGCGACTTCCATGACGGTCAGGCCTTCGGGGTTCAAATCGAAATCCAGATGCAGGTCAAGGTCGCAGTCGTAGCGTGTAGCCAATTCGAACAAGCGCTGGATCTGTCCCAGCGGGTCGCTGTCCATGTACGGACACCCGCCCAGGACTGTTGCGCCACTTTCCAGTGCCTCGCACAACAGCGCTTCGGTGCCCGGGTTGTTCAGCAGCCCTTCCTGCGGGAACACACACAGCTCCAGGCTGATCGCCCAGGCATAGTCAGCCTGCAAGCGGCGAATGGCATGGAAGCCGGTCAAGCCTATCTGCGGGTCCAACTCGACATGGGTGCGCATGTGTGTCGTGCCTTGCACGATGGCTTTGTCCAGCACCAGAGCACCGCGCCGATAGACATCGTCTTCGGTAAACCCCGCTTTCGCCGCTCGGGTCTGGGCCACTGCTTCGGCCAGCGTGCCTTCCTGCAGGTGGCAGCGCTGCATGATGCAGGCCTTGTCCAGGTGAATGTGGGTTTCGATCAGGCCGGGCATGATGAGCTGCCCCTGCAGATCGAGTGTGTCCCACTGGTATGTGTCGGCACTCCAGGCGTCGACGAAATAGCCGTTCTCTACCTGCAGCTGGGTCAGGTGGTTATCGTCGCCAAGCCGCGCATTGATGATCTGCAAAGCGTTCATGCGCTGACTCCTTCGCCCAGGTAGGCCGCGGCCAGATCTTTGTCGTCGCGCAATTGCGCGGCGCTGCCGGACTTCACAATGGTTCCGGTTTCCAACACATACGCGCGGTCAGCCACTTGCAGTGCGAGGTTGGCCATCTGGTCTACCAGCAGAATGGTCACACCCTCGTCGCGCAGCGCAGCCAGCGCGTCGTAAAGCTCGCCGATCATGGCAGGTGACAGGCCCAGCGACGGTTCATCGAGCAGAAGGATTTTCGGCTTTGCCATCAGGCCGCGACCCACCGCGACCATCTGTTGCTCGCCACCGGACAGCAGACCGGCCGGGTTGTCGATGCGATCGCGCAGACGAGGGAAGCGCTTGAGGATGGCCTCGATTTCAGCGTCGGTATCGAAGGCTTCGCGACGTGAGTAACCACCCAGCAACAGATTGTCGCGCACGCTCAGGTAAGGAAAGACCTGACGACCTTCGGGTACCAACGCCAGGCCCTGTGCGGCAATCAGGCTGGCACTGGTCTGTTCGATGTTTTCGTTGTCGAGCAGGATGCTGCCGCTGCTGGCGCGATGCAGGCCGGCCAGGCATTGCAGGATGCTGGATTTACCCGCGCCGTTCGCGCCGAGGATGGCCACCAGTTCGCCGGGATTCACCAGCAGATTGACCTTGTTGACCACGGCGGACGCGCCGTAATCAATGACCAGATCCTTGACGTACAAACGCGCGTCGCGGCTACCCGCCCAGGGTTGCGCGCGGGGGGTGGCTTGGTAGTCGGTGCCGCCCAGATACGCGGCGATCACTTGCGGGTTCTGGCGGATTTCCGAGGGTGGCCCCGACGCAATCGGCTTGCCCGCGTCGAGCACCAGTAAATGCTCGGACACCGACATCACCAGTGCCATGTCGTGCTCGACCAGAATCACCGTGAGGCCAAAATCCGCCAGCTTGCGCAGCAGTACCGCCAGGTCGTCGGTGTCGCGACGGCTGAGGCCTGCCGCCGGCTCGTCCAGCAATAGCACGGTCGGTGCAGTCGCCAGCGCCCGGGCTATTTCCACCAGGCGGCGGTCTACGTGGGGCAAATCCTCGGCGGCAATGTTCACTTCGCCGCGATAGCCCACCAGCGCCAGCAACTCCAGCGCCAGGCTGCGTTGCGTTTCCAGGGCACGGCTGAACGGCAGGCCCAGGCGCCCCTTCTGCATCGCCACGAGCAGGTTGTCGAGCACGGACAGTTCGCCGAACAACAAGGTGGTCTGGTACGTACGGGCAATGCCGGCCCGGGCCGTCTTCCAGGCAGGCAGCCCAGCCAGCGGTTGTTGCAATTCGATCTGGCCGCTGTCCGGTGCGTAAAACCCGCTGATCATGTTCAGAACCGTGGTTTTGCCCGCGCCGTTTGGGCCGATGATGCTGGTGATACTGCCGGCGGGTGCCTGCAGACTGACGTGTTGCGCAGCCTGTACGCCGCCGAAGCGGATGCCGATATCGGTAACCCGCAGCCCTGAGGACGGGCCGCGGCTGCGCAGATGAGCGGCGACGCGTGCGTGATCGATGCACGTCGGCGGCACCAGGCGAGCGGGTTTGATCACGCGCCGGGCGAGGGCACCGAGCAAGCCGTTGGGCGCGATCCACAGTACGATCAGCAGCAGTATGGAGAAGATCAGCAACCGGTATTCGGCGAAATCCGACAGCAGTTCCGGCACCAACACGATCAACACGGCACCGATCAGCGGCCCGAACAGCATACCGCTGCCGCCCACGATCACGGCCAGAACGAACAGGATGGATTGGGAGAAGGGGAAGGACTCCGGGTTGATGAACATCAGCAAGGGCGCAAGCAAACCACCTGCCAGCCCGGTCAAGGCCGCCGACAATGCGAATGCCAGGGTTTTACTTATCACCGGGTTGAAGCCCAGCGAGCGCGCGGCGATTTCCGAGGTTTTCACCGCCAGCATGGCCTTGCCCCAGCCGCTCTGGCTCAGGCGCCGATAGAACAATAGCGCGCCGATCATCAGCGCGGCGGCCAGCAGCGCGAGCAGGATCGCCGGATCGAGGCCGGCGAACTCCGGCAACGGGATACCCATCAGGCCATTTGAGCCTCCTGTTACATCCCGCCATTCGATCAAGCCGTGGTGCACCACGAACGAGAAGGCGATGGTGATCATCGCCAGATACGGGCCGCTGACCCGAAGCGCGGGGATCGCCAACAGCGCGCCGATCAGACCCGCCACGGCACCGGCCATCGGCAGGGCCAGCCACAACGACCATCCCGCCATGCTCAGCAGGGCCGATACATAAGCGCCAATCGCGTAGAACGCGATATGTCCGAAGGAAATTTGCCCGCTCAGGCCAATCAGGATGTTCAGGCCCACACCGACCACTGCCGCCAGCGCACAGAGGGTGAAAACCAACAGCGAGTAGCTGTCGAGGGTGAATGCCAGGACGCCAGACAGCACAGCGAGCAAGGCGATGAACGCCGGAGCGACCAGGGTTTTGAGGTTGTTCATACTTTCACCAATGCCCGGCTGCCAAACAGACCGTTGGGACGAATCGCCAGCGCCAGAATGACCAGCGCGAAGGTAAATATCTGGGTGAATGCCGAGCCGAAGTACAAGGTGATCAATGCTTCGGTCAGGCCGAACAGCAATCCGGCGGCAAAGACCCCGCCGGCGCTGCCGATGCCGCCCAGAATCGCTACCGCAAAGGCTTTCAGGCCGAACAACATGCCCATTTCCGCGTTGACGCTGAACAGCGGCGCAATCAGCAGGCCCGCCACCCCCGCGAAGACGGTCGACAACGCAAAGGCGATGGCCACCACACGATTGACGTTGATGCCCATCAACATCGCGGCGCGCGGATTCTGCACGCAGGCTTCGAGTACCTTGCCCAGCCGGGTGTAACGCCGCACCAGATGCAGCGCCAAGGCGACGGCAGCGCCTGCTAGCGGAATCAGCAATTGCAGGGCACTGATGTGGCTGCCGAACAGCTCGACATTCAGGTTCACCAAGGCGCTTTCGAACTGTCGAGGCTCCTTGCCGAAGGTAAACAGCGCAAGGTTGTCCACCAGGATTCCGCCCGCCACCGTTGCCATCAGCCAGGCCTGCGAGCCGCGGCTGTGGAAAGGTCGCACCAGGTAGCGCTCGATCGCCAGGCCATACAGCGCACAGAGGATCAGTGTCAGCGGCACGCCCGCCCACAGTGGCCAGCCCCAGTTGATGCAAAACGTGTAGCCGAGCACCGCACCGACCATCATGGCGCTGCCCTGGGCAAAGTTGACGGTGCGCGATACGACGTAGGTCAGGTGAAAACCCAACGCCAGCAACGCATACATGCTGCCCAGGCCAAGCCCGGTAACAATGGCGGCGGTGAACATCGCTTACTCCTGCGGCTTGAGCGGTACGATCTGGTCGTTGACGAAGTGGCTGAAGATATAGTCGTCAGGCCCCAGGGCGTCATGCTTGGATGGGCTGAACGGCTGCTTGTAGTGCTTGATCAAGCCGTCATAGTCGGTGATGGCGTAGAAACCATCGCGCACGGCCGGGCCGTCCGTTTTGCCGGCCTTTTCGATGGCTTGAGCAGCGAGATGCAGCGCGTCGTACGCATTGGCAATGCCGACTGCCGGGGTCACGTCGGCCACGGTCTTGATCTGCGGGTAGGCTGTTTTCAATGCGGCCAGCAATGCATCGCCCTTGGCGCCGTTGTGTTCGGTGAACACGTAGGTCTGGATGAAATGCACCTTGGACGCATTGGGGCCTGCCAGTTCGCCGAAGCGACCACCGGCCGGCCCCCAGTGGGAAACCACCGGGACGTCCCAGCCCATGCGGTCCAGAGACTTCACGACCTGCGCCGATGGACCCACATTGCCGACCATCAGCAATGTGTCCGCACCGGCGTTTTTCAGGCGCGTCAACTGCGGAACTACATCCAGATCGCTGTCCTGGATGCGCTCGACACCGGCATTAGCCAGGCTGCGTTTTTCCAGGGCACGTTTGAAACCTGCCTCGTTGGATTCGCCCCATGGGTTATTGATAAGGATCATTCCCGGCTTTTTCATGCCGTTGGCGACGCCGTATTGCACCAGCGCCTCGTCCACCAGCTCGTCGACGGCAGAGACGCGGAACACATAGTTATCTGCCGCGCCGTTCTCGGTGATCTTCGTACCTGCCGCCCAGATGCCCATGAACGGTACTTTCAGCTGATTGGCCAGCGGTACGATTGCCAGAGAAACCGGCGTGTCCAAGCCGCCGAACAGCACGGTGACTTTCTCGCGCTGGACCAGTTCGCGGGCGGCGAGCATACCTTTGGACGGGTTGCTTTCGTCGTCACGGCGCACCAACTCCAACTGCCGGCCAAGCACGCCGCCACGGGCGTTGACCTCATTGATGGCCATGCTCAGGCCGCGGGTCAAGGCTTCGCCCGACTTGGCCGACTGACCCGAGAGGGCGGCTACCAGACCGACTTTGATCGGCGGTTCGGCCGCGTGCGCGCCCAGAACCATTGCCAGGTTGAGAGTGGCTGCCGCAGCCACGGGGAACAGCAGACGTTGCAGGTTTGGAAGCCAGGTGGCCATGGTTTACTCTCCTGATTGCTAGCATTTGCATATTTATTGCTAGCAAGTAGGGTGCCAGTCGTTACATCCTTGAAAACGGCTTAACTAGCCATCCGAGCGCCTGTTTACGCGCCAAAATAAAGCGTTCCGCACCAGGCAGAGGCATCCTTGGTTGCCGGGTTTCCCTTGATTCAGGAGTTATGGCAATGATCGATATGAACGAAGACGTACAGATTGTTAGCAGTTTCCTCGAAGCTTCGATGGCGCCGGATCCGGTCCGCGCTGCGACGTTCATGAGTGAGGATGTGCAGATCACCTTTACCGGCGGGCGGGTGATGCCCGATCCCCAGGCAATCACTGCGTTCAACGGTTCACGTTACGCTTGGGTCAAAAAGGCCTTGGGTAACTTCGACTGGATGGATCGTGGCGATCACACCGTGGTGTATTCGAACGGCACGCTGTTCGGCGAGTGGGCTGATGGCCGCAGTTTCTCGGGTAATCGTTATCTGGATCGGTTCGAGGTACGCAATGGCAAGATAGTGCGCATGGACGTCTGGAATGACAGTGCCGAATGGCTGCTGGCGCCAGAGATTGCCAAGGCCTGAAAAGCGGTCTCGCGAAATTTTTTTCCATGGGGCCAGCAGCCCCTACCTGCGTCCAGGGTGAGCCGGTTACCGGCTCGCTCCCTGGTCTCTTGCATACATAGGCTGCGCTGAAGAAACCCTGTAGGACAAATCTGAAAATCCCCCCTTTGCCTATCGTCCCACCCCACCCCCTGCCAACCTTCGGCTTTCCCTTACCAAACGCTTGAGCCGGAGAGCTGCATGGACGTCGCCTTGTGCACCATCAACAACACCGTTTACGACATCGCCGGATTCGAGGCGCTGAGCCCCAATTGCGTGGCTGTCATGCGGCGCAATCTGTTGTGCCCGCGTTGCCTGGGGCCGGGGTTCTATCGCAAGGCGGCGCGCAGTGGCCAGGCGTCGTGTTTCGGTGCGCGGCCGCATGCCGACTTCTGCGACATGGGCGGCCCGCAAAGTGAGTCGTATCGGGGTGATACGCTGGAGCAGGATGATGTGGTCAATCGTGGCGAGCGCATCGAGGTGGACTTTGCCTTCGGTGCGCCGCTGCGTCACCACGGGGTAGAGGAGGGTGCCGAGCCGGTCTACGGGGTCGGCCGGCACAGTGCCGGGCATGCCGCCCAGGGGGCGCAGACGCGTCAGCGTCGGTTGAGCACGCTGTTGAAGAACTTGATCCTGAGTGAGGACTTTCGTCGCTCCGAGCAGTTGATTTCGGTGGAAAGCGGGCTGTTCAAGGTGCGCGATTTCTTCGTGCCGTTCGCCCGCGCCGAGTTCGATGAGCTGGAACGCATGCGCGGTTACTGGGGCTTGGTGTCCGACGCGGCGCAGTCGGGCGATCAGCCGCCGAGCTTGTGGCTCAACACCGGCGGGCGGCAGGACTTGAGCGTGGTGGTCGACGGTTCGCTGGTCGACGATTTCACCCAGCGTTTCCCCATCCATGAGCTGGAAGACCTGGCCGGTGCCTACGTGCTGGTGTTTGGTTGCATGCGTGTGTCGAAGAATGCCAAGAAGTACATCGCGGTGAATGATATCTCGCGTATAACGCTCAACAAGACGCTTTGACGTCGCGCCGGGCTTCACGCCTGGCGCCGCCTGTTCGATTTTGAAGGAGTGATGCATGTTGTTGGAATACGGTGCTATCACCGTGATGTTTCCAATTGCGCTGGTGATTGCCGGTTGGTTGTGGTTGGCCGGTTCACGCGCGGCTTGTACGGTGTGGTTGCTGACGGTGCTGTGCGCCTATGGCCTGGTGGGTGCCAGCAAGATCCTGTTCAAGGGCTGGGGTATCGGCCTGCCGTCGTTGAACATTGCCGTGTTCAGCGGTCATGCGATGAATGCCTGCCTGATGGTGCCGGTGCTGGCGAGCGTTCTGGCGCGGCAGGTTCACCCGTACCTGCGATGGCCGGCGGCCTTGGCGGGTATCGGCTTCGGGGTATGGTTCGCCGCGACGCTGGTGGGCAATGTGATCCACCCGATGGCGGAGGCCATCATGGGCGCGCTGATTGGGGGGAGTGCCGCCTTTGGATTCTTGCTGGTACTGGAGCGTTGGAGCCTGCAGCGCCTGGGGCCGGCTACGCTGCTGCCTGGCCTGATGCTGATCACGCTCGCCGGGGCTGCGCCAAAATTCACTGCCGAGCACTGGCTCGATCAAGTGGCCACATCGCTGTCCGGGGCCACAAAGCCCTTTCGTCATGCAGACCTGAAGCGCGAATCGTCAACGCTGTGAAGCAGGGTCGGTGCAGCGGGAGGCGGCGCGCATGCGCCGCTGCGATGGGTAGGGTCAGCCCAGATGCTGGACAATCTTGTCCTTGATCAGCAGGCGTTTTTCCTTGAGCTTCTTGACCTCGTCGTCCGGCGCGGCGCGGTCTTCGGCCTTGACCACGTCGGCATCGCTGACATGGTATTGGGTCAGTAGCTGGCTAAGCCGATCGTCGGTCTTGGCGCGGGTTTCGACTTCTTCCTTGCTCTGTTTCAGATCAGCGAACAGGTTGTGTTTTACCGGCATCTCGACACCTCTGGGTGGGGTGGACAGAATGGTGGGCCATGGAAAATGACCCGATGCCTAGGTTCGACCCCCCGTTGGGGGCAGATCGTTCAATGCATGTGCCCGCAACGGGCGCTCGCCGGATTAACGACCGCAGGCACGCATGGATGTCCCCGTGGAAGCAGGGCCGATATATACTGCGCGCCATTATTCGTGGGAGAGCCTTGTGGCCATCGATATTCACTGGATTCGCGACGATGCCAGCCTGGCTGAGCATTGCGCCCACTGGCAGAGCTTGCCGTACGTTGCCCTCGACACCGAATTCATGCGGGTCGACACCTTCTACCCCATCGCAGGGCTGTTGCAGATCGGCGATGGCGCCAGCGCCTTCCTCATCGATCCGTTGTCGATTACCCAGTGGCAGCCACTGACCCAACTGCTGGAAAATCCGGCGGTGATCAAGGTGCTGCACGCCTGCAGCGAAGACCTGGAAGTGCTGCTGCGCCTGACCGGCAGCCTGCCGGCGCCGCTGTTCGACACGCAGCTGGCCGCTGCCTACCTCAATCTTGGTTTCTCCATGGGCTATTCGCGCCTGGTCCAGGAAGTGCTGGGCATCGAGTTGCCCAAGGGCGAGACGCGTTCGGATTGGCTGCAGCGGCCGTTGTCCGACACCCAGGTCAGCTACGCTGCCGAGGATGCCGTGCACTTGGCCGAAGTGTTCGAGAAGCTGCGCCCGCAGCTGTCCGAGGACAAGTACGCCTGGGTCCTCGAAGACGGCGCCGAATTGGTGGCACAGCTGCGCCGCGAAGTGAACCCCGACGAGTTGTACCGTGACGCCAAGCTGGCCTGGAAACTGTCACGCGCGCAACTGGCGGTACTGCGCGAACTGTGCGCGTGGCGCGAACGGGAAGCCCGTGCGCGCGACCTGCCGCGCAACCGCATCGTGCGCGAGCAGTCGCTGTGGCCGCTGGCCAAGCTGCAACCGGATAACCTGCAGACGCTGGCCAAGATCGAAGACATGCATCCGCGCACCGTCCGCCAGGATGGCGAGCAGATTCTGGCGTTGATCAAGGCTGCGGCCAGCGTTGCACCCGAGCAGTGGCCATCGGTGCTGCCCGAGCCGCTGCCGATCGAAGCGTCGGCCGTGCTCAAGCAGTTGCGTGCGATTGGCCAGCGTGAAGCCGAGCGTCTGAACATGGCGCCCGAGCTGATGCTGCGCAAGAAGACCCTCGAGGCGTTGCTCAAGACAGGCTACCCCGACGGCCCCTATCACTTGCCCGATTCGCTGCGTGGATGGCGACGCGAGCGCATGGGGCAGGCCCTGCTCGATAGCCTGGCCACCGCTGGAGACCAGCCATGAAACGTATCTGTTCGATCTACCGTAGCCCGTGCAAGAACGGAATGTACCTCTATGTGCTCAAGAGCGATGCGCTCGAGCGCGTTCCCGAAGGCCTGTTGAGCGTGTTCGGCAAACCGGTGCACGCCTTCGATCTGGTGCTCAGCCCGGAACGTGCCCTGGCGCGCGAAGACATCAACCTGGTGCTCGAACACTTGGAAACACAGGGTTACCACCTGCAGATGCCGCCTGCCGAAGACGAGTACATCGAGCATCTTCCCGAAGAGCTGCTGCGCCGCAACGACCCCATCTGACTTTCCTTATCTGACCAACCTGCCTGCTGCCGCCCTGCCGATACGGGGTCGCGCAGCTGTCTTGACCAAGGCCTCGCAATGACCCGCGTTCTGATCGCCGAACACGATTATGCCGTTTACGCCAAGTTGCTCGGCGCAGCTGCTCCCCATTTGAATATACACACCAGCGGCGACCCTGCCGAGCTGGCGCGGCTGGCGGCGGACTGCCCGGTCTGGCTCGGCCAGCCGGACCTGTTCGTCAACCTGCTGCGCACCGGCGCGACCCCGCAATGGGCGCAGTCGACGTGGGCGGGCATCACCCCGCTATTGGGCGAAGGCCTGCCGCGTGCCTATCGCCTGACCCGCGCCGTGGGCATCTTTGGCCAGGTCATGGCCGAGTACATGCTGACCTACATGCTGGGCCATGAGCGCGAAGTGCTGGCGCGGCTGGTCAGCCAGGTCGAGCGCAAGTGGGATCCGCGCCCCGGTTGCAGTCTGGCCGGGCGTCGCGTGCTGATTGTCGGCGTCGGCGAGATCGGCCAGGCCGTGGCGAGGTTCCTGCAACCCTTCGGCGTCACGCTGCTGGGGGTAGCCAGCACAGCGAGAGAATTGTCACCGTTCATCGAGGTGGCGCCGCTCGATGAGCTCGGGCGTCTGGTGGAAGAAGCCGACTACGTCATCAACTTGCTGCCCGACACCGTGCAGACTCACGATCTGTTCGACGCCGCGCTGTTCAAGCGCTTCAAGCCGCAGGCGCTGTTCATCAATGCCGGGCGCGGCGTGGCGGTGGTGGATGCCGATCTGGTGGAAGCGCTCAAGGAAGGGCACCTGGCTGGGGCTGTGATCGACGTCTGTCGTCAGGAGCCGCTGCCGGTCAAGCACCCGTTCTGGACGGCCTGGGGCTTGCTGCTCACCGGCCACAGCGCAGCGCCAACCTCGCCATCGGCCATGGTCGAGCTGTTCGTCGAGAACCTGCAGGCGTGGCAGGACGGCAAGGCGCTGCGCGGCGAAGTGGATTTCGCTCGCGGGTATTGAGTGGGTCAGGGGCGGCGGCGCAGAGTCTGCCGCCCCATCGGTCTACGGGTTGGCTTACAGCGTGAAATCGCCTTCGGCCACCAGCTGGCTCAACGGCAGGCGTGGGCTGGGCAGTTCGCGACCTTGCAGGTACTCGGCCAGGGTGGCCTTGTCACCCAGCTTGCCGATGGCCACGGCCGCATGCACGGCATATTCAGCCGGGATCTTCAGCTCTTCACGGGTTTTATCCTGATCGAAGCCGGCCATGCCATGGGTGTGCCAGCCGCTGATGCTGGCTTGCAGCGCAAGGTGCGCCCAGGCCGAGCCGGTGTCGAAGGTGTGCCACAACGCCGGCGATTCTTCGGTGGCGCCGGGGGCGGTGAAGGTGGTCTTCGAGGCGATGATCACGATGGCCGACGAGTGCTGCGCCCAGGAACGGTTGAATTCATTGAGCAGGCCCAGGTAGCGCTCCCAGTTCGGCGTACCGCGGCGCGCGTAGAGAAAGCGCCAGGGTTGCGAGTTGTAGGCCGAGGCGGCCCAGCGGGCGGCTTCGAAGAAGCTGAGCAGGGTATCCTGTTCGATTTCGACCGGCTCGAACGCGCGCGGCGACCAGCGATTGATGAATTGCTCGTGGATGGCATAGTCGGCGATGCGGGGATTGGCGCTCATGGCATTCCTGATTGAAGGGTGATGGAGGGCAGGGGGTAAAAACTACTGCGAATCGATCGCGCCTGACAAGTGAAGCTTACCGGCAGTCGCCAGAGCTTGGCCCGCGCTGCAGGGCGCACTAGACTGGCGGCCCTTTCAGGTACTGCCCGCGCCTGAGCCGTCAATTTCGTACAGGACTCTCGGTCACATGGCTGCCATCGTCGAACCCTTCTGGATGCGCAAGACGCTCGAGCAACTTGATCCGCTCGAGTGGGAATCCCTGTGCGACGGTTGTGGCCTGTGCTGCCTGCAGAAGCTCGAGGACGAAGACGACGAGAGCGTCTACTACACGCGTGTGGCCTGCAAGATGCTCGACCTCAAGACCTGTCAGTGCAGCGACTATCCGCGGCGCAAGTCTTTCGTGCCGGACTGCATCCAGCTGACGCCGGGCCAGGCCGACCAATTCAAATGGCTACCACCGACCTGCGGTTATCGCCTGGTCAGCCAGGGCCAGGACCTGCCGCTTTGGCATCATCTGGTCTGCGGTGACCGCGAACAGGTGCACAAACAGCGTATTTCGCAGTCCGGCAAAATGGTCAGCGAGAAGGATGTCGACGAAGACGATTGGGAAGACTATTTGATCTTTCGCGCGGGTTGATTCGTCGCGCTGGTCGCTCGGCAGATAAAGCTGCGCCCCGCTGCAGCATGACATGCAGAGGGGCGCGGTTGACGCTCGAGGCACTCAGATCTTTGGCGTTACCGCCGGGTCTTCGCCAGTCACGGTAGCGGTGTCGGTCGCCGAATCGGCATTTTTCTTCAGGTTCAGCAGATCTTCGCCAGCGCGTTCGATCTTGTTGCGGATCTCTTCCAGATCGCTGCGGCCTTTCTCGGCCAGCGACTTGGCTGCACAGTGACCGCTCCAGCCGCGGGCCAGGGCTGCGCCACCAATGGCCACCTGGATCAGACCGAAGATCCCGCCGCGGCGCAGACCCTTGCCGATCGAGACGACGCCTACCAGCAACGAGCCGGCGCGTTCCCAACCCTTGACGTTATGGTAGTCGGGCTGGGTAACGGATTTGATGACGTCCACGGTTTTGCTGTCGCTCATGGTGAATCTCCTGATAGGGCAGTGATAACAAGCTGACTGCCAAATCTTCACGCTGTTCCATCGGCTTATTTGAATTTGGGCCCGGAGCGCGTGTTGTTGCCTTTGGCCAAGCGGTCGTAAAGCACGACGTTGACCGTGGCGGCCAGGTTCATGCAGCCGGTGGTGGGGATGTAGATGGTGTCTTCGCACCAGTCGCGCACGCTTTGGTCGAGGCTGCCGTCCTCGGGGCCGAAGATGTAGATGGCGCGATCCGGATGGGTGTATTCGGGCAGCGGACGTGCGCCATCGACCAGCTCGACGGCCACGGGGGTGCAGCCCAGCGGAATGATTTTCTGCAAATCGTCGATGCCGATCAGTGGTATGTCGTAGTGAACCCGCTTGGTGTCGGTGACGAAATCACGTGCACGCTCGTAGCGCTTGCCCGTATAGAACACCGAGTTGACCCCGTAGCAACCGGCGGCGCGCATGACCGAGCCGACGTTTTCCGGGGATTTGGGGTTGAACAACCCGATGCAGCTGTACCGTTTGTTGGCCACGTGCTCGCTCAGTCTTTTTTCATCAATCCGGCCAGGGCCGCGAAGGGGTTGTGGGTCGCCTTGGCGATGGTCGGGCTGCTGGTGGAGCCTTCGGCGTAGTACTGCTGGTCGGTGTAGCGCGAGTGCTCGTTGTCGTGGCAGTACAGGCACAGCAGTTCCCAGTTGGAACCGTCCTGGGGGTTGTTGTCGTGGTTGTGGTCGCGGTGGTGCACGGTCAACTCGCTCAGGCGCTTGCCGGCGAACTCGCGGGCGCAGCGGCCGCACACGTGCGGGTACATGCGCAGGGCCTTGTCGCGGTAGCCGCTTTCGCGCTCGCGCTGGGCATCGGCGAGAATGCGATCGAGCTTGGCGGTATGGGGTGTGGACGAACTCATGGGGTTCACCTCGGATAATGACGGTCAGGCGCTATATTAACGTTTTCCCTCGCGTAGGAGCGGTCCGTGGCCGCGAAAAGGGCGCTGCGGTGCCTCAGGCAGACTGCGGCGCGCCTTTCGCGGCCGATGACCGCTCCTACGGTGGGCATGGTGCAGCGTTCGTCCGTAGGAGCGGTCCGTGGCCGCGAAAAGGCGCTGCGGTGTTTCAGGCAGACCGCGGTACGCCCTTCGCGGCCGATGACCGCTCCTACGGTGGGCGTGGTGCAGCGTTCGTCCGTAGGAGCGGTCCGTGGCCGCGAAAAGGCGCTGCGGTGCTTCAGGCAGACCGAGGTGCGCCTTTCGCGGCCGATGACCGCTCCTACGGTGGGCATGGTGCAGCGTTCGTCCGTAGGAGCGGTCCGTGGCCGCGAAAAGGCGCTGCGGTGCTTCAGGCAGACCGCGGTGCGCCTTTCGCGGCCGATGACCGCTCCTACGGTGGGAATGGTGCAGCGTTCGTCCGTAGGAGCGGTCCGTGGCCGCGAAAAGGGCGGTGCGGTGTATCAGGCGAACCGCGGTGCGCCCTTCGCGGCCGATGACCGCTCCTACATTGGGCGGTGGTGTATACTGCGCGCCGGTTTTTTGAGGTGCCGTGTGATGAGTACAGAAGATCCCCGTTTCGCCGGCATTGCCCGCCTTTATGGCCTGGAGGGCATGCAGCGCCTGCGTGACGCCCACGTGGCCATCGTCGGTGTGGGTGGCGTCGGCTCGTGGGCGGCGGAAGCGATCGCTCGCACCGGGGTGGGGGAGATTTCGCTGTTCGACCTGGACGACGTCTGCGTCAGCAATGCCAACCGGCAGTTGCATGCGCTGGACAGCACCGTGGGCAAGCCCAAGGTCGAGGTGATGGCCGAGCGGCTGCGCGGTATCAATCCCGACTGCACGGTGCACGCGATGGCGGACTTCGTCACTCGCGACACCATGGCCGAATACATCATGCCGAACATCGACTGCGTGATCGACTGCATCGACAGCGTGAATGCCAAGGCCGCGCTGATCGCCTGGTGCAAGCGGCGCAAGATCCAGATCATCACCACCGGGGGCGCCGGCGGGCAGATCGACCCGACCTTGATCCAGGTCTGCGACCTGAACCGTACGTTCAACGATCCACTGGCCTCCAAGGTGCGCTCGACCTTGCGTCGCGACTATGGGTTTTCACGCACGGTCACGCGCCACTACAGCGTGCCCTGCGTGTTCTCCACCGAACAGCTGCGGTACCCCAAGCCCGATGGCAGCATTTGCCTGCAGAAGAGTTTCGTCGGTGACGGGGTGAAGCTGGACTGCGCCGGGGGGTTCGGGGCAGTGATGATGGTGACGGCGACCTTTGGCATGGTGGCGGCGACCAAGGCGGTCGACAAGATCGTGGCCGGGGTGCGGCGTCCGGCGGATAGGGTCAAGGCGGGAGTCTGAGGGAGAGGTAGCCATAACGCCGCGGCGGCTTCTTCGCGGGCAGAGCCCGCTCCCACAGGGGTAGTATGATGCATGCGCCTTTTGTGGGAGCGGGGCGGGCGGCGAGCCCTCTGCCCGCGAAGGGCTCGCCCACCGGACCTACAAGGTTCACACCAGCTCGGCCATCCGCTTCAACACCGCATTCAGCCCATTGCTGCGCGAAGGCGACAGCTGGCGGCCCAAGCCCAGTTGTTCGAACCAGTCGGCCAGGTTCAGCTCGCGCAGCGCCTGCGAATCCAGGCCCTCGACCCGCACCAGCAGCAGCGCCAGCAAGCCACGGATCATTCGTGCATCACTGGCGGCCTTGAAGTGCCAGCGCTCATCCTTCCGCTCAGCCACCAACCACACCACGCTTTCACACCCGTGCACACGATTGGCGTCCACTTTCTGCCCTTCGCCCAGCGGCTCCAGGCGTTCGCCCCACTGCATCAACAGCCGCGCCCGTTGTTCCCAACCGGCGGCCTGCTTGAAAGCCTGAAGTGCGTCTTCAGCCTGTGGGTTCAAGGTCATGTGAGTATCTCCAACGCCTTGTCCAGTGCCTCGAAAAACCGGCGCAGGTCGCCAGAGTCGTTGTACAGGCCCAAGGACACACGAATGGCGCCGGACAGGCCAAGGTGCTTCATCAAGGGCATGGCGCAGTGATGCCCGGCGCGCACGGCGATGCCCTGATCGGTCAGCAAGTGCGCCAGATCGGCGTTGTGTACGCCGTCCACGACGAAACTGGCCAGCGCAATCTGCGGCGTGCCGAGCAAGCGCACACCGCTGCGCGCGTGCAGCCCCGCCAGCAATTGTGCATGCAGGCACGCTTCGTGTGCGGCCACGGCCTGGGCGTCCAGGCCGCTGAGGTAATCCAGGGTCGCGCCCAGTCCGATCACTCCGGCAATGGCCGGAGTGCCCGCTTCATGGCCCAAGGGCGCCGGATGAAAGCTCGCACTCTGGTAATCGGCCTGGTGCACCATTTCGCCGCCGAACTGCCAGTGCGCAAGCTTCTGCAAGGCCTCGCGCCGGCCATACAGCACACCGACACCGTCCGGGCCATACAGCTTGTGGCTGGAAAATACATAGAAATCGCACTGCAGGCGCTCGACATCATGGCGTCCATGGACGACGCCCTGGGCGCCATCCACCACCGTGATCGCCCCTTGTGCACGCGCCAGCGCCAGCAGTTCCGGCAGCGGTTGCCACGCGCCGAAGACGTTGGACAGTTGGGTCACTGCCAGCAGCCGGGTGCGTGGCCCGATGATCTGCGCAGCCGCCTGCAGGTCGACCACGCCACTGGCATCCAGCGGCAGCACCCGCAGTGGCAGGCCACGACGTTTGGCCAGCTGTTGCCAGGGCAGCAGGTTGGCATGGTGTTCGGCGGCGCTGATCACCAGTTCGTCGCCGGGCTGCAGTTGCTCGGCCAGGCCATAGGCGAGCAGATTCAGCGCACTGGTCGCGCCGTGGGTGAAGATGATCTGCTCGGAACTGCCTGCATTCAGCCATCGCGCGACCTTCTCGCGGCTGGCTTCGAACGCACGGGTCGCCAAGGATCCCGGCAGATGCTGGGCGCGATGTACGTTGGCCGCGCCGTAGCCATAGTAGTGGCCGATGGCGTCGATCAGGGCTTGCGGTTTCTGGGTGGTTGCAGCGCTGTCCAGGTAGGTCTGCTGCTGCTGGTGCAAGGCGGCGATGGCTGGAAAGTCAGAGCGCCAGGGGGAGGCGTGGAACATGGTCGAGGACACCAGGCAAAAGGCCCGGCAGGGATGCCGGGCCCGATATCGCCACTTAGTTGTGAGCGTGCAGCGCTTCGTTGAGTTCGATGGCCGACTTGTGGCTCTTGCACTCCACGGCGCCGGTGACCGAATTGCGACGGAACAGCAGGTCGGGCTGACCGGCCAGGTCCCGTGCCTTCAAGGTCTTGACCAGCTGGTTCTGTTCATCGAGCAGCGCCACCTTGGTGCCTGCCGTGATGTACAGACCGGCTTCGACGGTGTTGCGGTCGCCCAATGGAATGCCGATACCGGCATTGGCGCCGATCAGGCAGCCTTCGCCTACTTTGATGACGATGTTGCCGCCACCGGACAGGGTGCCCATGGTCGAGCAGCCGCCGCCCAGGTCCGAGCCCTTGCCGACGAACACGCCCGCCGAGACACGGCCTTCGATCATGCCTGGGCCTTGGGTGCCGGCGTTGAAGTTGACGAAGCCCTCGTGCATGACGGTGGTGCCTTCGCCGATGTAGGCGCCCAGGCGCACGCGCGCGCTGTCGGCGATACGCACGCCGGCCGGTACCACGTAGTCGGTCATCTTGGGGAACTTGTCCACCGAGAACACTTCCAGCAGTTCGCCCTTCAGGCGTGCTTCCAGCTGACGCTCACCCAGTTCGGCCAGGTCGACTGCGCCCTGGCTGGTCCAGGCGACATTGGGCAGCAGCGGGAAGATGCCGGCCAGGTTCAGGCCGTGTGGCTGCGCCAGGCGATGGGACAGCAGATGCAGCTTCAGGTACGCCTCGGGCGTGGAGGTCAGCGCGGCGTCTTCGGCCAGCAGCGTCGCGACCAGCGGCTTGTGGCTTTCGGCCAGGCGGGTCAACAGGGCGGCTTGCGCCGGGTCGACGTGCTTGAGCGCCTCGGCCAGCTGCGAGGCCTGGGTGTTGCTGAAGGCAACGGCCTGGTTGCCACCGGTGTAACCCAGCAGCGGAGCGATGGCATCGACCAGTGCAGTGGACGGGTTGGTCAACGGCTGTGCATAGAACACTTCCAGCCAGGTGCCTTGACGGTTTTGCGTGCCGACACCGAAGGCCAGGCTGAACAGGGAATTGGACATGGAATTACCTCGTGCAGAATAAGTGCGGGCCCGCGTCAGGCAAGGGCCGCTGCGTAGATATCAGGCTTGAAGCCGATCACGGTCTTGTCGCCAAGCTGCAACACCGGGCGCTTGATCATCGACGGCTGGGCGAGCATCAGCTCGATGGCCCTGGCCTGGTCGATATCGGCCTTCTGTTCGTCGCCGAGCTTGCGGAAGGTGGTGCCGGCCCTGTTGAGCACCATTTGCCAGCCGTGCTCGTCGCACCAGCGGGACAGGTGCTCGCGGTCGATACCGGCGCTCTTGTAGTCATGAAAGGCGTACTCCACCTGGTGCTCGTCGAGCCAGGTACGGGCCTTTTTCATGGTGTCGCAGGCTTTGATGCCGTAGAGAATATGAGCCATTGATCTAGGAGGGGCTACGAATGCGCCCCACTGCCTCCCGAAAACGAATCCGGGAATTATGCGGCATCGACTGTGACAGCGCCATGCTTGCGTGGCGAGGAGGGAAGGCGGTGCGCGTGATTCGGCCACGCGGTCGCTGTGCAGACAGGGCGCGGGGGTGCAAATGCCCCCCGGCTTCGAACCTAGCCAACCGACTTCAAAGGGATCGGCCCCTGAAGGCGATCGAGCAGGGTATTGCAGTACCAGTCATCGAACTGGCAAACGCCGGTTTCAGCCGTTTCGGAAAACGGGCCCGGTTCGAACGATGGGGAAGTGACCCCACGCTGGGTGCCCTCCACCAGCGTCCTGTCCTGGTCGTTGGTGGCAATCCAGACTTTGGTGAGGCGATCCAGATCGTAGTCCACACCTTCCATGGCGGTGTTGTGCACCAGCCACTTGGTGGTCACCAGGGTTTCCGTGGCACTGATGGGCAGCACGCGGAAGCTCAACGCGTGGTCGCCCAGAAAGTGGTTCCAGGTCGACGGATAGTTGAAGTACAGCAAGGCGCCGATGTCGGGCTCGCCGGACTTGTCCAGGCGACCGTTGACGGCAGGCTTGCCGTCCATGGTGTAGCTGACAGCGCCCGCCGACAGCGGTATCCGGGTCATGCGGAAACGGCCATGGATATCCATGACCAGGCGACTGGGCAGGCCGGCCTTTTCACACTTGTTCCAGTATGCCGCCAGTTCCGGATCGTCTTCCCCGCTGGTGCCACCCACTGAAAGATTATCCACGAACGAGTTCAAGAGTTCAGGGTGCGAGCCGTCGCAGTGGTAGCACTCGCGATTGTTCTCGAACACCAGTTTCCAGTTGCCTTTCTCGATGATGTTCGACTCGAAGGCAACTTTGCATTCTTCAAGGTTGTGCGGTGCCACGAACGGATCCACAGCCTTTCGGAACGATTCGAAGTCAGGTTTGACTACACCTACGCACACGTAGATGTAAGTGTTCACCACTTCGCAGTGCACCGGTTTGAGGTTGTATTGGCTCTTGTCGAAGTCCTGGCCCATGTTGCCGGCGAACAGCAGCTTGCCATCGAGCTCGAACGTCCACTTGTGGTACGGGCAGACCAGCTTGGCGACCTTGCCCTGCGCGGCTTCGCACACCTTGGCCCCACGGTGGCGGCAGGCGTTGTGGAACGCTCTGACTTCGCCGTCCTTGCTGCGCACGATGACCACGGGGTAATCGCCTACTTGAAGCGTCATGTACTGACCGGGTTTGGCGACTTCGAAAGTATGGCCTGCAAAGATCCAGTCCTTGTGCCAGATCTGCTCGAGGTCCTGGCGATAGACTTCATCACTGCTATAGAGCGCGCCCGGTAGCGAGTGGTTGGGCTTGCGTTGGGAAACCAGATCAAAAACGGTTTTCTTGAAATCCATATTTCCTCCAGGATGCAGACCTTGGGGGCCAGGTTAGATGCAGCTCGGCATTGCCGACTGGCTATTGATCGCAGCCTATACCCGCCAATCGAGGCGGATCAAACGACATTTAAGGCGTGCAATCAATGCGGGCAGGTTATGAATGGATCGCGTCCTCGTGCCCTTCTTCGAGCCGTCTGCAACGCACTTCAGGCGGGTTGGCCCAGGTGTTCGGGCGGCGGCTGAAAGATCCCCGAGAGTGCCTCCACCGCCGATGACGATGAAGCCAGATTCTTGACCGCTGCCTTGATCGCTTCACGGGTTTTTTCATCCAGCGATACCGAAGCGAACATGTCGTACTTGCTCTCGAGTTCCGCGATGGTCATCGCGGTTTCCGGGTCACCTTTGGCAGCGGTGGTCTGGCTACGCAGCACGTCACCGTTGTCCAGGGTAACGATGACCCGCGACAGGATCTCTTCGGGGAAGCGCGCCGAAAGATCCGGCGCTTCCACGATCTCGATCCTGGCGCTCATGGCGAGAATGTCCGGGGCGCAGATCGATGCGCCCGTGACTTCTTCGGGCCCGACCTTACCCCGGACGATAAGCGCGGCCAGAGGGAATGCAAGGGCGTATTGCGCCTCGTCGGCGTTGGCAGGGGTGTGCCCCTGCAGGCAGACCGATTCGAAGAACGTCTCGACGCGAATCTTCTCGATCCGATTGACCTCGATGCCGCCCGATACCTGCTGCAGTGCCACCATTGCCGTAAGCGCAGGCTGCGCCCAACGGCAGACGGGCCATGGCTTGAAATATTGGCTGTCGATTTCCCAGCGATGGCCCAGATCCTGCCAGAACGCCGCGACGGATTCGTCCTCTATGGTTTCCGCCGGTGCCCCCGTCATGCCTTCGCGTGCCATCAGCAATGCGTTCAGCCCCGCGAATGCGCCGGCACCGTGACCGTCGCGCAGCATGGTCGGTGACTGCACCACGCGCATCATCGGGCAGCGTGCACTGAAGTATTCGGCGATGCCCAGCGCGTGCCGGAATGTCGATTCGTCGAAGCCCAGCATCCTCGCCCCGGCA
Organism: Pseudomonas sp. CFBP 13727; assembly: GCF_014841915.1. Lineage (NCBI taxonomy): Bacteria > Pseudomonadati > Pseudomonadota > Gammaproteobacteria > Pseudomonadales > Pseudomonadaceae > Pseudomonas > Pseudomonas sp. CFBP 13727. The sequence continues at coordinate 75,293 of NZ_JACYUT010000002.1, forward strand.
CACACCACACCAATGCCCGAGAAGCCGCCAGAGGCATGGTAGGTCGGCGAGGTGGCCATCAATGCGACGCCTGCGCGCAGGGCGGTTTCGTAGCCGATACACAGCGCCGTCAACAGTTCACGACCGCTCACTGGCTTGCCTTGGTGGGCCAGCGCATCTGCCAGGGCGAGCAGGGCGGGCACCACAGTGGCGCCTGCGTGGCCCTTGGAGGTGAAGTGACCCTCGTGAGCGTCGAGGCTGTCGGCAGTGAATCCACCCGCCCAGCCGGCACCGAGCACATTGACCCGCTGGCCGTCGAAGATCATGCGGCTGGTGAACTCGCCCCCAGGGTAATGCGCTCGGGCGTATCGCCGGACAGCTTTGCTGGTGTCGTTGCCCGTCGCTCCCGCCATGACCCCGAGAATATCGAGCAGGCTGTTCATGAGGATCTGTCGGGTCTTGGCAGGTGCCTGTTGAAAATCGAAATCTCGGCAGAACAGGAAAAGCGACATCCAGCGGCTCCTTCGAATGATCCTGCAGGTCAGTGCTGACCGACGTGATTCAACGATGAGCGCATCGCCGCCAAGGCGCGAGCAACTTTTTCGCAGGGCTATGCATAACGTCCAGTAATGCTGAACGGCGCTTGAATGTCACCGTCTGGGAAATTTGCCGAGCATCCATTCACGAAATCTGCGCAACGCATCTTCGTTGTCCGAGTTTTCCTTGCACGCCAGGTAGTGGCAGCTATTGCGCAACTGCACTTGATCCGCAATCGGCCTGACCAGCAGGCCTTTGCCGATGAGTCCACTGACCAGATGGTTCCAGCCCAATGCGATGCCCTGATGGGTGAGCACCATACTGATGATCAAGTTGTAGTCATTGGCATTGAAAATGGCCGGGCTGGCGGCGGGGCGATCGTCCAGGTCAATGGCCTGGAAGGCGAACCATACCCCCCAGTCGACATGCTCCGCGACCTGGGAACGGCCATAGGGACTCAGGTTGAGCAACGCCGAGTCGCGAATACCGTCCAGGGAGGTGATCTCCGGATGCTGCTGCAGATACGCCGGCGTGCACACCGGATAGATCAGGTCGTGGCACAGGTGGTAGTTCTTGTAGCCGTCGCGTATGCGCGCAATCTTGGTGATGAACGCGTCCGGCTGGACGCCGGGCTCCATGGTCAGGAAATTCTGCGTGGTAATCAGGTTGAGCTCGATGCCTTCGCTCTGGGCAAAGAATTCCGGCAGGTTGCTCGACAGCCATAGCGCGGAAAACGCCGGTGAGCAACAGATGGTCAGCACCCGCTTTTCGGATTGCGCGCTACGAATACGCTCGGCGGCCTGGGCGATGTTGACGAACGACAGATGGGCCGCGTCGAAAAACAGCGTCCCTGCCGGGGTCAGTTCCACCGCGCGACCTACACGGGTGAACAGTGCCGCGCCCAGGTGAACTTCGAGTTCCTTGATCTGGCGACTGATCGCCGCCTGGGATACACACAGCGCCTCTGCAGCCCGTGTGAAGCTTTCGTACTTGGCGGCGGCCACGAAGGCCTTGACTGCACGCAGCGAAGGCATCTTGAGCAGAATCGTATCCGGGTCAACGTGCTTCGACATGCTCAACCTCCTGTCAGTACCGCTGTGCTCGGTCGGCGGCGAGGGTATAGCACCCTGGCTTCGCCGTGTCGGTTCGGTGTCGTTTTCGATGCGCCTCGGTCGCTTGCTGGCATGCCCGAGGCCTGCTGCACAACCCATGCAGAACCTATAACCCAACGTTATCGAATAAGGGCTGTAAATGTTGTTGGATCTGAATACACATTGGGCATAGATTGAAAAAACACCCTAATTCCTGGGGGTAAGAATAAAAAACAAGGAAATCGTTGCGATGAACAATTACCCGTACCACTGCCCCTTACAACATGTTTCGCGTTGCCATGATTTGCCTACTGCAATGAGTGCTGCCGCGAAGGAGGCAAGGTATGAATAACGCCGACGATATAATATCCGTACACAATGTATACAAGGTCTTCGGGGCACAACCCAAAGTGGCCATGAATATGTTGCGCGAGGGCGCTTCCAAAGCCGAAGTGTTCGAGAAGACGGGCCAGGTCATCGGCGTGTTCGATGCGAACTTTTCCGTGAAGCGTGGCGAAATCTTCGTGATCATGGGGCTTTCCGGTTCGGGCAAATCCACCATGGTGCGCCTCTTCAACCGGCTGATAGAGCCCACTTCCGGCTCGATATTCCTCAATGGCAAGGAAATCACCGGCCTGGCCGACTAAGATCTGCTGCAAGTGCGCCGCAAGGACATGGGCATGGTCTTCCAGTCGTTTGCCCTAATGCCCCACATGAGCGTGATCGATAACGTGAGCTTCGGCCTCGAGATCAGCGGCGTCAGCGAAAAGGAACGCTACAGCCGTTCAGTGGTGGCCTTGCGGCAGGTGGGGCTGGCCGGGCAAGAACACAGCTACCCGCATCAATTGTCCGGCGGCATGCAGCAGCGCGTCGGGCTGGCACGGGCGCTGGCCAACGACCCGGCCATCCTGCTGATGGACGAAGCGTTCTCGGCACTCGACCCGATGATTCGCAGCGAAATGCAGGGCGAACTGCTCAAGCTACAGGCCGAGCAGAACCGCACCATCATCTTCATTTCCCACGACATTGAAGAAGCCGTTCGGATCGGGCATCGCATTGCGATCATGGAGGGCGGCCGGGTGGTACAGATCGGAACCCCGCGCGAACTGCTCTGCAATCCAGCCAACACGTACGTCAAGGACTTCTTCGAAGGGTTCGATACCAGCCGCATCCTGCGCGCGGGCGATATCGCCCAGTTGGACGCCCGCATCGTCTACGAGCCCGGTCGACACACGCCTATCGATGCGGATGCGCTGCTGCGCGAAATCGTTCCGCTCGTTGCCGCCTCGCACACGCCCATGCCTGTCGTGGACCGTGGGGGTTTGTACAAGGGGACCATCTCGCAAGGTCACCTGCTGAACTGCTTGAGCAGCCGATAAATCCACGATCAGCTTTCGGGTCGTCTCTGAGGTGGGCTATGTCCGACTTTAATCTTCTGGATCCTTTCAAAACCATAAACGTACCGCTCGGGACATGGGTCGAGGGCGTTCTCAAGTATCTCGTTCATAACTTCCGCGATGTATTCCGTTCGATTCGCTGGCCGGTGGATCAGGTACTCGATGGCATCCAGGCAGGCTTGCTTTCGGCGCCGCCTACCGTGTTCATCATCATTGCCGCGCTGATCAGCTGGCAGATCGGCGGCAAGCGAATCGCCTTGTTCACCCTGGCCACCCTCACCGCACTGGGACTGATCGGTGTGTGGGAGGACGCCATGGTCACCCTCGCGCTGGTGCTCACATCGCTGGTCTTCTGTGCCGTCATCGGCATTCCACTGGGGATATTGAGCGCGCGCAGCGATCGGCTCGAGATGATCATTCGTCCGGTACTGGACGCCATGCAAACGCTGCCGGCATTCGTTTACCTGGTGCCGGTGGTCATGCTGTTCGGCATCGGCAACGTGCCCGGAGTGATCGTCACCATCATCTTCTCGGTGGCGCCGTTGGTACGCCTGACCAATCTGGGCATCCGCCAGGTGCCCGAAGACAAGGTCGAGGCCGCCAGGGCGTTCGGTTGCACGGCGACGCAAATGCTCTTGAAGGTCCAACTGCCGCTGGCCGCGCCGACCATGATGGCCGGCCTCAATCAAACGCTCATGCTGTCGCTTTCGATGGTGGTGGTGGCGTCCATGATTTCCGTAGGTGGCCTGGGCCTGATGGTGCTCAGCGGTATCGGCAGGCTGGACATGGGCCTGGCCAGTGTCGGTGGCGCCGGGCTGGTGCTGCTTGCCGTGTTCCTCGATCGACTCACCCAGGCCATGGGCGAGCGCAGCAAGGATCTAGCAACGGGTCAGCGCTGGTACGAAACCGGCCCTGTAGGTCTGCTGATGAAGTTGAAAAAGAAGAAGCCAGTCGAAACTGCGATCACTCATTGATGTGCCTGCTCACCCTATCTAACCCTTGAACGTGGTGACTCATGAACCCTGCAACCCTCCAGAAATCCGCGCTTGCCAGCCTCGCCGCGGCAGTCCTTGGCACCGTTCTGAGCTTCGGGGCGTTCGCCGCCGATGCCAACAAGCCTGGGGACGGCAAGTCGATCACCCCCATCTTTCCATCCATCGCCGAAGAGCGTTTCAGGGGGGAGGTGGCCATAGCCGGCCTGAAAGACCTGGGCTACAACGTCAAGCCACCCAAGGAGGTCGATTACCCGGCGATGTTCCTGGCACTGTCGTACGGTGACGCGGACTTCACCGTGCATGAGTGGGGCGCCTTGCATGAAGGCTTCTACAACAAGGCTGGCGGCGATGAGTCGATGGTCAAGGTCGGCGAAGTGATGAAGGGAGTACTGCAGGGGTACATGATCGACAAGAAAACTGCAGACGCCTACAACATCAAGGACCTGTCGGATCTGAAGAAGCCGGAAATCGCCAAGCTGTTCGACAGCAATGGCGATGGCAAGGCCGACCTGACCGGATGCAACCCGGGGTGGGGGTGCGAAGTCATGGTCGAGTACCACATGAAAGCCTATGGTCTGGAGCCTACGGTGGTTGACAACCGCGGCTCGTACTTCGCCCTCATGGCCGACACCATTGCGCGCTTCGAACAAGGCAAGCCCATCCTGTTCTTCACCTGGGTGCCGCAGTGGATCGCCGGCGTACTGGTGGAGGGCCGCGACGTGGTCTGGCTGCCGGTGCCCTTCACCTCGCTGCCCGATGGCAAGGAATCCAAGGACACTTTCTATAACGGGAAAAACCTGGGCTTCCCGGTAGACACCGTCTACGCGGTGATGAACAAGGAGTTCTCGGAAGAGAATCCGGTGGCCACCAAGTTCCTGTCCGAAGTGCGTATTACCACGGCCGATGAAAGTGCGCAGAACTTGCGCATGCAGAAAGGTGAAAAGTCCTTGGCCGATATCAAGCGGCATGCCGCCGAATGGATCAAGGCGCACCAGGCCGAATACGACGGCTGGCTGGCGGACGCTCGCGCCGCGGCGAAGAAATAGACGCATGACACAGGGGCCGACTGCCCGCCGGGCCCTGTGCCTGCTTGTATCCGGCGACGCCTGACGATGATTGCGTCAGGGCCGCTACACCCTGTCACCGCACTGCCTTGCCGATACGTACGTATCAACGGACCGCGTCCGGCTGCGCGCGTACTTCTCATTGGCGCTGTTACCTGTCCGTGAACTCATGCTGGCGGCAGGCAAACTCAACTATCGATGGTCACGATCATGAAAGTTACTTCGCTGCCTGCGGACGACAAGACCTGTGGTTGGTTTCATCTGAGCTACCCACGCACGCCGATGCCCACTCACTCGGGGCACAGGACTGCGCGTTGGGTCGTGGTAGGCGCAGGATTCACCGGTCTGGCGGCTGCACGGCAGCTGGCGCTGCGCTTTCCCGACGAAGAGATCGTGTTGGTGGAGGCCCAGGAAGTCGGGCTCGGCCCCTCGGGCAGGAATGCCGGTTTCGCCATCGACCTGCCCCACGATATTGCCGCTGAAGATTACATCGGCGATATCGAACTGGCCAAGATCAGCCTCAGGTTGAACCTGGCTGGGCAATTGTCGTTGAAGGAGTTGGTCAGCCAGCACGCGATCGATTGCCAGCTCAAGGCCTGCGGCAAGTATCAGGCGGCAGTCGAGGAGCGCGGCATCGCCGTACTTGAAGCGTATCGCCGGGGACTGGACAAGCTCGACCAGCCCTACCAGATGATCGGCGCCGATGAACTGCCCGATCACCTCGGGACGCGTTTCTACCGAAAGGCCCTGTACACCCCAGGCGCGGTGCTGATCCAACCGTCTGCCTTAGTCAAAGGCCTGGCTGACAGCCTGCCTGCGAACGTTACGCTCTACGAGCGCACGCCGATCACCGATGTCGAGTATGGCGCCAAGACGGTCCTCAGGCATGCCCATGGCAGCATCACCGCCGACAAGCTGGTATTGGCCAACAACTCGTTCGGCATGCGTTTCGGTTTTCTCCAGGGGCGAATGTTGCCGATCTACACCTACGGCAGCATTACCCGTCAGCTGACCGAGGAAGAACAAGCGGCGCTGGGTGGCAAGCCGTTCTGGGGCGCCATTCCGGCGGATCCCTTCGGCACCACGGTCAGGCGCACCCCGGACAACCGGCTGCTCATTCGCAACAGCTTCAGCTTCAATCCCGATGGACGCAGCAATCAGAAATTCAACGACCGCTTCGTGCGTCGTCACAAGGCGTCATTCGATGTGCGCTTTCCCATGTTGCCGCACGTGAACTTCGAATACACCTGGGGCGGCGCCCTGGCGATGTCGCGCAACCACAACGGCTTCTTCGGTGAGCTGGCCCGCAACGTCTACGGTGCCCTGGGTTGCAATGGCCTGGGCGTCACGCGGGGCACCATCACCGGGAAGCTTCTCGCCGACTGGCTGGCCGGCGAACACGACCCCCTGATCGACTACCTGCTCAGTGCGCCGCGGCCCAATACCAACCCGCCGCAACCGTTTCTGTCAGCGGGGGTGAACATGAATTTGAGGTGGGGACAGTACCGCGCCGGACGCGAGAGCTGACGTGTTTCGAAGTGTTCGAGATTCAGACATTCAACTACTGGAGGCTACACCATGAACTTTGACGGCATCTTCACGCCCGCCATCACGCCACTGAAGGCGGACGGCAGTATCGACCCTGTCGCGTTTGCCGAAGTGCTCGAATACCTGATCGATTCGAAAGTGCATGGCGTGATCATCGGCGGCTCCACCGGCGAGTACTACGCGCATTCGCCGCAAGAGCGCATCGAGTTGGCCAAAAAGGCCAGGGACGTCATCGGCACGCGCTTGCCCCTGGTGATCGGCACCGGTGCGATCCGCACCGAAGACTCGGTGCAGTTCGCCGAACAGGCTCGGCAGATCAAGGCCGATGCCATCCTGGTGGGGTCGCCGCCCTATGCACTGCCGACCCAGCATGAAATCGCCGCCCATGTGCTGGCCGTCGACCAGGCCGCCGGGCTACCCATCATGCTCTACAACTATCCCGCACGGATGGGTGTGGCAATGGGCAACGAGTTCTTCGAGGCCGTGGCGCACTGCCCGAATATCGTCGCGATCAAGGAGAGCTCCGGGGAAATGGCGCGGTTGCACCGGCTGGCTACCGCTCACCCTGCCATCCAGATTTCCTGCGGCTGGGACGACCAGGCGCTCGAGTTCTTCGCCTGGGGCGCGCGCAGCTGGGTCTGCGCCGGTTCCAACTTCATTCCCCGCGAACACGTTGCGCTCTATGAAGCCTGTGTGATCGACAAGGACTTCGACAAGGGACGGCGCATCATGGCCGCGATGTTGCCGCTGATGGACTTTCTGGAAACCGGCAAGTTCGTCCAGTCCATCAAGTACGGCAGCGAGCTCAGCGGCCTTCGCGCAGGCGGTGTGCGCGCGCCCCTCAAGGGCCTGGAAGAAGCCGAAAAGGCCGAGCTTGCCGCCGTCGTGAGCACCCTCAAGCAGAACGTTGCCCACATCACTGGGGAGGCATGAAATGACCGAGTTGCTGAGCAAAGAAGGCTATCTGGAACTGGCCGGCCGGCTTGAATACCGTACCCAGGCGTTCGTGGATGGCACATTCCACCCCGCACGGTCGGGCAGGACATTCGCCACCCGCAACCCGGCAACCGGTGCGCATCTTGCCAATGTGGCTGCCTGCGATAGCCAGGATGTCGACCTGGCAGTCGCCAGCGCCAAGGCCGCCTTCGAAGATGGCCGCTGGAGCGCGCTGTCTCCCGCCGCGCGTAAGGCCGTACTGCTCGGTTTCGCCCAGTTGCTGGAAGACAACGCCCACGAATTGGCCGTTCTGGAAAGCCTGGACAGCGGCAAGCCTGTCCGTGAATGCCAAGGCATCGACATTCCCGAAACCATCAACACCATTCGCTGGCACGCCGAGCTGGCCGACAAGATCTACGACGCCACTGCGCCCGTCGGTTCCGGCGCCGTGACCATGGTCGTGCGCGAGCCCATAGGTGTCGTCGGCCTGGTCCTGCCGTGGAATTTCCCGCTGCTCATGCTGGCATGGAAAATCGGTCCTGCACTGGCTGCGGGCTGCTCGGTGGTGGTCAAGCCGGCCGAGGAAACCACGCTGAGCGCGCTGCGAGTGGCTGAGCTTGCGTATCGGGCCGGCATTCCTGCTGGCGTCTTCAACGTCGTTCCGGGCAGTGGCCAGGAGGCAGGCGAACCGATTGGCCGCCATCCGGACGTGGCCATGATCAGCTTCACCGGTTCGACGGATACGGGTCGTCGTTTCCTCAAGTACTCCAGCGAATCCAACCTGAAGCGGGTCGTGCTGGAATGCGGTGGCAAGAATCCAGCGGTGGTGATGGACGATGTGGAAGACGTGGATCAGGTCGCCCAGCACGTGGTCAACGGCGCCTTCTGGAACATGGGCGAAAACTGCTCGGCGTCTTCGCGGCTGATCGTGCACAAGGACATCAAGGAAGCACTCATCAAACGCGTGGTCGTGCACCTGCGCGACTGGCAGATGGGCGACCCACTCGACCCAGAGAACCGTTTGGGGTCGATGATCAGCAAGGCTCACTTCGACAAGGTACGCTCCTACATCGACCAGGCCTCTGACGAGAAGCTCGAGTTTCTGGTCGGCGGAGGTGAAGGCGCGCCCATGTTCGTCGAACCGACGATCATCGATGGCGTCGGGCGCGACAGTCGTCTCTTTCAGGAAGAAATCTTCGGCCCGGTGTTGACCGTGACCACCTTCGACACCGTCGAGCAGGCGATCGAGTTGGCCAACGACACCGCCTACGGCCTGGCCGCGTCGGCCTACACCGGTAATCTGCGCAATGCGCTGAAACTCTCTCGAGGCATCCGCGCCGGCATCGTCACCGTGAACTGCTTCGGCGAGGGTGATGCCTCGACGCCATTCGGCGGGTACAAGGAATCCGGTTTCGGCGGGCGTGATAAATCGATCTGGGCTCATGATCAATACACCGAGATCAAGACCATCTGGATCGACGCGTCGTAACCCTGCCAGTGAGCGCCCCCTCCACCCTATCCCAGGGTCGGGGGTAGCCCGCACCGGGGCAGGCTACAGACGGCGTCACACTTCATAGCGCTGTTCCCTGGAAGGCGGGTAGCCGAAGAAGCTTCGATAGCACTTGCTGAAGTGAGGGCCGGAAACGAAGCCGCACGCGATCGCCACTTCGGTGATCGGCATGCTTGAGTTCTGAATGAGCCGGCGTGCTTCGGTGATGCGCAGGCGCAAGTAGTAGCGCTGCGGTGTGGTGGACAGTTGCTCGCGGAACAGGCGCTGCACCTGTCGCCTGGACAGGTGGACACAAGCGGCCAGTTGTTCCGGATCCAACGATTCTTCCAGGTTCGTCTGCATCAACTGGATGATCTCGCGCAGCGGCCGGCTCAGAGGCTGCTGCCGACCCAGATCCACCTTGCGTGAGCGGGGCTGGTCGTAGTTGAGCAGGTCGGCGATCGCCTCGGCCAATGCCTGCCCGCACTGTTTCTTGAGCCAGTTCACCATGACGTGATAGGCGCCAGTGGGCGTGGCGGCCGTGAGCCTGTCACGATCGATGACGGCCACCTCCGTAGTCACGCTGGCGTAAGGCGAGCGTTCGGACAGCGCAGTGCGTTGCTCTGGGTGAATGGCACAGCGATACCCATCCAGCAGGCCGGCTTTTCCCAGGTACCAGGCGCCGTTCCAGAGCCCGCCGAGCGCCACCGGCGTCCTCGCCAGTTTCTTCAACAACACCGTCAGCCAGGGTGGAGCGACTCGGGTGGTGCGCAGACCGCCACACACGATCAACACATCCAGTTCCGCCATTCGCACGTCGGTAAGGGGTGTGTCCGGTCGGATCGGTATGCCCAGGTCGCTGACCACCTCGGTGCCGTTGCCCGAGAACGTCCGCGTTTTCACCGCGCCCGGCCTGATCATGTTGGCGGTCGACAGAACTGCCAGTGCCTGGGTGAAGCAGGGCAGGGAGAAGCCATCGAGCAACAGAAAGCCAATCACGCAGACCTTGTGATTCGCCCATTGCAGCACTGGGGCGTGCGGATCGGGAAACGTTGCCGTCGATGAGTGTACGGTGTCTGGCAACATGGCTGCTTGATCCTGACGGGTGTATCCAGTCTACGGGCAAGCCCATGGCGCAAGAATCTACATTTTCGCCGGGCTTAGGATGATCCAGGGTTATCAGCGCCGGGCCACTCGACTGACGTTGCCGACCCGCTCTACCGACAAGTCGCGTTGTGTCATGTCATGCGCCAACCGTGCGTAAGCCGGTACCATGGCCATTGTCTGTCGATTCAAAGGAAATCCTGCCCCATGCAAACCGCCTACACCGTGCTGATCCTGCTCATGCTGGTCGGCGTTTTGCGGTTGGTCGCCCGCGTCATTCCCTTGCCATTGCCACTTTTGCAGATTGCAGCCGGGGCGATTCTCGCCTGGCCGACCCTGGGCCTGCACGTGGCGCTGGAGCCCGAGCTGTTCCTGTTTCTGTTCCTGCCGCCGCTGCTGTTCTCCGATGGTTGGCGCATCCCCAAGCGTGACCTGTGGCATTACCGCGGCCCCGTGCTGATGCTGGCCGTGGGGCTGGTGCTGTTCACAGTGCTGGGCGCGGGGTATTTCATTCATTGGCTGCTGCCCGATATCCCCCTGCCGGTGGCCTTCGCCCTGGCCGCCGTGCTGTCACCCACCGATGCGGTGGCAGTATCGGCGATCGCCCAGGACCGTTTGCCGACGCCCCTGATGCGTATCCTGCAAGGCGAGGCATTGATGAACGATGCATCGGGCCTGGTGACCTTCAAGTTCGCCCTGGCCGCGGCGATCACCGGGGTGTTCTCCCTGGCCGATGCCAGCGTGACGTTCGTTCTGGTCGCGGTCGGCGGCCTGGCATTGGGCGTGCTGCTCAGCTGGGTGGTAGGGCGCCTGCGCGTGTGGATGATCGCCCGTGGCTGGGACGATCCAGCCACGCACGTGGTGTTCATGCTGCTGCTGCCGTTCGCCGCCTATGTGCTGGCCGAGCGCCTGGGAGCTTCGGGTATCCTCAGCGCAGTGGCCGCCGGCATGATGCAGAGCTGGCTCGACTTGCTGCCCCGCCAGACCCGCACGCGCATCCTCAACCGCAGCGTCTGGGCCTTGCTGGAGTTCGCCTTCAACGGTCTGATCTTCTTGCTGCTGGGTCTGCAGTTGCCAGACATCGTCAAGGCGGTGATCAGCCACGAGCCCACCCTGTGGCCAGCCTTGTCGTGGCGCTGCCTGGAAGTGCTGGCAATCTTCGGCATCCTGTTGTTGCTGCGCTTCGTCTGGGTCCAGAGCACCTGGCGGGCGATATCGTGGGTACGCCGCCTGCGCGGCAAGACCACCATCACCCGCCTGCCCGACGCACGCTCCTGCGCCTTGCTGACCCTGGGCGGCGTGCGTGGTGCGGTGACCTTGGCCGGTGTCATGTCGGTGCCCTTGCTGATGTCGCCCGGCCAGACCTTTCCCCAGCGTGACCTGCTGATCTTCATCGCCGCCGGTGTCATCCTGCTCTCGCTGGTGGTGGCCTGCATCGCTTTGCCGCTGTTGTTGCGCGGAGTCGCCGCCAGCGATGACCAGAGTGCGCGCCAGGAAGTGCGCGATGCCTGGCGCTACACCGCCGAATCGGCCATCCGTTCGCTGGAAGAGGAAGACCAGGCGCAGAAGGCCACCGAACAGGACGCCAGCCAGGCCGCACTGGCAACCGAACTCAAGGCGCGCATCATGTCCGAGTACCGGCAGCAGTTGGCGGTGTTCGAAGACTCCGCCGAAGCCCAGGCGCTGGCCCGGCAGATGGACCAACTGGAACGCCACCTGCGCATCAAGGCCCTGCGTGCGCAACGCCTGGCGTTGTATGAAATGCGTCGGCAACGCAAGATCGGCGACGACGTCGTGCGTGAAGTGCTGGCCGAACTGGACATGAACGAGGCGAATCTGGGCCGTGGACGCTGAGCGTTGGCCGCAGAGTCGAGCCACTGCTGCGGTGTAACCTCGAAGCCCGGGCCTGGCCATCGACAGAACCCGGCGCCATGTCACCCAGCGGACAATACAATCTCGCTGTATTGCAAGGAACCCGCCCGACCATGCTCAGTGCAGAACTCAAGGCTTTCTACACCGTCGCGCTTTTGGGCAGCGTCACCCAGGCCGCCAAGAAGCTTGGCTTGAGCCAGCCGACGGTCACCACGCAGATTCGGCAACTGGAGAGCCGCTACGCCGTGGAATTGTTCTATCGGGGAGGGCGTCGTTTGACTGTCAGCGACGAGGGCGCCCGACTGTTGCCCAAGGTCAAGGCGCTGTTGCAGCATGAGGCAGATATCGAGTTTCATTTGCGAAACTGCGGCCAGGCCCTTGGCGCACTGAGGATCGGAGCGACGGCGCCTTACTATATCCTCGATCTCATCAAGTCATTTCGCGAGCGGCTGCCACACATCGATGTGTCGGTGCAGATCGGCAACTCCCAGGATGTACTCGAGGCGCTCGAAGACTACCGGGTCGACCTGGCGGCCTCCTCGCAATGGCTCGACGACCCTCGCTTGATGCACCTGGTGCTGGGCACCGATCCTTTGGTACTGGCCGTTCACAAGCAGCACCCGCTGGCCGTGCAAGAGTGTGTACCGCCCAGTGCGTTGGCGGGCCAATGCCTGTTGATGCGCGAACATGGCTCGACCACCAGAACCTTGACCGAGCAGTTTTTGAACACCCATCAGGTTCGCCCAGGCATCGAGCTGGAAATCGGCAGCCGGGAATCCATCCGCGAAGCCGTTCTGCGCAATATCGGCGTGAGCCTGATCGCTCGCCAGGAAGTGCCCGTCAACCCGGATCTGCGGATCATTGCGATAGAAGGCGCGCCGCAGATCGCCGAGTATCTGTATTGCCTCAAGGACCGCAGGCAGGCCCGTTTGCCAGCGGCTTTTCTCGACGTCGCTCGCGACAGCATCGCGCGTCAGCTGTAGCCGTCCTGAAGACTGGGCAAATTCACCAATAGGACTATCGCCAGCTTTTGGCTATCTGCCACATCGTCGTCGCAATAACGCCCTAGCATTGCCTCATCGACACGCATGCCGCACTCCACAGGCGGCGCGTGCTCCACTTGATGAGGTGCCCCATGCTGCGTTCCAGCCCTACTGATGAAGCCTCTCCAGGCGTGACGATACGGATCGCCGGTCTGCGCAAGAACTTCGGCGCGTTCAAGGCGCTGGACGACGTATCCCTGGAGATCTCGCCGGGCGAACTGGTGTGCCTGCTCGGCCCGTCGGGGTGCGGCAAGACCACGTTGTTGCGATGCATCGCAGGGCTGGAACAGCAGAATCGCGGGGCCATCTACATGGGGTCCAGGGATGTCTCCAACCTGCCGCCCCAGGCCAGGGACTATGGCATCGTGTTCCAGTCGTACGCGTTGTTCCCCAATCTCACCGTCGAGCAAAACATCGGCTACGGCCTCGCCGGCAGCGCGCGCGATATCGTTCGTCAGCGGGTCGCTGCCATGCTCGAGCTGGTAGGGCTGACCGGCAGCGAGAAAAAGTATCCGGGCCAGCTCTCCGGTGGTCAGCAACAGCGCGTCGCCCTGGCCCGTGCGCTGGCTCCCGCGCCGTCCTTGCTGTTGCTGGACGAACCGATGTCTGCGCTCGACGCCCAGGTGCGCGAACACCTGTGCACCGAGCTGCGCACGCTGCAGCAGCGGCTTGGCATTACCACCTTGATGGTTACGCATAATCAGGAAGAAGCCATGCTGATGGCCGATCGGATTGCGGTGATGAACCAGGGGCGCATCGAGCAATACGCCAGCCCGCAATCGATCTATGAAAGTCCCGAGACGCCGTTTGTGGCCAACTTCGTGGGGCAGGGCAACTGGTTGGCTTTCGAAGGCAATGGCAATGGTCATGCACAAGTGGGCCCACTTCAGTTGCGACTGGCCGATGCCGTCGCGCCCCGCTGCGTCGGGCGCCTGTTCTGCCGTCCCGAGTCGATCTGCGTGAACCCTCGGCACTCGGAGGAAAACCTGTTCGCGGCGCAGATGCAGGACGTGACCTTTCTCGGCAACCGGTGCCGAATGAGCTTCGAATTCGACGAACTGCCGGGCCAATCGCTGACCGCCGAAATCAGCGCGCGTCAGCTGCCCCCTTCGGGCACACGGCATATCCAGGTGGCCTTGCCGCCACACAGCTTGCAGGTGTTTGCCTGAGATGCTTACCGCCAAGCTATCAGTGAGCGGCAAAGGTCATGCACGCCGGGCTCAGCGCGCCGACCGGGACGACCAGGTATTCGTCGTCGGTGGCAAAGTGCTGTTCTTGCTGCTCCTGGTGATGGCGCTGCTGTTGCCGTTGCTGGCGATCTTCTGGCGCGGTTTCAGCGACGATGCAGGGCAGGGCGGTGGGCTGATCGCAGCGCGGGAGCTGCTGGGCAGCGACAACTTTCACTGGTTGCTGGGTAACAGCCTGCGCGTTTCGGTCAGCGTTGCGCTCATCGTCGTCCCCCTGGCCTACCTGTTTGCCTACGCGCTGCAACGCACCCTGATTCCTGCCAAGGGCCTGTGGCGCGGAATATCCCTGCTGCCACTGCTGGCGCCATCGATGCTGCCCGCCATCGCGCTGATCTACCTTTTCGGTAACCAGGGGCTGCTGCGCGGCCTGTTCACCGACAACATCTACGGGTTCTGGGGCATCGTCATCGGCGAGGTGATCTACACGTTTCCCCACGCCCTGATGATTCTGCTCTCAGCGCTCTCGATGAGCGATGCACGCCTGTTCGACGCGGCCTCGAGCATGGGCGCCAGCACCTGGCGGTCATTCCACAGCATCACCTGGCCCGCGACGCGACAAGCCGTGTTCGCCGCGTTCTGCCTGGTGTTCACCCTGACCATCACTGACTTCGGCGTGCCCGTGATCGTCGGCGGTGACTATCAGGTCCTGGCCATCGAAGCCTACAAGGCAGTGGTCGGTCAGCAACAGTTCGGCCGTGGGGCGCTGATCGGCATGGTGCTCCTGGTGCCCGCACTGATCAGCTTTTCGATGGATGCCTGGTTGCGCCGCCGCCAACGTTCGTCCATGAGTGGCCGGGCGCAGGTACTCACGCCCCAGCCCTCGCGAGGGCGGGACGGTTGCTACCTGTTGATCGTGGTGCTCATCTGCGGCTGCCTGCTGGCGGTGCTGGGCATGGCGGTGTTTTCTTCCCTGGTGAAGTTCTGGCCCTACAACCTTTCGTTGTCGTTCAAGCACTACCTGTTCAGTGAAACCGCAGGCGGGGGATGGCTGGCCTATCGCAACAGCCTGGTACTGGCGAGCTGCAGCGCGGTTGTGGGGAGCGCGCTGATCTTCACCGGGGCCTATCTGATGGAGAAAACCCATGGGCAACCCGCCCTCAACCTGGCCCTGCGCATACTCACCTTCATACCCATGGCCGTGCCGGGCCTGGTGCTAGGCCTGGGCTACGTCTTCTTTTTCAACCTGCCTGACAACCCATTGCACAGCCTCTATGGAAGCATGGCGCTGCTGGTGATCTGCACCATCGCTCATTACCTGACCACCGCGCACATGACGGCAACTACCGCTCTGCGCCAATTGGACAGCGAATTCGAGGCGGCCGCGCGATCGCTCAAGGCTCCCCTGTATCGGCACTACCTGCGCGTCACATTGCCGATTTGCCTGCCCGCGCTGCTGGACATCATTCGCTACTTGTTCGTCTCGGCAATGACCACCGTTTCCGCTGCCATCTTTTTGTACTCGCCAGACAGCATCCTCGCGGCGGTGGCCGTACTGAACATGGACGACGCGGGCAATGTCGGCGGGGCCGCCGCCATGTCGACACTGATCCTGTTCACCTCGGCAGCCGTTTCCCTTTTGCTCGCCTGGGTTTCACGCGGCTTGCTGCGACGTTCACAAGCCTGGCGCCAGAGCACGCCTACCTGCTGATTTTTCGGAGAACACCATGCACTATCAAGCCCCTGCCCAACTGCAAGCGGCCATTCTCGACTGGGCCGGCACCGTCGTCGATTTCGGCTCTTTCGCGCCCACCCGAATTTTTGTGGAAGCCTTCGCCACGTTCGATATCGAACTGAGCCTGGATGAGGCTCGTGGCCCCATGGGCATGGGCAAGTGGGACCACATTCGCAGCCTGTGCGACCAGCCGCAGATCGCGGCGCGCTTCGAGCAGCGTTTTGCCAGGCCACCGAGCGACGCGGACGTGACGGCCATCTACGAGCGCTTCATGCCGCTGCAGATTGCCAATGTCGGCAAGCACAGCGCGCTCATCCCCGGTGCGCTGCCGGCCATCGCGCACATGCGTCAAGCCGGGCTCAAGATCGGCACCACCTCCGGATACCCTCGGCAGGTCATGGACCACGTCGTGGCACTGGCCGCAGTGGCGGGCTATCAGCCCGATCATGTGGTGGCTGCCGACGATCTGCCAACCGGCCGCCCCGGCCCCGCCCAGGCGTTGGCCAACGTCATCGCCCTGACCATCGGTGACGTCGCTGCCTGCGTGAAGGTCGACGACACCTTGCCGGGCATTCTCGAAGGCCGCAGCGCAGGGATGTGGACGGTCGGGCTGCGCTTTTCCGGCAATTTTCTCGGCCTGGACCACCCGGCCTTCCAGGCGCTCACGCCCTCCGAGCTCGATCGGCACAGGCTGCGCATCGATGGCCTGTTCGCCCCGGTACGGCCCGATTACCTGGCCGACACCATTGCCGATCTGCCAGCGATCATCGATCGGATCAACGCACGCATGGCTCGTGGTGAAACCCCCGGCAGCCATTGATAGAACCTGTTCGGCCAACCGATACCGCCTTGTCCACTTCACTCAGGATCAAACCATGTTCAAGCCCCTTGCCTTCGCTGCAGTGTTCGCAGGCTTCAGCCTTCACGCCAGTGCCGCCACCGAGCTCACTGTGTACACCGCACTGGAAGCCGAGCAGCTGCAGACCTATGAAAAAGCGTTCGAGAAAGCCAACCCGGATATCGACATCAAATGGGTGAGGGATTCGACCGGCATCATCACGGCCAAACTGCTGGCCGAAAAAGCTCGCCCGCAAGCCGACGCAGTGTGGGGTCTGGCCGCCTCGAGCCTGGCAATCCTCGATCAGCAAGGCATGCTCGAAGCCTATGCCCCCAAGGATCTGCCCAAGATCGGCGCCAAGTACCGCGACCCGGCCAATCCGCCGGCTTGGGTTGGCATGGATGTCTGGGCCGCCACCATCTGCTTCAACACCATCGAAGCCGAGAAGCAGAACCTGCCGCGCCCCGTGAGCTGGCAAGATCTGACCAACCCGGTCTATCGCGGCAAGATCGTGATGCCAAACCCAGCCTCGTCCGGTACGGGCTTCCTGGACGTCAGCGCCTGGCTGCAAACCTTTGGCGAGGCACAAGGCTGGACCTACATGGACGCGTTGCACCAGAACATCGGGCAGTACGTCCACTCCGGTTCGAAGCCCTGCAAGATGGCCGCAGCCGGTGAGTTCCCTATCGGCATTTCATTCGAATACCCGGCGGTACAGCTCAAACGTCAGGGTGCGCCACTGGACATCATCCTGCCAAAGGAAGGCCTTGGCTGGGAGATCGAGGCCACTGCCGTGATCAAAGGCACCGCCCATCCCGAGGCCGCCAAGCGCCTGGCTGATTTCTCCGCCAGCGCGGCGGGCATGGAACTGTACAAGCAAAACTTCGCGGTGCTGGCCCAGGAAGGCTTGGCCAAGCCTCCCACCGAGCTGCCTGCCGACTACGAGCAGCGCCTGATCAAGAATGACTTCGCCTGGGCCTCGAAAGAGCGCGACAACATTCTGGCCGAATGGCGCAAACGCTATGACGGCAAATCGGCCAAGCCGTAGGGAGTGGGTTGAAATGAATCGGTATGAAAGTGATTTGCTGGTGGTGGGTGCGGGTATTCTCGGGCTTTCCCACGCCTATGCGGCGGCCAGGCGTGGCTTGAAAGTGCGGGTGTTCGAGCGTTCGGCGAGTCCGATCGGCGCGTCGGTGCGCAACTTCGGTCAAGCCCTGGTGACCGGTCAGCCACCGGGCATCATGCTCGACCTGGCCAAAGCCAGCCGCGGTATCTGGGCGAACTGGAGCGCTCGAGCGGGCTTCGAGCTCAAGCGTAACGGCTCGCTGTTGTTCGCCCGTACCGAAGCTGAGGAGAACCTGTTGGCCGCCTTCAGTACAGGACGCGCCACGGAGCACGGCTACCGGATCGAGCTGTTGCGCGGCAAGCCGCTGGACGACTTGTACGGCGGCCGATTCAGCCACCACCGAGCGGCCTTGCACGGCATCGACGACCAGCAACTGTATTCGCGCGAAGCCATACCCAAGCTGGTTGACTATCTGCAGCGCGAGCTGGGCGTGGAGTTTCACTTCTCGACGTTGGTCAATGGCGTCGAGCCCGGAAAGCTGCAGAGCACTGCTGGCCCCTTTCGCGGCCAGCAGGTCGTGGTGTGCTCCGGTCACGATTACCTGACGCTGCTCGCCGAAGCCATGGCTGCGCTGAAGCCCCAGGTGTGCCGTCTACAGATGCTCCGCGCTCGCCCTGTGTCGAACCTGAACCTGCAGCACTCGGTACTTACCGGTTTGAGTTGCGTTCACTACGGGGCTTTCGCCGATCTGCCCGAAGCGGCTGCCATCCGCCACGAAATCGAGCGCGACAGTCCGCACCTCGAAACGCACGGCATTCACTTGCTGATCAGTCCGACACCCTACGGTGACCTGATCATCGGCGATTCCCATGAATACGGTGTGGACGCTTCGCCGTTCAATGCCGAGCAGGTCGACCAGTGGATGCTGGAGCTGGCACAGGACACCCTGGGCTGCAACATTCAGGTAATGGAGCGCTGGCAAGGTGTCTATGGTGCCAAGGGGCCCCAGCCGTTTTCCCGCTTGAACATCGCGCCAGGCTTGAGTGCGACGCTGATGCACAGCGGAGTGGGCATGAGCGTCGGACCGGCCCTGGGCGAGCAGGCGGTGGCGGACATGTTTGGGGCGTTCGCCTGATCTGATGCAGCCGTTGGACAGGTTGTCGATGCGCTTTCAGGGATTGAACACCCGGCCGGTTCTGTGTACTGTATATGCATACAGTAACTCATGCGAGGTCACATCCCATGCGCCGATTATCCAAACTGTGGACTGCCGTTGGTAGCGCTGTACCCGTGGTCGTTGGCTCGGCGCTGGGCGGGCTGGGCCTGGTTGACTTCAATACCGTGCTGGCTATCGCGCTGGTACCGCAGGTGGTTTTTCTGGTGATTGGCGAGTGGCCCGATTTCCAGCGCACCGGCCACCAGCAGGCGTGGGCGCAAGAGGAGTTCGCGCATCTACCGCGTTATACGGTGCGCCCGGTAGTGCGTCGACATCGGCTGATGGACAGTGCGGCCATGAATGAGGCGCTGGCCGAGTTCGACATCAACCAAGCCAGCCTCGGCCACGCACGCTAGGCCATGACCTTGGGGTAGATGCGCCGAGCGAATATCCGGTCGCGGCGGCTCAAGGTATGGTTGATCCCCACTTCCCAGTCGCCCACCGTCTGCTCCTGCAGCACCGAGTAATGCATGATCGACGCGCGATCATAGGCCGTGCCCTTGGCCAGCGCCTTGTCGGTCTTGTCCAGCAGGTTGATGTCGACGGTCTGTTGATCAACGCCCTTGGCGGCGAAGTACGCATACAGCTTGGGGATGTCCCATGGGATGTTTGCCTTGGGGTGCTGATGCTCGTGCAGCAGCCCCAGCACGTGGCCGAACTCGTGCAACACGGTACGCCCGAACAACGGATCGTCCGGTTTGACGCCCAGGGCCATGGTTGCATCCATTGGGCTGGCCAGCAGCGCATCGGTGCCGACCTGACTGTAGTTGTCGTCGCCGTCGGTATAGATACGGATATCGGCAAGCATGCCGTCGACGAAATCGAATTTCAGGTTGGCCGACCGCAGCCACTGCCGCGCCACTTTCTCGATGGCCGCCTTGTGCGCAATAGGGGTGTCGTTGAAGAAACCAATGGTCAGCGTGCGGCCGGGCGCCCAGAATTTCGAGAACTGGCCCAGGGCGCGCTTTGAGCGTCCGTTCGCCGAGGCACTCAGCGCATTGGTCGGGCGTTCGGCCATGGCGACGCGGCGTGATGCCTCGACATCCAGTTCAGGAAGGGTCTTGCAGAACAGGGGATTGCACATCATCGATGACTCCTTGAAAAGAGCCACCGATGATGTCGTTCAAACGCCATGCAAAAGCGTAGCTATGTGTTATCGACGCTCGAGAAAGCGCCGGATGCGCTGGGCGGCTTCGACACACTCGCTCAGTGGTGCGACCAGCGCCATGCGCACGCGGCCGGCGCCTGGGTTGAGCCCATCGACGTCGCGCGACAGGTAGGAGCCGGGCACCACGGTGACGTGCTCCTGCTCGAACAGCTCGCGGCAGAACTGCGCGTCGTCCATGGGCACCTTGGCCCACAGGTAGAAGCTGCCGTCGGGGCGCTTGACGTCCATTACCGGCGTGAGGATATCCAGCACGGCATCGAATTTCTCCCGGTACAGGTCGCGGTTGGCCAGTACGTGGGCTTCGTCTTCCCAGGCGGCGATGCTGGCCAGTTGGGTCTGCACGGGCATCGCACAGCCGTGATAGGTGCGGTACAGCAGGAAGGCCTTGAGAATGTCGGCGTCGCCGGCCACGAAGCCCGAGCGCAAACCCGGCAGGTTGGAGCGCTTGGACAGGCTGTGGAACACCACGCACCGCTTGAAATCGCTGCGCCCCAGCTCGGCACAGGCGGTCAGCAGGCCGGGCGGTGGCGCGTCTTCGTCGAAGTACAGCTCGCTGTAGCACTCGTCCGCAGCGATCACGAAGTCATGCTCGTCGGCCAGGGCGATGAGTTTCTTCAAGGTCGGCATCGGCACCAGGGCACCGGTTGGATTGCCGGGCGAGCACAGGAACAGGATCTGGCAGCGCTGCCAGACCTCGGCCGGTACCGCGTCGAAATCCGGGTTGAAGCCGTTCTGGTCCAGGCAAGGCAGGTAGTGCGGTGTGGTACCGGCGAGCAGGGCGGCGCCTTCGTAGATCTGGTAGAACGGGTTGGGGCTGACCACCAGCCCGTCGACGTCACGCTGTGCAACGGTCTGGGTGAAGGCAAACAGCGCTTCGCGGGTGCCGTTGACCGGCAATACGTGGCGCGCCGGATCCAGCCAGCCCGCCGGGACCTGGAAGCGTCGTTCGCACCACGCGGCGATGGCTTCGCGCAGTGCTGGAATGCCCTGGGTGGTCGGGTACACCGCCATCTGGTCGAGGTTGTCGGCCAGTGCCTGCTTCACGAAGGCTGGCGAGGCGTGCTTGGGTTCGCCAATGGACAGGGCGATCGGACGTTTGTCCGCAGCGGCCGTGACGCCCGCCAGCAAGGCGCGCAATTTCTCGAAAGGGTAGGGCTGCAGCTGGTTCAACGCGTGGTTCATATCAAATGCTCAAACGGGACAGCTCGACGCCGGGCGCCTGGCTGACACTGAGTTGGTCGATGATGGTGGCCTGCAGCCGACTGCACAGTTGCGGGTCGGACAGGGGCAGATTGTTCGCATCGGTAATGAAGAACACGTCTTCCACGCGTTCGCCCAGCGTGGAAACCTTGGCGTTCTGCAACGACAGGTCGAACTCCAGGAAGATCTTGCCGATGCGTGCCAGCAGGCCGGGCCTGTCGGGCGCGCTCAGCTCCAGGATGGTGACCGGACGCTGGGCATCGTTCTGGATGGTGACCTGCGGGGGGAACGCGAAATGCTTGAGCTGACGCGGCACGCGGCGATGAATGATGTTGGGGTAGTCATCGGGGTTGCGCAGCGCATCGCTGAGGCCCTGGCGAATCTGCGCGATGCGGCGCGGGTCGTTGCCGATCGAGCCGCCGTCGTTGTCCAGCACGATGTAGGTATCGAGCGTGAACTGGCTGCTGGAGGTGATGATGCGGGCGTCGTGGATGTTCAGGTTGAGCTGGTCCATGGCCGCCACCGTCACCGCGAAGAAATCGTGCTGGTCGGGCGCGTAGATGAAGATCTGCGTGCCGCCCTCGAAGTCGCGCTGGGTGGTTTCCTTGATCAGCACCAGCGGATCGCCATTGGCGGGCTGCTGCAGGATGGCATCGGTATGCCAGGCCACGTCGCCGGCGTTGTGGCGCAGAAAATAGTCGTCGCCCAGCTGCGACCAGAGCTGCTCGATGTCGTCCTGATCGGTGCCGCCGCGTACCAGTATCTCCAGCGCCGCGCTCTGCGTGCGGCGGATCTGTTCTTCGCGATCCAGCGGGTTCTCCAGGCCGCGACGCAAGGCGCGCTTGGTTTCGGTGTACAACTGGCGCAGCAAGCTGGCACGCCAGGAGTTCCACAGGCTGGGATTGGTCGCGTTGATGTCGGCCACGGTGAGCACGTAGAGGTAGTCCAGGTGCACCTCGTCGCCCACCTGCTGGGCGAAGTCATGGATGACCTGCGGGTCGGACAGGTCCTTGCGCTGCGCGGTGGTCGACATCACCAGATGGTTCTGCACCAGCCAGACGATCAGGCGGCTGTCCCAGGCGGGCAACTGGTGGCGCTGGCAGAACCGCGCGGCATCCACTGCGCCAAGCTCGGAATGGTCGCCGTTGCGACCTTTGCCGATGTCATGGTACAGCCCGGCGAGGTAGATCAGCTCCGGCTTGGGCAGGCGCTCCATGACCTTGCTGGCCAGCGGGAATTTCTCCGAAACCTGGGTGTACTGCAGCTTGCGCAGGTGCTTGATCAGGTTGAGCGTGTGCGCATCCACTGTATAGATGTGGAACAGGTCGTGTTGCATCTGGCCGATGATATCGCCGAACTCGGGCAGGTAGCGGCCCAGGATGCCGTAACGATTCATGCGGCGCAGGTTGCGGTGAATGCCGACTTCGCACTTGAACAGCTCGATGAACAGGCTGGTGTTGCGGATATCGTTGCGGAAGCTGTCGTCGATCAGGTGGCGATGCTCGCGCAGCAGGCGGATGGTGTCCGCGCGCACGCCCTTGATCTCCGGGTTCTGCGCCATCAGCACGAAGATTTCCAGCATGGCGAACGGTGTGCGCTTGAAGACCTGGGTGTGGGTGGCCTCGATGTAGCCATCGTGCAGCTGGAAGCGCGAATTGATCGGCACCGTGGAGCCGGCTTCGGGGTCGCCGAGAATCACTTCCTCGAAATGCTGGATGATCAGGTCGCTGAGTTCGGCGATGCTCATCACCACGCGGTAGTACTTCTGCATGAACCGCTCGATGGCCAGTTTCGCATCGCTGTCCTTGTAGCCCAGCAAGCCGGCAATGGAGCGTTGGTGATCGAACAGCAGGCGATCTTCCGCACGCCCGGCAAGCATGTGCAGGGCATAGCGCACCTTCCAGAGGAATTCCTGGGAAGAGGCCAGCAGGTTGTTCTCGCTCTCTACCAGAAAGCCTTCCCCGGCCAGCGCGTGCAGGTTCAGCGTGCCGAACTGGCGGCGCGCCACCCACAGCAGGGTCTGGATATCGCGCAGGCCACCGGGCGAGCCCTTGACGTTGGGTTCCAGGTTGTACTCGGTGTCGTTGTACTTGTGGTGGCGGGCGTTCTGCTCGGCGCGCTTGGCCAGGAAGAACTCGCGGCTGGGCCACATCCGCTCGGTGCTGGTGACCTCGAGCATGCGCTTGCGCAGCCGTTCCGGGCCGGCGATGGTGCGGCTTTCCATCAGGTTGGTGATGACCGTGATGTCGGCGCGCGCCTGCTCGGCGCATTCATCTATGGAGCGCACGCTCTGGCCCACTTCCAGGCCGATGTCCCACAGCAGCGTGAGAAAGCGCTCGATCGAATCGCGGAACACCTCGTAGTCGGCGCTCTCGAGCAGGATCATCAGGTCGATGTCGGAGTAGGGGTGCAGCTCGCCGCGGCCATAGCCGCCCACGGCGACCAGGGCGATGTCGGCATCCTCGTCCCAGTCGAACTGGCTCCACGCGCGCTCCAGAATGTTGTCGACGAACCAGGCACGGTCTTCGATCAGCCGGCGAATGTCACGGCCGTTGCGAAAACGCTCGTCGAGCACATCGTGCGCCTGGCGAATCGCCTTCTTGAAGGCTGCGATAGGGCTGGCCTTGAGCGCCAGTTCGGCCTGGAACTGGCCGCGATCGAACAACTCCGGATCCACCTGCGGCATGTCGTATTCCTGAAGAGATTAGTGGCCTGAACGGGTTGCCCGCACGCGTGGCTTCACGCCGAGACGCGGGGGATGGTGTCGTCGCTGCGCAAGGTGAAGATTTCGTAGCCGCTGGCGGTCACCACCAGGGTGTGCTCCCACTGCGCGGACAGCTTGCGGTCCTTGGTAATGGCCGTCCAGCCATCGCCCAGCACCTTGGTGTCGGCCTTGCCCTGGTTGATCATCGGCTCGATGGTGAAGGTCATGCCTTCCTTGAGCTCCATGCCAGTGCCGGCACGCCCGTAGTGCAGCACCTGCGGTTCTTCGTGAAACACCTTGCCGATGCCGTGGCCGCAGAATTCGCGTACCACGGAAAAACCGTTCTTCTCGGCGTGCTTCTGGATGACTTCGCCGATGTCGCCCAGGCGGCATCCGGGCTTGACCAGCTCGATGGCCTTGTACAGGCATTCCTGGGTCACCTGCGACAGGCGCTCGGCCCACACCGGCACGCTGCCGACGTGGAACATGCGGCTGGTGTCGCCGTGGTAGCCGTCCTTGATCACGGTGACGTCGATGTTCAGCACGTCGCCATTCTTCAGCGGCTTGTCGTTGGGAATGCCGTGGCAGACCACATGGTTGATCGAGGTGCAGATCGACTTGGGGTAACCCTTGTAGTTGAGCGGGGCAGGGATGGCCTGTTGCTCGTTGACGATGTAGTCGTGGCACAGGCGGTCGAGCTCTTCGGTAGTGACACCGGGCTTGACGTGAGGCGCGATCATCTCCAGCACATCGGCCGCCAGGCGGCCGGCAATTCGCATCTTCTCGATGTCTTCGGGGGTCTTGATGGTAACGGTCATTCGGGGCTCTCTGAGCGCTTGCGCGCGTTCGCAGGCTGGAAATCGAGGCGATTCTACCAGAGCCGCCGCAGACTGCCGCGCGGCGCTGGCGGCGCCTCTATATAAGAGGTGATGGCGTGCATTGTCGCGCGAATCAGGCAGCGGCGCAAAAGCCGTTGTGCATCGACGCTATTTCAGGTTTCTATATCGGGGCGGCTATGGTATAAAATGCGCCGCTTTCCGGGGATGCCCTGGAAGCAACCAAACCCACACACGTGTCGACACGATGACCTGGGTGCCGGAGGTTATGCCGCCGGTTGGTCATTGGGATACGTGGAGGCTTAACCCGACTTATCAAGGAACTATCATGTCCCAAGTCAACATGCGCGATATGCTGAAGGCCGGTGTGCACTTCGGTCACCAAACCCGTTACTGGAATCCGAAAATGGGTAAGTACATTTTCGGCGCGCGTAACAAGATCCACATCATCAACCTCGAAAAAACCCTGCCGATGTTCAACGAAGCACTGACCTTCGTAGAGCGCCTGGCCCAGGGCAAGAACAAGATCCTGTTCGTCGGCACCAAGCGTTCCGCCGGCAAGATCGTGGCCGAGGAAGCAGCACGCTGCGGCTCGCCGTACGTCGACCATCGCTGGTTGGGCGGCATGCTGACCAACTTCAAGACCATCCGCGCTTCGATCAAGCGTCTGCGTGACCTGGAAACCCAGGCCGAAGATGGCACGTTCACCAAGCTGACCAAGAAAGAAGCGCTGATGCGCACCCGTGATCTGGAAAAACTGGATCGCAGCCTGGGTGGTATCAAGGACATGGGCGGCCTGCCTGACGCACTGTTCGTCATCGACGTCGACCACGAGCGCATCGCGATCACCGAAGCCAACAAGCTGGGTATCCCGGTCATCGGCGTCGTCGACACCAACAGCAGCCCTGAAGGCGTCGACTACATCATCCCAGGCAACGATGACGCCATTCGCGCCATCCAGCTGTACATGGGTTCGATGGCCGACGCGGTCATCCGTGGTCGCAACCACGTGGCTGGCGGTACTGAAGAATACGTTCAGGACGCACCTGCCGCAGCGGTAGAAGGCTGAGTCTAGACGCCCAGCGTTTACTCGGTACGCAAAAAGGGGGCTAGGCCCCCTTTTTGCCACCTCGAGAACCATTGCCGGCATCGTCATCGCTCCAATTGTAAAGAGCCGCTGGCAAGGTCAAGAATTGAGCGCCCGTTAACGGGTGGAATGGTTAGACACCTATCCAAGAGGAATTTGAAATGGCAGAGATTACTGCAGCGTTGGTCAAAGAACTGCGCGAGCGTACCGGCGAAGGCATGATGGATTGCAAAAAGGCCTTGACCAAGGCCGGCGGCGACATCGAAAAAGCCATCGACGACATGCGTGCTTCCGGCGCCATCAAGGCCGCCAAGAAAGCAGGCAACGTTGCTGCCGAAGGCGCCATCGCCGTCAAGGTTGCTGCCGACAACAAGTCCGCAGTCATCCTGGAAGTCAACTCGCAGACCGACTTCCTGGCTCTGCAGGACGACTTCAAGAACTTCGTCGCCGCCAGCGTGGAAAAGGCTTTCGCCGACCAGCTGACCGACGCCGCTCCGCTGATCGCCGCTCAAGAGCCAGCGCGTGAAGCCCTGGTCGGCAAGGTTGGCGAAAACGTCAACATCCGCCGCCTGGTGCGCGTGGAAGGCGACGTTGTCGATGCCTACCTGCACGGCAACAAGATCGGTGTCATCGTTGCCCTGAACGGCGGCAACGCCGAACTGGCTCGCGACATCGCCATGCACGTTGCAGCCAGCAACCCGGAATTCCTGCTGCCATCGCAAGTTTCGGCCGAGGCCATCGAGCGCGAGAAGGGCGTCTTCATGAGCCTCAACGAAGACAAGATCAAGGGCAAGCCAGCCGAGATCGTCGAGAAGATGGTTGCCGGTCGCATCAGCAAGTTCCTTGCCGAAGCCAGCCTGGTCGAGCAGGCGTTCGTCAAGAACCCTGAAGTCAAGGTCGGTGACCTGGCCAAGAAAGCCGGTGCCGAAATCGTTTCGTTCACCTACTTCAAGGTAGGCGAAGGCATCGAGAAGCCTGTCGACAACTTCGCTGACGAAGTTGCCGCACAAGTGGCCGCTGCCAGCAAGCAATAAGACGGATTCGTCCTGTTGCCCCAAAGAGGCTGCCCGCTTACGCGCGCAGCCTCTTTTTCAAAGTTGGCACCCGGATTTAGCCGCTTACAAGGCGCAGGTCCGGTGGTACTGTCGCAGTGCCGCAAGCTAGAGTTAGGCGCGCCGTACACCGGCCCGTCCAGAATTTATTAAACGCCGCAGGAGAGACACGCAATGGCTCAGCAGGTGAGTGGTCGTCAACCTCGCTATAAACGCATTTTGCTCAAACTTAGCGGCGAGGCCCTGATGGGGTCCGAAGATTTCGGGATCGACCCGAAAGTGCTGGACCGCATGGCCCTCGAAGTGGGCCAGTTGGTAGGCATCGGCGTCCAGGTGGGTCTGGTCATCGGCGGTGGCAATCTGTTCCGCGGTGCCGCCCTGAGCGCAGCCGGCATGGACCGTGTCACCGGCGACCACATGGGCATGCTGGCGACCGTGATGAACGCCCTGGCCATGCGCGATGCGCTGGAACGCTCCAACATCGCCGCCATCGTCATGTCGGCCATCTCGATGGTCGGCGTGACCGATCATTACGATCGCCGCAAGGGTATTCGTCACCTCAATTCCGGCGATGTGGTAATTTTCGCCGCCGGCACCGGCAACCCGTTCTTCACCACCGACTCCGCAGCCTGCCTGCGCGCCATCGAGATCGATGCCGACGTGGTGCTAAAGGCGACCAAGGTCGACGGTGTCTACACGGCCGATCCGTTCAAGGATCCCCATGCTGAGAAATTCGACCGCCTGACGTACGATGAAGTACTGGATCGCAAGCTGGGCGTGATGGACCTGACCGCCATCTGCCTGTGCCGCGATCACAAGATGCCGTTGCGGGTATTCAACATGAACAAGCCTGGCGCTCTGCTGAACATCGTAGTGGGCGGCGCCGAAGGAACTCTGATCGAGGAAGGCGAAGTATGATCAACGAAATCAAGAAAGATGCGCAGGCGCGCATGCAGAAATCCCTGGAGTCGCTGCAGCACGCGTTCGGTCGTATCCGTACCGGCAAGGCGCACCCCAGCATTCTGGAAGGCGTTCAGGTCCCTTACTACGGTGCCGACACCCCTATCAACCAGGTCGCCAGCATCAGCGTGAAAGATTCGCGCACCCTGCAGGTTGTCGCGTTCGAGCGCAACATGCTCGGCGCGGTCGACAAGGCCATCGGTGCCGCCGGTCTCAACCTCAACCCGACCAACCTGGGCGAGCTGCTGCTGATCTCCATGCCTGCGCTGACCGAAGAAACCCGCAAGGGCTTCACCAAGCAGGCGCGTGACGCTGCCGAAGACGCCCGCGTGGCCGTGCGCAACATTCGCCGTGACGCACTGAGCCAGTACAAGGATCTGGTCAAGGAAAAGGAAATCAGCGAAGACGAAGAACGTCGCGCCGCCGATGACATCCAGAAGCTGACCGACAAGTTCGTCGCGGACATCGAAACGGCCGTGAAGCAGAAAGAAGCGGACCTGATGGCCGTTTAAGGAATTAGTCCGTCTCATGGAAAAGACCAAGTTGGCTGTACCTTCCACGGTACCGCGGCATGTTGCGATCATCATGGATGGCAACAATCGCTGGGCCAAGAAACGTTTGCTGCCCGGTGTCGCTGGGCACAAGGCCGGTGTGGATGCTGTGCGCGCGGTCATCGAGGTGTGTGCCGAGGCCAAGGTCGAGGTACTGACCTTGTTCGCCTTTTCCAGCGAGAACTGGCAGCGCCCGGCCGACGAGGTCGGGGCGTTGATGGAGCTGTTCTTCAGTGCACTGCGCCGCGAGGCGCGGCGGCTGAACGACAACCGCATCAGCCTGCGGATCATCGGTGATCGCTCGCGGTTCCACCCCGACCTGCAGGCCGCCATGCGCGAAGCCGAAGCGGCCACCGCCGGTAACGACCGTTTTGTGCTGCAAATCGCCGCCAACTACGGTGGCCAGTGGGACATTGCCCAGGCGGCGCAGCGTCTTGCCCGGGAAGTCCAGGCCGGTCACCTCAAGCCGGAGGAGATCACTCCCGATCTGTTGCAGACCTGCCTGGCCACCGGTGACCTGCCCTTGCCGGATCTGTGCATCCGAACCGGCGGCGAGCATCGCATCAGCAACTTCCTGCTGTGGCAACTGGCCTACGCCGAGCTGTATTTTTCCGACCTGTTCTGGCCGGATTTCAAACACGAGGCCATGCGCACGGCGCTGGCCGATTTCGCTTCGCGCCAGCGCCGGTTCGGTAAAACGAGCGAGCAGGTCGAAGCCGGAGCCCGTGCTTAATGCTTAAACAACGCATCATCACTGCGCTGATTCTCCTGCCGATTGCCCTGTGCGGTTTCTTCCTGCTCGAAGGCGCAGGGTTCGCCCTGTTCATCGGCCTGGTGGTTACCTTGGGCGCGTGGGAGTGGGCGCGGCTGGCCGGGTTCGAAAAACAGTCGGCGCGCATTGCCTTCGCCGCCGTGGTAGCGGGTCTGTTGTTCTTCCTCTACCTGACGCCGGGCCTGGCGCCGTTCGTGCTCGGCGCGGCGGTGCTGTGGTGGTGCCTGGCCACGTTCCTGGTGCTGACCTACCCGCGCACCAGCGAACATTGGGCCAGCCTTGCCTGCAAGCTGCTCATTGGCCTGCTGATCCTGCTGCCGGCCTGGCAAGGGCTGGTGCTGCTCAAGGGCTGGCCGCTGGGCAACTGGCTGATCATGACCGTCATGGTGCTGGTATGGGGTGCCGACATCGGCGCCTACTTCACCGGCAAGGCCCTGGGCAAGCGCAAGCTGGCGCCCCAGGTCAGCCCCGGCAAGAGCTGGGAAGGTTTCTACGGCGGGCTGGTGACCAGCCTGCTGATCACCCTGGCGATCGGCCTGGTGCGCGACTGGGGAATCGGCCAGATGCTCGCGGGCCTGATCGGCGCGGCGATCGTGGTGGCCCTCTCGGTCGTCGGTGACCTGACCGAAAGCATGTTCAAGCGTCGCTCCGGCATCAAGGACAGCAGCAACCTGTTGCCGGGCCATGGCGGTGTGCTCGATCGCATCGACAGTCTGACCGCGGCGGTACCGGTGTTTGCCGTGCTGCTGTGGGCTGCCGGCTGGGGCGTGATGTGAGCGGCGTGCAGCGCATTACCGTGCTGGGCGCGACCGGCTCCATCGGCCTGAGCACGCTCGACGTCATCGCCCGGCATCCGGACCGCTACAGCGCATTTGCCCTGAGCGGCTTCTCGCGCATGGAAGAACTGTTGGCACTGTGCCTTGTGCATCGCCCGGTGTTTGCCGTGGTGCCCAGCCAGGAGCGTGCCACCGCCTTGCAGCAGGCATTGCGCCAGGCCGGCTCGCGCACCGAAGTGCTGGTGGGTGAAGAAGGGCTGTGCCAGGTGGCCGCTGCGCCGGAAGTGGATGCGGTGATGGCGGCCATCGTCGGCGCAGCCGGGCTGCGCCCGACCCTGGCCGCGGTCCATGCCGGCAAGAAAGTGCTGCTCGCCAACAAGGAAGCGCTGGTCATGTCCGGGGCACTGTTCATGCAGGCCGTGCGCGACAGCGGTGCCGTGGTGCTGCCTATCGACAGCGAACACAACGCGATTTTCCAGTGCATGCCCGGTGATTTCGAGCGCGGCCTGGGCAATGTCGGCGTGCGGCGCATATTGCTGACTGCATCGGGTGGTCCGTTTCGGCAGACGCCGCTGGAAGCGTTGGAACAGGTCACGCCGGAGCAGGCGTGCGCTCATCCCAACTGGTCGATGGGACGCAAGATTTCCGTCGACTCGGCCAGCATGATGAACAAGGGCCTGGAGCTGATCGAGGCGTGCTGGCTGTTCGACGCGCGACCCGCGCAGATCGAAGTGGTCGTGCATCCGCAGAGCGTGATCCATTCCCTGGTCGACTATGTCGACGGCTCGGTGCTGGCTCAACTGGGCAACCCCGATATGCGCACGCCGATCGCCCATGCCATGGCCTGGCCGCAGCGTGTCGATTCGGGTGTGGCACCCCTGGACCTGTTTGCCATTGCGCGGCTCGATTTCGAAGCGCCCGATGAACAACGCTTTCCTTGCCTGCGCCTGGCTCGGCAGGCAGCGGAGGCGGGCGACAGCGCCCCGGCCATGCTCAACGCGGCGAACGAAATCGCGGTAGCGGCGTTCCTCGAGCGTCGCATACGCTACCCGCAGATCCCGCGTATGATCGAGGACGTCCTCAATCGGGAACCGGTGGTGGCGCTGGATACGCTCGACACCGTCTTCGCCGCGGATGCTCGCGCGCGGTACCTGGCCCAGCAATGGTTGAACCAGCACGGGTGCTGACCCCTGCATGGCCGTAGTTCGGAGAGAGTTATGAGTGCGCTCTACATGATTATCGGCACCCTGGTGGCATTGGGTGTGCTGGTTACCTTTCACGAGTTCGGCCATTTCTGGGTCGCACGGCGTTGTGGCGTCAAGGTGCTGCGTTTTTCCGTGGGCTTCGGCACGCCTCTGTTGCGCTGGCATGACCGCCAGGGCACGGAGTTCGTGGTAGCGGCAATTCCGCTGGGTGGCTACGTCAAGATGCTCGACGAGCGCGAGGGCGACGTGCCGGCCGATCAGGTCGAGCAGTCGTTCAATCGCAAGAGCGTGCGTCAGCGCATCGCCATCGTCGCCGCCGGGCCTGCGGCCAACTTTCTGCTGGCCCTGGTGTTCTTCTGGCTGCTGGCGATGCTGGGCACCCAGCAGCTCAAGCCAGTGGTCGGTTCGGTCGAGCCGGGCAGCATTGCGGCAACCGCCGGTCTGATGGCAGGTGAGGAAATCGTTGCGGTGGATGGCGAAAGCACCGCCGGTTGGGCTGCGGTGAACCTGCAAATGGTACGGCGCCTGGGCGAAACCGGTGCCTTGCAGTTGACCGTGCGCGAACCTGGCTCCAGCAATGAAGCCACTCGCTCGCTGGCCCTTAACCAGTGGTTGCAAGGTTCCGACGAGCCTGATCCGATTCGCTCGCTGGGCATTCGGCCGTGGCGTCCGGCGCTGGCGCCGATACTCGCCGAGCTGGATCCCAACGGTCCGGCGCAGGCCGCCGGTTTGCGTACCGGGGACCGTCTGCTGGCGCTGGACGGCCAGCCCCTGGGCGATTGGCAGCAGGTCGTGGACCTGGTCCGCGAACGTCCGGACAGCCGAATCGTGCTGCGCGTGGAGCGCGACAACGCGCCACTGGATGTCCCGGTCAACCTGGTTTCCAAAGGTGAAGGCAAGGCCGCCGGGTACCTCGGCGCCGGGGTGAAACCGGTCGAGTGGCCACCGCAGATGCTGCGCGAAGTCAGCTACGGGCCGCTCGATGCCGTGGTCGAGGGCGCCAGGCGTACCTGGACCATGAGCGTGCTGACCCTTGATTCCCTGAAGAAAATGCTGTTCGGCGAGCTCTCGGTAAAAAACTTGAGTGGACCGATAACCATTGCTAAAGTGGCGGGCGCTTCGGCCCAGTCGGGTTTTGGGGATTTCCTGAATTTCCTCGCCTACCTGAGCATAAGCCTCGGAGTTCTCAATTTGCTGCCCATTCCAGTACTGGATGGGGGGCATCTGTTGTTCTACCTGATCGAGTGGGTGCGTGGTCGCCCAGTCTCCGATCGGGTACAGGGTTGGGGAATCCAGATCGGCATCAGTCTGGTGGTTGGGGTCATGCTGCTTGCCCTGATAAACGATCTGGGTCGACTGTAACGCTTCGCTCGTTTGCGAACCTGCCGCTTCTGCGGCAGTTTGTTTATTGCCAGTTGGAATAAGAAAGGACTTCATGAAACGTCTGCTGCTAACTGCGGTTCTTGCCGTACTGATGATCGCTGAAGTTCACGCCGCGTCCTTCACCATCTCCGATATCCGTGTCAACGGGCTGCAGCGGGTTTCCGCCGGCAGCGTGTTTGGCGCGTTGCCGTTGAACGTAGGTGACCAGGCCGACGACGGTCGCCTGGTGGAATCGACCCGTGCACTCTTTAAAACCGGGTTCTTCCAGGATATCCAGCTGGGCCGGGACGGTAACGTCCTGGTGATCACCGTGGTCGAACGACCCTCGGTGGCCAGTATCGACATCGAAGGCAACAAGGCCATCTCCACCGAAGACCTGATGAAGGGCCTCAAGCAGTCCGGCCTGGCCGAAGGCGAGATCTTCCAGCGTGCCACCCTCGAAGGCGTGCGCAACGAGCTGCAGCGGCAGTACGTGGCTCAGGGTCGCTATTCGGCGTCGGTCGATACCGAAGTGGTCACCCAGCCACGCAACCGCGTGGCCCTGAAGATCAACATCAACGAAGGTACGGTTGCGGCCATCCAGCACATCAACGTGGTGGGCAACTCGGTATTCCCCGAAGAAGACCTGACCGACCTGTTTGAACTCAAGACGTCCAACTGGCTGTCGTTCTTCCGCAACGATGACAAGTACGCACGGGAAAAGCTGTCCGGTGACCTGGAGCGTCTGCGTTCCTACTACCTGGACCGCGGCTACATCAACATGGACATCGCCTCCACCCAGGTGTCGATCACCCCGGACAAGAAGCACGTCTACATCACCGTCAACGTCAACGAAGGCGAAAAGTACACGGTTCGCGACGTCAAGCTCAGCGGCGACCTCAAGGTCCCCGAAGATCAGGTCCAGCAACTGATGCTGGTGAAGAAGGGCCAGGTGTTCTCGCGCAAGGTCATGACCTCCACGTCCGAGCTGATCACCCGCCGCCTGGGTAACGACGGCTACACCTTTGCCAACGTCAACGGCGTGCCTCAGCCGCACGACGAGGACCACACGGTCGATATCACCTTCGTGGTCGATCCGGGCAAGCGTGCCTACGTCAACCGCATCAACTTCCGTGGCAACACCAAGTCGGAAGACGAAGTGCTGCGTCGCGAAATGCGCCAGATGGAAGGCGGCTGGGCCTCGACCTACCTGATCGACCAATCCAAGACCCGCCTCGAGCGCCTTGGCTTCTTCAAGGAAGTGAACGTCGAGACGCCGGCCGTACCGGGCACCGACGACCAGGTCGACGTCAACTACGCCGTGGAAGAGCAAGCCTCCGGTTCGATCACCGCCAGCGTCGGCTTCGCCCAGAGCGCGGGCCTGATCCTCGGTGGTTCGATCAGCCAGAACAACTTCCTGGGTACCGGTAACCGTGTGTCCATCGGCCTGACCCGCAGCGAGTACCAGAGCCGCTACAACTTCAGCTACACCGACCCTTACTACACGCCGGACGGCGTCAGCCTGGGCTACAACGCTTTCTACCGCTCCACCGACTACGACGACCTCGACGTCGACGTAGCCAGCTATGCCGTGGACAGTCTGGGTGCCGGTATGAACTTCGGCTACCCGATCAGCGAAACCTCGCGTTTGACCTTCGGCTTGAGCGTGCAGAATGACAAGATCAAGACTGGTAAATACACCGTTGAAGAGATCTTCGATTTCATCGAGAAGGAAGGCGAGAACTTCACCAACTTCAAGGCTTCGGCAGGTTGGTCTTCGTCTACCTTGAACAAGGGCGTGCTGCCAACCCGTGGCGCTTCGCAAAGCTTGACCGGCGAAGTGACCATTCCGGGCAGCGATCTATCGTTCTTCAAGGTCGACTACCGCAACCAGGCATTCGTGCCGATCACTGAAAACTACACCATGCGCTTCCACACCGAGCTGGGTTACGGTGACGGCTATGGCTCTACCGACGGCTTGCCGTTCTACGAGAATTACTACGCCGGTGGCTTCAACTCGGTACGCGGTTTCAAAGACAGTACGCTAGGTCCGCGTAGTACACCGAGCAGAGGCAAGCGTCCAGGCACTCTTGAGGATCCGGATCAAGATCCTTTGGCATTCGGTGGCAACGTGCAGATTACTGGTGGTGCAGAAGTTCTGTTTCCGCTGCCGTTCGTTAAGGACCAGCGCTCGCTGCGGACTTCCTTGTTCGTTGACGTAGGTAACGTGTTCGACACCAACTGTAATGACACGACCACGGAAGCTGGTGAAAAGGTTCGTTGCAACGACATCGACATCGCCAACATGGCCGTCTCCGCCGGCTTGGGCGTGACCTGGATCACCGCCCTGGGCCCACTGAGCTTCAGCCTGGCGATGCCGGTCAAGAAGCCTGACAATGCCGAAACCCAAGTCTTCCAATTCTCTCTGGGCCAGACCTTCTAAGGTCTGTTCCTTGGCAACAACAACGGATTTTGTAGGAGTTTATCGTGCGCAAGTTGACTCAAATGGTTGTTCTGGCAGCGACGCTCGCCGCCTCGTTGGGTGCTGCTCCGGCCTTCGCCGACATGAAAATCGCCGTTCTGAACTATCAGATGGCCTTGCTCGAGTCCGACGCCGCCAAGAAATACGCGGTAGACGCCGAGAAGAAATTCGGCCCGCAGTTGAGCAAGCTGAAAACCCTGGAAAGCAGCGCCAAGAGCATTCAGGACCGTCTGGTTGCCGGTGGCGACAAGATGGCCCAGCCCGAGCGCGAACGTCTGGAGCTTGAATTCAAGCAGAAAGCGCGCGACTTCCAGTTCCAGTCCAAGGAGCTGAACGAAGCCAAGGCCGTTGCCGACCGCGAAATGCTCAAGCAGCTCAAGCCCAAGCTCGACGGCGCCGTTGAAGAAGTCATCAAGAAAGGTGCCTTCGACCTGGTGCTGGAGCGCGGTGCGGTGATTGATGTCAAACCTCAGTTCGACATCACTCGCCAGGTCATCGAGCGCATGAATCAGTCGCGCTGATATGACAGCGACCATGAAGCTCGGCCAGTTGGCCGAGTTCCTGGGGGCCACGGTCAGTGGCGACCCGGAGAAGATCATCACTGGGCTGGCCACCTTGCAGGAGGCCGGCCCAGCTCAGCTGAGCTTTCTAGCCAACCCGCAGTACCGCAAGTTTCTCCCCGACAGCCATGCCGGCGCCGTACTGCTCAAGGCCGCCGATGCCGAAGGTTTTCAGGGCGATGCACTGATCGTTCCCGATCCCTACCTTGCCTATGCGCGCATCTCCCACCTGTTCGATCCCAAGCCCCACGCCAGCGCCGGTGTTCATCCGACGGCCGTCATTGCAGACGACGCCCAGGTCGATGCCGCCGCCAGTGTCGGGCCGTTCGCCGTGATCGAAAGCGGTGCCAGGATCGCTGCCGGGGTGACCGTCGGCGCGCATTGCTTCATCGGTGCGCGCTGCGAGATCGGTGAAGGTGGCTGGTTGGCGCCGCGCGTGACCCTCTATCACGACGTGCGCATCGGCAAGCGCGTGGTCATACAGTCCGGTGCGGTGCTGGGTGGCGAGGGCTTTGGTTTCGCCAACGAGAAGGGCGTCTGGCAGAAGATCGCCCAGATCGGCGGGGTCAGCATCGGTGACGACTGCGAGATCGGCGTGAACACTGCCGTGGACCGCGGCGCGTTGGCCGATACCCTGATCGGCAACGGTGTGAAGCTCGACAATCAGATCCAGATTGCCCACAACGTGCAGATTGGCGACAACACCGCCATGGCCGCCTGTGTCGGCATTTCGGGAAGCAGCAAGATCGGCAAGAATTGCATGCTCGCAGGCGGTGTAGGCCTGGTCGGGCACATCGAGATCTGCGATGGGGTATTCATCACCGGCATGACCATGGTGACCCATTCGATCACCGAACCCGGTGCCTATTCCTCGGGTACGGCGATGCAGCCAGCGGCCGAGTGGCGCAAGAGCGCCGCGCGACTGCGGCAGTTGGACGACATGGCGCGCCGCCTCAAGCAGGTGGAAAAGCGTGTCGAGGCAGTGACCCAAGGCGGTAAAGCGTCATCTGATGGCTGATACCCTTTCCATATCAAGTGTGCCCAGCCGCTAGACTGCCCCTTGATTTGCAATAGGAGTGTCGCGCGTCAGCCGCGCGCTCCCTATCTTTACTACAGGCTTCCCCCCGAAATGATGGACATCAACGAGATTCGCGAATACCTGCCGCACCGCTATCCCTTTCTGCTGGTGGATCGCGTAGTGGAGCTGGACGTCGAAAGCCAGAGCATTCGCGCCTACAAGAATGTCAGCATCAACGAGCCGTTCTTCAATGGTCACTTTCCCGCGCACCCGATCATGCCGGGCGTGTTGATCATCGA
Organism: Pseudomonas sp. CFBP 13727; assembly: GCF_014841915.1. NCBI lineage: Bacteria > Pseudomonadati > Pseudomonadota > Gammaproteobacteria > Pseudomonadales > Pseudomonadaceae > Pseudomonas > Pseudomonas sp. CFBP 13727. Next base: position 112,419 of record NZ_JACYUT010000002.1, read on the forward strand.
AGCCATGGCCCAGGCCGCCGGCATCCTGGGTTTCAAGATGCTCGATGTCAAACCGGCCGACGGTACGCTCTACTACTTCGTGGGTTCGGACAAGCTGCGTTTCCGCCAGCCCGTGCTGCCCGGCGACCAACTGATCCTGGAAGCCAAGTTCATCAGCTGCAAGCGGCAGATCTGGAAGTTCGACTGCAAGGCTTCGGTCGACGGCAAGCCGGTCTGCTCGGCCGAGATCATCTGTGCGGAACGCAAGCTATGAGTTTGATTGACCCTCGCGCCATCATCGACCCGTCCGCCGTTCTGGCAGATGGCGTCGAAGTCGGCCCTTGGTCGATCGTTGGTGCGGGCGTGGAAATCGGCGAGGGCACCGTGATCGGTCCCCATGTCATCCTCAAGGGGCCGACCCGCATCGGCAGGCACAACCGCATCTACCAGTTTTCCTCCATTGGGGAAGACACGCCGGACCTCAAGTACAAGGGCGAAGAAACCCGCCTGGTCATCGGTGACCACAACGTCATCCGTGAAGGTGTGACCATTCACCGTGGCACCGTGCAGGACCGCGCCGAAACCACGCTGGGCGATCACAACCTGATCATGGCGTACGCCCACATCGGGCACGACAGCGTGATCGGCAACCACTGCATCCTGGTCAACAACACGGCACTGGCCGGCCATGTGCACGTGCACGACTGGGCGATCCTTTCCGGCTTTACCCTGGTGCACCAGTATTGCCACATCGGTGCCCACAGCTTTTCAGGCATGGGCACGGCCATCGGCAAGGACGTGCCGGCCTATGTCACGGTGTTCGGCAACCCGGCCGAAGCCCGCAGCATGAATTTCGAAGGCATGCGCCGCCGCGGCTTCAGCGACGACGCCATCCACGCCCTGCGCCGTGCCTACAAGACGGTCTATCGCCGAGGCTTGACCGTCGAGCAGGCATTGCTCGATCTGGCCGAGCCAGCGCGTCTGTACCCCGAGGTCGACGTCTTCCTCAAGTCGATCCAGTCCTCGACCCGCGGCATCACCCGCTGATGTCTCACCCCGCAGCGCTGACCGTGGCATTGGTGGCAGGTGAAGCCAGCGGCGATATCCTGGGTTCGGGGCTGATGCGCGCGCTCAAGGCACGCCATCCGCATATCCAGTTCATCGGCGTCGGTGGTCCGCTGATGGAAGCCCAAGGGCTGGTCAGTCGCTTCCCCATGGAGCGTCTGTCGGTCATGGGCCTGGTCGAGGTGCTGGGTCGCCTGCGCGAACTGCTGGCCCGGCGCAAGCAGCTGGTTGCCGAGCTGATCGCGTGCAAGCCGGACGTGTTCATCGGTATCGACGCTCCTGACTTTACCCTCAACATCGAGCTCAAGCTGCGCCAGGCCGGGATCAAGACCGTGCACTACGTCAGCCCTTCGGTGTGGGCGTGGCGGCAGAAGCGGGTGCTGAAGATTCGCCAGGGCTGCGACCTGATGCTGACGCTACTGCCCTTCGAGGCCAGGTTCTACGAAGAGCAGGGCGTGCCGGTGCGCTTCGTTGGCCATCCCTTGGCCGACACCATTGCGCTGCACGCCGATCGCGGTCAGGCCCGCGCACAGCTGGGCCTGGCGGGTGATTTTCCGGTCGTGGCGCTGATGCCGGGCAGCCGCGGCGGCGAAGTCGGGCGCCTGGGCGAGTTGTTCCTCGACAGCGCCCAGTTGCTGTTGCAGGCGCACCCGCAGATGCGTTTCGTCATTCCCTGCGCCAACCCACAGCGCCGCGCGCAACTGGAGCAGATGCTCGTCGGGCGGACGTTGCCGGTGACCTTGCTCGACGGTGACTCGCACACCGCGCTGGCCGCCTGTGATGCGGTACTCATCGCCTCCGGCACGGCCACCCTCGAAGCCTTGTTGTACAAGCGCCCGATGGTGGTCGCCTACCGGCTGGCGCCCCTGACGTACTGGATTCTCAAGCGCATGGTCAAAAGCCCCTACGTGTCGTTGCCCAACCTGCTGGCCCAGCGCATGCTGGTCCCCGAGCTGCTGCAGGATGAGGCCACGCCCCAGGCCCTGGCCGACCGGCTGCTGCCCCTGCTGGCGAGCGGTGAAGAACAGACCAGCGGCTTCGATGCTATTCACCGCACGCTGCGCCGTGATGCGTCCAACCAGGCGGCCGAGGCCGTGTTGCAACTGATAGGCAGGAACGATGGCTAAGCCTCCACAGACAGGCAGGCAACTGCAGATGGGGCTGGATTTCGATCTGGTCGAAGAGCTGGTTGCCGGTGTCGACGAAGTCGGCCGCGGGCCGCTGTGCGGCGCGGTGGTGACGGCAGCGGTGATTCTCGATCCGCGACGGCCGATCCTCGGGCTCAACGATTCGAAAAAGCTCACCGAAGCGCGTCGTGAACTGCTTTACGAAGAGATCTGCGAGAAAGCCCTGGCCTGGTGCATCGCGCGCGCCGAAGTCGAAGAGATCGACCGCCTGAACATTCTGCACGCAACCATGCTCGCCATGCAGCGGGCGGTGCAGGGCCTGAGCATCACGCCAAGGCTTGCACTGATCGACGGCAATCGCTGCCCGCAGCTGGACGTGCCCAGCGCTCCGGTGATCCAGGGTGATGCCAAGGTCCCGGCGATCGCCGCCGCTTCGATCCTGGCCAAGGTCAGCCGCGACCGGGAAATGTCCGCGTTCGAATTGATCTACCCCGGCTATGGCATGGGCGGGCACAAGGGCTACCCTACACCGGTGCACCTGGAAGCCTTGGCCCGACTGGGCCCGACGCCTATTCACCGGCGATCGTTCGCACCGGTTCGTGCCGCATGGCAGGCGCGTGAAAGCAGCGATCAAGCGCCCGCCTGGGTCTAGCAGGCTGATGTTTTGATCAAGGCCCGGTACAATCCGGGCCTTGTCGTTCTACCGCAACCCATAGGATCAACATGTCGGTTTCCTTCGTTCATCTTCGCCTGCACACCGAATACTCGCTGGTCGACGGCCTGGTGCGGATCAAGCCGCTGGTCAAGGCGCTGGCCGGCATGAACATGCCGGCGGTGGCGGTGACCGACCAGAACAACATGTGTTCGCTGGTGAAGTTCTACAAGGCGGCCATGGGCGCCGGCATCAAGCCGATCTGCGGTGCCGACCTGTGGCTGGCCAACCGCGACCCCGATGGACAGTTGAGCCGCATCAGCCTGCTGGCGATGAACGCAGTCGGCTATCGCAACATTACCGAACTGATTTCCCGTGGCTTCATCGAGGGCCAGCGCAATGGCCAGGTGATCGTCGAACGGCAGTGGGTGGCCGAAGCCAGTGAAGGGGTGATCTGCCTGTCGGCGGGCAAGGAGGGCGAGATCGGCATGGCGCTGCTGGGCGGTTACCCGGGCGATGCCGACAACCTGTTGCGCGAATGGATGGCGATTTTCCCCGAGCGGTTCTATGTCGAGGTGCAGCGGACCAATCGCACCAACGACGAAGAATACCTGCACGCGGCTGTGGCCCTGGCCGACCGTCTGGGCGCGCCACTGGTGGCCACCAACGACGTGCGCTTCATCAAGCAGGAAGACTTCGAAGCCCACGAAACCCGCGTGTGCATCGGTGAAGGCCGGGCGCTGGACGACCCGCGCCGCAACAAGAACTACAGCGACCAGCAGTACCTCAAGAGCGCCGAGGAAATGGCCGAGCTGTTCAGCGACTTGCCCGAGGCGCTGGAAAACACGGTCGAGATCGCCAGGCGTTGCAACATCGACGTCAAGCTGGGCAAGCACTTCCTGCCCGACTATCCGATTCCCGATGGCATGACCATTGACGAATATTTCCGCAAGGTCTCGTTCGACGGCCTGGAAGAACGCCTTGCCGTGCTGTTGCCCAGGGACACCACCGAGGATTACGAGGCGCGCCGCCAGGTCTATGTCGACCGGCTGAATTTCGAGCTCGACATCATCATCCAGATGGGCTTTCCCGGCTACTTCCTGATCGTGATGGACTTCATCCAGTGGGCCAAGAGCAACGGCGTGCCGGTCGGTCCGGGCCGCGGTTCGGGCGCAGGTTCGCTGGTGGCCTACGTGCAGAAGATCACCGACCTCGATCCGCTGGAATACGACCTGCTGTTCGAGCGCTTTCTCAACCCCGAGCGGGTCTCCATGCCCGACTTCGACGTCGACTTCTGCATGGATGGCCGCGACCGGGTCATCGACTACGTGGCCGACAAATATGGCCGCAATGCGGTGAGCCAGATCATCACCTTCGGTTCCATGGCGGCCAAGGCGGTGGTGCGCGACGTGGCGCGGGTGCAGGGCAAGTCCTATGGCCTGGCCGACCGGCTGTCCAAGATGATTCCGTTCGAAGTCGGCATGACCTTGGAAAAAGCCTACGAACAGGAAGAAATTCTCCGCGATTTCATCAAGGTCGACGAAGAAGCCGCGGAAATCTGGGACATGGCGCGCAAGCTCGAGGGCGTGGTGCGTAACGTCGGCAAGCACGCCGGTGGTGTGGTGATCGCGCCGACCAAACTGACCGACTTCGCGCCGATCTACTGCGACGAGGCCGGCGACGGCCTGGTGACCCAGTTCGACAAGGATGACGTGGAAGCCGCCGGCCTGGTCAAGTTCGACTTCCTCGGCCTGCGCACCCTGACCATCATCGACTGGGCGTTGAAGACCATCAACCGCGACCGTGCCAAGGTCAACGAAGCGCCGCTGGACATCGCGTTCATTCCGCTCGACGACAAACCGACCTACCAGCTGCTGCAGAAGGCCGAGACCACGGCGGTGTTCCAGCTCGAGTCGCGCGGCATGAAAGAGCTGATCAAGAAGCTCAAGCCCGACTGCCTGGAAGACCTCATCGCCCTGGTGGCCCTGTTTCGACCGGGGCCGCTGCAGTCGGGCATGGTGGACGACTTCATCAACCGCAAGCACGGCCGCGCCGAACTGGCCTATCCGCATTCGGATTACCAGTACGAAGGCCTGAAGCCGGTGCTGGCGCCGACCTACGGCATCATCCTGTATCAAGAGCAGGTGATGCAGATCGCCCAGGTCATGGCGGGCTACACCTTGGGTGGCGCCGACATGCTGCGCCGCGCCATGGGCAAGAAGAAGCCCGAGGAGATGGCCAAGCAGCGCGGTGGCTTCATCGAAGGCTGCGCGAGCAACAATATCGACCCGGACCTGGCCGGGAACATTTTTGACCTGGTGGAAAAATTCGCCGGCTACGGTTTCAACAAGTCCCACTCTGCCGCCTATGGGTTGGTGTCTTACCAGACCGCCTGGCTCAAGACCCACTACCCGGCGCCGTTCATGGCTGCGGTGCTCTCGGCAGACATGCACAACACCGACAAGGTCGTGACCCTGATCGAAGAAGTGCGCACCATGAAGCTGCGCCTGGACGCGCCGGACGTGAACAATTCCGAGTTCAAGTTCACGGTCAACGACGACGGTCGCATCGTCTATGGGCTGGGCGCGATCAAGGGTGTCGGCGAAGGCCCGGTGGAGGCGATCATCGAGGCGCGTCAGGCCGGCCCGTTCAAGGACCTGTTCGACTTCTGCGAGCGCGTCGACCTCAAGCGCATCAACAAGCGCACCCTCGACGGCCTGATCCGCAGTGGCGCGATCGACCGGCTGGGCCCGCATTTCCATGATGAAACCAAGGCCTACCAGGCCAACATCGATCGCAACCGCGCAGTCTTGCTGTCAGCCATGGAAGGGGCGATCAAGGCGGCGGAACAGACCGCACGCACCCACGACAGCGGCCACGACGACCTGTTTGGCGGGGTGTTCGTCGAAGCCGACGCCGATGTCTATGCCAGCCACCGCAAGGCCAAGGAACTCACGCTCAAGGAGCGGCTGCGCGGCGAGAAGGAAACCCTCGGGTTGTACCTGACCGGGCACCCGATCGACGAATACGAAGGCGAGATCCGCCGCTTCGCACGCCAGCGCATCATCGACCTCAAGCCTTCGCGCGAAACCCAGACGGTGGCGGGCATGGTCATCGCCCTGCGGGTGATGAAGAACAAGAAGGGCGACAAGATGGGTTTCATTACCCTCGACGACCGTTCGGCACGTATCGAGGCGTCGTTGTTCGCCGATGCCTTCATGTCCGCTCAGTCGCTGCTGCAGACCGATGCGATGGTGGTGGTGGAAGGGGAGGTCAGCAACGACGATTTCTCCGGGGGGCTGCGCCTGCGCGTCAAGCGCGTGATGAGCATGGAGGATGCGCGCACCAACCTGGCCGAAAGCCTGCGCCTCAAAGTGCACGCCGACGGGCTGGGCGGCGACCGGCTGGGCTGGCTCGGCGAATTGTGTCGCCAGCACCGTGGCGCCTGCCCGATCACCATGGAATACACCAGCAGCGATGCCAAGGCCACGCTGCAGTTTGGCGAAGGCTGGCGGATCGACCCGGCCGACAGCTTGATTCAAGCGCTGCGTGACCAGTTCGGCCGCGAGAACGTCTTTCTGCAATATCGTTGAACTGGCCCTGCGGGGCGGGTTCGACCACAATTAATAAACTCGACCTGAACGCGCCGTTTCCTTTAAGGTATGGCGCCAAACGGATCAACCGGCCGGCCGCTTGGCCGTCGACCCAAGACGGATGCCTATGAACCCGAATTTTCTTGATTTCGAACAGCCGATCGCTGACCTGCAAGCCAAGATCGAAGAGCTGCGCCTGGTAGGCAACGACAATTCGTTGAACATCGGCGACGAGATCTCTCGTCTGCAAGACAAAAGCCGCACGCTGACCGAAAGCATCTTCGGCAACCTGACCAGTTGGCAGATTGCCCGGCTGGCGCGTCACCCGCGCCGCCCGTACACCCTGGACTACATCCAGCACATCTTTACCGAATTCGATGAACTGCACGGTGATCGGCATTTCTCCGACGACGCCGCCATCGTCGGTGGTGTCGCCCGCCTCGACGACCAGCCGGTGATGATCATTGGCCACCAGAAAGGCCGTGAAGTGCGCGAGAAGGTCCGTCGCAACTTCGGCATGCCGCGCCCTGAAGGCTATCGCAAGGCCTGCCGCCTGATGGAAATGGCCGAGCGCTTCAAGATGCCGATCCTCACCTTCATCGACACACCGGGCGCCTATCCGGGCATCGATGCCGAAGAGCGCAACCAGAGCGAAGCGATCGCCTGGAACCTGCGGGTGATGGCGCGGCTGAAGACGCCGATCATCGCCACCGTCATCGGCGAAGGGGGTTCCGGTGGTGCGCTGGCCATCGGCGTCTGCGACCAGCTGAACATGTTGCAGTATTCGACCTATGCGGTGATTTCGCCCGAAGGCTGCGCGTCGATTCTGTGGAAGACTGCCGAGAAGGCGCCGGACGCTGCGGAAGCCATGGGCATCACCGCCGAACGCTTGAATCACCTGGGCATCGTCGACAAGGTGATCGATGAGCCCCTGGGTGGCGCCCATCGCGATCCGGCCGCTGCCTCGGCCCTTATTCGCGCCGAGCTGACCAGCCAGCTGGACATGCTCAAGGGTTTCGACACCGAGACCTTGCTCGGCCGCCGCTATGACCGGTTGATGAGCTACGGGTTGTAAGGGTTCAGACCGCAGCGCGCCCTTCGCGGGCTGAGCCCTCTGCCCGCGAAGAGCGCACCGCCGATCCCGAACCATGGACTGAAAAGGGGTCGCCCCATGCGTGAACCCTCTGCCCTGGCCCAGCGCCTGAGCAACAGGCTGCAGCCTTATCTGCAAGCCCCCGCCTGGCACCTCGCCCTCTCCGGTGGCCTCGATTCCACCGTCCTGCTGCACCTGTTGGCCAGCGTGCCCAACCGTCCAGCGCTGACCGCCATTCATATCCATCACGGCCTGCAAGCGGTTGCCGACACCTGGCCTGCCCATTGCCAGGCACTCTGCGATCAGCTCGATGTGCCCTTGCAGGTGATCAAGGTTCGAGTGCAGGACGGTGCCAGCCTGGAGCAAGCCGCACGCCAGGCGCGCTATCGCGCTTTCGATGCGCTGCTCGGCGCCGCTGATGTGCTGTTCGCAGCCCAGCATCAGGACGATCAGGCCGAAACCGTACTGTTTCGTCTGCTGCGCGGCGCCGGTGTGCGAGGGCTTGCGGCAATGCCCAGGCAGCGACCGCAAGGGCAGGGGATACTGGTGAGGCCGTTGCTCGACGAGCCTCGCGCCGATTTGCTGGCCTACGCTCGCAACCATGGCCTGCAGTGGATCGAAGACCCCTCGAACACCGACACGCGTTTCTCTCGCAACTATCTGCGTGGCGAGGTCCTGCCCGTGATCACGGCGCGCTGGCCCCAGGCTGCCGGCAGTATCGCCAGGGCCGCCGCGCACCTGAGCGAGGCGGCGCAGCTGCTGGATGAACTGGCCGCTGCGGACCTTGCGCCTGCGCACACGGCTGGCGAACCTTGCTGGCTGGCATTGCCCAGCCTGACCCTGGCGCCGCTTCGTACCCTGTCCGAAAGCCGTCAGCGCAATGCCCTGCAATACTGGCTTGCGCCCCTGACGCGCTTGCCCGATACCCAGCACTGGGTTGGCTGGACGTCCCTGCGCGACGCGGATCCCGCCGCTACGCCCGTCTGGCGCCTGGCCGACGGCGAGCTGCACAGGGCCCACGGGCGGATCTGGTGGGTCAGTGGCCAATGGTCGCAGGCCCAGCCCGCGTCTCAGGATTGGCCAGACACCCGACAAGCCTTGCAGTTGGTCGGCAACGGCGAGGTGCATTGGCAGGGCGGCCCGTTGCCGGGGCACGCGCAGATCCGCTACCGCCAGGGCGGCGAGCGCCTGCGCCTGCCCGTTCGCGGCGAGCGTGACCTCAAGCGCTTGCTCAATGAAAGCCGGCTGCCAGGGTTCGTGCGCGATCGTTTGCCGCTGCTGTTCATCCACGACCGCTTGGTTGCCGTGGCCAACCTGCCGCTGTCTGCCATCGAAGGACGACTGCTCTGGTCGCCGACAACCGGCGAGCAGAGTTTGAGATGAAAGGGGGAATCCGGTAGACTACGCTCCCTTCTTGATACAACTTCTGTGAACCCACCGGATTCACGGACGTTGCCGATTGCCAAACCGTTTTTGGCCGTCGGGGGCTTCGGCCTTCCTTCGCTTTCCCCGGCGGCTTCTGCCGCTTTAACGCAGACTTCTAGGGTTTTTCATGACGCGCTACATCTTCGTCACGGGCGGTGTTGTTTCTTCATTGGGGAAAGGCATTGCCTCGGCTTCATTGGCGGCCATCCTGGAGGCGCGGGGGCTCAAAGTCACCATGCTCAAGCTGGACCCGTACATCAACGTCGACCCGGGCACCATGAGCCCGTTCCAGCACGGTGAAGTGTTCGTCACCCACGACGGCGCCGAAACCGACCTGGACCTGGGGCACTACGAGCGGTTCATCCGCACGACCATGACCCAGAACAACAACTTCACCACCGGCCGGGTGTACGAGCACGTGCTGCGCAAGGAGCGCCGTGGTGATTACCTGGGCGCGACCATCCAGGTCATCCCGCACATCACCGACGAGATCAAGCGGCGCATCATCAAGGGCGCCGGCGATGCCGACGTGGCCATGGTCGAAATCGGCGGCACCGTTGGCGACATCGAATCCCAGCCGTTCCTGGAAGCGATCCGCCAGCTGCGTTTCGAGGTCGGTGCCAAGCGCGCCATGCTGATGCACCTGACGCTGGTCCCCTACATCGCCACCGCGGGTGAGACCAAGACCAAGCCGACCCAGCATTCGGTCAAGGAACTGCGCTCCATCGGCTTGCAGCCTGACGTGCTGGTGTGCCGTTCCGATCACCCGATCGACACGTCGTCGCGCCGCAAGATCGCTCAGTTCACCAACGTCGAAGAGCGTGCGGTGATTGCCCTGGAAGACGCCGACACCATCTACAAGATCCCTGGCATCCTGCACTCCCAGGGCCTGGATGACTTCGTCGTCGAGCGCTTCGGCCTGCAGTGCGGCGGCGCCGACCTGTCCGAATGGGAAGCGGTGGTCGATGCCAAGCTGAACCCCGAACACGAAGTGACCATCGCCATGGTCGGCAAGTACATGGAGCTGCTCGATGCCTACAAGTCGCTGATCGAAGCGATGAGCCATGCCGGCATCAGCAACCGCACCAAGGTCAACCTGCGCTACATCGATTCCGAAGACATCGAGAACCAGGGCACCGCCCTGCTCGAAGGCGTCGACGCCATTCTGGTCCCCGGCGGCTTTGGCCTGCGTGGCGTGGAAGGCAAGATCACCGCCGTGCAGTACGCTCGCGAGAACAAGGTGCCGTACTTGGGTATCTGCCTGGGCATGCAGGTGGCGGTCATCGAGTTCGCCCGTAACGTCATGGGCTGGAAAGACGCCAACTCCACCGAATTCGATCGCGCCAGCGGCCATCCGGTCGTCGGTCTGATCACCGAGTGGGAAGACGCCACCGGCGCCGTGGAAACCCGCACCGAAGCTTCCGACCTGGGCGGCACCATGCGTCTGGGCGCGCAGGACTGCCAGCTGGTCGGCGGCTCCAAGGTCCACGACTGCTACGCCCGCGACGTGATCGTCGAGCGTCATCGTCATCGCTACGAAGTGAACAACAACCTGCTGCCGCAACTGGTCGAAGCCGGGCTGGTCGTCTCCGGGCGCTCGGGTGACGGCGCGCTGGTCGAAGTGGTCGAGTCCAAGGACCATCCATGGTTCGTGGCCTGCCAGTTCCACCCCGAGTTCACCTCGACGCCGCGTGACGGTCATCCGTTGTTCACCGGCTTCGTCAAGGCCGCATTGGCTCAACATCAGAAGAAGGCCTGATCACCATGGCGCAGAAGATCATCCGCGTTGGCGATATAGAGATCGCCAACGACAAGCCGTTCGTGTTGTTCGGTGGCATGAACGTGCTGGAATCACGCGACATGGCCCTCAAGGTCTGTGAAGAATACGTGCGTGTGACCGACAAGCTCGGCATCCCCTACGTGTTCAAGGCCAGCTTCGACAAGGCCAACCGTTCTTCGGTGACCTCCTACCGCGGCCCCGGCCTGGAGGAGGGCATGCGCATCTTCGAAGAGATCAAGAAGACCTTCAACGTGCCGCTGATCACCGACGTGCACGAGCCTGAACAAGCTGCCGTGGTCGCCGAAGTCTGCGACATCATTCAGCTGCCCGCCTTCTTGTCGCGCCAGACCGACCTGGTGGTGGCCATGGCCAAGACCGGCGCGGTCATCAACATCAAGAAAGCCCAGTTCCTTGCGCCGCAGGAAATGAAACACATCCTGACCAAGTGCGAGGAAGCCGGTAACGACCAGTTGATCCTCTGCGAGCGCGGTTCGAGCTTCGGCTACAACAACCTGGTAGTGGACATGCTCGGCTTCGGCATCATGAAGTCGTTCGAGTACCCGGTGTTCTTCGACGTGACCCACGCCTTGCAGATGCCGGGCGGTCGCAGCGACTCGGCCGGTGGCCGTCGCGCCCAGGTCACCGACCTGGCCAAGGCTGGCCTGAGCCAGGGCCTGGCCGGTCTGTTCCTGGAAGCCCACCCGGACCCGGACAACGCCAAGTGCGATGGCCCCTGCGCGCTGCGCCTGGACAAGCTGGAACCGTTTCTTGCCCAGCTCAAGGCGCTGGATGAATTGGTCAAAGGTTTCCCGGCGATCGAAACGGCCTGATTGCGGTAAAGTAGTGCCCGATTTGTTGCGGTGACTCTTTCGCGGGCAGAGACCCGCTCCCACATCGAGCCCAGTGGGAGCGGGTCTCTGCCCGCGAGGGGGTTGCTAAAGCCCAAGCTGCGTCGTCTCGTCTACTTTGGAGTGTTCATAACAATGGCAAAAATCGTCGACATCAAAGGTCGTGAAGTTCTCGACTCCCGTGGCAACCCTACCGTAGAAGCCGACGTGCTTCTGGAAAACGGCATCATCGGCAGCGCCTGTGCACCGTCGGGCGCTTCCACCGGCTCGCGCGAAGCGCTGGAGCTGCGTGACGGCGACAAGAGCCGCTATATGGGCAAGGGTGTTCTGAAGGCGGTGGCCAACATCAATGGCCCCATTCGCGATGCGCTGCTGGGCAAGGATCCGGTCGACCAGAAGGGTCTGGATCACGCCATGATTGCCCTGGACGGTACCGAGAACAAGGCTTCGCTGGGCGCCAACGCCATCCTCGCCGTGTCCCTGGCCGCTGCCAAGGCCGCCGCGCAGGATCAGGACCTGCCGCTGTACGCGCACATCGCCAACCTCAACGGCACGCCGGGCGTCTACTCCATGCCCGTGCCGATGATGAACATCATCAACGGTGGCGAGCACGCCGACAACAACGTCGACATTCAGGAATTCATGGTCCAGCCGGTTGGCGCCAAGACCTTTTCCGACGCCCTGCGCATGGGCACCGAGATCTTCCACCACCTCAAGGCGGTATTGAAGGCTCGCGGTCTGAGCACTGCCGTAGGTGACGAAGGTGGTTTCGCGCCGGACCTGGCGTCCAACGAAGATGCCTTGAGCGCCATTGCCGAAGCCGTCGAGAAAGCCGGCTACAAACTGGGCACCGACGTGACCCTGGCCCTGGACTGCGCCGCCAGCGAGTTCTTCGAAAACGGTACCTACGACCTGGCCGGTGAAGGCCACAAGTTCGACGCCGAAGGTTTCGCCGAATACCTCAAGGGCCTGACCGAGCGCTACCCGATCATCTCGATCGAAGACGGCCTGGACGAATCCGACTGGGCTGGCTGGAAGATTCTCACCGACAAGATCGGCGAAAAAGTCCAGCTGGTGGGTGACGACCTGTTCGTGACCAATACCAAGATCCTCAAGGAAGGCATCGACAAGAAGATCGCCAACTCCATCCTGATCAAGTTCAACCAGATCGGTACCTTGACCGAAACCCTGGAAGCCATCCAGATGGCCAAGGCTGCCGGCTACACCGCGGTGATCTCGCACCGTTCCGGTGAAACCGAAGATTCGACCATTGCCGACCTGGCCGTGGGCACCGCTGCAGGCCAGATCAAGACCGGCTCGCTGTGCCGCTCGGACCGTGTTTCCAAGTACAACCAACTGCTGCGTATCGAAGAGCAGTTGGGTTCCAAGGCGATCTATCGTGGTCGCGACGAGTTTCGCGGCTAAGCAATAGATGGTAGAAAGACGACATGCGGAGCCTGGCGGATGCCAGGCTTCGTGCTATCTGGTCGCAGAGTTGAAGTTTTTTACCACTGGGTAACGTGATGCGCAGTCCTTATTGGTTGTTTCTTGTCTTGCTTCTGCTCCTGGGTGGTTTGCAGTATCGCCTGTGGGTCGGAAACGGAAGTCTCAAGCAGGTAGCCGAGCTGAAACAGCAGATCGCCGAACAGCATGCCGAGAACGAACGGCTGCTGGAGCGCAATCGCGTGATGGACGCCGAAGTACTCGAATTGAAAAAGGGCATGGAGACCGTCGAAGAACGCGCTCGCCATGAACTGGGCATGGTCAAGGAGGGTGAAACCCTCTACCAGTTGGCCCAATGAATACCTCGCTGCCAGCCTTCTGGGCAGTGATTCCCGCTGCGGGCGTAGGTGCGCGCATGGCAGCGGACCGCCCCAAGCAGTACCTGACCTTGGGCGGTCGCACGATCCTGGAACACAGCATCGACTGTTTCCTCGGCCATCCACAGCTCAAGGGCGTGCTCGTCAGCATCGCCGCCGATGACCCGTTCTGGCCCGACCTGCCCAGTGCCAGCAACGAGCTGATCCAGCGCGTTGCCGGTGGTCGCGAGCGTGCCGACTCGGTGCTCAACGCCTTGCTGCATTTACACGCCCAGGGCGCCGACGGCAGTGATTGGGTGCTGGTGCACGATGCGGCGCGGCCCAACCTTTCTCGCACCGACCTCGACAAACTGCTTGCCGAGCTGGCTGATGACAGCGTCGGCGGTCTGTTGGCCGTGCCCGCGCGCGACACGCTCAAGCGTGCCGATGCGACTGGGCGGGTTCAGCATACGGTGGATCGCAGCACGATCTGGCAGGCGTTCACGCCACAGATGTTTCGTCTGGGCGCCCTGCATCGGGCTCTGGCCGATAGCCTTGTGGCCGGAGTGGCGATTACCGACGAGGCCTCGGCCATCGAGTGGGCCGGTTTCGCGCCGAAGCTGGTGGAGGGCCGGGCGGACAACCTCAAGGTGACCCGGCCTGAAGATCTGGAGTGGCTGCGCCAGCGTTGGGCGATGCGTGGCTGAGGGGGGCGGTGGCGTCGTTCGCGGCCGATGACCGCTCCTACAGATACTCGGGCCTCTCGGCCAACCCTTCTCTGAGATAATCGACCAGCTTCCTGATCTTCGGCGACAAGTGCCGTTGTTGCGGATAAAGCCCCCACACCGCCGTGTTGGGCGGCTGGTGGGCCTCCAGCAGCGACACCAGTGCGCCGCTGCGCAAGTGTTCCAGCACGTAGTAATCAGGCAGCTGACACAGCCCGACGCCCTGCAACGCCGCGTCGAGGACCGCCTGGCCACTGTTGCAGCGCCAGTTGCCCTGCACGCGTTGCGCCTGTTCCTTGCCATCGACCTGCAGCGGCCAGATATCCGAACTGCCCACCAGGCAGTTGTGCCGCGTCAATTCCGACACACTGTGGGGCCGGCCATAGCGCGCCAGGTAGTGCGGTGAAGCGCACAGGAACATCCGCCGCGGCGCCAGCCTGGTTGCCACCAGTCGCGAGTCCTGCAAGCGTCCCAGGCGGATGGCCAGGTCCAGGCCTTCGTGAAGCAGGTCGAGGGTGCGGTTGCTCAGCTCGATCTCCACGCGCAGTTGCGGGTACAGCCCCATGAAGCGCGTGACCAGCGGCACGATGAAGCGCTCGCCATAGGCCACGGCGCAGGTCAGACGCAGCAGCCCCTTGGGTTCACCGGTCAGGTCGCTCATGGCTCGCCAGGCTTCGTCGCGACCGTCCTGCAGGCGTTGGCAATGCTGGAGGAATGTCTGCCCTGCCTCGGTCAGCGCTACCCGTCGCGTGCTGCGATAGAGCAGGCGGGTCTGCAGGCGTTCTTCCAATCGGGCGATCTGGCGACTGACGTGGGACGACGACACGCCCAGCCGCTGCGCTGCGGCGGTGAAGTGCGCGCACTCGGCCACTGCGACGAACTCGTCGATACCCTCCCAGCGGTTATCATTCACTCGATTATCCCTGTACGGCATCAATGTTTTGCGCAAGGGGCGATTATTCCGCATCCGCCCATGAATTACACTGTTGGCAGTCCCGTTCATTTCAGGAGCAAGCATTGATGATCAAGTCCCGCGCCGCGGTTGCATTCGAAGCCAACAAGCCATTGGAAATCGTCGAGATCGACGTGGCCATGCCCAAGGCAGGCGAAGTCCTGTTGCGCGTGGTCGCTTCCGGGGTCTGCCATACCGATGCCTACACCCTGTCGGGTGCGGATCCTGAAGGCATCTTCCCGTCGGTACTGGGCCACGAAGGCGGCGCCATCGTCGAAGCGGTGGGTGAGGGGGTCACTTCGGTTGCGGTGGGCGATCACGTCATTCCGCTGTACACGCCCGAATGCCGCCAGTGCAAGTTCTGCAAATCGGGCAAGACCAACCTGTGCCAGGCCATTCGCGCCACCCAAGGCAAGGGCTTGATGCCGGACGGCACTACGCGGTTCTCGTACAACGGCAAGGAACTGTTCCATTACATGGGCACCTCGACGTTCTCCGAGTACACCGTGTTGCCGGAGATCTCGGTAGCGAAGATCGACAAGCAGGCGCCGCTGGAAAAGGTCTGCCTGTTGGGTTGTGGCGTCACCACCGGTATCGGCGCCGTGCTCAACACGGCCAAGGTCAAGCCGGGCGATACCGTGGCCGTGTTCGGCCTGGGCGGTATCGGTCTGTCGGCCATCATCGGTGCGGTCAAGGCCAAGGCCGGTCGCATCATCGCCGTCGACATCAACCCAAGCAAATTCGAGATCGCCCGCCAGCTGGGTGCAACCGACTGCATCAATCCCAAGGAATATGACCGGCCGATCCAGGAAGTCATCGTCGACCTTACCGATGGCGGCGTGGACTTCTCGTTCGAGTGCATCGGCAACGTGCAACTGATGCGTGCAGCCCTCGAATGCTGCCACAAGGGTTGGGGTGAGTCGGTGATCATCGGCGTGGCCGGCGCTGGCCAGGAAATCGCCACGCGCCCGTTCCAGCTGGTCACCGGACGGGTCTGGCGCGGTTCGGCATTCGGTGGCGTGCGCGGGCGTACCGAGTTGCCCAGCTACGTCGAAATGGCCGAGACCGGCGAGATCCCGCTGGATACCTTCATCACCCACACCATGGGCCTGGAAGACATCAACAAAGCGTTCGACCTGATGCATGAAGGCAAGAGCATTCGTTCGGTCATCCACTTCTGAGGTCTGCCATGAGCCTGGAAAACCTGTCCTGCCAGAAGAGCTTCGGCGGCTGGCACAAACGCTACAAGCACCGCTCCAAGGAGCTGGGTTGCGACATGACCTTCGCCGTGTACCTGCCGCCGCAAGCGGAGCAGGGCGGCAAGTTGCCGGTGCTGTACTGGCTGTCGGGGCTGACCTGTACCGACGAGAACTTCATGCAGAAGGCCGGCGGCCTGGAGCTGGCCGCCGAGTTGGGCTTGATCATCGTTGCGCCCGACACCAGCCCACGCGGGGCGGGAGTGCCGGATGATCCGGACCAGGCATGGGATTTCGGTCTGGGTGCCGGGTTTTATCTGAACGCCACCGAGCAGCCGTGGGCGCAGCATTACCGCATGCATGACTATGTGGTGCATGAATTGCCAGCCATCGTGGAAGCGCATTTCCCCGCGTCGGACAAGCGCTCCATCAGTGGCCATTCCATGGGTGGCCACGGAGCGCTGGTCTGCGCGCTGCGCAATCCGGGGCGGTATCGGTCGATCTCGGCGTTCTCGCCCATCAGCAATCCGATGGATTGCCCCTGGGGCCAGAAAGCGTTTTCCCATTACCTGGGCGAGGAGCGCTCGCGTTGGCGCGAATGGGATGCCAGCGTGCTGATCGCCGATGCGGCGGAACATCTGCCGCTGCTGGTGGATCAAGGCGATCGTGATGATTTCCTCGAGAGCCAGCTCAAGCCCCAGGCTCTGAGTCAGGCGGCCAAGTCGGCCGGCTATGAACTGACCCTGCGCATGCAACCGGGCTATGACCACAGCTATTACTTCATCGCCAGCTTCATCGATGACCATTTGCGCCATCATGCCAAGGCCTTGAAGTGACTGCGCTGGCGCCCTCTGCCCGCGAAGGCGCCAGCACAGTCACCTGCAGATGTTTTGATCCGCCCAACCTGCGCCAAAGCAGGTAGAATCACGCCCTGACTCAATCGGGGCGTTTTTTTCTATGCGTATTGGCCACGGCTACGACGTGCACCGTTTCGCCGAGGGTGACTTCATTACCCTGGGTGGCGTGCGAATCCCACACAAGTTCGGCCTGCTGGCCCATTCCGACGGCGACGTCGTACTGCATGCCTTGAGCGATGCCTTGCTCGGCGCAGCTGCCTTGGGCGACATCGGCAAGCATTTTCCCGACACCGATCCGCAGTTCAAGGGCGCGGACAGCCGCGTGCTGTTGCGCCACGTGCTCGCGGTCGTGGCGAGCAAAGGCTGGAAAGTCGGCAATGTCGACGCCACCATCGTCGCCCAGGCGCCGAAAATGGCGCCCCACATAGAAACTATGCGTGAACGGATCGCCGCCGACCTGGGCGTGGAGCTGGATCAAGTCAACGTCAAGGCGACCACTACCGAAAAGCTCGGGTTCGCCGGGCGCGAGGAAGGTATCGCCGTGCATGCGGTCGCCTTGTTGCTGCGCGCATGACCGAATTCGAATTGCTGGGTCCGCGGGCCACGGGCGACAGCCTGGGCAGCGCCGTACTCAAGGCCAGCGCCGAAGACTTCCAGGTCGACGAAGTGCTGGACATTCCCTTGGCCGGCCAGGGCGAGCACCTCTGGCTCTGGGTCGAGAAACGCAACCTCAATACCGAAGAGGCAGCCCGCCGCCTGGCCAAGGCCGCTGGCGTGCCGTTGCGCACGGTCAGCTATGCAGGCCTCAAGGACCGCCAGGCGCTGACCCGGCAGTGGTTCAGCCTGCATCTGCCAGGCAAGGCCGATCCGGACCTGAGCGCGGCGCAGGGCGACACCCTGGCCATCCTCAAGCAGGCCCGGCACTCGCGCAAACTGCAACGCGGTGCGCACTCGGCCAACGGCTTCACCGTGCGCCTGACTGCGCTCAAGGCCGACCGGGCCGCGCTCGATGCGCGCCTTGGAGAAATCCAGCAGACCGGCGTACCGAATTATTTCGGCACCCAGCGCTTCGGTTTCCAGGGCGGCAATGTGTTCGACGCTCAGCAGTATGCCGAACGCCAGGCGCTGCCCGAGCAGCGCAATGTGCGTTCGCGGCTGCTCTCCACGGCGCGCAGTTTCCTGTTCAACCAGATACTTGCCGCGCGCGTCGCCGACGGTACCTGGAACCGCGCCCGGATCGGTGATCTGCTGGCGTTCACCGACAGCCGCAGCTTCTTTCCCGCCGGTGAAGCCGAATGCAGTGATCCACGCCTGGACATCCTCGACCTGCACCCTACCGGAGCGCTGTGGGGCGAGGGCGCATCGGTCGCCGCCGGTCGCTGCGCCGAGCTGGAAAATGCCATCGGCGACCAGCACCCGGCGCTGTGTGCCTGGCTTGCAAAAGCGGGCCTGGCACAGGAGCGACGCATCCTGCGGCTGCCCATCGGCGAGCTGACGTGGCATTATCCCGAGCCTGACATCCTGCAGTTGCACTTCGTCCTGCCGGCCGGTTGCTTCGCCACTGTCGTGGTGCGCGAACTCGTCGATCTGGTGCCGACAGGGCAGACGGAAAGTCCATGCGTATTCTGATTTCCAACGATGATGGGGTCACCGCCCCCGGCCTGGCCGCGCTTCACGACGTGTTGCAGGACTATGCCCAGTGCACGGTGATCGCCCCCGATCAGGACCGTAGCGGCGCCAGCAGTTCGCTCACGCTGGACCGGCCGCTGCATCCGCAGACCTTGCCCAACGGCTTCATCAGCGTCAACGGCACACCCACCGACTGCGTGCACCTGGGCCTGAACGGCCTGCTGCCTTTCGAGCCCGACCTGGTGGTTTCAGGTATAAACCTGGGGGCCAACCTGGGCGACGACGTGCTGTATTCGGGCACGGTGGCTGCTGCCCTCGAGGGGCGTTTTCTGGGGCATACCTCGTTTGCGTTCTCGTTGTTGTCTCGCCAGCCCGAGCACCTGCCGACGGCAGCCTACTACGCGCGCAAGTTGATCGAGGCCCGAGACCGGTTGAACCTGCCGCCTCGTACCGTGCTCAACGTGAACATCCCCAACCTGCCGATCGAGCGTATCCGCGGCATGGTGCTGACTCGCCTGGGCCATCGGGCACGGGCTGCGGCGCCGATCCGCATGGTCGACCCGCGGGGCAAGCCGGGCTACTGGATCGCCGTGGCCGGCGACGCCGAAGATGGCGGCCCGGGCACCGATTTCCATGCCGTCATGCAGGGCTACGTGTCGGTCACGCCACTGCAACTGGATCGCACCTTCAACGAGGCCTTCGGCCACGTTCAAGGTTGGCTGGAGGAGCTTGGCTGATGCGCCAGAGAGACAATCAGCACCATGGCATCGGCATGACTTCGCAGCGCACGCGCGAACGCTTGATTCAGCGCCTGTGCGACGAAGGCCTGGCCAATACCCAGGTGCTCGAGGTACTGCGTCGCACACCGCGCCATCTGTTCGTCGACGAAGCACTGGCGCACCGCGCCTACGAAGACACCGCACTGCCGATCGGCCACAACCAGACCATTTCCCAGCCCTACATGGTTGCACGCATGAGCGAGCTGCTGCTGGCGGCGGGGCCACTGGACAAGGTCATGGAGATCGGCACCGGCTCGGGCTACCAGACCGCCGTGCTGTCGCAGCTGGTCGAGCGGGTGTTCTCGGTCGAGCGGATCAAGGTCCTGCAGGATCGCGCCAAGGAACGCCTGCAGACGCTCGAGCGGCGCAACGTGGTCTTTCGCTGGGGCGATGGCTGGGAAGGCTGGCCGGCCCTGGCACCCTACAACGGCATCATCGTTACCGCAGTGGCGACCGATGTGCCCCAGGCCCTGCTCGATCAGCTCGCGCCCGGTGGGCGACTGGTGATTCCGGTGGGCTCCGGCGACGTCCAGCAACTGATGTTGATCGTGCGCGAAGAGCACGGGTTCTCCCGGCATGTTCTGGAAGCCGTGCGCTTCGTGCCGTTGCTCAATGGTCCGTTGGCTTGACCGGCGTGAGTTCGCAGAGTGAATTCTGCGCGGCGCCGTCTGTCTGACAGCGGGTCGTGGCGCAGGTACGGCCGCAGCTTGCACCCATGCGCCTTGAAGTCGAGTAGTGAAGTTGGATATTTTCTTGTCACCACAACAAAGGAGCGGCGGGTGAGCCTCACAATCATTGGGCAGCGTGCAGGTAGTTCGAGCGTCAAGCTCCTGATGCTCGGGGTTGCGATCGCAGCCTTTCTGTCCGGCTGTTCCAGCACCTCCAGCCAGGTCAGCGTGGTCGATCGCAACAACGCGGCCAAAGCGGCGCAGCGCCAGCCGGTGACCACAGGCCAATACGCAGTCAGGCGAGGCGACACGCTGTTCTCCATCGCCTTTCGCTACGGTTGGGACTACAAGGCCCTGGCTGCGCGCAACAATATTCCCGTGCCCTATACCATCCGCCCAGGCCAGGTGATCCGCTTCGACGGCAACTCGGGCGCGCCAGCCACCACCGTGGTGACCACCCAGAGCGGCGCCTCTGCGTCTTCCTCGAGCCGCACCACAGTCACCCGCCGTCCGCTCACCCCGGCACCGACCGCCACCAGCAGCGTCGCCATTCCCGTCCCTTCGCCTACCCCGGTACCCGCGGGCGAGCGCACCCAAGGCGGCTGGGCATGGCCGGCAAACGGTGTTTTGATCGGGAAATTCGCTTCAAACGGCAGTTTGAATAAAGGAATTGATATCGCCGGTGATTTGGGACAGCCTGTTTTTGCTGCGTCTGATGGTGCGGTGGTCTACGCCGGGAGTGGTTTGAGGGGCTACGGCGAATTGGTCATCATCAAACACAGCGATACCTACGTCAGTGCCTACGGTCATAACCGCAGGTTGTTGGTTCGGGAGGGTCAGCAGGTCAAGGTCGGTCAGACAATTGCCGAAATGGGTTCAACGGGGACGGACCGGGTGAAGCTGCACTTCGAGATTCGCCGTCAAGGCAAGCCCGTAGATCCGCTGCAATTCCTGCCACGTCGTTGATTTGCACTACCAGCCTGTTCCTCCACGTAGTGGGGACGGGCTCACGCGCTGCCATGGAGATTGGCGCCGCTGGAGCTTGAGGTCGAACTCAGCAAAGGACTATAACAATGGCTCTCAGCAAAGAAGCGCCGGAGTTTGACATCGACGATGAGGTGCTCCTTATGGAACCCGACGTCGTATTGGATGTGATGTCGAACGAAGAACCTGCTGCACCTGCGGTTCGCACCAAGGCACGCAATTCCACATCGCTCAAACAGCACAAATACATCGACTACACGCGGGCGCTCGATGCGACCCAGCTGTATTTGAATGAAATCGGTTTTTCGCCTCTGCTTTCTCCCGAAGAAGAGGTGCACTTCGCACGACTTTCCCAGAGCGGCTGCCCGGCCGGTCGCAAACGCATGATCGAGAGCAACCTGCGCCTGGTGGTGAAGATCGCCCGCCGGTATGTCAATCGCGGCCTGTCCTTGCTCGACCTCATTGAGGAGGGCAACCTGGGGCTGATTCGTGCGGTCGAGAAATTCGATCCCGAGCGCGGTTTCCGGTTCTCAACCTATGCCACCTGGTGGATCCGACAGACCATCGAACGGGCGATCATGAATCAGACCCGGACCATTCGCCTGCCCATTCACGTGGTCAAGGAGCTCAACGTCTACCTGCGCGCCGCGCGCGAACTGACCCAAAAGCTCGATCACGAACCGTCCCCAGAAGAAATCGCCAACCTGCTCGAGAAGCCCGTGGGCGAGGTCAAGCGCATGCTTGGGCTCAACGAGCGGGTATCCTCGGTGGATGTCTCGCTCGGGCCGGATTCGGACAAGACCTTGCTCGACACTCTGACCGATGACCGGCCCACCGACCCCTTGCAGCTGCTGCAGGACGACGACCTCTCGCAGAGCATAGACCAGTGGCTGTCCGAGCTGACCGACAAGCAGCGCGAGGTGGTGGTACGCCGTTTTGGCCTGCGGGGCCACGAGAGCAGCACGCTGGAAGACGTTGGCCTGGAAATCGGCTTGACCCGCGAGCGCGTGCGACAGATCCAGGTGGAAGGCCTCAAGCGACTACGCGAGATACTCGAAAAGAATGGGCTGTCCAGCGAGTCATTGTTTCAATAGCCGCCGTTACCGCAC
Source organism: Pseudomonas sp. CFBP 13727 (assembly GCF_014841915.1). Taxonomy (NCBI): domain Bacteria; kingdom Pseudomonadati; phylum Pseudomonadota; class Gammaproteobacteria; order Pseudomonadales; family Pseudomonadaceae; genus Pseudomonas; species Pseudomonas sp. CFBP 13727. Next base: position 134,679 of record NZ_JACYUT010000002.1, read on the forward strand.
GACTTGAACGCCCCTTTTTCAAGGGGCGTTTTTATTGTTGGCCTAGTCGCGGTGCGATGTTGTCAGTGTTCACTGTGACCTTGTGTAAGCCTTTGGCTATTTATCCAGTCAAAGTTTTGTAAGTTGGAACTCTTGTCTATCTAACTGCACGTTCTTGAACACATTATCGAATAAGCTGACACCCAAGTCAGTTTATGATGGGAATTATTCGCGGTTGTCCTGCGCACAGAATGCGTTAATATCAAGGCGTGTTCAGGGACGGCACAGGTGCTCAGGATCGAGCGCCCAAAAGGGATATCGCAGTGACGCGATTCATCAGGACGATGACAGGGATAAAAGGGACAGGGAAAGGTGGGCGGCTCATTACCGCCCCTTTTTTTTGACTTTTTTTTGAAGTCGAGAGCGAGTGGCCAGCAGCGCCGTCCGGTGTCACGCACGCCTGCGCGGCAGGCGTGACGGTCGCTATCAGCTGGCACGAGGCAACGAGCGTGCCCTAGCGCTCCAGGTCCTTGATCTTGCCTTTCACGCCGTCGAACGCTTCAGCCTCGGGCAGCGCATCCTTCTTCTCGGTAATGTTCGGCCAGACTTCGGCCAAGTCCACGTTCAGCTGGATGAATTCCTGCATGTCCTCGGGCACTTCATCTTCGGAGAAGATGGCTTGGGCCGGGCATTCAGGCTCGCACAGTGCGCAGTCGATGCACTCATCCGGGTGAATCACCAGGAAGTTCGGGCCTTCGTAGAAGCAGTCCACCGGACAGACTTCCACGCAGTCGGTGTATTTGCACTTGATGCAGTTGTCGGTGACGACGAAGGTCATTTCTATTTCTCTCCTCAGGCGGCGGCAGCGAAGCCCTTCACAGGGCCGCTTGGTTTGGGCAGGTCAGCCGCAGACCAGGCTAAAAGCCATTGGCATTCCCAAACCGCGCGGGATTCTATCAGCTTGTAGGAATAAGCGTTAGACCCGGTTCTTCAGTGCATAGAGCAATTCGATCGCTTGCCGCGGGGTCAGTCCATCGATGTCGGTCTTGGCAATCTGTTCCAGCACCGGGTGCGGCAGGCTGGCAAACAGGTCAGCCTGATGGGGCTTCGCTGTCTTGCCGGGCATGGGCGTTGGCGCCTCATGGGGCAGGCTGGTGGTTTCCAGACGGCTCAGGTGTTCCTTGGCGCGCAGGATGACTGCGGCCGGTACCCCGGCCAATTGCGCGACCGCCAACCCGTAGCTCTGGCTGGCAGGGCCGGCCAGCACATGGTGCAGAAAAACGATGCGTTCGTTGTGTTCGGTGGCGCTCAGGTGCACGTTGGCCACCAGTGGCTGGCTTTCCGGCAACACGGTCAGCTCGAAGTAGTGAGTGGCGAACAAGGTGTAGGCGCGCAGTCCGGCCAGGCATTCGGCGGCAGCCCAGGCCAGCGACAAGCCATCGAACGTGCTGGTGCCGCGGCCCACTTCGTCCATCAGCACCAGGCTGCGCTCGGTGGCATTGTGCAGGATGTTCGCGGTTTCGCTCATCTCCACCATGAACGTCGAGCGGCCGCCAGCCAGGTCATCACTGGAGCCGATTCGGGTGAAAATGCGGTCCACCAGCGACAACTCGCAACTGGCCGCCGGCACAAAACTGCCGATGTGCGCCAGCAACACGATCAAGGCAGTCTGGCGCATGTAGGTGGATTTACCGCCCATGTTCGGACCGGTGATCACCAGCATGCGGGTGCTGTCGTCCAGGCTCAGGTCGTTGGCCACGAAAGGTGTGGTGAGCACTTGTTCCACGACCGGATGGCGACCCTGGTCGATACGCAGGCACGGCTCGTCGACGAAGCGGGGGCAATTGAGGTCCAGGTTCAGCGCTCGCTCGGCGAGGTTGCTCAGCACGTCCAGTTCGGCCAGTGCTGCGGCGGTGTCCTGCAGGGGCGGCAGATGACCGATGAGGTTTTCCAGCAACGCTTCGTACAGCGATTTCTCACGGGCCAGGGCACGGCTCTTGGCCGACAGCGCCTTGTCTTCGAAGGCCTTGAGTTCAGGGGTGATGAAGCGCTCGGCACCTTTGAGCGTCTGCCGCCGGATGTAGTCCGCGGGGGCTTGTTCGGCCTGTTTGCTGGGCAGTTCGATGAAGTAGCCGTGGACGCGGTTGTAACCCACTTTCAAGTGGGACAGGCCCGTACGGGCTTTTTCCCGGGCTTCCAGGTCGATCAGGAACTGGCCGGCGTTCTCGCTCAGCGACAGCAATTCGTCCAGCTCGCTGTCGTAGCCGGTTTTCAGTACGCCGCCGTCGCGGATGACGGCGGGCGGATTGTCGACGATGGCCTTGGCCAGCAGATCGGCCAGTTCCGGGTAGGTCCCGGCAATGGCCGCCAGCTGCGCCAGGTGCGGCGCTTCGAGTTCGGCCATTGCCACCTGCAGTTCGGGCAGGGCGGCCAGCGCATCGCGCAGTCGCGCCAGGTCCCGCGGTCGGGCATTGCGCAGCCCGATCCTTGCGAGAATCCGCTCGATGTCACCGATTTCCTTGAGCTGCGGTTGCAGGCTTTCGAAGCGGTAGCCCTCGAGCAGGCAGCCGATGGAGCCCTGACGCGCCTCCAACACCTTGAGGTCACGCAGTGGTCGATTGAGCCAGCGGGTCAGCAGGCGGCTGCCCATGGCGGTCTGGCAGCGGTCGATGACCGATTGCAGGGTGTTGTCGCGTCCGCCGGCAAGGTTGGTGTCCAGCTCCAGGTTGCGGCGACTGGCGCCGTCCAGCACCACCGTGTCGTCCAACCGTTCGTGACGCAGGCTGCGCAGATGGGGCAGGGCGGTGCGCTGGGTTTCCTTGGCGTAGCCGAGCAGGCAGCCCGCGGCGCCGATGGCCAGCGTCAGCTTCTCGCAGCCGAAGCCCTTGAGGTCCTGGGTTGCGAACTGCTGGCACAGGCTCTTGTGCGCAGTGTCCCGTTCGAAGTCCCAAGGCGCCCGGCGGCGCGAGCCCTTGCGCTTTTCCGCCGGCAACCCTTGCGGCCAGTCATCGGGAATCAGCAGTTCGACCGGGTTGATCCGCTCGAGCTCCGCCAGCAGGTTTTCCCATCCCGCCAACTCCATGACCATGAAGTTGCCGCTGGTGATGTCCAGCACCGCCAGGCCAAACAGGCGCTCGTCGCCCAGCACGGCCGCGATCAGGTTGTCGCGGCGCTCGTCGAGCAGTGCTTCGTCACTGACCGTGCCGGGCGTGATGATCCGTACCACTTGCCGATCGACCGGCCCCTTGCTGGTGGCCGGGTCGCCGATCTGCTCGCAGATCACCACCGACTCGCCCAGCTTGACCAGTTTGGCCAGGTAGCCCTCGGCTGCATGGTAAGGAATACCGCACATGGGGATCGACTGCCCCGCCGACTGTCCACGGGCGGTCAGGGTGATGTCGAGCAATTTGGCAGCCTTCTTCGCATCCTCGTAGAAGATTTCGTAGAAGTCGCCCATGCGGTAGAACATCAACTGGTCGGGATGCTGATTCTTCAGCTTCCAGTACTGCTGCATCATCGGGGTGTGGTTAGAAAAATCGGACATTCAAGGACTTAGCTCGCGGGTGTCTTGGGGACGTAAGGCAGGCGCCAATAGTACAGGGATTTTTTTCACCATGTAGGACGTTGGCACCGGTTACGCGGTGGCACGATTGCCCTTCGGGCCGGTCATACCCAGGCATGCCATGGCGACTTTGACCTGCATGGCAGGAGGGCGTAGCCTCATCGGCCGCCTGATCAAGGAGCTGTTATGGACGCCTCGACCTCACTCTCTGCCGAACTCGGCCAGCGCCTGCTCGCCCTGGGCGCCCAAGCCACCACGGCGGAGTCCTGCACGGGAGGCGGTATCGCCGAGGCGATCACTCGCATCGCCGGCAGTTCGGCCTGGTTCGAGGCCGGCTACGTCACTTATTCCAATGCGCAGAAAACCGCTCAGCTGCAGGTTCCGAGCGAGCTGTTCGAACAGGTCGGTGCGGTCAGCCGCGAGGTGGTCGAAGCCATGGTGCGCGGTGCTCAGGGGCACAGCAAAGCGCGCTTTGCGGTGGCGGTCAGCGGCGTTGCCGGCCCCGGCGGCGGCTCCGCTGAAAAGCCTGTCGGCACGGTATGGCTGGCCTGGGCCGACGGTGCGCAGACGTTTTGTCGACGCGAGCAGTTTGCCGGCGACCGCGAGGCCGTGCGCCGGCAAACCGTCGTGGCAGCCCTGCAGGGTTTGTTACACCTTGCCACTGGAGAAAAACCATTTCAGGGGTAGGCGAGTGGCATGGTGTGTGGAATAATACTGGCTACTTATACAGGTGTTATGGCCGTCAGGCCTTATTGATTACGTGAGGACTTCAATGGACGACAACAAGAAGCGTGCCTTGGCTGCGGCCCTGGGTCAGATCGAACGTCAATTCGGTAAAGGCGCTGTCATGCGCATGGGTGACCACGAGCGCCAAGCGATCCCGGCCATCTCTACCGGTTCGCTCGGCCTGGATATCGCGCTGGGTATCGGTGGTCTGCCAAAAGGCCGGATCGTCGAGATCTATGGTCCGGAATCGTCGGGTAAAACCACGTTGACGCTGTCGGTCATCGCCCAGGCCCAGAAGGCCGGTGCAACCTGCGCCTTCGTCGACGCCGAGCACGCGCTGGATCCCGAGTACGCCGGCAAGCTGGGCGTCAATGTCGATGACCTGCTGGTATCCCAGCCGGACACCGGTGAGCAGGCGCTGGAAATCACCGACATGCTGGTGCGCTCCAATGCGGTTGACGTCATCATCGTCGACTCCGTCGCTGCACTGGTGCCCAAGGCCGAGATCGAAGGCGAGATGGGCGACATGCACGTGGGTCTGCAGGCACGCCTGATGTCGCAGGCACTGCGCAAGATCACCGGTAACATCAAGAACGCCAACTGCCTGGTCATCTTCATCAACCAGATCCGCATGAAGATCGGTGTGATGTTCGGCAGCCCGGAAACCACCACCGGTGGTAACGCGCTGAAGTTCTACGCATCGGTTCGTCTGGACATTCGCCGGACCGGCGCGGTCAAGGAAGGCGACGAAGTGGTGGGCAGCGAAACCCGCGTCAAGGTCGTCAAGAACAAGGTGGCACCGCCATTCCGTCAGGCTGAATTCCAGATCCTGTACGGCAAGGGCATCTACCTCAACGGTGAAATCGTCGACCTGGGTGTGGCCAACGGCCTGTTGGAGAAATCGGGCGCCTGGTACAGCTATCAAGGCAGCAAGATCGGTCAGGGCAAGGCCAACTCGGCCAAGTTCCTGCAAGACAACCCCGAGATCAAGGCCACCCTGGAAAAGCAGATCCGCGACAAGCTGCTGACCGGCGGTACCGACAAGGCTGCAGCCGACAAGGCTTCCGCGACTGCACCGGCAGCCGATACGGCTGAAGCTGAAGCCGATTTCTGATCAGCCTCATGCCACCTGTCGTATTGGATACACCCGTCGCCGTGCGACGGTCTGCCATGGACCTGCTCGCACGTCGCGAGCATGGTCGAGTCGAGCTGACGCGCAAATTGCGTCAGCGCGGCGCTCCTCCCGAAATGATCGATACCGAGCTTGATCGTCTGACCGACGAAGGCTTGTTGTCGGAAGCACGCTACCTGGAAAGCTTCATTCGCTATCGGGCCAACTCCGGCTACGGGCCCGCACGAATACGCGAAGACCTGACCCAACGCGGTTTGCAGCGCGCCGATGTCGAGCAGGCACTTCGTCAAAGCGGATTCGATTGGGCGGTGCAGCTACGCGAGCTCTGGGAGCGCAAATTCGCTGCCAGGCTTCCCGTTGAACTCAAGGAGCGCGCCCAGCAGACGCGTTTTCTGGCCTATCGGGGCTACCCGATGGAGCTGATTTCTCGCCTGCTCAACGGCAAGGATCTGGACTGATCCCTTCTGCCGATGAGGCAGCGGTGTTCGTCGAGTAGCACCGCCACATTTCCTGGAGTATTACTTGCCGCAGTCCTTGGCAGTGTAGGACTGGCTGCCGATGGCGCGATTGGTCTTGTATTCGGTGAAGTCATAGCGCATCACGGCGCCCTGTGCCATCAGATCACGAAAACCCTTGTTGCGACATACGCTTGCGCCCAGTTGCAGGTAAACGGTTTTGGGGTCGCGGCGCATCTCGTAGGCCTGGCTTTCGCGAACGCTCAGGTGATTGACCAGTTGGTTGCCTTCGACGGTGAAACCCTGATCAAGGATGTCTTCATTGATTGCGCGCGGTGTACCCACACTGCTTTGCTGAGCCACTTTCTGCAGGTTTTTCGACAGCTCCAGTTCCTTCAGCGATGCAGCGTGGGCGGCCAGCGGCAAGGCAAGCAGCAAGGCGAGGGACGGGGCGATAAAGCGCAGCATGAAACACTCCTGGGCAAAAAGCCGGGCAAGACAAGTGGGCGTAAGACCCGCCAATGGCGCAGGCGTTCACCCACCTCTGAGGGTAGCCGATTATACGGCGCGGCACGTCGGCTCACCATCGACATCGTTCCGGAGCCAGCTCTGTTAGAATCCGCGCCCCCAGACTCTACCGTGATCCGCAATGAGCCATGCCGTTTCCCGTCTGCGCGCCGAGCGCCTGGCGCGCAGTACCCAGCCATTTACCGCACGGGGTTCACGCGCGCCTCGATGCCCGCGTTGCCGAGTCATTCCGCAGTACTGCCTGTGCGCGTGGCGTCCCAACGTCGACGCACGGTCGGCCATGTGCCTGCTGATGCATGACGTGGAACCCATGAAGCCGAGCAACACCGGCTGGCTGATTGCCGACGTGATCGCCGACACCCACGCCTTCATGTGGTCGCGCGTAGCCGTCGACCCGCGGTTGCTTGCACTTTTGGCGGATCCGCAGTGGCAGCCCTATCTGGTCTTTCCCGGAGAGTTCGTCGAGCCGCAGCGGGTAACCAGCAGCGTGGCGCCGCAGCTCGGTCGACGGCCTTTGTTCATACTGTTGGACGCTACCTGGACCGAAGCGCGAAAGATGTTCCGCAAGAGTCCGTACCTGGCCTCGCTGCCGGTGTTGAGCCTGGCGCCCGAACAACTGTCGCGCTACACCTTGCGCCGCTCCAAGCGCGACGATCACTTCTGCACCGCCGAGGTGGCGGCGCTGTGTCTGGAGCTGGCCGGCGACGAGCAGGCGGCGCGCGTACTGGATGCCTACCTCGATGTGTTCAGTGCGCATTACCTGGCAGCGAAATTCCAGGAGCCAGTGGACGAGACCGATGCGGCGCATCGGTTTCTGGCCGACTATCTATAATCCTGGCGGCGACGCGGGCTCTGGCCATGGAGTCGCTTGACCACCATGGCCGGGGTCGGCATTCTTGGCGCCGAATCGGGCGGATACTGTCCGAACGGCTTCATTTCCTGGAATCCTGTGATCGATGGCCACTTACGAAATCCTGATCGCCGACGACCATCCGCTGTTTCGCAGCGCGCTGCATCAAGCCTTGACCATGGGTCTGGGCGCAGAAGTGCGTCTGGTAGAGGTGGCGAGTATTGCCGAGCTCGAAGGGCGCCTCGACGAAAAGGCCGACTGGGACCTGGTGCTGCTGGACCTGAATATGCCCGGCGCCTACGGTTTTTCCGGATTGGTATTGCTGCGCGGCCAGTATCCGCACATACCCGTGGTGATGGTTTCGGCTCAGGAAGACGCCTGGGTCATGGTGCGCTCGCGTGAATTCGGCGCCAGTGGCTTCATTCCAAAGTCCAGTTCGCTCGAAACCATTCAAGCGGCCGTACGCGAGGTGCTGGACGGGGAAGTCTGGTGGCCGCCGCAGGCATTCGAGGCGGTCAGCGTTTCGGCGGAAGCCAAGGCCGCCAGCGAAGGGCTTGCCAGCCTGACGCCCCAACAGTTCAGGGTACTGACCATGGTGTGCGAAGGTTTGTTGAACAAGCAGATCGCCTATGAGTTGAGCGTGTCGGAAGCCACCATCAAGGCCCATGTAACAGCGATCTTTCGCAAGCTCGGCGTGCGCACTCGCACCCAGGCTGCCTTGCTGTTGCAACAACTGGAGTCAACCTCCGCCAACTGACCTGCACCGTCACGCCTTTTTCACGCCGAACGTTTCATCGTCGGCCGTCTTCCTTTCCTGGATCGTCGCGCATGTCACCTTTCAAGGGCCAGACCGGCCTCAAACGTATTCTCAATGCTACGGGTTACTCCTTCGATGGTCTGCGTGCAGCCTTCACCGGCGAAGCGGCGTTTCGCCAGTTGGTGCTGCTCAACGTCGTGCTGGTGCCGCTGAGCTTTTTGTTGCAGGTCAGCCGCGTGGAGCGCGCGGTGCTCATCGCGGTGTGCCTGCTGGCGTTGATCGTTGAATTGCTCAACTCGGCGATCGAGGCGGCTATCGATCGCATCTCGCTGGAGCGTCACCCATTGTCGAAGAATGCCAAGGACATGGGCAGCGCAGCTCAGTTCGTTGCCTTGAGCATGATCGTGCTGGTGTGGGCGGTGATTCTGCTTTGACCGATGCCTGGCTCAGGCGATGTCGGGCAGGACGATCTCGTCACTGCGTTGCGCGCCGGCGGTGAATGCGCGGCACAGGTCGAGGAACTCGCGCATGGCCGAGGTCTGGTACTTGCGTTTGTGCCAAATGAAATAGAACTGCCGCGCCAGATCCAGCTCGGGCGTGTGCACCGGCACCAGGCTGCCGCGCCGAAAGGCATCGCGCAGTGCCAGCCGGGAAATGCACCCAATGCCCAGCCCGGACTCCACGGCGCGCTTGATCGCTTCGGTGTGTTCCAGTTCCAGACGGATGTTGAGTGCCAGGCGATGGTGACGCATGGCCTGGTCGAATGTCAGGCGCGTGCCCGAGCCCTGTTCGCGCAGAATCCACGCTTCCTGGGTCAGCAAGGCCAGGCTGGCACTGGGCACCGAAGCCAATGGATGCCGTGGCGCACAGAACACCACCAACTCGTCTTCTACCCAGGGTTGCACCTCGATGTCTGGATGGCTGCAGTCGCCCTCGATCAGCCCCAGGTCGATTTCATAGTGCGCCACCTGCTGAACGATGTTCGCAGTGTTCTGGACATGCAGCTTGACCTGGCTTTCCGGGTGCACCTGCATGAAACGGCCGATCAGCAGAGTGGCCAGATAGTTGCCGATGGTCAAAGTCGCGCCTACTGCCAATGAACCGAATCCTGACTTGCCGTTGAGCAGGTCTTCGATTTCCTTGGCCTGGTCGAGCAGGGCCACGGCCTGGGGCAGCAGTTGATGACCCAGGGCGTTGAGACTCAGGCGCTTGCCGGCGCGATCGAACAACTGACAGCTCGATTGCCGTTCGAGCTCGGTGATCGAGGTGCTGGTCGCCGACTGCGACAGCGACAGCAGGTTGGCGGCGCGTGACACGCTTTCCTGCTGGGCCACGGCGACGAATACCTGCAATTGACGAAGTGTGAATCGCATATCTATATAACCGATTACCCATATCTTAATAATCCATTTAACAGATATTGTTGAGCCCCGTAAACTATTGCGCAATCGCGCCCCTGTCAGGCGTACGCTTTTTCTAGGAGCCCCGTACATGAGCAACATGAACCACGAACGTGTACTCAGTGTTCATCACTGGAATGACACCCTGTTCAGCTTCAAGTGCACCCGCGATCCGGGCCTGCGCTTCGAGAACGGGCAGTTCGTGATGATCGGCCTGCAACAACCCACCGGCCGCCCGCTTATGCGCGCCTATTCGATCGCCAGCCCGAACTGGGAAGAGCATCTGGAGTTCTTCAGCATCAAGGTGCCCGATGGCCCGCTGACCTCGCAGCTGCAGCACCTGAAGGAAGGCGACGAGATCATCATCAGCAAGAAGCCCACCGGCACGCTGGTTCTCGATGACCTCAAGCCGGGCAAGCACCTGTACCTGCTGAGCACCGGCACCGGCCTGGCGCCGTTCATGAGCGTCATCCAGGATCCGGAAACCTACGAGCGTTTCGAAAAGGTCATTCTTTGCCATGGCGTGCGCTACGTGAACGAGGTCGCCTACCGCGAGTTCATCACCGAGCACCTGCCGCAGAACGAATTCTTCGGCGAGGCACTGCGCGACAAGCTGATCTACTACCCCACCGTGACGCGTGAGCCGTTCGAGAACGAAGGCCGCCTGACCGATCTGATGCGCAGTGGCAAGCTGTTCAGCGACATCGGCCTGCCGCCGATCAACCCGCAGGACGACCGTGCCATGCTGTGCGGCAGCCCGAGCATGCTCGACGAAACCAGCGAAGTGCTCAACAGCTTCGGCCTGACCGTCTCGCCGCGCATGCGCGAGCCGGGTGACTACCTGATCGAGCGCGCCTTCGTCGAGAAGTAAGCGGCTAGCCGGCACCATGAAAAAACCGCCCTCGGGCGGTTTTTTTGTGGGCGACGCGCAGGCTCAGGAGAGCACCACTTCCAGCACGCAAATGCGGTCTGGGCTCGGGTAGTGCCAGCGCACGTCCACATCCCAGAACCGGGCGCCGTATTCGCGCTCGGGGGCAGGCTTCTGGTAGGCCGGGCGCGGATCCTGGGCCAGGCATTGCTCGATCAACGCCACCAACGGCTCACCCAGGCGCATGGCATGCGTCCTGGCTTGCGCCAGTCCCGCGTCCAGCCACTGCACGGCAATGGGCTCGGGCGCGGCGCTGGCGATGGCGTTGACGGCAGCAGGCACGTTGTCGGCATAGGGCACGTAGGGTTTGATGTCCAGCACCGGCGTGCCGTCGAGCAAATCGATGCCGGAGAGGTGCAGGCGCGCGCCTTCGACCTTGTCCAGGCGGACCACCGATTGACCGATGCCATTGGGCCGATGGGTGGCCCGCGTGGCGAAAACGCCGATCGACTTGTTGCCGCCCAGGCGCGGCGGACGGACCTTCAAACGCGGCTTGTCTTCCAGGGCCTCATGGAACAGGAACAGCAGCCATACATGGCTGACCTGTTCCAGGCCCTGCACGGCCTCGCCCTGATCGAACGGTGGCAGCAGCTCCAGCACGCCGCGCGCGGCCGGCGCCAGTTGCGGCTGGCGCGGAATGGCGAATTTTTCCTTGAAGCAGGAGCGGATAAAACCGATCGGTTCGACGCTATAGACCATGGGGCTCAGCCGCGGACTCGCAGGGTCAGGCCCTTGAGGAAGTTGCGCAGCAACTGGTCGCCGCACGCACGGTAGTTGTTGTGGCCAAACTTGCGAAACAAGGCGCTCAGTTCAGGTTTGGACACCGGAAAGTCGACCGACTTGAGCACGGCGTGCATGTCGTCTTCCTTGAGTTCGAAGGCCACGCGCAGTTTCTTCAGGACAATGTTGTTGGTGACCGGCAGCTCGACCGCCTGGGCGGGGCGGCTCTCGTCGCGACCGCGGCGATAGATCACCAGGCCATCGAGAAAATGCGCCAGGACAGCATCCGGACAATGCACGAAGCCTTCTTCTTCGTCCTTCTTGGTGTAGCTGATGACGTCGGCCTTGCTGATTTCCAGTCCGCCCAAAGCGGTGATGTCGGCAACCTTGCCGTCGCTGATGTCGAGCATGTAGCGCACGCTGCGCAGTACATCGTTGTGGATCATGGTGTGTATCCTGGTTGAACGACGCTGCCCAGGCAGCGCCGGAAAAAGAGAGGGTTCAGAATTTTTCCTTGGTCGTCAGGTAGCGCCACTGGCCCAGGGGCAGCTTGCCCATCGACACACCGCCCACGCGAATGCGGCGGATCGAGACGATCGTCAGACCGACACTGGCGCACAGTTGCTGCAGCACCCCGGGTGCCGGGTTCTTCAAGGCGAAGCGCAGGCGTGTCTCGTTCTGCCAGCTGGCTTTCACCGCCGGCAGCGCCTTGCCCTTGTACATCGCGCCATGATTGAGGCGGTTGAGGCCGTGGGGGCTCATCTCGCCGGTGATTTCCACCACGTATTCCTGTTCGATCTTGGCCGCATCGGCGGTCAGCTTGCGCAGGGTCTTCCAGTCCTGGGTAAAGATCTGCAGACCGCTGGCATTGGCAGGCAGCTCGGCCGCGCAGCTCAGGCGCAGGAAGTGGCCCTTGAGCGGACGCTTGCCAAAGCCGTGCTCGCTGGACAGAGTCTGGGCGTTGAGCGTAGCCAGCGCCTCTTCGGCGCTCTGTCCCGGCGCCTGGTGCAGCAACAGGGTCACCGGCTCCGGTGCTTCGGCCTTGGCCTGGGGATCGAGCTCGACCTTCTGTGCGTCCACCTTAAACTGCGGTTCGTCGACCACCACGCCGTCAACGGACACCCAGCCGCCTTCGATGAAGAGTTCGGCCTCGCGGCGGGAACACCCGACCAGTTCGATGAGGCGTTTGGAGAGACGAGTGGGTTCAGACATGACTGCGGCCGTAGCAAGGAAAGGGCGCTAGTGTAACTGCCTGGAGGCGGTTAAGCCCGCGCAGATTGCCCGGCGTCTGGCGCCTGCGGCTGGCGTGGCGGCGAACCGGGCCGGTCGCCGCCGTCTTGCCTGTCGAGCCAGGGCAGCTCGAATCAGGCCAGTTCGGCCCACAGATCGTATTCGTCGGCATCGACGATGGTGCACCAGACCTTGTCGCCCGGCTTGAGGTGGGTGGCATCGTCGATGAACACGTTGCCGTCGATTTCCGGGGCGTCGAAGAAGCAACGGCCCACCGCACCCTGTTCCTCGACCTCATCGATCAGCACTTCCACGCGCTTGCCGATGCGCATCTGCAGGCGTGCGGCACTGATGGCCTGCTGGTGCGCCATGAAGCGGTCCCAACGGTCCTGTTTCACGTCGTCGGGGACGATGGCAGCGTCCAGCAGGTTGGCAGGCGCGCCCTCGACCGGCGAATACTGGAAGCAGCCAACGCGGTCCAGTTGCGCCTCGCTCAGCCAGTCCAGCAGGTACTGGAAATCTTCCTCGGTCTCGCCGGGGAAGCCGACGATGAAGGTCGAACGGATGATCAGGTCCGGGCACTGCTCGCGCCACTTCTTGATCCGCGCCAGGGTCTTGTCTTCGAAGGCCGGGCGTTTCATGGCCTTGAGCACTTTCGGGCTGGCGTGCTGGAAGGGGATGTCCAGGTACGGGAGGATCTTGCCGGCGGCCATCAGCGGGATGATGTCGTCGACGTTGGGGTAGGGGTACACGTAGTGCAGGCGCACCCAGACGCCCAGGGTGCTCAGGGCTTCGCACAATTCGAGCATGCGTGTCTTGACCGGGCGACCGTTCCAGAAGTCGGTCTTGTACTTGACGTCTACCCCATAGGCACTGGTGTCCTGGGAGATGACCAGCACTTCCTTGACCCCGGCCTTGACCAGGCGCTCGGCCTCGCTCAGCACATCGCCCACCGGACGGCTGACCAGCTTGCCGCGCATCGAGGGGATGATGCAGAAGCTGCAGCTGTGGTTGCAGCCTTCGGAGATTTTCAGGTAGGCGTAGTGACGCGGCGTCAGCTTGATGCCCTGGGGCGGTACCAGGTCGATCAGCGGGTTGTGGTCATGCCGAGGCGGCACCACCTGGTGCACCGCGTTGACCACCTGCTCGTACTGCTGCGGGCCGGTGACCGACAGCACGCTGGGGTGCACCTTGCGAATGGCATTCTCTTCCACGCCCATGCAGCCGGTGACGATGACCTTGCCGTTCTCCTTGAGCGCTTCGCCGATCACTTCCAGGGACTCGGCCTTGGCGGTGTCGATGAAACCACAGGTGTTGACGACCACCACGTCGGCGTCCTCGTAGGTGGACACCACCTGGTAACCTTCCATGCGCAACTGAGTCAGGATTCGCTCGGAATCGACCAGGGCCTTGGGGCAACCCAGCGAGACGAAGCCGACCTTTGGAGCGGCCGACGAAGGAGTGGTGGACATGGCTAACCTCGGTATCGATAGGGCCTCGTGGGCCGCACAGGTGGGCGCTGGGTACGCCTCTGATCAAAAAGTGCGCAATTCTAGCGATGGCCGGGTCGCTTGACCAGCATTATGCGAGGAATTGCGACGAGTGCTGCGCTATGCTTCGCCGCATCTCGCCACATGGCGTTACAAATCACGGGTGCGGGAGTGGTCGATGGTTCAGGCAAGCAGTAACGGCAATGGCGGACATTCGGCAGCCCGACCGATCGGCATGCTGGTGGCAGCGGTCGGTGTCGTTTATGGCGACATCGGCACCAGCCCGTTGTACACGCTCAAGGAAGTCTTTTCCGGGGTCTATGGCGTGCCCATTTCCCACGACGGGGTGCTGGGCATCCTCTCGCTGATTTTCTGGTCGCTGATCTGGGTCGTCTCGATCAAGTACATGCTGTTCGTGTTGCGCGCCGACAACCAGGGCGAGGGCGGCATCATGGCCCTGACGGCGTTGGCAACCCGTGCCACCGCCTCGCTGCCCAGGCTGCGTGCCTTGATGGTGGTGTGCGGGCTGGCCGGTGCCGCGCTGTTCTACGGCGACAGCATGATCACCCCGGCGGTGTCGGTGCTTTCGGCCATCGAGGGCATGGAACTGGCGTTCGATGGCCTGGAACGTTGGGTGGTGCCGATGGCGCTGGTGGTACTGGTGGCGCTGTTCCTGATCCAGAAGCACGGTACACAACGCATCGGCAAGCTGTTCGGGCCGGTGATGGTGGTGTGGTTCCTGGTGCTGGGGCTGCTGGGTGCCTACGGGGTATACCAGCACCCCGAAGTGCTCAAGGCGTTCAATCCGGTCTGGGCAGTGCGCTTCTTCATTGTTCACCCCGGCATGGGTGTGGCGATCCTCGGCGCCGTGGTGCTCGCGCTGACCGGTGCCGAGGCGTTGTATGCCGACATGGGGCATTTTGGCCGCAAACCGATTGCCCGTGCCTGGTTCATTCTGGTGCTGCCAGCCCTGGTGCTGAACTACTTCGGCCAGGGTGGCCTGCTGCTGGAAAACCCCGAGGCGGCGCGCAATCCGTTCTTCCTGCTGGCGCCAGGCTGGGCCCTGGTGCCGCTGGTGGCACTGTCCACCCTGGCCACCGTGATCGCATCGCAGGCGGTGATCTCCGGCGCGTTCTCCCTGACCCAGCAGGCCATCCAGCTGGGCTACATCCCGCGCATGCACATCCAGCACACGTCGAGCAGCGAGCAGGGGCAGATCTATATCGGCGCGGTGAACTGGGCGTTGATGGTTGGCGTGGTGCTGCTGGTGATCGGTTTCGAATCCTCCGGTGCGCTGGCGTCGGCCTATGGCGTGGCGGTCACCGGAACCATGTTGATGACCACCATCCTGGTGTCTGCCGTGATGCTGCTGCTGTGGAAGTGGCCGCCGGTGCTGGCGGTGCCGGTCCTGCTGGGTTGCCTTCTGGTCGATGGCCTGTTCTTCGCCGCCAACGTGCCGAAGATCATTCAGGGCGGTGCGTTCCCGGTGCTGGCGGGAACCGTGTTGTTCATCCTCATGACCACCTGGAAGCGCGGCAAGCAACTGCTGGTCGAACGGATCGACGAGGGCGGGTTGCCGCTGCCGATCTTCATCGGCAGCATCAGCGTACAGCCGCCGCATCGCGTCCAGGGCACGGCGGTGTTCCTTACTGCACGTTCCGATGCCGTGCCCCATGCGTTGTTGCACAACCTGCTGCACAACCAGGTGTTGCATGAGCAGGTGGTGCTGTTGACGGTGGTCAACGAAGACACACCGAGGGTGCCCATTGCACGGCGGTTCGAGGTGCAGAGCTATGGCGAAGGGTTCTTCCGGGTCATTCTGCATTACGGCTTCATGGACGAACCGGACGTGCCCGGCGCCCTGGCCCTGTGCGATCTGCCGGAGCTGGACTTCAGCCCGATGCGCACCACCTATTTCCTCAGCCGCGAGACAGTGATCGCCTCTAAGCTGGCCGGCATGGCGCGCTGGCGCGAGCAGTTGTTCGCCTTCATGCTGAAGAATGCCAATGGCAACCTGCGCTTCTTCAAGCTGCCGGTGAACCGGGTGATCGAACTCGGTACGCAGGTGGAGATGTAGGTTCGGTGTAGGCCGCACAAAAAAAAGCCCCGGTACCTGCGCAGGTCCGGGGCTTTGCTTTTGCAGTCCGGTCAGTTCGAGCCGGTACGCTTGTCGATCTGCAGCACCAGGCGCTTGGCCAGCGCCGGGTAATTCTCGTCGAAATGGTGGCCCCCCGGCAGCTTGAGCTTCTCGCCCACTGCAGTCGCCTCGGTACAGCCGCTTTCGTCGGCCTCTTCTTCGCCATACACGCACACCACCTTGGCGGCCGGCAGCTTGGCCATTTCTGGCCCGGTGGGGGCCTCCTTGCCAGCGTTGCCGAGCCAACCCTCGACTTCGATCTCGAAGCTGCCACTGCGGGCGAACGCCAACAGGATGATAGCGCTGACGCTGTCCTGTGCCTCGGCGGGCAGGCGGTTATAGATGGCCGGAAGCACGTCGGCACCGAACGAATAACCGGTCAGCACGAAGCGTTTTGCGCCCCACTTCTGCCGGTAGAAGTGCATCAGCTCGACCAGGTCGTCGGCACTCTGCTCGGGCGTCTTGTGTTCCCAGTAGTAGCGCAGGGTGTCGATACCCACGGTCGGGTAGCCCATCGTCGCCATGTCGCCGGCAACCGCCTTGTCGAGGTCGCGCCAGCCGCCGTCGCCCGACAGGAACAGGCTGACGGTCTCGTTGCTCTGCGCGGCGGGCACCTCGACTACCGGGATGGCCAGATGGGTGCCCTCGGTGCCGACCAGGATGGCGGTGATCTGGTTCTTCAGCACCTGCGGCAGCTTCACGTCGTAGTCGCTGATGACAGTCTGCGCATTGGGCTGGTCACGCACGAACGCCGCACTGGCATCGTCGGGGTTGTCATTCCAGGCAACCATCCACTGGCCATGCTCGGCCTTCTTCGGCAGTTCCGGCAGACAGCCGTCCGGTTTCTCCACGCTCAGGTCCACCGACACTGCCTGAGCCTTGTCATTGTCCTGGGTGGCCAACCAGCGCCAGGCCAGCGACGCACCCGGACCTATGCCAGCCACCAGGTCCGGTGCGCCGTCGAGACGCTTGATGGCAGCGTCCAGGGCGGCCTGCTGCAGGCCGCAGTCGTTTTCCGGCAGGATCACCTGGACGATGTGCGCCGAGGCATCCCGGCTCAGGTCCAGCAGTTGCTTGTCGGTCAAGGCTTCGGCAGCAGGCAGTGCAATCGCCACTCGCGACTTGGTCCGAGTGCCGGGGACGACTTCGCGGGCATCGCTGCCGTTGTTCAGGCGTTGGGCGCTGAGCTGCGCTGCAGGAACAGGGCGGGTGGCCCACCAGTAATAACCGGCTACCGCCAGCAGCAGTACCACGATCAAGGCGAACAACTTGCGCCAGTTACGTCGAATCATCAGCGTTTCACCAATCCTGTCAGGCCACCTGCAATGAGGGCGGCGGTATCGGCCAGTGCGACCAGCGGGTCAAGGCCTGCCGGCACGGCCATGTAACGAGGCTCCCAGGTCGGTTGGAACTTGTCCTTGAAGCGACGCAAGCCCTGGAAGTTGTACAGCTGCTCGCCACGGTTGAAGACCATCGAACCCAGGCGCTGGGTCAGGGGTGCGCCGCGCCGAGGCTGCAGGCCCGACAGCGGCACCATGCCCAGGCTGAAGCGAGCGTAACCGTGTTTCTTGTAGTGCTGGATCAAGCCTACCATCATGAATTCCATGGTCAATTTGGGCGCCTGGGGATGCGCGCGCATCAGGTCCAGGCTGGCCAGCTCCCTGCTGTCGGTTTCCAGCAGGTTGGCGAACGCCACCGGCTTGCCCTCGAAATGGACGATCGCGATACGAAAATGGTTCAGGTATTCCGGGCTGAAGCGACCCAGGGAAAACCCCTTCTCGCGCACGTTCTTGCCACTGAGCCAGGCGTCGGAAATGACCTTGAGCTCGTCCAGCGGTGCCTGGCCGGGCTCGTAGATCTCCAGGGACAGGCCGTCGCGGCCGCCGCGGTTCCAGGTGTAGCGCAGATCCTTCATCTCCTTGCCCTTGGCTTCCAGATCGAAAGCGTGCAAGTCGACCCGAGCCTCTTCACCCAGCTTGATCGCGGTCAGGCCGATGTCCATGTAGAACGGCAGGTTTTCTGCCCTGACCTGATAGAACACCGGGCGGGCGTGGTGAAAGTCGCACAGGTCGCGAAACTGCCAGATCATTTCGGCACGCGGCTGGGTCGGGCCGATGGGGTCGTACAGCGCCACCAGGCTGCGCCCGCGGCGGGCGTACATCAGAAACGCCTTGTCCTTGGGGTGGAACAGCAGCGCCTTGTCGCCGGTCAGGGCCAGGCCACCATCGGGCTGGTGCGACGCCTTGAGGATGGTTGCAGCGCGCTGCAGTTCATCGGGTGTGGGCAGGTGGATCACCGGGCGGGCGGTGCGCAGCAGCCAGGTCAGGGCGACCACGATCAACAGTACCGCGCTGCCCAGGGCCGAGCGAAGGCCGCGGGGAGCATCGGCATCCAGCGCGAACTGCCACCACAGCTTGGTGCTGTAGGGCACATCCTGGTAAGCAAAGAACAGCAACCAGATCGAGGCGCCCACCACGCACACGCTGGCGATCAGGTACAGCGGCGAAAACGGCAGCTCGAGCAGGCGACTGGGTCGGTAGAACGAGCGCTTGAACACGGCGAGCAGCAGTGCGGTCATGCACAGCAACGACGCTTCTTCCCAGTCGAAGCCCTTGAGCAGCGATAGCACGGCGCCCGCCAGCAGCAGCACCATGGTCAATACCCAGGCCGCCGACAGGCGTCGGCGCAACCCTTGGGCCAGCAGCAGGCACAGCACACCCACCAGGCTTGCGCCCAGGTGCGAGGCATCGATGAGGCGATGGGGAATGAGGAAGCCCAGGTCCTGCAGGCGGGTGTCGATCTCAGGCGTGGCACCGGAAAACAGCAGCACCACGCCGGAGAGGAACACCAGCACCGCCAATATCGGCGCGGCCAGCCCGGAAGCCACGCGAATCGCCTGCTGAGCGAAAAACAGGCGGCGTGCTTCGTTGGCCAGCAGCACCACGCACGCCACCAGCATCGGCAACACCACATAGATCAGGCGGTACAGCAGCAGGGCCGCGGCGAGCGGCGCGGCGCCCAGGGTATCGGCGAACGCCGCCAGCAGGATCGCTTCGAACACGCCGACTCCGCCAGGCACGTGGCTGAGTACGCCTGCGGCAAGCGCCAGCAGGTAGATCAGCACGAAAGCGCCGAACGGCGGCGCTTCGGGCAGCAACAGATACAGCACGGTGGCTGCGGCCACCACGTCCAGCGCGGTGATGACCAGTTGCAGCAGTGTCAGGCGTGCGCTGGGCAGTCGCAGCGTGCGACGTCCCGCTCGCACCAACAGATTGTGAGGCAGCGGCTGCTCGGCCAGGCGCCGTCGATAGACGCCCAGTACCAGCAGCGCGGTCAGTACCAGCACGACTGCGGCAATCATCCCCAGCAGCCCCTGTGACAGCCCCAGGGCCATGGAAGCGGCGGGCAGGCTGCTGAGGGTGGCCACCGCAGCGAGCGGCGGCAGGGCGCAACCCAGCGAAAGGCTGGCGAACAGGGTCATGCGCGCAACTTCGCCGGCGCCCACGCCCAATCGCGAGTAC
Source organism: Pseudomonas sp. CFBP 13727 (assembly GCF_014841915.1). Classification (NCBI taxonomy): domain Bacteria; kingdom Pseudomonadati; phylum Pseudomonadota; class Gammaproteobacteria; order Pseudomonadales; family Pseudomonadaceae; genus Pseudomonas; species Pseudomonas sp. CFBP 13727. The sequence goes on from NZ_JACYUT010000002.1 coordinate 154,094, forward strand.
AGCCGATAACGCACCGAACCGCCGGACAGCATCGACAGGCCAATGGCATTGCCGATGGCGAACGAGGTGAACCCCCCCAGGGCCAGGGTGCGTGCGGGGAGGGTGACGTTGGCATAGCGGCTGGCCGACCATTCGTAGCCCAGCAGGATGATGAACCCGCAGACCATGGCCAGCAGCGCCCCGCCCAAAGCGGCAGGCGGAGTGGCCAGGACCGAGTCGTGCAAGGCGTAGATGTCCAGCTCGCTGAGCAGGTGCCGACAGGCCAATAGCGCGATGGCGAACAGCAACAAGGTAACGGCCAGCCCCACCGGTTGCCGGTAGCGGCTCAGCAGATCGAGCCAGCGGGCACGCGCAGGCTTGATCGGACTGGCAGCGGCAGCGGCGGGGGGGAGTTCCACAGCGGTTGAATCGGGCAAGTCAGAGCGCATCAATCACCTCTTGGATTGTGCGCAACAGGATGCCGGGATCCCGTCAAAGTACCAATCCCTGTGGAAAAAATAATTCGCGCCATTCTAGCGCCTGCGCACGACCGGTGACCGACGCGTGGCGAACTGTAAAGCAACTTTCACATTGCTGGGTTGCAGGGCGTGTTGCCGTGGCGGAGGGCTTTATCGAGCGCATACGAAAAAGGCCACCCGTTTATAGAGTGGCCCTTCCGATGTTTGGTTGCGGGAGCCGGATTTGAACCGACGACCTTCGGGTTATGAGCCCGACGAGCTACCAGACTGCTCCATCCCGCGTCTGTGGAGGCGCATTCTACAGATAGTTGAAAGGCTGTCAACGCTTAAAATGCATTAAGGTTCGAATCAGGCCGAATTCCTGCACCAACGGCAAGAAAAAGCCCCCGGCGCTTGCGCGACGGGGGCTGATTCACACGGGCTGATTACACCAGTGGCTTGGGCTCGTCCTGGGTATCTTGCGCGACAGCGGCGCTGGATACCTCAGTGTCGGGCTTCGAGGCAGCGACTTTCGCTGCTTCCTCGGCTTCGCGCTTGCGACGACGCACTTCACGTGGGTCGTTGGGTGCACGACCATTGCTTGGCAGGGCCGGCGCCGGTTCGACTTCCTGAGCAGGCTCGGGCTCCACGAACGCTGCAGGCTCGCTTGCCTGCACCGGCTCGACGACCGGCAGGGCGGCAGCCGGTTCGACCACTACAGGCTCGGCGGCTACTGGTTCCGCGCCAGCCGGTTCGCTGATGTGGTGCAAGGCAGGCTCGGCAGGCAACCACGGTGCGTCTGCGGCAAGCTCGGCAGCGCGAGGCTGAGGCGTCGGCTCGCTGACCTGTGCCGGATCGACCACCACCGGTGCGTCCACTTCGACGTCGGCGCCAGGTTGGCTGATCGGCGTTGGCGTGGCGTCGAACGGAGGCGTCAGTTCCACCGGCTCGGCGACGTGCTCCTGCGCAGGCTCGACGGCTTCGACGGCCTCGGCAGGCTTGGCTGCTTCGGTGACGGGCTGCTGCTCGACCACCGGTGCGGCGCTTTCGTTGGCAGGCGCAGCCCAGCTGTCGGGCGCCGAGACCGTGGCGGGCCGTTCGACTTCGGGCTCGCTGTGGGCCTGGGCCGGAGCAATTGCTGCAGTGTCTACCGGCACTTCAACAGCCGCTTCGGCGGTCGGCGCGGTGGCGACGATCTCCGGTGCAGCCAGGGTTTCGCTTTCGACGGCGGTGTCTTCGACGGTGGCAGGCTGCACGCTGCGATTGGCCTGTTCGGCCTGCTCGTGGGCCTGGGCTTCGGCGGAAGCACTGATGGCGCTTTCCGCAACCGCTGCGGTGACGGCAACGCCGGCGGCCAGGGCTGCACCGTTCGACTCGCCTTCGATGGTCGATTCGTTCGACTCTTCCGAGCCCTCGATCACGTCGCCGTTGGCATCGCGTTGACGTTCGCGGCGGTTGCTGCGACGACGCTGACCACGGGAGCGGCGACGCGGACGATCGCCGTCGTTGCTGTCCTGGTTGTCGTCCTGCAGCAGTTCCTCGTTGGTCAGTGCCTCTTCGGCATTGTCGACTTCGGTCTCCGCCGGGTTTTCCGGATGATCGACACGCTCCTCGCGCGCAGCGCGGGGCTGGCGTTCTTCACGGGCCGGACGCTCTTCGCGCGGTGCACGTTCTTCGCGGGCCGGACGCTCTTCGCGGGGCGCACGTTCTTCGCGCGGAGCACGTTCCTCGCGGACGACACGTTCTTCACGTGGCGCGCGCTCTTCGCGGGCCGGGCGTTCTTCGCGTGCGGCTGGAGCGTCCAGCGGCTCACGCAGTTCACGGACGCGTGGAGCGTCGTCGCCACCATTGCGTGGGCGACGGTCTTCACGTGGTGCGCGCGGCTGGCGTTCCTCACGCGGTGCGCGGGCAGGGCGCTCTTCACGGGCGGCAGGTGCGTCTTCACGGGCAGCGCGATCTTCACGCGGTGCGCGATCCTCGCGTGGCTTGCGTTCTTCGTCGCGGCGACCGCTGCTGCGGTTGCGGCTCTGCTGGCGACCGTTGCGACGCTCTTCGCGCGCCGGGCGCTCGGTGGTGGTGGCAGCGGGTTTCTCGACGACCACAGGTGCAGCAGGCGCTTCCTTGGTGGCGAAGAGGCTTACCAGCGACTTGACCAAGCCCTTGAACAGGCTGGGTTCAGCGATCTGCGGAGCAGGAGTGGGGGCAGGCGCTGCCGCAGCCACGGGGGCAGCTTCTTCGGCTACGACCGGCGCGGCGGCGCGGGTCGGCGCGGTTTTCACTGCGGCTTCCTGGCGGACCAGGGTGCGCGTGGCGGCAACCGGCAGCACTTCTTCCACTTCGGCAGCGGCGATTTCGTAGCTGGATTGGCTGTTCTGCGCTTCCGGGCTGTCGTCACGCAGACGCTGAACTTCGAAGTGCGGCGTTTCCAGGTGATCGTTCGGCAGGATCACGATGCGCGCACGAGTGCGCAGTTCGATCTTGGTGATGGAGTTGCGTTTTTCGTTGAGCAGGAACGCTGCAACCGGAATCGGCACCTGGGCGCGGACTTCGGCAGTGCGGTCCTTCAGGGCTTCTTCTTCGATCAGGCGCAGGATGGCCAGCGACAGCGATTCGACGTCGCGAATGATGCCGGTGCCGCTGCAGCGCGGGCAGACGATGCCGCTGCTCTCGCCCAGCGAGGGACGCAGGCGCTGACGGGACATTTCCAGCAGGCCGAAGCGGGAAATGCGGCCCACTTGTACACGAGCGCGGTCGGCTTCCAGCGACTCGCGGACCTTGTCTTCCACGGCGCGCTGGTTCTTGGCCGGCGTCATGTCGATGAAGTCGATGACGATCAGGCCGCCGATGTCGCGCAGGCGCAACTGGCGAGCGATCTCTTCAGCGGCTTCGAGGTTGGTCTGCAGGGCGGTTTCTTCGATGTCGCTGCCTTTGGTGGCGCGCGCCGAGTTGATGTCGATGGACACCAGTGCCTCGGTAGGATCGATGACGATCGAGCCGCCGGAAGGCAACTCGACCACACGCTGGAAAGCGGTTTCGATCTGGCTCTCGATCTGGAAACGGTTGAACAGCGGCACGCTGTCTTCGTACAGCTTGATCTTGCTGGCGTACTGCGGCATCACCTGGCGGATGAAGGTCAGGGCTTCGTCCTGGGCTTCGACGCTGTCGATCAGCACTTCGCCGATGTCCTGGCGCAGGTAGTCGCGGATCGCGCGGATGATGACGTTGCTTTCCTGGTAGATCAGGAAAGGTGCGGAGCGGTCCAGCGAGGCTTCCTTGATCGCGGTCCACAGCTGCAGCAGGTAGTCCAGGTCCCACTGCATTTCTTCGCTGCTGCGGCCAAGGCCGGCCGTGCGAACGATCAGGCCCATGTCGGCAGGAGCGACCAGGCCATTGAGTGCTTCGCGCAGTTCGTTGCGCTCTTCACCCTCGATGCGACGGGAAATGCCACCGGCGCGCGGATTGTTGGGCATCAGTACCAGGTAGCGACCGGCAAGGCTGATGAACGTGGTCAGGGCAGCGCCCTTGTTGCCGCGCTCTTCCTTCTCGACCTGGACGATGACTTCCTGGCCTTCGCTCAGGACTTCCTTGATGTTGACGCGGCCTTCGGGGTTTTTCTTGAAGTACTCGCGGGAGATTTCCTTGAGGGGCAGGAAGCCGTGGCGTTCCGAGCCGAAGTCGACGAAGGCGGCTTCAAGGCTGGGTTCGATGCGAGTGATGCGGCCTTTATAGATGTTGGCCTTCTTCTGCTCGCGGGCGCCTGACTCGATGTCCAGGTCGTAGAGGCGCTGGCCGTCTACAAGGGCAACACGCAACTCTTCGGGTTGAGTTGCGTTGATCAGCATTCTTTTCATGTAGTACCGTCGGTTTCCGGGCTGCCGGAAACGGCGTTCGGCACACACGACTTCTCACGGTCGGTGTCAGGTGCGTCAACAGGGCCTAGGCCACTGCAGTGTCCAGCGATTTCTGCCCAACAGGGGCGGAACCGCGACGACGCGTCCTGCTTGCTGTGGTGTCAAAAGCACTCAGTCAGGAGGAGGAATCAATCGTCTGGCGTGGACGCCCTTGAGCGTCTTGTTCAAGACCGGCATGGCAGAAGTGCCTGAGGCTGCTTCCTGCCGTGACGCGGTACTACACGGTCCGACGGTTGTGCATCTCCACCCTACACGTATCCCTGATAATTCGGGTGCTGCCGCGCGCTGAATCCGCAACGGGTTGGCAATATCGCGAACTTCAATTCGTAAAGTTCGCCCTGTATGACTAAGGCATTGGGTTTCCGAAGCTTGTACCTGAACTGGGTAAGGACGACTGCAAAGCGTAAGTGGCGTCGAACAAAAGGCAGGAAGGTGTCCGGTATGCCGGGGTTCCTGGGCTTTCATCGGTTTTCTCGCACCTGCGCGGCGTTGCCCTCAAACACTCCGTAACTGGTAAAAGCCCCGTAGGACGGCCTCGCGTCCTCGAGAATTGCGTTGGTCAGGGCCGGTTCATAACCGCTTGTCCGCTGCCCAGCCGCTTATGGCGGCGTTCGCGACTATAGCAGCAATCATTAAGTGCTTCAAATCCATAAAAAATTGTTATGATCGCGGCCATGACGACTACTACTCCCCCAACCTCCGGCGTTCAGCTGATCGAGGTTGCGCCGGAACTTGCCGGCCAACGCATAGACAACTTTCTCATCACGGCGCTCAAGGGCGTTCCGAAAACCTTGATCTATCGCATCCTGCGCAAGGGCGAAGTGCGGGTGAACAAGGGGCGCATCAAGCCGGAATACAAGCTGCAGGCCGGCGACATCGTACGCGTGCCGCCGGTGCGCCTGCCCGAGCGCGACGCGCCCGTGCCGGTTGCGCAAGGGCTGCTGCAGCGGCTCGAAGATGCCATTGTCTACGAAGACAAGGCCTTGATCGTGCTGAACAAGCCGGCAGGCATTGCCGTGCATGGCGGCAGCGGCCTGAGCTTCGGCGTGATCGAAGCGTTTCGCCAGTTGCGCCCTGACACCAAGGAGCTCGAACTGGTGCATCGCCTGGATCGCGACACGTCCGGGCTGCTGATGATCGCCAAGAAACGCTCCATGCTGCGCCACCTGCACGCGGCGCTGCGTGGCGACGGTGTCGACAAGCGCTACATGGCGTTGGTGCGCGGGCATTGGGCGACCGCCAAGAAGCAGGTCAATGCGCCCCTGCTCAAGAGCAACCTGCGTTCGGGCGAGCGCATGGTCGAGATCAACGAAGAAGGCAAGGAAGCGCTGACCCTGTTCAAGGTGCTGCGCCGCTTCGGCGACTTCGCGACCATCGTCGAGGCGCGCCCGATCACCGGGCGCACCCATCAGATCCGCGTACACGCCCTGCATGCCGGGCACGAGATTGCCGGCGACACCAAGTACGGCGACGAAAACTTCTCCAAAGAGATTCGCGAGCTGGGTGGCAAGCGTCTGTTCCTGCACGCCTATGCCTTGACGGTGCCGCTGCCAGATGGCGGTGAGTTGAAAGTCGAGGCGCCGGTCGACGAAGTCTGGGCCCGGACCGTGGAGCGCCTGAGTGCAAGCTGATTACTCGCTGTTGATCTTCGATTGGGACGGCACCCTGTGCGACTCCATTGGCCGGATCGTCGAGGCCATGCACGCCGCCGCAGCACTGTCCGGCTACCCGCCGTGCAGTGACGAAGCGGTCAAGGGCATCATCGGCCTGGCCCTGTCCGAAGCCATCGGCGTGCTGTATCCCCAGCTCGACGAGGCGCAGGTGTTGGCCATGCGCGCGCATTACGCCGATGCCTACATGGCCCTGGACGCCACGCCGTCTGCGCTGTTTCCCGGTGTACGCGAAGCCTTGCTCGGGTTTCGCGAGCAGGGCTATCGCCTTGCCGTGGCAACCGGCAAGGCGCGCCGTGGGCTGGATCGCGTGCTCAAGGCGCACGGCTGGGAAGACTTTTTCGACATCACCCGTGCTGCCGATGAAACCCGTGGCAAGCCCCATCCTCTGATGCTTGAGCAGATCATGAGCCATTGCGGGGCAGGGCCTGAGCGCTCGTTGATGGTCGGCGATGCCTCGTTCGATCTATTGATGGCGCGCAATGCCGGTATGCACAGCGTGGCCGTCGGTTACGGCGCCCTGCCGCTGCATGTGCTGCGGCAATACGAGCCGCAGCTGTGCATCGAATCGTTCGATCAATTGCCCGCGTGGCTCGACAGTCGTCGCGTATCAGCCTGACCAAGGGGTAGAGAATGTCTGATCAATGGAAAGCTCCACGCAGTGAAGAAGACAGCGCGCCTGTAGGCGACGAAAAAAGCTGGCGACTGCTCGAAAAAACCCTGCTGGCCAGTGTGCAGGAACAGCGCCGCGCTCGCCGCTGGGGCATTTTCTTCAAGCTGCTGACGTTCATCTATCTGTTCGGCGCGATCTTTCTCTTCTCGCCGCTGCTGGATATGGAAAAGGCCACGAGCAGCAGTGCGTCCGGCTATACCGCGGTGATCGACGTGCGCGGTGTGATTGCCGACAAGGAAGCCGCGAGCGCGGACAATATCGTCGGCAGCCTGCGCAGTGCATTCGAAGACACCAAGGTCAAGGGCGTGATCTTGCGCATCAACAGCCCTGGCGGCAGTCCGGTGCAGTCCGGCTACGTCTTCGACGAGATCCGTCGCTTGCGCGGTGAGCACCCGGACATCAAGGTTTACGCGGTCATTGCCGACCTGGGCGCGTCCGGCGCGTATTACATCGCCAGCGCCGCGGATCAGATCTACGCCGACAAGTCCAGCCTGGTCGGTTCCATTGGCGTGACGGCGGCCGGCTACGGCTTCGTCGGCACCATGGAAAAGCTGGGCGTCGAGCGCCGTGCCTATACCTCGGGCGAGCACAAGGCATTCCTGGATCCGTTCCAGCCGCAGCGTGCCGATGAGACCGAGTTCTGGAAGGGCGTGCTGGCGACCACCCACCGGCAGTTCATCGACAGCGTCAAGGCCGGCCGTGGTGACCGACTCAAAGACAAAGAGCATCCCGAATTGTTTTCCGGGCTGATCTGGTCGGGCGAGCAGGCACTGCAACTGGGTCTGGTCGACGCGCTGGGCAGTAGCAGCATGGTTGCCCGCGACGTGATCGGCGCCAAGGACATGGTCGACTTCACCGTGAAGGAATCGCCGCTCGACCGCTTCTCGAAAAAGTTCGGTGCCAGCGTTGCCGATCAGATCGCGATGTGGATGGGATTCCAGGGGCCGAGCCTGCGCTGAGTCGTTGCAGCGCTGTCGATGGCCTTTTCGCGGGCAGAGCCCGCTCCCACAGAAGGCCGCTCCTGCGCTTGTGGGAGCGGGCTCTGCCCGCGAAAGCGGCAGTAATCACCCCCGCAAGGCTCAAGGCAGTTGCACACCCTCTGCAAGCAGCATGTCCACCAGGCGAATCAGCGGCAGGCCCACCAGGCTGGTGGCGTCCGCACCTTCGGTGCTCTGGAACAGGGTCACACCCAGCCCTTCGGCCTTGAAGCTGCCGGCGCAGTCATAAGGCTGCTCTGCCAACAGATAGCGTTCGATGGCAGCGGCCGATAGCGGGCGCATGTGCACCGTGAACGGCACCACATCGACCTGGCACTCGCCGCTTACGACATTCAATAGCGCCAGCCCGGTCAGAAACGTGACGGACCGGCCGCTGGCCGCCAGCAATTGCTCGCGCGCCTGTGCGAAGCCGCCAGGCTTGCCCAGAACCCTGTCTGCGAGCACCGCAACCTGGTCCGAACCAATGATCAAATGCCCGGGATGCAGCGCGGCCAGCGCCCGGGCTTTCTGCTCGGCGAGGCGTTTGACCAGGGCGCAGGCCGGCTCGTCTGGCAGGTGACTTTCGTCGATGTCGGGCGATGCGCAGGTGAACGGCAGGCGCAGCCGCGCCAGCAGTTCGCGGCGGTAGGGGGAGCTGGAAGCGAGTAGCAAAGCGGGCATGGCAGGCTCCTGTGGATGAACGGCCACTCTATCATGCACTTGGGCCTGAATTTCCTTTGACAGGTGAGGGGGTCGTCCCTAGAATGCTGCGCCTATGTTGAATGACCCGATTCCACCTCACGTTGACCCGCGCAAATTGGCAGATCGTGGCGTAACCCTAGAAGGTTCGCTGCTCTTGGCCGATTTGGAGAGACTCTGCGACCCGCTTTCCGACACCGTCGGTACGGTGCAGGCCAAATTCATTTTCGAGCGAGACGAACGCAAGGCCGTGGTCATCCACAGCTGCCTGGACGTCGAGGTCAAGATGGTTTGCCAGCGTTGTCTTGAGCTGGTAACCCTGCCGATCCACAGCGAATGCAGTTATGCCGTGGTGAAGGAGGGTGCGAACACCCAGTCGTTACCGAAAGGTTATGACGTGCTGGAACTGGGCGAAGATCCATTGGATCTGCAGGCGCTGGTCGAGGAGGAGCTGTTGCTCGCCTTGCCTATCGTGCCTGCTCATCATCCGGAAGAATGCCAGCAGCCGGCGGGAGCAGATGATCCCGATCCGAGCGAGGACGAGGTAACGCGGTCCAACCCGTTCAGTGTATTGGCGCAGTTAAAGCGTGACCCAAACGTTTAGGAGTTAATCAATTATGGCTGTTCAGCAGAACAAAAAATCCCGCTCTGCCCGTGACATGCGCCGTTCGCACGACGCACTCGAGGCAAGCACCCTGTCGGTCGAAAAGACCACCGGTGAAGTGCACCTGCGTCACCACGTATCGCCAGAAGGCGTATACCGTGGCCGTAAAGTGATCGACAAGGGCGCTGACGAGTAAATCTTGTCCGCTCAGTCCATCGCGATTGATGCAATGGGCGGGGACTTCGGTCCCCGCAGCATTGTTCAGGCCAGCCTTGCCTGCCTGTCAGCTACGCCCTCGCTGCACCTGACCCTCGTCGGTCACCCTCAACTCCTCGAAGAACTGATTGCCAGCCAGCCGGCAATGGATCGCTCACGCCTGCACATCGCTGCCGCCGGTGAAGTGGTCGGCATGGACGAGCGCCCGTCCCAGGCGTTGCGCGGCAAGCCGGATTCGTCGATGCGTGTGGCGCTCGAGCTGCTGCGCGACGAGCAGGTCCAGGCGGTGGTCAGCGCCGGCAACACCGGGGCCCTGATGGCCTTGTCCAGGCACTTGCTGAAGACCCTGCCGGGCATCGACCGCCCGGCCATGATGGCCGCCATCCCGACACGGGGAGGGTACTGCCAGCTGCTGGACCTGGGCGCCAATGTCGACTGCAGTGCCGAGCACCTGTATCAGTTCGCCGTGATGGGCTCGGTCGCGGCCCAGGCACTGGGCGTCGAGCGGCCGCGGGTTGCGCTGCTCAACGTGGGCACCGAGGACATCAAGGGCAACCAGCAGGTCAAGCTTGCCGCCAGCCTGTTGCGCAAGGCGCAGGGCCTGAACTATACCGGCTACATCGAAGGCGACGGCGTGTTTCGAGGCGAGGCCGATGTGGTGGTGTGCGACGGCTTCGTCGGCAATATCCTGCTCAAATCCAACGAAGGCCTGGCCGGCATGTTCGCCGAGCGCGTGCAGGCGCTGTTTCGCAGCAGCCTGATGGCGCGCGCCGCGGGCGTGCTGGCTCTGCCGTTGCTCAAGCGACTGCAGGCCGACCTGGCCCCTGCGCGCTACAACGGCGCAAGTCTGCTCGGCCTGCAGGGCATCGTGGTCAAGAGCCATGGCGCCGCTGGCGTGGAAGGGCTGCAGTGTGCGATAGATCGGGCGCGCGACGAGATTCGCGAAAACCTGCCGCGACGCCTGCATGGGCAGCTGGCGCAGAGGCTGCTTTAGGCGTGCGCGGCCAGAGGTGCTTAAATGTGACCACTGGCAGGTGTACGTTATCCAACTGTCAGTTCAGTGCGCCGGACACGCTTCCGGCGTCGAATTTTCCGGCAACAAGATCATACAAGGGCTTGTTCAATGTCTGCATCCCTCGCATTCGTTTTCCCGGGGCAAGGCTCCCAGTCGCTCGGCATGCTGGCCGAGCTGGGTGCGCAGTACCCCTTGGTCATGGACACCTTCAAGGAGGCGTCCGACGCCTTGGGCTATGACCTCTGGGCGCTGGTTCAACAGGGCCCGGTCGAAAGCCTCAACCAGACCGACAAGACGCAACCCGCCATTCTTGCCGCTTCCATCGCGCTTTGGCGCCTGTGGTTGGCCGAGGGCGGCGAGCGTCCGGCCTATGTCGCCGGCCACAGCCTGGGCGAATACAGTGCGCTGGTGGCCGCAGGCTGCCTGTCCCTGGCCGATGCGGTCAAGCTGGTGGAGCGTCGCGGCCAGTTGATGCAGGAAGCGGTTCCCGCCGGGCAGGGGGCCATGGCGGCCATTCTTGGCCTGGAAGACGCCGATGTGCTGGCAGCCTGCGCCGAAGCGGCCCAGGGCGACGTGGTCAGCGCGGTCAATTTCAACTCTCCGGGCCAGGTGGTGATTGCCGGTTCGGCGCAAGCCGTTGCCCGTGCCATCGAACTGTGCAAGGCCAAGGGCGCCAAGCGCGCCATGCCGTTGCCGGTCAGCGTGCCGTCGCACTGTGCCTTGATGAAACCGGCTGCCGAGCGTTTCGCCGAGTCGGTCAATGCCATCGACTGGCAGTCGCCGCAAATTCCGGTCGTGCAGAATGTCAGCGCCGCCGTGCCGGCCGATCTCGACACCCTCAAGCGCGACCTGCTCGAGCAGTTGTACAAGCCAGTACGTTGGGTTGAAACCGTGCAGTACCTGGCTGCCCAAGGTGCGCCGCGTCTGGTCGAGTGCGGGCCGGGCAAGGTCCTGGCCGGCCTCAACAAGCGCTGCGCCGAGGGCGTGAGCACCGACAACCTGAACACCCCCGAAGCCTTCGCCGCCACCCGCGCGGCGCAAGCCTGATCAAGGAGAACTTGCATGAGCCTGCAAGGTAAAGTTGCACTGGTCACTGGCGCAAGCCGTGGCATTGGCCAGGCGATTGCCCTGGAACTGGGTCGCATGGGCGCCACCGTCATCGGCACTGCTACCTCCGAAAGCGGCGCCGCACGCATTGCTGCCACGCTCAAGGAGCACGGCATCGAAGGCACCGGCCTGGAGCTGAACGTGTGCAGTGACGAGTCGGTGGCTGCCACCCTGGCCAAGATCCAGGAGCAGTTCGGCGCCCCGGCGATTCTGGTCAACAACGCCGGCATCACCCGCGACAACCTGATGCTGCGCATGAAAGACGACGAATGGCACGATGTGGTCGATACCAACCTCAACAGCCTGTTCCGCCTGTCCAAGGCCGTATTGCGTGGCATGACCAAAGCGCGATGGGGCCGGATCATCAGCATTGGTTCGGTTGTAGGTGCAATGGGCAACGTCGGCCAAGTAAACTACGCCGCGGCCAAGGCCGGTCTCGAGGGTTTCAGTCGTGCCCTGGCACGTGAAGTCGGCTCGCGCGCAATCACCGTGAACTCGGTGGCGCCCGGTTTCATCGACACCGACATGACCCGCGAACTGCCCGAAGCACAGCGCGAAGCGCTGCAGGGCCAGATTCCGCTGGGTCGCCTGGGTCAGGCCGACGAAATCGCCAAAGTGGTCGGTTTTCTGGCTTCCGACGGTGCAGCCTACGTCACAGGGGCTACAATCCCGGTGAACGGCGGCATGTACATGTAAATGAAAATGTGACGGATTGCTTCAAAAAAATGTCTTACCCGGCATCCAAAATCCGTTATAAAGCTGCATCCGAATTCTAGGTGGCAGGCTTACGTGGGGTCGCAGTGACGCTTTCAGTTTGAAAAGCCGAGCTTCTTCTATAAACTTACGTACCGGCCAGCCGCCTGACATATGTCCATTAGGAGTGAAAACAAGGTATGAGCACCATCGAAGAACGCGTCAAGAAGATCGTCGCCGAGCAACTGGGCGTCAAAGCGGAGGAGGTCAACAACACTTCTTCCTTCGTTGAAGATCTGGGTGCCGATTCCCTGGACACCGTTGAGCTGGTGATGGCTCTGGAAGAGGAATTCGAAACCGAGATTCCTGACGAAGAAGCCGAGAAAATCACCACTGTTCAAGCTGCCATCGATTACGTCACCGCCCACCAGGCGTAACGTTTTGTAATCGCCGTTGCTTGTCATGGAAAACCGCACTGCCTTCGTTGGCGTGCGGTTTTTTCTTTAGACGGCCGCGCGGTGATGTTTCCAGAATAAGGAGAGTGCTGTGTCGCGTAGACGCGTCGTGGTCACAGGTATGGGCATGCTGTCACCGCTGGGCACCGACGTGCCGAGCAGCTGGCAGGGCATCCTGGCCGGCCGCAGTGGCATAGGTCCCATCGAACATACGGATCTGTCGGCCTATTCGACCCGTTTCGGCGGCTCGGTGAAGGGGTTCGATGTCGAGCAATACCTCTCGGTCAAGGAGGCACGCAAGCTCGACTTGTTCATTCAGTATGGCTTGGCCGCGGGTTTCCAGGCAGTACGCAACGCGGGCCTTGAAGTCACCGACGCCAATCGCGAGCGTATCGGCGTGGCCATGGGCTCGGGCATCGGTGGCCTGACCAATATCGAAGAAACCTGCCGCATCCTGCACGACAGCGGGCCACGGCGGATATCGCCGTTCTTCGTGCCTGGCTCCATCATCAACATGATTTCCGGTTTCCTGTCGATTCACCTCGGTGCGCAGGGGCCCAACTACGCAATCGCCACCGCCTGCACCACCGGCACCCATTGCATTGGCATGGCCGCGCGCAACATCGTCTATGGCGAGGCTGACGTGATGATCGCCGGCGGTGCGGAAATGGCCGCCTGCGGGCTGGGCATGGGCGGCTTCGGCGCGGCGCGTGCCTTGTCCACGCGCAATGACGAGCCGACCCGGGCCAGCCGTCCGTGGGACAGGGGCCGCGACGGTTTCGTCCTGTCCGATGGCGCAGGCGCGCTGGTGCTCGAAGAACTCGAGCACGCCCAGGCGCGTGGTGCGACCATCTATGCCGAGCTGATCGGTTTCGGCACCAGCGGCGATGCGTTCCACATGACTTCGCCGCCTGAAGATGGCGCCGGTGCGGCACGCTGCATGACCAATGCGCTGCGCGATGCCGGCATCACGCCCGACCAGGTGCAGTACATCAATGCTCATGGCACCTCGACCTCGGCGGGCGATCTGGCCGAAGTCAGCGCCATCAAGACCGTGTTCGGCGACCACGCGTACAAGCTGGCGGTAAGCTCGACCAAGTCGATGACCGGTCACCTGCTGGGTGCTGCCGGTGCCGTCGAAGCCATCTTCAGTGTGCTGGCCATCAACAGCCAGATGGCGCCGCCGACCATCAACCTGGACGAGCCGGACGAGGGCTGCGACCTGGACTTCGTGCCGCACACCGCGCGCAGCATGCCGATCGACGTGGTGCTGAGCAACTCGTTCGGTTTCGGTGGAACCAACGGTTCCCTGGTGTTCCGGCGCTTTCCCGGTTGATGCAGGCCTGGCTCGACGGGCAGCCAGGCGATGCGCTGGGCCTGAAGAGTCGGGGCCTGGCCTACGGTGATGGTGTGTTCGAAACCATTGCCGTACGCAATGGCCAGGCGGTGCTGCTGGACCGTCACCTGACGCGCGTTGCGCTGGGCTGCCAGCGTCTGGCGATCGTGGCCGAACTGGCGGTGTTGCGCGACGAGGTCGTGCGCTATGCGGCGGCACTGGGTCAGGGCGTGCTCAAGTTGATCGTCACTCGCGGTGACAGTGCGCGCGGTTATGCCGCTGATCCGCAGGCCGCGGCGCGGCGCATTCTGCAAGGTTCTCCCAGCCCTGCCTATCCGCAGACGCACCGCGCGCAGGGTGTGGAACTCTACCCGTGCAGCACGCGGCTCGCCGAGCAACCCTTGCTGGCCGGACTCAAGCACCTCAATCGCCTGGAGCAGGTACTGGCCCGCGCCGAATGGAGCGACCCGGCTTTTGCCGAAGGTTTGATGCTGGACGTGTCCGGGCGCCTCGTCGAAGGGGTCTACAGCAATCTGTTCCTGGTGGTCGACGGGGTGTTGCACACGCCCGCGCTGCATCGCTGCGGCGTGGCCGGAGTGATGCGCGCCGAACTGCTGGAGCAAGCCGCGACGCTGGGTCTGCAGGTGTCCGTGGGTGACCTGTGGCCAGCGGACCTGGCACGGGCCGACGAAGTATTCGTCTGCAACAGTGTCTACGGCGTGTGGCCGGTGCGCGCTTTCACGTCGCTGAGGTGGTCGCCGGGACCGCTCACCCGTAAACTGCAAGGCATTGCCCACGCGCTATTGGATGCCTGATTTGTGAAGCGTAAATTTCTGCTGTTGCTGGAAACGCTCATCGTTGTTGCCGCACTGGCGACGGGCGTGGCGGCCTGGAAAGTCGACAGTGCCTTGAACCAGCCGCTGGCCGTGGCTCAAGAACAGCTGCTCGACGTGCCCAACCGCGCAACCCCCGGCGGCACGATCCTGCGCATGCAGGCGGCGGGCACCCTGCGCGATGCATTCTGGTTGCGCCTGTACTGGCGCTTCAACCGTGCCGGACAGCCTCTGCACACCGGCGAATACCGCATGACGCCCGGCATGACCGTCAACGACCTGTTCAACGTCTGGCAGCGCGGCGAGGTGGTGCAGTACAGCCTGACCCTGGTCGAAGGCTGGAATTTCCGTCAGGTGCGCGCGGCACTGGCGCGTCAGGACAAGCTCGAGCAGACCCTGGGCGGGCTCAGCGACAGTGAGGTCATGGCGCGCATCGGCCACCCCAAGGCGTTCCCCGAAGGTCGATTCTTCCCTGACACCTACAAGTACGTGCGTGGCATGAGCGATGTCGAGCTGCTGCAGCAGGCCTACGCCCGTCTTGAAGAAGTGCTGGCCAGCGAATGGAGCGAGCGCGCCGCCAGCGCGCCCTACAGCGAGCCTTACCAGGCGCTGATCATGGCCTCGCTGGTGGAAAAGGAAACCGGTGTGCCCCAGGAGCGCGGCGAGATCGCCGGGGTCTTCGTACGTCGTCTCAAGACGGGCATGTTGTTGCAGACCGACCCGACCGTCATCTATGGCATGGGCGAGCGCTACAACGGCAAGCTGACCCGCGCCGACCTGCGCGAGCCGACGGCCTACAACACCTACATGATCGCCGGAATGCCGCCCACGCCCATTGCCATGGTGGGCCGCGAGGCGATTCATGCGGCGCTCAACCCGGTCCTCGGCAGCAGCCTGTATTTCGTCGCGCGCGGCGACGGCAGCCATGTCTTTTCCGACGATCTGGATGCCCACAACAACGCCGTGCGCGAGTACCAACTCAAACGCCGCGCCGATTATCGCTCGAGCCCCGCGCCTGCCGCGGCGCCGACAGAGACCGGTACGCGCGAGCCACAAGAGAAGCCGGACGCCGTCGAGGCACCTGCTCCATGACTTTGCAAGGACACCCTGTGACCGGTTTATTCATCACTCTGGAAGGGCCGGAAGGCGCGGGCAAGAGTACCAATCGCGAGTACCTGGCCGAGCGTCTGCGCGCCAGCGGACTGGACGTGGTGCTGACCCGCGAGCCGGGCGGCACGCCCCTGGCCGAACGTATCCGCGAACTGCTGCTGGCACCCAGCGATGAAACCATGTGCGTGGATACCGAACTGCTGCTGATGTTCGCCGCGCGCGCGCAACACCTGGCCCAGGTGATTCGCCCGGCGCTGGCGCGTGGCGCGGTGGTGTTGTGCGATCGGTTCACCGATGCCACCTACGCCTATCAGGGCGGCGGCCGTGGGTTGTCCCAGGAACGCATCGCCCAGCTCGAAACCTTCGTCCAGGGCACGTTGCGCCCGGACCTGACGCTGGTGTTCGACCTGCCCGTGGAAGTCGGCTTGGCGCGGGCCAGCGCGCGGGGTCGCCTCGATCGTTTCGAACAGGAAGGCCGGGCGTTCTTCGAGGCCGTGCGTGGCGCCTACCTGGCGCGCGCCGCTGCAGCGCCTGCGCGCTATCGGGTGGTCGATGCCGGGCAGAGCCTGGCGCAGGTCCAGCAGGCGCTGGATGCGTTGCTGCCCGAGCTGCGAGGTTTGCCGCGTGGCTGACGCCTACCCCTGGCAGGATGACCTCTGGCAGAAGCTGGCCGGGCGCACTCAGCATGCTCACGCCTACCTGCTGCACGGGCCGCAGGGCATCGGCAAGCGTGCCCTGGCCGAGCGCCTGATGGCACTGTTGCTGTGCCAGCGTCCGGCCGCGCAGCACGCCTGTGGGGCCTGCAAGTCGTGTCTGTTGCTGCAGGCCGGCAGCCATCCGGACAATTTCATCCTCGAACCTGAGGAAGCGGACAAGGCGATCAAGGTCGACCAGGTGCGCGAGTTGGTCGCCTTCGTGGTGCAGACCGCGCAAATGGGCGGGCGCAAGGTCGTGCTGATCGAGCCTGCCGAAGCGATGAACGTCAATGCGGCCAACGCATTGTTGAAAAGTCTCGAGGAGCCTTCGGGCAATACCGTCTTGCTGTTGGTCAGCCATCAGCCCAGTCGACTGCTGCCTACGGTCAAGAGCCGTTGCGTGCAGCAGGCGTGCCCGTTGCCTACTCAGGCCGTCAGCCTGCAGTGGCTGGCCACGGCGCTGCCGGAAGTGGACGGGGCTGCGCGCACCGATCTGCTCGCATTGGCCGCAGGCTCGCCGCTGGCAGCGGTGAGGTTGCAGGCTGCCGGTATCGTCGAGCAGCGGGCGCTGGTGGTCGAAGGGGTGAAGAAGCTGCTGAAAGGGCAGCAGACGCCCAGCCAGTTGGCCGAAGCCTGGAGCGCGGTGCCATTGCTGCTGCTGTTCGACTGGTTCTGTGAGTGGTCGAACCTGTTGCTGCGCTATCGCCTGACGACGGACGAGCAGGGGCTGGGCTTGAGCGACATGCGCAAGGTGCTGCAATATCTGGCTGACAAGAGTACCCAGAGCAAGGTGCTGGCCATTCAGGATTGGGTGTTGATGCAGCGCCAGAAAGTGCTGGCCAAGGCCAACCTGAACCGGGTATTGCTCATCGAGGCGCTGCTGGTGTCCTGGATGGCCTTGCCGGGGCAGACGTGATGGGTGCATTGTGATCGAACGCTGCCGATGTTGGTTGCGGTTTGTCTGATGTACCGTGGTGATACCGGACGCGGCTCGCGCCGCTGCTACAGGGATGCGCCGGTTGTAGCAGCGGCGCAAGCCGCGTCGACGGCGGACGTGGTTGGGTCGGTGCGACGCGGTGACGCCGGATGCGGCGGACGCGGTTTGACTGCTGCGAAAATTCACTATCAGTAACGGAGCACGAATGAATCAACCCGTCAGTCCCGGACCGCGCAACGGTATTCTGTCCCTGACCATCAAGGACAAAGCCGTCCTGTACGCGGCTTACATGCCGTTCATCAAAAACGGCGGCTTGTTCATTCCGACCAGCAAGAGCTACAAGCTGGGCGATGAGCTGTTCATGCTGCTCAACCTGATGGATGAGCCGGAGAAGATTCCCGTGGCCGGTCGCGTCGCCTGGATCACCCCCAAGGGCGCCCAGGGTAACCGCGCTGCGGGCGTGGGCGTGCAGTTCAACGACGGCGACAATACTGCGCGCAACAAGATCGAAACCTATCTGGCCGGCGCCCTGAAGTCCGACCGTCCCACTCACACGATGTAGTCCCCATACCCCCATGCTCGTAGATTCCCACTGTCACCTCGACCGCCTCGACCTTGCCGAACACGACGGCTGCCTGGACACCGCCTTGGAGGCCGCGCGTACCTGCGGTGTAGGGCATTTCCTGTGCATCGGCGTCAGCGCCGAGAACGCCGCCACGGTCAAGGCCCTGGCCGGCCGCTACGACGACGTCGATTGCTCGGTCGGCATTCATCCCCTCGACCTCGCTCCCGGCAAGCCGCCCGCGCTGGACTGGCTGATGGCCGAGCTCGACGCGCCATGCGTGGTGGCGATCGGTGAAACCGGCCTGGACTACCACTACGAACCCGAGGCAGCGCAGCTGCAGCAGGAGTCGTTTCGACTGCACCTGCAGGCGGCCAATCTGACCGGTAAGCCGGTGATCGTGCATACCCGCGGCGCGCGCGCCGATACCCTGGATTTGTTGCGCGAGGCGCAATTGCCCCAGGCCGGCGTGCTGCATTGCTTCACCGAAGACTGGGCGATGGCCAAGGCCGCCCTCGACCTGGGGTTCTACATTTCGCTGTCGGGCATCGTGACCTTCCGCAATGCCGATGCCCTGCGTGAAGTTGCGCGGCAGGTGCCGGCCGATCGCTTGCTGGTCGAAACCGACTCGCCCTATCTGGCACCCATTCCCTACCGTGGCAAGTCCAATCTGCCGCAGTACGTCCGCGAAGTGGCACAGTGCATCGCCACGGTCCGCGGCGAGACATTCGACAGCCTGGCCGAGCGCACCACCGACAATTTCTGCCGGCTGTTCCCCCTGGCGCGTGTTCGTCGCCAGGCTTGAGCCTGCGCGGGCAAAAAAAACCCGGGCTCTGGGGGGAGAATCCCGGGTCAAGACCATTAGGAGTCACAACAGGCGCGTGGTCCATCGACGCCTTGCCGCCGCATCACTTGGGGGAGTATGGCGCGACGACAGTTCAAGTATTGTCGAATGGGTCAGGGGCGCCAGTGCCTTGCAGGGTTTTCTTAAACGTATTTGGAATACGCCCGCCGCTGCTCAGTACAGATTGCAGGGGTGCGTGGCATATGCGCCATAAAGCCAGAGATTTGGGATGATCCGTGCATTTTGACCTCATACAGGCATAATGACTGCCTCCGCTTTCGATCCAGTCCTTCCTATGCAAAAAGAACCTCGTAAGGTCCGTGAATTTCGCCGCCGCGAGCAGGAAATCCTCGACACCGCACTGGCGCTGTTTCTCGAGCAAGGCGAAGACAGCGTTACAGTCGAGCTGATTGCCGACACCGTGGGTATCGGCAAAGGCACCATCTACAAACACTTCAAGTCCAAGGCCGAGATCTACCTGCGCCTGATGCTCGACTACGAGCGCGACCTGAACGCTCTGCTGCATTCGGCCGACATCGATCGAGACAAGGAAGCCCTGTCCCGCGCCTACTTCGAGTTCCGCATGCGCGATCCGCAGCGCTATCGGCTGTTCGACCGGCTTGAAGAGAAGGTGGTCAAAGGCAACCAGGTGCCCGAGCTCGTCGAGCAGCTGCACACGATCCGCGCGTCGAATTTCGAACGCCTGACGTTCCTCATCGAGGGGCGAATCAGCGAGGGCAAGCTGGAAGACGTTCCGCCGTACTTCCACTATTGCGCTGCCTGGGCGCTGGTACATGGCGCGGTGGCGCTGTACCACTCGCCGTTCTGGAGCAACGTACTGGAAGATCAGGAAGGCTTTTTCCAGTTCCTCATGGACATCGGCGTGCGCATGGGCAACAAGCGCAAACGCGATCCGGAAATACCCGGCCCCAAAGAAGCCTGACCCCCGAGCCATCCCGAGCCCTGCAAACTGGCGCAGAAGCTGCATCATGTGGCTGATCGCCGGGATCTTGTCGCCGGCTCTGGAGGATGCATGCGTAACCTGGTCGTGCTGCTGGCGCTGTTGGCGTTGGGCGGTTGCATGAAGGTCAGTGATCTGGGCGAAGGCGCTCGCTATCACCTGAGCGATGCGGGTGTGTTGAATCACAGTGAAACTCGCCGGTTCAACAACTTGCGCGTGCAGCCTGACTCGTTCATCTATATTGGTCAGGGCGCGTTCGTGCCTCCCGGCGGCGCCTACCCGCGGCCCAACGTTGTGGCTGAACAGGCGTTCGAAGCGTTCGTCGAGTACTTTCCCCTGGTACGCCGCGCCCCGGCACCGCTGGGCCTGGAACAGGCCTTGGGCGAGGCGCGCAATGCCGGCGCGCATTACCTGCTCTACACCCGTTTTGCACGCGCCGACGACCGCATCGGCAATGCTGACGAATGGGCCGACCAGGAAGCTCTGGACCGGCTCGGCGTCGACAGCAGCGTGATTCAGATCATGCTCATCGAAACCAGCACCCGCTATCTCATCGACACCGCGACCATCCGCAGCCGTGGCGGGCTGTTGACGATGCGCGACAACAAACCGGAAGATTTGCTTGGCCCACCCCTTGAGGACTACGCTCGCAGCTTGTTGGGCGTAAGCCGCTGAGGAGACGAGCATGACGGGCAAGGCCGACGATTTGCTGGCGCACATTCCCACTGCCAAGAAGGGCTTGCCGCCCGTGCACCTGTGGAATCCCGATTTCTGCGGGCACATCGACATGCGCATCGCCCGCGACGGTGCCTGGTTCTATCAGGGCACGCCGATCGGCCGACCGGCGATGGTCAAGTTGTTCGCCGGGATCCTGCGCCGCGATGGCGACGAGTACGTATTGGTGACGCCGGTGGAAAAAGTCGGCATCGTCGTCGATGACGCGCCGTTCGTGGCCATCGACATGCAGGTGTCGGGGGAAGGCGAGCAGCAGTCGCTGCGCTTCACCAGCAATGTCGAGGACTGCGTCGACGCCGACGCGCAGCACCCGCTGCGGGTCGACATCGACCCCTGTACCCAGGAGCCTTCACCCTATGTGCTGGTGCGCAACAACCTGGAAGCACGCATTCACCGCAACGTGTTCTATCGGCTGGTCGAGCTGGCCGTGGTGCGTGACGGTTGGCTGGGGGTGTGGAGTGGCGGGGTGTTCTTCCCGATAGGGCAGGATCCAGCGCAGTGATCAAGCCCCCGTTTCGAGTAACGGGGGCTCTCTTGCGTTTTCAGCGGCGAATTCACACGGTCATTTCTGCGGCGTCAACGTCAGTCGCTTGGTCCCGTAGGCCTTGTCGAAATGCTGCGGCTGCATCGGGAAGCTGACGTATTGACCCTTGAGCCACGCGTCGATGCCGTCGGTGTAGTTGGCACTGGCCGGATTACCCGACTGCCCGCTGCTGCTAAGGCCGATCATCGGCTCGGCCTGGGCGAAGTCGACGACGATGCGCAGCGCCGGTATCGACGCGGTGTCGAAGCTGTCGCCCCAGCGGTAGGGCGCAGCGTTCAAGGTGGTGTGATCGCCACCGGTGGCAACCGGGCCGCGTAGCACGGGTGCGCCGGCATCGGGCCCGCCCGTGTCGGTCCAGGTGGTGCGATGCAGACGCCCCCATTGCCAAGTGCTTCGATCACTGCCCAGCTGCGCCTCGCCGGCGCTGACTGCGGCGGCCAGGCTGCGCGCCAGGATGGCCGGCTTGTCTTCCTTCTGCGCGGTGCTCAGATCGTCCCAGAACGGGCTGTCGTCACGCCCCAGCAGATGATCGGCCTGGGCCGAGTAGGAAGACATGCCCTGGGCCACGAAGGCCTTCCAGCTGGCGCTGTCGAGCGGGCCCAGCTCGTCGAGGAAGGTCCGCTGCGCGCTTTGCTGCAGAAACAGCTCGTACAGCGCGGCATCGGCGGATTGCGCGGCAAGGCGGCCATCGAAGGCCATGAGGCGAGTGTAGGCTTCGCGGGCCTTGGTCCGCTCGCCCTCGGGCAGCGCATCGATGGCACTTTTCAGCGGTTGTGCCATGCCGGGCGCAAGAAACATCTTTTTCAGTTTGGCGGCGAAGGGGGTGATCTGATCGGACTGCATGGCAATCATGCTGCGTGTGTCGTGCTTGCCGGCACCGGCCAGCTCGGCCAGGCGCTCGCTGCGCTCCGGGTAGTACCAGGCGTTGGACAGCTGGATGCCATAGCCGGGCGGGACGATGCGCTGGTTGGCGGTACCCAGCCAACCCTGCGGCGGGTCCTGGTCGTAGGGGTGAAGCATGGGGTCGGCGAGGCCATCCCAGTCATGTCGACCGTCCCAGCCGGGCGAGGGCAGCATGCCTTTGCCTTCGAGACGGTTGGGAAAGCGGCCGGTGACCTGCCAGCCAATGCTGCTGGCATCGGCAAACAGCAGATTGGTCGCCACCGCGCGTATCTGCCGGCTGGCATCCGAAGCCTTCTCGACATTGCTGGCGCGCGACAGATCGAACAGCGCATCCAGGCTCTTGTCGTCGGTCAAGTCCGGCAGTTGCAGGGCCAAGCCGTAGCCGCCGCTTGCCGGCATGCCGCTGACGTCGTTGAGCAGCGGGCCGTGACCGGTTTCGTAGACCGCCTCGCGCAGCGGACGCTGCCCCTTGGCCAGGTAGGTCTCCTGACGCACGCGGGCCGGCTGCCACTTGCCGTTGGACTGATACAGCACGCGGCCGCCTTCGCTGCGGACCTTCTCCAGAAAAAGATCCTGATTGTCGCCCATCACTGCCGCCATGCCCCAGGCGACTTGACCATTGAAGCCGGCCAGCACGCCCGGCATACCGGCCAGGGCGACACCTGCCGCCTGAAAGCGCGGCGCGCGCAGCTGCACGAAGCTCCACGCCGACGGAATGCTGGTTGCCACATGAATATCGTTGGCGAACAGGCTTTTTCCGGCCCGCGTGCGTTGCGGGGCGATGGCCCAGTTGCTGGAGCTTGGCGCGCCAAGCCGCTCGAGTTCGCGATTCATCGTGGCCAGGCCCGCCAGGCTGGTCAGCGAGTTGCCCAGCGACACGCCCTTGAGCTTGTCGGCCTCGGTGAAAGGCAGGCTCTCATCCGGATAGACCGGCAGCAGCCAGGCCAGTCTGTCGGTGCCCACTTTCTGCGCCAGTACCAGCGAACCCAACTCTTCCTGCAGGTTGAGCGATTGGCTGAACGACCACAACGCGAACATCAGCGCCGAGTCTTCGGCCTTCCAGTATTCGGGGGTGTAGCCTGCCAATTGCGCGGGCAGCTTGCCGCGGTAGCGAAACAGGTAGGCGTTGACGCCCCGTGCATAGACATCGAAGAAACGCTTCAATCGGGGTGAGGCCGCGGCATACAACTGGTCGGCGTTCTTCTTGAGGTTGATCCTGCGCAGCAGGCGGTCGCCGTCCAGCGCTTCGACGCCGTCCAGTTCGGCCAGGCGTCCCTGGGCCAGCAGCCGCAGACGGATCATCTGGGTGATGCGGTCGCTGGCGGCCACGTAGCCTTGGGCAAACAGAGCATCGTGGAAGGTATTGCTTTCGATCAGCGGCATGCCCAGCCCGTTACGTCTGACCGAGACATTCTGCGCCAGGCCCTTGAGCGGCTGTACACCCACGCTTGGCGGCAGGTTTTGCTCGGCGGAGCCGCCCAGCCATTGTTGGCAGCCGGTCAGGGTGAGCATGCCGGTGACCACGGCGGCGCAGCCAAACGTGGGCGTGAAGAAGAAACGGGCGGGCGAGGCCATGGCGAAGCTCCTGCGGGGGCTGGCGTAAAAGGCGCTACGTTAGAGAGGGCGGGGGCGACGCGCAAGCGTCAGGCGGGGGATATTTTCTTCGTGCCCAAGCCGCTCGCGGACACAGCGCACAGCGGTGGGATTGGGGTCAAGGGAGGGGCTGCCAGCACGCAGCACCCTCGGGCATCGTTTCGGCTCAGGCGCCGTGGCACTTCTTGAATTTCTTGTCGCTGCCGCAGGGGCAGGGATCGTTGCGGCCTACATCTTTGAGTGCATTGCGCACCGGTTCCTGTGGGGCGTGGTTGCAGTGCGGGCCATGCACGTGACCGTGGTCGTGCTCATGAGCGTGATCGTGGTCATGGTTGCAGTCAGGGCCGTGCACGTGGGGTTGCTGGGACATCGAGAATACTCCGCAGTTGAAATTGGCCGGAATTATCTCACCCTGGGTTCGGAATAGCAGCGCTGCGGGAAAAATCTTTGTGACATCTCAGCGACCGGACAAGCCGCGCGCGTCGATTACCCCGGTGTGGTTGAGCACCACGTCGTGGCCGAACAGCACCCCGGTGCGCAATTCGCCGCGCAACTCGTAGCGGATCCCTCGCTCGGGGTGCTTGAGCAGGCGTGACAGCTCGCGCGCGTGTTGCCAGAGATTGGTGCGCACCGGCAGCTCGTAGTATTCGCCACTGTTGGCGGCCACGCTGAACCAGTCGCTGGCGTCGCCTTCGGTCAGCAGCATGTCTTCCAGGCGCACGCTGTAGCTCATGCCGCGCACCGGCAGGCTGCGGCCGTTGGGGTTGTCGATGCGAAAACGCAGGATCAGGCGCTGTTGCAGCATGTTGGCCTTGACCACTTCGACCTTGACCAGATGCACCTGAGGATCCTGGTAGTTGCCGGTGAACCAGGTGGCGCAGCCCGTGAGTCCCAGCAGTGAAAGCAAGCCGATGCTGCGCAGAACGAGAGTGCAAGCGGACATGGCAGGGACCTCCGGATTTGTCTTGAGTCTAACAAGGCGCACGGGCATGACAAGGGCGTGCTTGTTGCGCCGAAACATCGTGGTCCATAATCACTGTTACGGTGCTGGCTTTTCGGCATCTGTGCGGACGCCCAGCGCCCGCAACGGTGCCATGCCAGGAGAGTTGCCATGCGTTTCTACGAGATCGTCTTCAGCGGCCAATGCGTGCCCGGCGCGGCGCTGGACCAGGTCAAGAGCAACCTGGCAAAACTGTTCCAGGCCGACGCCCAGCGAATCGAGATGCTGTTTTCCGGACGCCGATTGGTCCTCAAGAACAACCTCGACGCCCAGGCGGCGGAAAAATACCGTGCGGCGCTGGCACGCGCAGGGGCCGTGGCCAGCATCGACGAAATGGCTCAGGACATTGAAGAGATCATCATGACCGCGCCGGCGGCGGCAGGCGACTTCGGCCAGAAACCCATGGCGGTGGCCCGCCGCGCCGAGGTCGTGCCGCGTGATGCGTACATGGCAGCGTTCGTGGCTGTGGATGCGCCGGACTTCGCCATCGCCGAGGTGGGCGCCGATCTGCAGGATGAACGACCCGCGCAGCGCTCGGCGCAGCTGAACCTGCAGCAGTTCAGCCTGGCGCCTGCCGGCAGCGACATGGGCCAGTTGCGGCACGAGGAAACCGTTCAAGTGCCGGACATTTCCCATCTGAAAATCATTGGCTGATGTAGCCTGCGCAACACTTCTTGAATTTCTGCCCACTGGCACAGGGGCAGCTGTCGTTGCGGCTGGCCTTGAGCAGGACGGTCGGGTCGATGAAATACCAGCGGCCGTCGTGCTGCACGAACGCCGACCGCTCGCGATGGCAGTGCTCGCCGGTGCTGTCGTGCCAGCGCGCAGTGAAGGTCACGAACGCGTGTTCCGGCTGGCCGCCGAAGACTTCCGCCGCCACCACCTCCAGGCCCAGCCAAGTGCTCTGCGAACTCCACTGGGCAATGGCCTGGCGATCCAGACCGGCCTGCTGGGCGTGCAGGGTGGTGTTCACCAGATAGTCCACCAGGCCCAGCACGTAGGCACTGTAGCGCGAGCGCATCAGGCTCTGCGCATCGGGTGCCGGCTGGCCCTCGTGATAGCGACCACAACAGGCCGGCAGCAGGTTGCCACTTGCGCACGGACAGATCGAAACGCTCATATCACCACCAATACTTGCCGAAGTTTTCCGGGTTGGCCCAGAACTTGGCGTTCAGCCAATCCGGGACTTGTTTGTATTCGCGCACATCGTAGGTGTACAGCTTGAGCACCTGCTGGTCGCGGGCGAAGCGTTCGCTGGCCTGCAGGGCCAGGGCGTAGAAGTCGGTGTCGCTCCAGCCGCTTGCGACCGGGTCGGCGAGCACGGCGATGCAGCTCGCATTGAGGTTGCGGATGCCGGCCAGCAGACGCGTGCCTTCGGCCTTGTTCAGATGCTCCAGGCAATCCACCGCCAGCGCCAGGTCGAAACGCTGGCCGGCCAGGTCTGCGGGCAGGGGCCCGGGCGCGGCTCTGTATATACGGGTTTCGGGGTGCGCTGCCTCGAACGCGGCCAGGGCGGGGAATGCACTCGCGCCTATCAGCAGCAGGCGCTGCGGCGCGTGACGTTCGAGCAAGGCCGCCAGAGCCTGTTGCGGGGTACGGGAAGATACTGCGTCGGTCATTGAAGCTCCTCGGTCGTGGCCACCACATTATAGGGCCCCGACCCGATGGCCCAGCATTGATTGGATGGCGCGCCCTATGGCTTATTGCTGGCGCATATGCCAACCACGGTCTTTACTCCCAGAACGTCGGCCCCTGCTGCCGATTCCCTGAGGAGAAACTAGATGAGCATAGTTCGGACGGCATTACCCTTGATATTGGTCAGCAGCGTGTTGACGGGTTGCGCAGGCTTGCAGAAAACCGACTGGCCGATGTGCGCGGCCGTGGGCGGGGTGACCGGTGCGGCGTTGGGCGCCATCGAAAGCGGGTCGCTGGCAGCCGGTGTTGGCGCGGCGGCTGCCGGTGTCGGCGCAGCCTATTGCTGGGTGCATGGCGATGGCGACGAAGACGGTGATGGCGTACCGGACAGCCGCGACAAGTGCCCCGGCACTCCCAAGGGCACGCCGGTAGACGCCAATGGTTGCCCGCCGCCTGCCCCGGCGCCGATGCCAGTCGCTGCCGAGCCGGCACCGATGCCCAAGGAGGAGACGATCGTCATCCGCAACGTGCATTTCGAATTCGACAAGGCCACCCTCACCGCCGCCGACCGGGCGCAGCTCGATACCGTCGCCACCCGCCTGAAGACCGAAGCGACCACTGCGCGCTTGAGCGTCAGCGGTCATACCGACAGTGTCGGCAAGGACGCCTACAATCAACGGTTGTCCGAGCAGCGCGCCAAGGCAGTGACTGACTACCTGGTCAGCGGCGGCGTACCGCGGGCCAGCGTGGTATCGGTCAAGGGCGTGGGCGAGGCCCAGCCGGTTGCCGACAACAACACGGCCGACGGTCGCGCCATGAACCGTCGTACCGAGATTCTCATCCAGCGTTGAACCTTTAGCGCCAACCGCCGGTCCCCTTGTACAACGACCGGCGGCACGCTTTACTTCTCAGTTGCCGGCGCCCGCCGGCGACTCAGGAGCCTTGAATGAAGCTGAAAGATCTATCGCGGACCGTACTTCCCGCTCTGCTGGTCGCCGGTGTGCTGAGCGGCTGTACCACCTCCCCTGAAGGGGCGTCCCCACTCAACTCGCGTACCTGGCCTGTCTGCAGCGTGCTGGGTGGCCTCGCCGGTGGCGGGCTGGGTGCCATTGAAAGTGGTGCGTGGGCCGCTGGCGGTGGCTTGGCCGGCGCGGTGGTGAGCGGTCTGGTCTGCTATGCCCAGGATGGCGACAAGGACGAAGACGGCGTATTCGATCGACGCGATCGTTGCCCCGATACCCCGGCCAATACGCCAGTGAAGCACAACGGCTGCCCATTGCCGGTCTACCCCGCCGTGACCAAGGCGCCCGAGCCGCCAGTGGCCGATATCCCCGAAGTAGTCACCTTGAGCGATGCGGGCGACGTACCGTTCGAATTCGGCAGCGCCGAACTGACCTCAAGTGCCCGCACCGAGCTGACATCGCTGGCAGCGCGGATGAAGACGGCCCAGGTGGCCATGGTCAAGATCGTCGGTCATACCGACAGCGTCGGCAGCGATGCCTTCAATCAGAAGCTGTCCGAGCAACGTGCCGCCAGTGTCGTCTCCTTCCTTCTGGGCCAAGACGTTGCGGCAGACAAGCTGAGCAGCGAGGGTCGCGGTGAAAGCGAGCCTGTCGACAGCAACGACACCGACGCCGGACGCGCCAAGAACCGTCGCGTGGAAATCCATCTGAGCCACTGATCGATGTGGGTCGGCAGGTTTTTCCTGCCGGCCTCTGGTCACCGTCACCTCTCAGCCGTTAATGTGCGCCTAGCCAATGCCGTGGGGGGCACATGAAAGGATTTCTGATTCTGGGTAAATGTCTGACTTTGCTGTTCTGGTGGGTGGTACTGCTCAACCTGTTCATGCCGATGGTCAAACCGTTTCATGCACTGATCAACCTGGCCGGCGGCACGTTGCTGTTCCTGCACCTGATCGAAGCGATCGCCTTCAACAAGCGCCTGCGCGGGCGCAGCCATCCGTGGCTTGACCGAGTCCAGATCCTGCTGGCCGGGATCTTTCACATCCAGTCCATTCCCGCACCGTCCGATACCGAGGCTAGCCATGCGTAAGCTGGGTTTGTTGGCAGTACTGTTTGCGCCGCTGGCATTGGCCGAGTCGGTCAGTGTCGAACCTCATTCGCTGTTGCGCCTGCCGGCCAGCTCCAGCGTGCTGCAGCTGCAGCGCCTGGAGGTAGCGGATTACGGCACCTTGCTGATTCCCGCCAACCTGACCGAACTCAGTGTCGAGCAATTGCGCCTGGGGCATGAGGCCCGCATTGCGATAGTGCCGGGCGAGCAGGAGTTGCGCCTGCGCGCGCAGCATGCAGAACTCGGCAGCGGCAGCCAGATTCTCGCCCGTGGCGCGCCCGGTACCCATCAGAAGGCGGCTCGCGCAGGGCGTAATCTTGACGTGCAGTTGCAATCGCTGGACGCCCTGGAGGTGAACATCGACGCGCGCGGCGGCGCGGGTGCCGATGGCTATGCGGGTCTGGACGGTGGCAATGGCCAGGCGCCCGGTTGTACCTGGGGCTCGGCGGGGCGCGGTGGCAACGGTGACAATGGCGGCGACGGCCTGCCTGGTGCGCCTGGCGCCAATGTCCGCCTGCGTCTGCCGGCGACCTTCGCCAGCGAAGCGATCCAGGTGCGCACCGACGGCGGCCAGGGCGGCGCTGCCGGTGTTCCCGGACGTCCGGGCGCCGGAGGCAAATCCAAGGGCTGCGTGGTGTACCGCGCCGAAGGCGGCAAGTCGGGTCGCGAGGGCTTGCCGGGAAGAGCAGGCGAGGCGGGCACCGAAGGCACGTTGAGCATCCAGCGCTTCTGACCAGGTTGGTTCAGAACTGCCTGGCCATACCCAGCACCACGGTCGCCAGGCCCAGCAGCAGGCCACCCACCGCCAGGCGACGCAGCTGCTTCATGGCGATCGCGCCGTCCGTCCACGCCTGGGCCGCCACGGCCTTGCGCAGCGCGGGCAGTTGCAGGCCCTGCATGCGCAGGAACAAGGCCACCATGACCACGTACAGGCCCATCATGATCTGTACGTCGCGTGGCGCCGTCTCGAAGCCGGTGAAGCGCAGGCGCAGCAGGGCGACGCCGCTGATCGGAAGAATCAGCACGGCGGCCCAGACCCCGCCGAACAGCCGTGGGAAAATATCCACCAGACGCTGCAGGCGCTGAACCCGCGAAGGCACTGCCAGCCCGGCCGGGCGCAGGATCGTCCACGTCGCCAGCATGCCGCCCAGCCACATCAGCACAGCGAGCCCATGCAGGGTTTGAAACACGCTGTCGGCGCTCATGGGTATCTCCAGCCAGCACATCGAAGTCGAGCAGGGTATGATAGCGACCCGATGAGAAACACTGAAAATATATCCAGCCTTTCGCCATGACCAGCCGATGATCAGTAACGAACTCAAAACCACGATCCAGGGCGCCTACACGCGTTTTCTCGAAGCCAAGAGCCTCAAGCCGCGCTATGGCCAGCGCCTGATGATCGCCGAAATCGCCAAGGTATTGGGCGACATCGCGTGCGATGACGAAGGCCGGCGTACGGGCGATCCGGCGGTGGTGGCGGTGGAAGCGGGCACCGGCACCGGCAAGACGGTTGCCTACAGCCTGGCCGCGATTCCGGTGGCCAAGGCGGCCGGCAAGCGCCTGGTGATTGCCACGGCCACGGTCGCGCTGCAGGAACAGATCGTGTTCAAGGATCTGCCCGACCTGATGCGCAACAGCGGGCTGAACTTCACCTTCTCGCTGGCCAAGGGCCGCGGACGCTACCTGTGCCTGTCCAAACTCGACGTGCTGCTGCAGGAAGGACACGCGCAGAGCGCGACCGCGCAGCTGTTCGAAGAGGAAGGTTTCAAGATCGAGGTCGACGAGGCGAGCCAGAAACTGTTCACCAGCATGATCGAGAAACTGGCCGGCAACAAATGGGACGGTGACCGCGACAGCTGGCCGGTGGCCCTGGAAGATCAGCAATGGTCGCGCCTGACCACCGACCACAGCCAGTGCACCGGCCGCCATTGCCCTAACTTTGCCCAGTGCACCTTCTACAAGGCACGCGAAGGCATGGGCAAGGTCGATGTGATCGTCACCAACCATGACATGGTACTGGCCGACCTGGCGTTGGGCGGCGGGGCAGTGCTGCCCGACCCGCGCGACACGTTGTACGTATTCGACGAAGGCCATCACCTGCCTGACAAGGCGATCGGCCATTTCGCGCACTACAGCCGATTGCGCTCCACAGCCGACTGGCTGGAAACCACGGCCAAGAACCTGACCAAGCTGCTCGCCCAGCACCCGCTGCCGGGTGACCTGGGGCGATTGATCGAGCAGGTGCCGGAGCTGGCCCGTGAGATCAAGACCCAGCAGCAGTTCATGTTCAGCGCCTGCGAGCAACTGGCGGACTTCAAGCCCGGCGAAGACATGGAAGGCCGTGAGCGTCCGCGCCATCGCTTCGTCGGCGGAGTGGTGCCCGAGCATATGCGGGAAATGGGCATCGAGCTGAAGAAGGGCTTTTCCAAACTGACCGACCTGTTCACCCGCTTGAGCGAGTTGCTCAAGGAAGGCATGGACGGCGAAAAGAACGTGGGCATTGCCAGCCATCAGGCCGAGGAATGGTACCCGCTGTTCGGCAGCCTGCTGGCTCGCGCTCAGGGCAGTTGGGAATTGTGGACGGCCTTCACCGCCGAAGACCCCGAAGACAGTCCGCCCATGGCGCGCTGGCTGACCCTGGCCGATGGCGGTGCGCTGTACGATATCGAAGTCAATGCCAGCCCGATCCTGGCGGCTGAGATGCTGCGCCGCAACCTGTGGAACGTCGCCTACGGTGCCTTGGTGACATCGGCTACCCTGACCGCATTGGGCAAGTTCGACCGTTTCCGCATGCGCGCCGGGATTCCCAAGGCCTCGGTGACCGCCATCGTGCCCAGCCCCTTTCACCATGAACAGGCCGGGGTGCTGCGCGTCCCCGACCTGCGAGCCGACCCCCGCGACGCGGCGGCGCACACCGCTGCGATCATCCGCGACCTGCCGGACCTGGTCGAAGGCTATCGTGGAACCCTGGTACTGTTTTCCTCGCGCAAACAGATGCAGGACGTGTTCGACGGCCTGGACCGCGACTGGCGCAAGCAGGTGTTCATCCAGGGCAACCTGTCCAAGCAGGAAACCCTGAACAAGCACAAGGCGCGTGTCGATGGCGGGGACTCCAGCGTGCTGTTCGGTCTCGCCAGCTTCGCCGAAGGCGTCGACTTGCCCGGTGCCTATTGCGAGCATGTGATCATCGCCAAGATCCCCTTCGCAGTGCCTGACGATCCGGTCGAAGCGGCACTGGCCGAATGGATCGAGGCGCGCGGTGGCAACCCGTTCATGGAAATCGCCGTGCCCGATGCCTCGCTGCGCCTGATCCAGGCCTGCGGGCGATTGCTGCGTACCGAGCAGGATCGCGGCACCATCACGCTGCTCGATCGACGCCTGGTCACCCAGCGCTACGGCAAGGCCATCCTCAACGCATTGCCACCGTTCCGTCGGGAGATTTCCTGACGACCCGCACGGCTCCGGTGCGACGATAATCGAGGGCAGGGCGGTTCACAAAGCGCTGAATCGCTGAAACAATGCGCTTCATTTTTCGCGGCGTGGTCGATGGGAGTCAGGGTGCAGATACAAGGTCACTTCGAGTTGCAGTTCGAAGCCGTGCGTGAAGCGTTCGCGGCACTGTTCGACAACCCTCAGGAGCGCGGCGCCGCGCTGTGCATCCAGGTGGGTGGCGAGACGGTCGTCGATCTCTGGGCCGGTACTGCCGACAAGGACGGTACCCAGGCCTGGCACAGCGACACCATCCTCAACCTGTTCTCCTGCACCAAGACCTTCACCGCCGTGACTGCCCTGCAGTTGGTGGCCGAGGGCAAGCTGGCGCTGGACGCTCCGGTGGCCCGCTACTGGCCGGAATTCGCCGCCGCCGGCAAACAGTCGATCACCTTGCGCCATCTGCTCTGCCATCAGGCCGGCCTGCCGGCCTTGCGTGACATGCTGCCGCCCGAGGCGCTCTACGACTGGCCACGGATGACTGCCGCGCTGGCGGCGGAAACGCCATGGTGGCAACCAGGTACCGGGCATGGCTATGCGGCCATTACCTACGGCTGGCTGGTCGGTGAACTGCTGCGGCGGGCCGATAACCGCGGGCCGGGCGAATCCATCGTGGCGCGGGTGGCCAAACCCCTGGGGCTGGATTTCCACGTCGGGCTGGCGGATGAGGAATTCCACCGTGTTGCGCACATTGCCCGCGGCAAGGGCAATGTCGGCGACGAAGCGGCCCAGCGTCTGTTGCAGGTGACCATGCGCGAACCCGCGGCCATGGCCACGCGCGCCTTCACCAATCCGCCATCGGTGCTGACCAGCACCAACAAGCCGGAGTGGCGGCGTATGCAGCAGCCTGCAGCGAACGGTCATGGCAATGCCCGCAGCCTGGCTGGTTTCTACGCCGGTCTGCTCGACGGCAGCCTGCTCGAATCCGACATGCTTGCCGAGCTTACCCGGGAGCACAGCCTGGGCCTGGACAAGACGCTCATGACGCCCACGCGATTCGGCCTGGGCTGCATGCTCGACCAGCCACAGGTGGCCAACGCCACCTTCGGCCTGGGTGCGGGCGCCTTCGGTCACCCCGGGGCAGGGGGGTCGGTCGGCTTCGCCGATCCGGAACATGATGTTGCCTTTGGTTTTGCCGTGAACACACTGGGCCCCTATATACTGATGGACCCACGGGCACAGCACCTGGTGCGCGTTCTGCGCAGTTGTCTCTGAAGCGATTGATCACAAATCGACCAGCGGTCGTCCATTGGGCTATGACTGCTCTACTCTATCAATCAATAATTTAGGCCGGTTTGTTAAACCGGTTTGTATTTACCAACACCTTGTGGAATGCACCATGTCACCGAATAAATCCATCGCGTTTGCCTTGTGCCTGGCCGCTACCGGTTGTGCTCAAACTCCCCAGGATTCCTCGGCCCAGGGCGGGCATGCCTGGTGGCCATTTGGCCGTGACGCAGTCGCCAGCAAGGCGGCTGACAAGGAAGTCGAGCAGGCCATCACCGACAAGGTGGCCAAGGCCGATTCCAAGTCCGACAGCGAAAGCCGTTGGTGGTGGCCGTTCGGCGCCAGCAGCACCCCTGCCCAGGCCAAGGTTGCCGACGTGCCGAAGGTCGACCCCAAGGTCACCCAGGCCTGGCTCGACGCCTACGAGCCGAAGCTGCGCGAAGCCATCAAGGACAGCAAGTTCGAACTCGAGCGTCGCGAAGACCTGCTGGTGATCACCGCACCGGTCGACTCCTCGTTCAACCCCGACCGGCCTTCGATGCTGCTGCCGATCAGCCTCGGCCCGATCACCCGCGTGGCCAAGGCCATCGACGCCGATCACAAGACAGCCGTGCTGGTCCTGGGCCATGCCGACACCAGCGGCCCCGGGCCGCTGAACCAGAAACTGAGCCAGGAGCGTGCGCAGTCGATCGCCTCGATCTTCCGCCTCAGCGGTCTGCAGCGTGATCGCCTGATGCTGCGTGGCATGGGTTCGGTCATGCCCCGTGCCGCCAACGACAGTGTCGAAGGTCGTTCGCTCAATCGTCGCGTGGAAATTCTCCTGACCCCGCAGAACACCATGCTGGCCCTGCTGGCCAAGTACAACCAGCCGACTTTCACTGCCGCTGAAATGCTTGCCACCCAGGACGTCAAGGCCGTGCCTGCACCGGTTGCCAAACCTGCTGCCAAGGCGCCGGCCAAGGCTGCAACCGCGAAGAAAACCGCAGCCAAGCCAGCCGTGGCCAAGAAAGCCGCCCCAGCTGCCAAGAAAACCGAGGCCAAGAAAGCCGTCGCCAAGAAAGCCGTGAGCAACGACCAGGCCAAGGCGCACTGATGCAAGGATCGCTGCCATGACGCAAGCCCTGGCCGACATGCGCCGTAGTTACACCCGTGATGGGCTGGACGAGGCGCAGGCACCGTCCGAGCCCTTCGCGCTGTTTCGCCAGTGGTTCGGCGAGGCAGTCCAGACCGAGCAGGCGCCGGTGGAAGCCAACGCGATGACGCTGGCTACCGTCGATGCCGAAGGTCGTCCCCATTGTCGCGTGTTGCTGCTCAAGGGCCTGGATGATCAGGGTTTCACCTTCTTCAGCAACTACGACAGTGCCAAGGGCCAGCAGCTGGCAGATCGGCCGTTTGCGGCCATGACCTTCTTCTGGCCTACCCTCGAGCGACAAGTGCGAATAGAAGGGCGGGTGAGCAAGGTCAGCGCGGCCGAGTCCGATGCCTACTATCGGGTTCGTCCCCTTGGCAGTCGCCTCGGTGCCTGGGCCTCGCCGCAAAGCCAGGTCATTGCCGATCGCAGCGAGCTGCAAGCGCTGCTGCAGGCAACCGAGCAGCGCTTCAGCGCTGCCGAGCCCGAGTGCCCCGCGCACTGGGGCGGTTATCGCCTGGTGGCTGATCGAATCGAGTTCTGGCAGGGGCGTCCCAGTCGCCTGCACGACCGCCTCAACTATCGCTTGCAAGCCGGTTCGTGGGTTCGCGAACGTCTGGCTCCGTGACCCTGCTTTGACCTTTTGCCACTGCCCGTTGTCCAGACGTTCAGTGGCTTGTCGAGCATCCAGGCCCGCGTCTGCGCCCTTTGACGCACCTTTGACGTAAATTTTTATAGACCGTGTCGTGACAGCCGTTGGCCTGCGGCGTCTAATGCACACATGTCCCATGGAGTCCTGCCAAAATGCGCAAGTCAGTTCTGCTAGTTGCCTGCTTCACCACGATGTCCCTGCTGCTGGGCGGATGTGCCTCCAACCTGTCGGGCGACTCCTACTCGCGCGACGAGGCGCGCCGTGTGCAAACCGTGCGCATGGGCACCATCGAGTCGCTGCGTCCGGTCAAGATCGAAGGCACCAAGACACCGATCGGCGGTGGCGCGGGTGCCGTGGTCGGTGGTGTTGCCGGCAGTGCAGTCGGTGGCGGTCGCGGCAGCATCGTCGCTGCCGTGATCGGCGCCGTGGCTGGCGGTCTGCTGGGCTCGGCCACCGAAGAAGGATTCACCCGCACACAGGGTGTGGAAATCACCGTGCGCGAGGACGACGGCAGCATGCGTGCCTACGTTCAGGCCGTACAGGAGAACGAAGTGTTCCGTGTCGGCGAGCGTGTACGCATCATGACGGTAGACGGCACCAGCCGCGTTTCGCACTAAGCGAACTCGTCGACGAAAAAACCGGCCTAGGCCGGTTTTTTTGCGCCCGCTTGAGGCGTGAGCGGCATGCGTTTTCCAGGCAATGCCAATACGCAGTGGCGAAGGGTCAGTGCAGACCCAGAATATCCCTCGCTACGGCTTCGGCGATACGTACGCCGTCCACGCCGGCGGAGAGGATCCCGCCCGCATAGCCAGCACCTTCACCGGCCGGGAACAGACCCTTGAGGTTCAGGCTCTGGTAGTCGGCACCACGGGTGATGCGCAGGGGCGAGGACGTGCGTGTCTCGATGCCGGTCAGCACGGCGTCATGCATCGAGAAGCCTTTGATCTGGCGTTCGAATGCCGGCAGGGCCTCGCGGATCGCTTCGATGGCGAAAGCCGGCAGCGACAGTGCCAGGTCGCCCAGCGTGACCCCCGGTTTGTACGAAGGCTCGACGCTGCCCAGTGCTGTGGAGGGCTTGCCGGCAACGAAGTCGCCCAGCAATTGCGCCGGCGCCTGATAGTTGCTGCCACCCAGCAGGTAAGCCGTGGACTCGAGCTGTTCCTGCAGTTCGATGCCGGCCAGCGGGCCGCCGGGATAGTCCTGTTCCGGGGTAATGCCGACGACGATGCCTGAGTTGGCATTGCGCTCGTTGCGCGAATACTGGCTCATGCCGTTGGTGACCACGCGACCCGGTTCGGACGTGGCCGCGACCACGGTACCGCCGGGGCACATGCAGAAGCTGTACACCGAGCGGCCATTCTTGGCGTGGTGGACCAGTTTGTAGTCAGCGGCACCCAGCTTCGGGTGGCCGGCGTACTTGCCCAGCCGGGCGCGGTCGATGATGCCCTGCGGGTGCTCCACGCGAAAACCGATGGAGAAGGGCTTGGCTTCCATGAACACATTGCGCGCGTGCAGCATGCGAAAGGTATCCCGGGCGCTATGTCCCAGGGCCATGACCACATGGTTGGAGAGCAACTGCTCGCCGCTTTCCAGAACCACTCCCTGCAGCCGCTCGCCATCGACCAGCAGGTCGGTGACTTTCTGCTCGAAGCGGATCTCGCCGCCCAGCGCGATGATCTGCTGGCGCATGTTCTCGACCATGCCGGTCAGGCGGAACGTGCCGATGTGTGGCTTGCTGACGTAGAGGATTTCCTCGGGCGCTCCAGCCTTGACGAACTCGTGCAGAACCTTGCGCCCATGGTGCTGTGGGTCCTTGATCTGGCTGTAGAGCTTGCCATCGGAAAAGGTGCCGGCACCGCCCTCGCCGAATTGCACGTTGGACTCGGCGTTCAGCACGTTCTTGCGCCACAGGCCCCAGGTGTCCTTGGTGCGCTGGCGCACCTCCTTGCCACGCTCGAGCACGATGGGCTTGAAGCCCATCTGCGCCAGCAGCAGGGCGGCGAAGATCCCGCAGGGGCCGAAACCCACGACCAGAGGGCGCTGGGCATAGTCCCCTGGCGCATGCCCGACTACCTTGTAGCTGACATCCGGGGCCACGTTGACGTTGTGGTCATCGGCGAAGCGCTCGAGCACCGCGGCTTCGTCGCGCACTTGCAGATCGACGGTGTAGATGAACTGCAGTTCGCTGTTCTTCTTGCGCGCATCGTAGCTGCGTTTGAATAGAGTGAAGTCGAGCAGGTCGGCGTCGGCGATGCCCAGGCGCTGCACGATGGCAGGTTGCAGGGCGTCGTCGGAGTGGTCCAGGGGCAACTTGAGTTCGGTGATTCGTAGCATGACAGGTCCAAAAATCCGGGCGCGCCCCGGGGGCATAACAGAACCCGGCATTATAAACGCGATGCGCTGCCCGTCGTCAGGTAAAAAACGCTGGACGGTGCAGCTTACTGGTTGCGGGCGCCGCCGAAGGTCGCGCAGCCACGCTGCACGTCGCCGTTGACGCGCAGTTCGGCAGCGAGAAACTGCACGCCCTGATTGCGCGTATCGACGCAGCGTTGCGGTGCCACCCACAGCTCGATGCGCTGGCCGTTGGCCTCGGTGGACAAGTTGAAGCGGCCATCGCCGACCTGTTCCTCGACATAGGGCAAGGCCAGGGGAGCCTGACCTTCGCGATCCACGATCATGCCCTGGCCGGTCACCCTGACCTGCCAGCGCGGGGACTCGCCAGCGGCGCTCAGGCTGGACAGTTTGAAGTCCGGGTCCTTGCACGCGGCCAGCGAGCGATCGAGTCGATACAGCTGCTGCAGGCGCAGTTGGCCATCGGTGCTGCCGTTGGTGCTGGCGTCGAAACGTCCGCGCAGGTCGGCATACACCACAGGGCGATTGCCGGCCAGTTGCGAGGCCTCCTGCAATACGCCGGTGCCGTTGCTGTCGGTTACCGCATAGCGGCGCGGGTCACCACAGGGCTGAAAGAACAGCCGGCCGTTGTCGCCCTGCAGGGCGCCTTGCATGCGGGTCAGGCCTGCAGTGGAAGGGGCATCCGCAGCGCGGTTGAAGATGGACTGGCAGCTGGCGAGCAGTGGCAGCAGGGCGAGCATGGCGAGGGAGCGGGGCAGGTGCATCGTGGGTCTCCTGAACGATGAAGAGCACGGTAGCATAGGGCCCGTGAAAAGCGTGTTCGCAGGGACGACGGGACTACGTCGTCCGCTCCGCCTCACGGTCTGCCGTAGGAGCGGTCCGCGGCCGCGAAGGACTTACCGCGGTCTGTCAGTCGAGCCGCGGTGATGCCTTCGCGGCCGCGGACCGCTCCTACAGGTAGCGGGGCGCACAAGCCTGGCGGCCCGCTCAACCGCCCAGGTAGGCCTCGCGCACCTTGGGGTCGGTGAGCAGGGTTTCGCCGCTGCCTTGCATGACCACCCGGCCGTTTTCCAGCACGTAGGCACGGTCGGCGATCTTCAGGGCCTGGTTGGCGTTCTGTTCGACCAGGAACACCGTGACCCCATCACGGCGCAACTGCTCGATGATGTCGAAGATCTGCTGGATGATGATCGGTGCCAGCCCCAGGGAGGGTTCATCGAGCAACAGCAGCTTGGGCTTGCTCATCAGCGCGCGGCCGATGGCGAGCATCTGCTGCTCACCGCCCGACATGGTGCCCCCGCGCTGGCTGAAGCGTTCCTTGAGCCGCGGGAACAAGGCCAGGACCTTGTCCATCTGCTCCTCGTAGTCGCCCTTGTCGGTGAAGAACCCACCCATGGCCAGGTTTTCCTCGACAGTCAGGCGTGCGAACACCCGGCGGCCTTCGGGCACCACGGCAATGCTCTTGCGCATGATCTCCGCTGACTCCTTGCCCACCAGTTCCTCGCCCATGTATCGAATGCTCCCCGAGTGCGCCCGCGGCGCGCCGCACAAGGTCATCAGCAGGGTTGACTTGCCCGCGCCGTTGGCCCCGATCAGGGTGACGATCTCGCCCTGGCGAACCTCCACATTGACCCCGTGCAGCGCCTGGATCTTGCCGTAGAAGGTAGAAACGTTTTCGAACTGCAGCATTTACGCTTCCCCCAGGTAGGCTTTGATGACGTCAGGATTGTCGCGGATCTGCTCCGGCGTACCATCGGCCAGGGGCGTGCCCTGGTTGATCACGACGATGTGGTCGGAAATGCTCATGACCAGTTTCATGTCGTGTTCGATCAGCAGCACGGTTGCGTTGTGCTCTTCACGCAGCACCCCGATCAGCGCCTTGAGGTCGTCGGTTTCGCGCGGGTTGAGACCGGCCGCCGGTTCGTCGAGCATCAGCATGCGCGGCCGGGTCATCATGCAGCGGGCAATCTCCAGGCGGCGCTGCTGCCCGTAGGCGAGCGTCCCTGCGGTGCGATTGGCGAACTCCTTGAGGTTGACCTTTTCCAGCCAGTACTCGGCGTACTCCATGGCATCCCTTTCGCTCTTGCGAAAGTTGGGCGTCTTGAACAGGCCGGCGAAAAAATTGGTGTTCAAGTGCCGATGCTGGGCGATCAGCAGGTTTTCCAGTGCGGTCATTTCCTTGAACAACCGCACGTTCTGGAAAGTGCGCACCACGCCCTTGCGCGCGATTTGATGGCCAGGCAGGCCCTGGATCGGCTGGCCATCGAGCAGGATGGTCCCGCCGCTGGGCTTGTAGAAGCCGGTCAGGCAGTTGAACACCGTGGTCTTGCCGGCGCCGTTGGGGCCGATGAGGGCCACCACCTGCTTTTCCTTCACGCTCAGGGCCACGCCGTTGACCGCCAGCAGGCCGCCGAAGCGCATGCTCAGGTCGGTGACTTGCAGAATGTTCTGGCTCATTTGCGCAGCTCCAGGTGGGGACGCTGCATCGGAAGCAAGCCTTGCGGACGCCAGATCATCATCAGCACCATCAGGGCGCCGAACATCAACATGCGGTAGTCACTGAACTCACGCATCAATTCAGGCAGCAGGATCATCACGATGGCGGCGAGGATCACCCCCAGTTGCGAGCCCATGCCCCCCAGCACAACGATGGCAAGAATGATCGCCGACTCGATGAAGGTGAACGATTCCGGGGTGACCAGGCCTTGCCGTGCTGCGAAGAAACTCCCTGCGAAGCCTGCGAATGCCGCGCCCAGGGTGAACGCGGAGAGCTTGATCACGGTCGGGTTGAGGCCCAGCGCGCGGCAGGCAATCTCGTCCTCACGCAGCGCTTCCCAGGCTCGTCCGATGGGCATGCGCAGCAAGCGGTTGATGACGAACAGCGCCGCCAGGGCCATCAGCAGAGCGATCAGGTAGAGAAAGATGACCTTGCCGATCGGGCTGTATTCCAGGCCGAAGAACTGGTAGAAGGTCTGGCTGCCCTCGGCGGCGCGACGCTCGAACGAGAGGCCGAAGAACGTCGGCTTTTCGATGTTGCTGATGCCGTTCGGGCCGCCGGTGATGTCGGTGAGGTTGCGCAGGAATATCCGGATGATTTCCCCGAAGCCCAAGGTCACGATGGCCAGGTAATCACCACGCAGGCGCAGCACCGGGAAGCCCAGGAGGAAACCGAAGGTTGCCGCCAGCAGACCGGCCAGTGGCAGGCACTCCCAGAAGCTCAGGCCGAAATAATGCGAGAGCAGGGCATAGCCGTAGGCGCCGACTGCATAGAAACCCACGTAACCCAGGTCGAGCAGGCCAGCCAGGCCGACCACGATGTTCAGGCCGAGGCCGAGCATGACGTAGATCAGGATCAGGGTTGCGATGTCGACCGCGCCACGCGAACCGAAGAACGGCCAGATGAACGCCAGCACCACCAGGGCCAGGATGAACCAGCGCTGAGTGCTGGGCAGGGTCAGGAAGTTCGAGGCCTTGGCCGGTATCAGCGGCCTGCTCGAATCGCGGCGCAGGCCACCGATGCGCTCGGCGAACAGCACCCGCAGGAACATCAGCAGCGAACAGCCGGCAATGGTCAGCAGGGTGCCGGTGCTGGCGTTCTGCACAACCAGGGTAACGCCGGAGAAGGCCAGTTTCAGGCCCAGTACCGGATAGGCCACGGCCCACACCAGTGCCGCGCTGAACAGCGCGGATCTAAGAGACTTGCTCATACTTTCTCAACCTCCGGACGGCCCAGGATGCCGGTCGGACGGAACAAT
Source organism: Pseudomonas sp. CFBP 13727 (assembly GCF_014841915.1). NCBI lineage: Bacteria > Pseudomonadati > Pseudomonadota > Gammaproteobacteria > Pseudomonadales > Pseudomonadaceae > Pseudomonas > Pseudomonas sp. CFBP 13727. The sequence goes on from NZ_JACYUT010000002.1 coordinate 194,913, forward strand.
AGAACCAGGACCAGCAGGCCGAACGACACGACGTCCTTGTACTGGTCACCAAAGATATCCGCGCCGAACGCTTCGGCTACGCCCAGCACCAGGCCGCCCAGCATGGCGCCTGGAATGCTGCCGATACCGCCCAGCACCGCCGCGGTGAAGGCCTTGAGCCCGACCAGGAAGCCGGCGCTGGGGTTGATCACGCCATATTGCATGCTCAACAGCACGGCCGCGACTGCGGCCAGTGCCGCGCCTATCACGAAGGTGAGGGCGATGATCGCGTTGGTGTTGATGCCCAGCAGGTTGGCCATTTTCATGTCCTCGGCGCAGGCGCGGCAGGCGCGACCCATGCGTGAGCGGGAAATGAACAGCGTAAGGCCGTACATCGCGCCCAGCGTGACCAGGAATACCAGAATCTGCATGTAGGAAATCTGTACTTCCTCGGCACCACCGGGGCCGAAGGTCAGGCTGCCGGGGAGCAGATTGGGAATGGCGAAGTTGCCGGAACCCTGGGACAGCTGTACCGAATTCTGCAGGAAGATCGACATGCCGATCGCCGAGATCAACGGGATCAACCGGTTGCTGTTGCGCAGCGGTCGATAGGCGACACGTTCGATGCTGTAGCCATAGGCACTGGTGACCAGAATGGCGGCGGCGAAGCCGGCGATCATCAGTACCGGAAGACTGTGGATGCCCAGCATGGCCAGGCCAGCCAGAACGATGAAGGTGACATACGAACCGATCATGTACACCTCGCCATGGGCGAAGTTGATCATGCCGATGATGCCGTACACCATCGTGTAGCCGATGGCGATCAATGCATAGGTGCTGCCGATGGTCAGGCCATTCACCAGCTGCTGCATGTAATGGAATAATTCAGGCATTTACCGCGCTCCTAAAAACCTGTTCGCATTTCTCCGGCCATGTCCCGAGCGCTCTCCTTGGCGCAGTGTTGCCGGGCAGGGCAGGTGAACCGCTGGTCACGGTTTCAAGATTTTCAGGGGGCCAGCCGATGGTTCGCACCGGCCGTACCCGTCACTCGTAAAACAAAGCCCACTGCAATGCAGTGGGCTTTGTGGGGGTGTTGCCAGGTTTACTGGGCGGCTTCGGTCTTGGGTTTGCCGAAATGCCACTCGTAGACCACGAACTGGAAGTTCTTCAGGTCGCCCTTGGCGTCATAGCTCAGATCGCCCATGGGCGTCTTGAAGGTACCGGCGTGGATGGCCTCGGCCACTTTGTCGGTGTCTTCGCTCTTGGCGGCGGTGATGCCGTCGGCAATCACTTGCACGGCCGAGTACGACGGGTAGACGAACGGACCGCTCGGGTCTTGCTTCTTGTCCTGGAATGCCTTGGTCAGCGCGATGTTTTCAGGATCCTTGTCGAAAGACTTGGGCAAGGTCACCAGCAGGCCTTCGGAGGCTTCGCCTGCGATCTGCGAGATGGAATCGTTGCCCACGCCTTCAGGGCCCATGAACTTGGCGTTCAGGCCTTTCTCCTTGGACTGGCGCAGGATCTGGCCCAGCTCGGGGTGGTAGCCGCCGTAGTAGACGAAGTCGACGTTGGCCTGCTTGAGCTTGGCGATCAGCGATGAAAAATCCTTGTCGCCGGCGTTGATGCCTTCGAACACGGCGACTTTCACGCCCTTGCCTTCAAGCGTGGTCTTGACCGCCGTGGCAATGCCTTCGCCGTACTGCTGCTTGTCATGGACGACGGCAACGATCTTGGGCTTGACCACATCGGCGATGTAGTTGCCGGCGGCAGGGCCCTGGGCGCTGTCCAGGCCGATAGTACGGAATACCAGCTTTTTGCCCTTGGCGGTGATATCGGGGCTGGTGGCCGCCGGGGTCACCATGATGATGCCTTCGTCTTCGTAGACATCGGATGCCGGCTGGGCGGAACTGGAGCACAGGTGACCAACGACGAACTTGACGCCGTCATTGACCACCTTGTTGGCCACCGCAACGGCCTGCTTGGGATCGCAGGCGTCGTCGTATTCGACGGCTACGAGCTGCTTGCCGTCAACGCCGCCCTTGGCGTTGATCTGCTCGATAGCCATCTTCGCGCCGTTGAACTGCATGACGCCGTATTCGGCAACCGGGCCGGTCTTGGGCCCGGCGATGCCGATCTTGATGGTGTCGGCTGCCATCGAGTGGCTGGCGACGCCGGCCAGAACCAGAGCGGCAAACAGTTTGGAAATCTGCTTATTCATTAGTGCTCCATTTTTGCGTTGTAGTTTTTATAGTCCTGGCCGAACAGGCGGCGGACCGAATCTTGGCCACACTCACCGCTTTACCCCCTCGGCGAGCCATGGCAGACGACATCCGAATCTGCACCCGACAACTGTACCGGTACAGTGTAGAGCGCCGGTTTGCCGGTTGGAAAGCTGGCGTTTGCAGCGAAAGCGATCGGTTGTCGCTAAATCGACATAAAGTTATAGATTCAAGTACATGCTGGCGTCCGGCCAGACAAATAAAGCCGGTTTGTCGGGGCAAAACTCGAACCTATATATTGCAACCGGGTTTTTCCAGACAACTCGGACCGCTATCATGGCGCCGATTTTTTCCTGACGGTGAAACCCATGACTGAAGACGCTAGCACCCTCTATGCCAAATTGCTTGGCGAGACCGCAATTATCGAATGGCAGGCATTGCAGCCCTTCTTTGCCAAGGGTGCCCTGTTGTGGGTCGAGCCTGGCCTGGATTTGATCACCGTAGGGCAGGCGCTGGCCGAAGACAAGCACGCTGAGGTCGCCCAATGGCTGGCCGATGGAAAGGTCGAGAAGCTGTCTGCGCCGCGGGCCTTGGATTTTTGCGAACGCGATCCGGTGCTCTGGGCGGTGGTGGTGTCACCGTGGGTGGTGATCCAGGAAGGGGCAGGGGAATAATACATGCACCACGGCGGTGCGTGGTCGAGGTCAAACGCGCCGGTCTTCGCAACTGCTGATCGTGGTCATCGGCAACCACCAGCGTGCCAGCGAGCGCCGGCGACACGGCCAGTAACAGTCAGGGTGATTCCGTAACGCCCTCCCGCGCAGGCTCAGGCCCGCGCGGGAGAGCAGCGGTCAGCCTGCTACCAGCACGCGTATGGCTTCCAGGCGCAGGGCAGCCTTGTCGAGCATGGCCAGGCCGTCTTCACGCTGTTTGCGCAGGGCAACCAGTTCGCTGTCCCGCACGGTCGGATTGACCGCCTGCAACGCCGTCAAGCGTGCCAGTTCCTCTTCCGTTTCGGCAGCCAGGCGGTGCTGCGCCTGTGCGACGCGTTCGGCATGCCGCGGCGCGATCTTGCTTTCGCCGGCGGTGATGCGCGGTGCGAGCACATCGCGCTGCGCCTGGATGAACTTGTTGGCGCTGGCCTTGGGGACGCTTTCGAGCTGATCGTTGAGGGTTTCGAACGACACTCGCGATGCCAGATCGTTGCCATTGGTGTCGAGCAGGCAGCGCAGCGCCGCAGGCGGCAAGTAGCGGCCCAGCTGCAGCGAGCGCGGCGCGACCACTTCGCTGACGTAAAGCAGTTCCAGCAGCACGGTGCCTGGCTTGAGCGCCTTGTTCTTGATCAGCGCCACGGCGGTGTTGCCCATCGAGCCCGCCAATACCAGGTCCATGCCGCCCTGCACCATGGGGTGCTCCCAGGTGATGAACTGCATGTCCTCGCGCGACAACGCCTGCTCGCGGTCGTAGGTGATGGTCACGCCTTCGTCGTCGCCGAGCGGAAAGCTGGCATCGAGCATCTTCTCGCTGGGGCGCAGGATCAACGCGTTGTCGGAATGGTCTTCGCTGTCGATGCCGAAGGCATCGAAGAGGGTTTCCATGTAGATCGGCAGGGCGAATTGATCGTCCTGCTCTTCGATGGCAGCCACCAGAGCCTGGCCTTCGCCGTCGCCGCCGGAGTTGAGCTCCAGCAGTCGGTCGCGCCCGGTGTGCAGCTCGCTTTCCAGCGACTCACGACGGCTGCGCGCCTCGTCGATCAGCGCTTGCCATTCGCCGTCGTCGGCGTTTTCCAGCATCGGCAGCAGGCGCGGACCGAACTGGTGCTGCAGCGCGTTACCCGTAGGACAGGTGTTCAGAAAGGCATTGAGCGCGCTGTGGTACCACTGGAACAGGCGTTCCTGCGGGCTGTTTTCCAGGTACGGCACATGCAGCTCGATGATGTGTTTCTGGCCGATTCGGTCGAGACGGCCGATGCGCTGCTCGAGCAGGTCGGGGTGCGCAGGCAGGTCGAACAGCACCAGATGGTGGGCGAACTGGAAGTTGCGGCCCTCGCTGCCGATTTCCGAACAGATCAGCACCTGCGCGCCAAATTCTTCATCGGCGAAGTAGGCCGCGGCGCGGTCCCGCTCCAGAATGCTCATGCCTTCGTGGAACACCGTGGCCAGGGTGCCGGAGCGCACGCGCAGGGCGTCTTCCAGGTCCATCGCGGTTTCGGCGTGAGCGCAGATGACCAGCACCTTGGTGCGCTTGAGCATCTTGAGCGTATCGATCAGCCATTCCACCCGCGGATCGAAGCGCCACCAGCGTTCGGCGTCGCTGTCCTCGGCCTGGGCCTGGAAGCCGACTTCCGGGTACAACTCGGCGTGTTCGCCCAGCGGCAGCTCCAGGTAGGCGTCCGGGCACGGCAGTGGATAGGGGTGCAGCTTGCGTTCGGGGAAGCCCTGCACGGCGGCGCGGGTGTTGCGGAACAGTACGCGCCCGGTACCGTGGCGATCGAGCAGTTCGCGGATCAGCCGTGGGCCGGCTGCCTCGTCGCCCGCATTGACCGCGGCGACCAGTGTGTCGCCCTGGGCGCCAAGCAGCCCATGGATGGTCTGTTGCGCGGTGCTCGACAAGCTGCCCTTGTCGAGCAGTTCCTGCACGGCTTCGGCGACCGGACGATAGTTTTCGCTTTCGGCACGGAAGGCCGCCAGGTCATGGAAGCGGTTCGGATCGAGCAGGCGCAGGCGTGCGAAGTGGCTGTCCTGGCCCAGTTGCTCCGGGGTAGCGGTGAGCAGCAGAACGCCGGGGATGACTTCGGCCAGTTGCTCGACCAGCGAGTACTGCGGGCTGGCCTTCTCCTCGTGCCACACCAGGTGATGGGCCTCGTCGACCACCAGCAGGTCCCAGCCGGCGGCGAACAACGCATCCTGGGCCTTTTCATCTTCGGTCAGCCATTCCAGCGAGACCAGCGCCAGTTGCGCGTCCTCGAAGGGGTTGCTGGCATCGCTTTCGATGAAGCGCTCGGCATCGAACAGGGCCACCTGCAGGTTGAAGCGCCGGCGCATTTCCACCAGCCATTGGTGCTGCAGGTTTTCCGGGACCAGGATCAGCACGCGGCTGGCTCGCCCGGACAGCAGCTGGCGATGAATCACCAGGCCGGCTTCGATGGTCTTGCCCAGGCCCACTTCGTCGGCCAGCAATACGCGCGGGGCGATGCGGTCGGCGACTTCGCGGGCAATGTGCAACTGGTGCGCGATGGGTTGCGCACGCACGCCGCCCAGGCCCCAGAGCGAGGACTGCAACTGCTTGCTGGTGTGTTCCAGGGTGTTGTAGCGCAGCGAAAACCACGGCAGTGGGTCGATCTGGCCGGCGAACAGGCGGTCGCTGGCCAGGCGGAACTGGATGAAATTGGATAGCTGGGTTTCAGGCAGCGTGCGTTGCTCGTTCTGCGCATTGAGGCCGTGGTAGACCAACAGGCCGTCGGCATCGTCGACCTCGCGCACGGTCAGTTTCCAGCCTTCGAAGTGGGTGATCACATCGCCCGGAGAAAAGCGCACGCGCGTCAACGGAGCATTGCGCAATGCGTACTGGCGGGTTTCGCCGGTGGCCGGGTAGAGCACGGTGAGCAAGCGACCGTCCTGGGCCAGGACGGTGCCCAGGCCGAGTTCCGCTTCGCTGTCGCTGATCCAGCGTTGCCCCGGTTGATACTGCTGCGCCATGCTGCCTGTCTCCCGCTTTTGAAAAGGCGCTGATTCTAACGGATTGGGGGGCGCAGGGCCAAAGGTATGCTGAATAATCTGGGCGCCGCGCGCCGATGCCACACACGGGCCCCGGCGGGCGCGCAAATCCAATCTGCCGGTGTCCGGGCAGACGCGTTAGGATAGCCGCCTGTTTTGCTCAGTCTTTGATCGGGAGTAGCCATGAGCACCGTGAATCGCGCAGCGGTGGAAGCCGTCCTTCGCCAGTACACCGACCCCTATATGAACCAGGACCCGGTCAGTGCCGGGTGCGTGCAGGCCATCGATATCGATGGCGCGCAGGTGCAGGTACGCTTGCAGCTGGGCTATGCCGCCGGCCTGTTCAAGAATGGCTGGGCCCAGGTACTGCAGACGGCCATCGAAAACCTGGACGGGGTCGACCGCGCTCGCGTGCAGATCGATTGCGTGGTGCAGGCGCACAAGGCGCAGGCGCAGATTCCCGGCCTGGCCAACGTCAAGAACGTGGTGGCCGTGGCATCGGGCAAGGGGGGAGTCGGCAAGTCGACCACGGCCGCCAACCTGGCCCTGGCCCTGGCCCGCGAAGGCGCCCGGGTGGGCATCCTCGATGCCGACATCTATGGCCCCAGCCAAGGCGTGATGTTCGGCATCGCCGAGGGCACTCGGCCCAAGGTCAAGGACCAGAAATGGTTCGTGCCCATTCAGGCGCATGGCGTGGAGGTGATGTCGATGGCCTTCCTCACCGACGACAACACCCCGATGGTCTGGCGTGGTCCGATGGTGTCGGGCGCGCTGTTGCAATTGGTCACCCAGACTGCCTGGGACGACCTCGACTACCTGGTCATCGACATGCCGCCGGGTACTGGCGACATTCAGCTGACCCTGGCGCAGAAGGTGCCGGTGGCGGGTGCGGTGATCGTCACCACGCCTCAGGACCTGGCGCTGCTGGACGCCCGCAAGGGTGTCGAGATGTTCCGCAAGGTGCACATTCCCGTGCTCGGTGTGGTCGAGAACATGGCCGTGCACATCTGCTCCAACTGCGGTCATGCCGAACATCTCTTCGGCGAAGGCGGCGGCGAGAAGCTGGCATCGCAATACGGCGTGGAGCTGCTGGCGTCGCTGCCATTGTCGATGCTGATTCGCGAACAGGCCGACGGTGGCAAACCGACGGCGGCGGCCGAGCCGGAGAGCCAGATCGCCATGGTCTACCAGGAGCTGGCGCGGCATGTCGGTGCGCGGATCGTGTTGCAGGAAGCCAGCGCGCAGGCAATGCCCAGCATTACCGTCAGCGACGACTGAACTGCCCAGCCCAGTGAGTGACGGCGCGCCTGGCGCCCGCCGTCACCTGTAGCTGAAAAGATCAAACTGCGGGCATAAAAAAACCCCGCCGGTGAGGGCGGGGTTCTTCAGAAGCTGTTCAGCTCAAGTTATACGACTTGAACTTCTTCAGCTTGCATGCCTTTCTGACCGCGGGTAGCGATGAAAGAGACCTGCTGGCCTTCTTTCAGGCTTTTGAAGCCGTCAGCCTGAATGGCTTTGAAGTGTACGAACAGGTCGTCACCGGATTGTGGAGTGATGAAGCCGAAGCCTTTTTCATCGTTGAACCACTTGACGGTACCGGTTTGGCGATTGGACATGGTGTATCTCCTTGAACAAAGTTAACTGCGGTTCGGGAAAAGCCCTGGCCGAGACTGAGTGCAAAGAGCAGGAAAATTCATGAAGATGTTGGACATCGGGTAGAGATTCTCAGTGACACAAGCAACACAGTGGCGCCACCTTAACCCTTTTTCAGGAACGTGCCAATGGTCTTTGCAGGGTTTCTTGCAAATAGTGCTCGGCGGCCATGCGCAGCCTGGTGGCAGGTTCGCCGCGCCATGGGCGAGGCAGTCTTTGAACCGCAGCGCGAGGCCCGGTAAGATGCGCTTCGGACTTTATTCACCTCGTTATTCAGGACACCCGCCATGAGCATCAAATCGGACAAGTGGATTCGCCGCATGGCGCAGGAACACGGCATGATCGAACCCTACGTCGAGCGTCAGGTGCGCGGCGAAGGCGCCCAGCGGGTGATTTCCTTCGGGGTGTCCAGCTACGGCTACGACGTGCGCTGCGCCGACGAATTCAAGGTGTTCACCAACATCAACTCGGCCACGGTAGATCCGAAGAACTTCGACGAAAAGAGCTTCGTCGACATCAAGAGCGACGTCTGCATCATCCCACCCAACTCCTTTGCCCTGGCGCGCACGGTCGAGTACTTCCGCATTCCACGCAACGTGTTGACCATCTGCCTGGGCAAGAGCACCTACGCGCGCTGCGGCATCATCGTCAACGTCACGCCGCTAGAGCCGGAATGGGAAGGGCATGTGACCCTGGAGTTCTCCAATACCACCACGCTGCCGGCCAAGATCTATGCGAACGAAGGGGTGGCGCAGATGCTGTTCCTGGAGTCCGACGAAGAATGCGAGGTGTCCTACAAGGATCGTGGCGGGAAATATCAGGGCCAGCGCGGCGTAACCCTGCCACGCACCTGATGCTGCCAGACGCGTGAAAACGCTCCAGGCGAACTAGTTATCATTTTACTACTCCATATGAGTGACTTGCCCGGTTTACCCACCGTATTCCGGGCCATTGCTCAGGAGTGTCTATGAAAATCGACCCGACTATCAGTGCTCAACTGGCTCAGCTGCAGCCCAACCAGATTGGCCTACTCGCCTGGTCGCTTCTGGCCGATTCCTACGGCCATATGGCTGGCGGCGTACCTGGCCAACCCGATTCTGATACCCCGCAACCACCGGAGCCAGGCGGCCCGACCATTCCGGATGAGCCGCCCCCCGCACCGGTGGTCTGACGCTCAAGCGACCCGCCAGACGCCGCCGTCGCCGACCACGTACACACGCTGGTCGGCGGCGCTGTCCATGTTGTATCCCCCCGTGAAAGCGCCGAATGCCGGCAGCAGGCTGACCTTGCCTCTGAGCAGGTAGCACGGCAGGCGCAGGCTTTGGCGGCCACGTCCGTGCAGCCGATAGACCGGGTGAATGTGTCCAGCCAGGACATGCAGCTCTGGGTGTGGATCGGGTTCGTGCTGCAATGCGAACGGGCCCATTTCCAGAGGCTCGGTAACCACTTCGAAACGCAGTTCCGCCGGTGGGTCGCCCGCGCGTTTGTCATGATTGCCTCGAATCAGCGTGATGCGTAAATCTGCGACATCCGTTCGCCACGCTGCCAAGGCATCCAGCGTTCCGGCCGAATGCGATCCCGGTGCATGTAGAAAATCGCCGAGGAATATCAGGTGTTCGGTGGGATACTTCTCCAGGATTCGGTCAATCACTTGAAGGTTGCTGGCCGTGGTGCCGTGAGGCACCGGCTGGCCCAGCTTGCGGTAGGCCGCTGCCTTGCCAAAGTGCGCATCGGCTATCAACAGGGCCTTGTGCTCGGGCCAGTAGACCGCTTTCTCGGCCAGCAGCCATAGCTCGGCGCCTGCCAGTTGTACGTTGCAATACTCACTCATCCTGCGGCTTTCTCCAAGTCGCCGACCATGCGACGTATGCGGTCGGCGAGCTTCTCCGAACTCAGGCTTTCACGGAAACGCTCGACCAGCAGCGGAAAGCCCAGCGGCGTCGGACGCTTGACCGCATGCATATCCAGACGGCGACTGGCGATCTGTTGCAGTACATGCTCCAGCCGCTGCACTTCCAGCTCCTGCTTCAAGACTTCTTCCTGCGCCTGGGTCAGCAGCAGGTTGCTGGCGTCGTACTGCTTGAATACCTGAAAGAACAGGCCGCTGGAAGCCTGAACCTGGCGGGTGCTTTTCTGCGAGCCGGGGTAACCGCCAAACACCAGCCCGGAGATCCGCGCAATCTCGCGAAAGCGCCGCAGCGCCAGTTCGCCAGCGTTCAGGCTGGCCAGTACATCGCTCAACAGGTTGTGCGCGCTGAGCAGTGCAGGGTCCAGTTGGGCGGCCCAGTCCACCTCGGTGGCACTGAGCAGTTCCAGCCCATAGTCGTTCACCGCAATGGAGAATGTCAGGGGCTGGCGCTGCGCCAGGCGCCAGGCCAGCAGGCTGCCCAGTCCCAGATGCACCTGGCGACCGCCGAAGGGGTAGATGAACAGGTGCCAGCCTTCGCGCGACTTCAGCGTTTCCGCCAGTAACGTGGTTTCGCTGGGTAGCGCCGACCACTGTTGCTGTACTTCCAGCAGCGGGCGCACGGCACGCATCTCGGGGCTGTCGTACTCACCGCGGGCGGCGGCGCCCAGCTTCGCCACCAGGGCGTCGGCCAGCTCGCCGGACAGCGGCATGCGCCCGCCATTCCAGCGCGGCACGGCGGCTTTCTTGGCGGTGCTGCGCTTGACGTAGGCGGTCATGTCCTCGACCCGCACCAGCTCCAGTTGGCGCCCGGCGAACAGAAAGCCGTCACCCGGTTTGAGACGGGCGATGAACCCCTCTTCGACACTGCCCAGCGAGCGACCGCCACCGCCCTTGCTCCAGTACTTCAACTGCAGGCTGGCATCGCTGACGATGGTGCCGATGCCCATGCGATGACGACGCGCCAGGCGTGCGTCGGGGACGCGCCACAGGCCATGCTCGTCAGGCTCGACTCGACGGTAATCGGGGTAGGCAGTCAGGGAGTGGCCGCCATAGCGCACGAACGCCAGGGCCCACTGCCATTCATCCTCGGTCAGGTTGCGGTAAGCCCAGGTGGTACGCACTTCGACCAGCAATGCGTCGGGCAGGAAACCGCCGCCCAGCGCCATGCTCACCAGGTGCTGGACCAACACATCCAATGGCTTGTCGGGTGATTCGCGTGGCTCGATGCGTCGCTGCGCGACGGCATCGTGGGCTGCCGCAGCTTCGACCAGTTCCATGCTGTGGGTCGGTACCAGGGTGACCCGCGATGCCCGACCCGGTGCATGGCCGGAGCGACCGGCACGCTGCATCAAGCGCGCGATACCCTTCGCCGAGCCGATTTGCAGCACCCGTTCCACCGGCAGGAAGTCCACCCCCAAATCCAGGCTCGACGTACACACCACCGCCTTGAGCTGGCCTTGCTTGAGGGCCCGTTCGACCCACTCGCGCACTTCCCGCGACAGCGAGCTGTGATGCAGGGCGATGATGCCCGCCCAGTCCGGGCGCGCATCGAGGATGGCCTGGAACCAGATTTCGGACTGTGCACGGGTGTTGGTGAATATCAGGCAACTGTTGCTGCTTTCGACCTCGGCGACCACCTGGTCGAGCATGCGCAGGCCCATGTGCCCACCCCAGGGAAACCGTTCGATGGCCGCCGGCAACAGCGTGTCGACCTCGATCGTCTTGGCCTGCGCGCCTTGCACGCTGACACTCGGCTGGCCGGGTAGCAGCACTTCCTGTGCATGCGCCTGGTTACCCAGGGTGGCGGAGATGCCCCAGACGATGAGCTGCGGGTTCCACTGCCGCAACCGCGCCAATGCCAGCTGCAACTGCACGCCGCGTTTGTTGCCGATCAGCTCGTGCCACTCATCGACGACGACCATGGCGACGCTGCTCAACTCCTCGCAAGCCTTGTCGCGGGCCAGCAGCAGCGTCAGGCTTTCCGGGGTGGTTACCAGCGCCGAGGGCAGGCGGCGCGTCTGCTTGGCGCGATCACTGCTGCTGGTGTCGCCAGTGCGCAGGCCCAGGCTCCAGCCGATCTGCAACTCATCCACCGGTACCTGCAGGGCGCGCAGGGTATCGGCGGCCAGCGCGCGCATGGGCGTGATCCATAGCACGGTCAGCGGCGCCATGACCGGCTTGCGCTTGCCCTTGGGAATGACGGGCCCGGCCTTGGCGAAGCGTTGCAGGGCGGCGAACCAGACGGCGTAGGTCTTGCCGGCACCGGTGCTGGCGTGAAGCATGCCTGACTCGCCCCGTTTGACCGCGGCCCAGACATCCTTCTGGAAAGGGAAGGGCTTCCATTGACGGCTGGCGAACCAGTGTTTGGCAAAAGCGCTGGGGGTCGGCATGCCGTGACGGAGCGTCCTGAGGTATTTCTAAAAGGACCGCGACCACGCAAGTTGGTTTGATATTTGTACAAAGACGCGTGCGTGTATCAGTATCCGGTCATTTCCAGATAGCCTTCGCCGCCGTGGCTGCCGGTCAGGGTCACTGGACCTTCCCAGTAGGGCGTGCCCACCGCCATCCATGCTTTGGGGTTCAACGCGGTTGTTTGCACATGCAGGCCGTGGCTGGGGATGTCGATGGCCCAGCGGGTGGGTACCTGCCGACCGGCCACGGTGGTGTCCTGCAACGGGCGCAAGGTGATGCTGCCAAGTGCCAGCGGTGTGCTGCGCCCCTGGGCGTCGATCCAGTTGCCGCTGAGAAAGTCTTGCCCGCCCGCGCCACGCAAGCGAAACACCATCAACTGCTGGCCGTCGTCCAAGTGCAGCGAAAACCAGTCCCAACCGGACTGGTCGGCTGCCAGTGGCTGGCTGCTCCATTCCCGGTCAAGCCACGCGCGGCCCTTGACCTGATAGCGTTTGCCGTCGATCTGCAGCTGGCCGGCAGCGGTGAAGAACGGCTGGCTGTAATAGTACGAGGCCTGTCCCGCATCGGACTTGCGGCTATAGCCTTGCTCCCCCTGCAGCACCAGAGGGCGCTCGCTGGTCAGCGCCAACTGGTAGGCAAAATGTTCGCCACGGGCCTGTACGTCCATTGCTGCAAGGGGGTGTTCGGCGCCCGGTTGGCTGCGCAGGTGCCAGTCATCGATCCAGGCATTGAACGGCACGGCGGTCACACCGGCCTGGCCGATGCCGCCGCGGGCCAGAGTCTGGGCGCTGTGATGGTCTGTCGCAGAGGTGAGTCCGGCGTGGCCGATCCACAGGTTGCGATTACCCCAGCCCGGTTCCGTGCTGCCCAGTGCCAGCGCGCTGCGGAACAGGGTCCACTGCACGCCGAAGCGTTGCCCTTGATCGTCTTCGAGGTTGGCGGTCAGGTACCACCACTCGATGCGGAAGTCGGGGTGGGCGCCATGGTCGGCGGGAAACTGGAAGACCTTGCCGGGGGTGACCTGGGCGAAGTCACCGGCCTGGCCGCCAAGCCCGGCAAAACCGGCAGGGGGCGGGGTCGGCTCGCAGCCGCTGGCTGCCAGCAGCAGGGCCAGCAGCAGTATCCGGATCAGCTTAGCGCTCACTGGCCATCACTCGCAGCAGGTCGGTAGGTTGGCTGCGTTGCAGGCGCAGCATGGGCCAGGCCGAGGCCAGCATCGCTGCAATCAGCGCCAGGCCGCACAGCTGCAGGATCTGCCATGGGAACACCTGCAGGGGCAGGCGCCAGCCGAACGCCTGCACGTTGATCACCGCCACCAGGCACCATGCCAACAGAATCCCCAGCGGGACCGCCAGCACCAGGGTCAGCAGAGCCAGGATCAAGGTCTGCGCCACACTGAGCAGGATCAGTTGGCGCCGTTGCACGCCCATTGCCCACAGCGGCGCGAGCTGACCCAGGCGACTCTGGCTCTGGGTCAGCAGGCCGATGAACAGGGCCACGCCGGCCACCCCCAGGGTCAGTGCATTCAGGGCAGCCGTGGCACTGAACGTGCGTTCGAAAACCTGCGAGGCCCAGCGCTTGAGTTGCCGTTGTTCCACCACATGGCTGTCGTCCAGGCCAAACGCTTGCTGCACTCGGCTTTTCAGGGCAGCGGTGTCGGCCTCGGCCATGCGCAGGGCAAAGCGGGCAGGTGGGGTCCCGGGCCAGTGTTGCTGGAACTGCGCGGCGCTGACCAGAATATGGCCCTTGGGGTTGCCGTAGTCGGCATAGATGCCCACCACGGTCGGGTTCCAGCGCCCTTGGGCGGCGGGCAATGCAAGGCGCGCCCCGATGCCTACGCCCAGGCGCCGCGCCAGTTGCTCGCTGAGCATCAGGCTGTCACTGGAAAACAAGGTGTCCCATGGATTGCCGGCGGCCTGTTCGAGCAGCGGCCAATGCTCGCGGTACAGCGGCGCGTCGATCACGGCAGTCAGTTCGGTTGGCCAGCCTTGTTGACGAATCTGCATCTCCCAGCCGGGCAGCACCTGCTCGATCCCGTTCTGGCCTTGCAACCATCGTTGCAGCGCCTGGGCCTGCTCGGCGTGCTGTGGCCGCAGGTACAACTCGGCGCTCAAGCGCTGTTCCAGCCAGCCATTGAAGGTCTGTCGAAACCCCTCGGTCATGCTTGCAGCGCCGATGTTGGCGGCCAGTGCCAGCAGCAATGCCATGAGGGCCAGGCTCAGTCCCGGCAATTGCTGGCGGCAGTCGGCCAGGAACCACTGGCCCAGCACGCCCCAGCAGCGCCGGGCGAGCAGGGCGAGGACGCTGCTGAGCAGCACCGGCAAGGCCAACGCTGCCGCCAGCAACAGGCTGCCCATCAGCGCAAAGCCCGTGGCCAGGCCGTTGCCCCATACTGCCAACAGCAGGGCCAGCACGGCTGCACAGGCCGCCACCACGCCTTGTCGCTGCAGCCATTGGCGGTGGGCCTGATGCCAGGCTTCGCCACCGGACAATGCCAGCAGTGGCAGGCGTGCAGCACGCCAGAGACTGTCGCCGCCGGCCAGCAACACGCCGCCCAGGCTCAGTGCCAGGCCGCCCAGCCACCAGGCCGGGCTCAGGTTCAGCTGCCCGGCGACTTCTGCGCCGTACAGGCCACGCAGGCTGGCCGCCACATCGGGCAGCAGCAGACTGGCCAGCCAGTAGCCGCTGACGATACCGGCCAGGCCGCCGAGCAGCGCCAGCAGGCCCAGCTCCAGGGCCAGGGCCAGCACCAGCAGGGCGGCACTCACGCCGCAGGCACGTAAGGTGCGCAGCAGGGCACGACGCTGTTCCAGTGCCAGGCCAATGGCAGCGTGGACGATGAACAGGCCGACCACGAACGCCAGCAGGCCCAGCGCGGTCAGGTTCAGGTGAAAGCTGTCGGTCAGCCGCGCGAGGTCGCCGTCGGCATCGCTGCGGTTGACCTGCAGGCGATCGGTGTATGCGTCGGGCAGAACGCCTTCGAACGTCCGTGGCAGCAGCAGGCGGGTCAGTCGTTCAGGCGTCTGCAGCACCGTCTGGGCCGCGCCGATATCCATCAGCAGCACACCGGGTGCCATCTGTGCCCGGGCCTGCAGGGGAGGAAGGTTTGCGCCAGTGCCGACGGGCAACCGTGCACCTTCCTCCACGCCAAGCTCGCGCAAGGTCTGCGGCGCCACCCAGGTACGGCCGGGTGCGCCGATGAACGCGCTCAGGTCATCGCTGCTCGGCACCTCGCCGGCCACGGGGCTGCCTGCCGGCAGAGTCAACGGCTCGATACCCATCACTTGCAGGCGCAGCTGCGGGTGCGCGGGCAGCGTGATCCGGCCCTCGAGCACCGGAGAGACTGGCCAGCCCTGCAGGCGCAGTGCGATGAAGGTCGATTGCGCAAGGTCGGCGCCGTCACGGGCAACGATGCTGGCCTGGGCCTGACCACCGACCATCTGGCTGGCCAGGGCATAGCTCTGTCGTGCCTGGCTGTTCAAGGCGAGCACGCCGGTGAACAACGCAGTGGCCAGCCACAGGCCGGTGATCAGCGCCACGCCCTGTACCGGATGCCGGCGCCAATGGCTGAGCAGGCTGCGCAGGGTCCAGTACAGCACCGCCACGTCAGCGATCCGTCCCGGCAACGATGCGACCGGCCTGCAGCACCACGCGTCGCTCCAGGCGGGCCGCCACCAGAGGGCTGTGAGTGACCATCAGTAGCGTGCTGCCACTGGCCCGCAGCAACTCGAGCATCAGGTCCAGCGCATGCTCGCTGGTGGCTTCGTCGAGGTTGCCGGTAGGTTCGTCGGCCAGCAGCAGGGGCGGCCGCGAGGCCAATGCACGGCCCAGGGCCACGCGCTGTTGTTGCCCGCCGGACAGTTGCTCCGGATACCGCTGCAGGAGTGCCGACAAGCCCAGGCGTTCAGCCAGTTCGCGCTGCCAGGCTGGGTCCAGGCGACCGGCCAGGCGGGCCTGAAAGGCCAGGTTGTCGGCCACGTTGAGACTGCTGATCAGGTTGAACTGCTGGAAGATCAAGCCGATGTCGCAGCGCCGCCAGCGCGCCAGCTGGCGCTCGTTCATCTGCGTGAGCACCTGCCCGGCCGCTTCGATACGACCGCTGTCGGCCATGTCCAGCCCCGCGACCAGATGCAAAAGGGTGCTCTTGCCACTGCCCGATTCACCCATCAGCGCCAGGCTGGCGCCACGCTCCAGTTGCAGGTCGATGCCCTGCAGCACCGGCAGTGGGCCTTGCGGTGTGGCGTAGGTCTTGTGCAGACCCTGGATATGCAACATGGGCAGGTTCTTCATGACGGTGATGCTGCGGCCCTCGGGCCGCGGCAACGGCGAGGGGCTGTGACTGAGAGTCCGGCCCCCCATGCAGGTTCAAGCTTTGTTGCGTATCAGCCGCCGCAGCGCGAAGCGATTCGGATGGCAGGCCCAGGCCACTTCCCGAGGCAGCGGCAGCGGTTCGTCGTCCAGCCAGGCGGCAATCAGTTCACCCGACAGCGGCGCGGTGATCAGCCCGCGCGAGCCATGGCCGCTGTTGACGTACAACCCGGGCAGCCAGGGGCAGGGCTGTTCAGGCACTTGGCGGGCATCTTTGGCCAGGATCGCAAAGCGCTCGGCGAATGCCTGCGCGTCGGCGACCGGCCCGATGATCGGCAGGTAGTCCGGGCTGGTGCAGCGAAATCCGGCCCGGCCCTGCAAGCGTTCGGCGGGCAGCAGCGCAGCGCCCAGACGCACGGCAAGGTCAGGGGAAATCGCCTCGAGCAGGGCCAGGTTGTCGAGGTTGTCCGCGTGGCTGGGCGTGAGGTCTTCGCTGTGGAAATCGAAGCTGGCGCCCAGCGTGTGTTCGCCCGATCGGGCGGGGGCGATGTAGCCCTCGGCGCAGACTACCGTCGACAGTGCCGCACTGCGCGGTGTCTCCGACAGGCGAGTGATTTGCCCGCGGATGCGCTTGAGTGGCAAGGCGCAGGTCTGGGCGAAGGCATTGGCCTGGGCGGCGCACGCCAGCACGGCTACTGGGGCGCAGGCCAGAAGGGTGTCGTCGGCGAACGCGTGCCATTGGCCGTCGAGGTGGCGCAGGTCTGCCACGTGGTGATGGCGCAGCAGGGTGATGCGTGGGTGACGCGCCAGGTGCTGGCACAGGGCAGGCGGGTGGACCCAGCCACCCTCGGGGTAGAACAGGCCGCCGCTGGGCAAGTCGACGCCTGCCTGCGCCTGGGCCGCTGAACGGTCCAGCAGGTGCAGCAGTTCGGGTTGGAATGCGTCGGCCAGTTGCCCCTGGCGCTGCGCTTCCTTGTCGTCGAAGGCCAGCTGCAGAACGCCACAGGCGTCCCAGTCGCGACCGCGCTGCAGCTGCGCAAGCAGCCTGCGCGTGTGGCCGAAGCCCGCCAGAATCAACTGCGAAAGGGCCGTACCGTGGGCCGACAGCTTCAGGTACAGCACGCCCTGCGGATTTCCCGAGGCTTCCCGAGCCACTTCGGCATGACGCTCGAGCAGCGACACCCGCCAACCGCGCGCGGCCAGGCTGGCAGCGGTGGCGCATCCTGCCAGGCCGGCACCGATGACCAGCGCGTGGCGTTCGCCGGTTACCGGCTCGGGGCGGGCGAACCAGGGCCTGACGGCGGGTGTTGCCACGGCGGCGTCGGCCACGAACACGCCTCTGGATACATGCCATTTGTTGCCGATGCCCGGCACTCGTTTCATCTTGAAGCCGACGGCCGCCAGGCCACGACGAACCCAGCCGGTGCTGGTGAACGTGGCCAGCGTTGCGCCGGGCGCCGCCAGCCGCGCCAGTTCGGCGAACAGCTGGGGTGTCCACATGGCCGGGTTGCACGCCGGAGCGAACCCGTCGAGGAACCAGGCATCGACCTTCCCGTCCAGGCACGGCAGCTGTTCCAGCGCATCGCCTATGAGCAACGTCAAGGTCACCCGGCCGCCGTCGAACACCAGGCGCTGGAAGCCTTCATGCACCGCCACGTACTGCGCCAGCAGCGCCTCGCTGCAGGCCGAAAGCTCTGGCCACAGCGCCAGGGCTCGGGTCAGGTCCGCAGCGCTCAGCGGATACTTTTCCACGCTGATGAAGTGCAGGCGCGCAGTCGGTGCAGCCGAGGCGGCGAAGCACTGCCACGCACAGAGAAAATTCAGCCCGGTGCCGAAGCCGGTTTCGCCGATCACCAGGCGTTCGCCGTCGGCGAGGGCGGCGAAGCGTTCTGCCAAGCGGTTCTGCTCGATGAACACATGGCGGCTTTCGGCCAGGCCGTCGGCGGCGAAATAGACGTCGCCGAAGGCGCGCGATCGAGGATGACCGGTGTCGGTCCAGTCCAGCTGGGCGAGGGTGCTCGGGGTTTTCATGACGGCTTCGGCAATAGGCGAGCAGGCATTGTAGCGCGCAGGCTCTGCTTCGCCAGCGCCAGGCCGCTGCGATGGCTGCGCGGCGGCGGCCACTGCGGTCTGCAGGTGGTTATTAATGCAGCCTCTGGCGGCTGTGGCGCGGGCTACCGTGCGCGCTCCCCTTTCGGCAAGGAGCCGATCATGCACGCGATCTACCCCCCAATGAGCCAGGGCGGCACCGCCCGGGACCGCCGCCATGCGCGCATCGTCGCGCAGCGGTTGCCGACCTGGCTGAGCCAGGCCAGCCCGGCGATGCGCGAGGCGTTGAGCGCCAGTCAGAATGAAAGCCACGCCGCCAAACGCGCCCTCGCCCCTGTACTGGCCGGGCTGCGCGACGTCACCGAGTTCTGTGCCGACCTGGTCGGGCAGGAGATCCGCAGGCAGTGCCAGCTCGACATTGATCCGCGCGGCTATGTGCTGGTGCGCGCCATGCACAACGTCGGCATGGGCTTCAGTCATCGCTGGGCGATTGAACAGAACCTGCTGGTTGCCGCCATGCAGAATTTCGAAGCGAACCTGAGCTTTGCGCCGGGTTCGATGGTGCTGCCAAGCGGCGGTGTCGAATACTTCACTGCCGGCAAAGACATCGACTTTCGCGCCCGCCAGGAAAAACCGGCAATCGCCCTCGACCCCCAGCGATTCGCCACTGCCTGCCGGCGCCTGGACCTGGGCCAGCGCTACCAGGCTCACCTGGACACAGTGTTCAAGCCCGACGACCAACCCGAGCGGGTGGCGGCGCTGTTCAAACGCAATGACCAGGCCCATCTCGCAGTGCTGGCCCACATTGCCCGCTTGCGCGGCGATGTCGAGGAAGACGGCTATCGTCTGCTGCTGCAGGTTGCCCAAGCGGCTCCCCCGACCTGGGCGGGCAACGCGGTGCGCTATCACTGGCTGCGCCTGCTGGGCAGCGCCGATTTCGCTGCCGTGGCGTTGTACGGCGTGCAACTGATCGAATCGACCGTCGACGGTCGCTGTGTGGTGCTGATGCCCGGCGAACCCGACCACCCGATCAAGCAATACCCTTCGTTCCAGGCCTTCGCCGAACGCCTGGGAGAAAAACTCCAGCGGCCCGATTTCCAGCGATATGTCTGCTCGTTGGTGGGCGAGAAGTTCGCTGCGCCGTTCGACCAGCGTCTGCAGCAGCGGCTCGCCGGCTCCGGTGGCGCTTGGCTGAAGCGATTGAACCTGGAAAAGCGTGCGGTCGTCGGTGACCTGTTCGACCTGCAACATAATGATCGCTTGCTCAAGACCTACCAGGATGCTCGAGTGATGGCGGTGCCGACCGCCGACGAAGACGCCATCATCCGGGAGCGTGAACGCCGGCGTTATCTGGACGCCGGAACGACCCTGCTCAATATCGCCGGCCTGCTGGTCCCGGCGTTGGGTGCGGCCATGCTGACCTGCGCTGCGGCCCAGCTGTTGCAGGAAGTGTTCAGTGGCGTCGACGATTGGCGCCAGGGCGATGATCATGCCGCCTTCGGCCATGCCATGAGCGTGGTCGAAAATCTGGCGACCATGGCGGTGTTCGCCGGCGCGGTGCAGGCGGGCCGCAGCTGGGTCGCGCCCAGAGTGCCTGCCGTTGCCGCCGATACCCAGCTGGCGGAACTGCTCCCGGTGACGCTCGCCGATGGCCGCGAGCACCTGTGGCGTCCCAACCTCGACGACTACGTTGCTGCCCAGGGCCTGCCTGCCGACCTGCTGCCCGATACCGATCGGCTCTATCACGACGAAGCACGTGACAGCGTGGTCATCGACGGGCGCGTGCATGACCTTCGCTTCGACGATCGGTACCAGCGGTGGCGCATTACCCATCCGCGCGACGCGAATGCCTACCTGCCACTGATCGAGGAAACGGGTGCCGGTTGGCGGCTGGCCGCCGAGCAGCAACCCGAGGTGACCGGCACCACCCTGCGTGACCGCCTGGGCTGGCGGCTGTCGGGCATGGATTCAGAGGATATCCAT
This sequence comes from Pseudomonas sp. CFBP 13727, assembly GCF_014841915.1. NCBI lineage: Bacteria > Pseudomonadati > Pseudomonadota > Gammaproteobacteria > Pseudomonadales > Pseudomonadaceae > Pseudomonas > Pseudomonas sp. CFBP 13727. Next base: position 215,141 of record NZ_JACYUT010000002.1, read on the forward strand.
CGGGCGCTGGCCAGTACCGGGTTGCCGCCCACCTTGCTGGACGCGGTCTATGCCCAGGCCGACAAACCCACTGCCTTGCTGGTCGATGCCCTGCAACGTTTTGCCCTGCACCGCCAGGTGCAACGCGCCGGGCTTGCGGACACTGCCGCGCAGGTACGTTTCGAACAGCTCTACGACGCCACGCATTTTGGCAGCGGTCAGGCCACCCAGCTCATTTGCAGGGATTTTCCCGCCTTGAGCGTCGCCGCAGCCGAGGAGGTATTGCTCGGCGTGGCGCCTGGCGAACAGGCGCGAATGCTGGTCAATCGACGCATTCCCCTGAAGTCGAGTGAGCGCGCGCGTGCCTATCAGCAGTGCCAACGGCTCAATCGCGCCTTCGAAGGCCTGTGCTTCGGCACCGCGCAGTCGCTGGACAGCCTCGAGCTGGAACGGGCCATCAAGCAGGTACTGGGCGACACCGCGTCGGCCGATGCGGTGCGTGACTACGCCTTCGCTCACCGCGATGCCTGTGCACGCTGGCTGGGCCAGACCCCTCTGCCGGAAAGCTTCAGGGCACCGATGCGCGACGGCTACGGGCGCGTGGGTTACCCCATGAGCGGAAGGCGAGAGGTGGCCCTGTCGCGACGGGTGCTGGTGGCACGCATTCGCGGCCTCTATCCGGGCACCAGCGAGCCTGCTGCCCGCGAACTGCTGGGACTGTACGAACAAGCCGGCATGAGCCGCGCCGACATCATGCTGGGGCTGGACAACCTGGCCTCCGAGCGCTCGCAGATGCACGCTCAGCTGCAAGCGTGGGCGCACCGACCGGCCCCGGCCAACCTGCCGGCCCGCTACAACGCCAGCAGAGGCGACCTGATGCATTACCGTGCCGACGTCACGGCGCGTCTGGACATCGCCTGGCGCCGTCAGCTGCCTTCCGAACGTGCGGCCAACGGACACCACTATCATCTGAACCTGACCTACGCGCCGCTGCTGGATTTTCCCGGCCTGAACGCCGATCTGCGCTTCGTCACGCACCTGAACCTGACCGGCAGCACGGTGGACGCGCCGGCGCTGACCAACTTGCTGGCCAGCTTTTCGCAGTTGCGTAGCCTGACCTTGCGTGAGTGCAACCTGGGCCAGTTGCCCGAAGCGGTCGATCGTCTGACGCAGCTGACCGAACTGGACCTGACGCTCTGCAACCTGACCCTGGACCAGGCGCTGCTCGACCGCCTGGGACGTCTGCCGGACCTGACCCTGTTGAGCCTGAGCGGCAATCTTCCGGGGCCGATAGCCACTTCCAGCGGTTTCTCCAGGCTGCAGCAACTCAATCTCGCCGGTCTGGTGCTGCCCAGCTGGCCACAGTGGGCTTCGCGGCTGCCCGCGCTGCGCACCCTGAACCTGTACCGCACCCGGCTGCGCCATATTCCCGACTCGGTGTTCACCGAGATGAGCCAAGGGCAGGGTGTGGACGTTTTCATGGATCGCAACAGGCTGGATGACTTCAGCTTGAGGCAGCTGGATAGCCCCAGGCCACACCGGCGTTTTCAGTTCTTCGCCCATCGGACCAACGATGTGCACTCGGCAAGGGCCGGCCGCCCGCTGGTCGATGTGTGGCTGCAGGGTGCCAGCGAGGTGGAGCGACGCCATCGCGCACAGTTGTGGCAGGGGCTGGTCGATGAAGACGGCTCCGAGGCCTTCACCCGCTTGATCGACAATCTGCGTCACACACCGGATTACACCCGCAGTCCAACCGAACTGACCCGGCGCGTCTGGAATGTCGTTGCCGGTGCATCGGCCAATCGCCAGTTGCGTCAACGCCTGTACACCATGGCCCAGGGGTTGGACACCTGCGTGGATGGAGAGCGGTTGATGTTCAGTGATATGGAAGTGCATGTGCTCCAGCATTACGCCTTGCAGGGCGCAACCTGGGCCCAGCGTGGCGAACGCCTGTACGAGCTGGCCCGTGGACTGTTCCGGCTCGACCGGCTGGAGGTCATTGCCCGGCGCATCATTGCCGAGCGTCGGCGCCTGGGTGTGAGCGTCGACGAGGCAGAAGTGCGCATGGCGCTGCGGACCTATCTGGCCCGTCGCCTGGCCTTGCCCGGCCAGCCGCAGAGCATGGCCTATGCCGCCACGGCCGGTATCGGCGTCGACATCTACGACGCCGCACAGGCCGAGGTGCTGCAGGCCGAAGCCGCACCGGACTTCGCCGCGTTCATGATCCGCCAGGCATTCTGGACCGACTACCTGCGTGAACGCCATGCGAGCACACTGGAACGAGGTCTGGCGTCGTTCGCCGAGGAATTGAGCGTCCTCGACGAACGCCAGGAACCCGGCAGCAGCGGCGATTACCTGCGGCGCGCCAATGACATCGCCCGACGTCGCCAGGGTGCCGAGAACGCCTTGCTGGCCGAACTAACCCTGCTCGAGCGGGTCGGCTTCAGTAGCGATACGCAAAGCACCACCTCGCCCAGCGAGGCTCGCTCAAGCTAACCGAAGAGGAATGCCTGCCCCATGTTCGAATCCGCCGAAATTGGTCACGCCATCGACAAGGACACTTACGAGGCTCGTCTGCCTGCCCTGCGCGAAGCGCTGCTGGAAGCCCAGTACGAGCTCAAGGAGCAAGCGCGTTTTCCGGTGATCGTGTTGATCAACGGCGTCGAAGGGGCGGGCAAGGGCGAGACGGTCAAGTTGCTCAACGAGTGGATGGACCCGCGCCTGATCGAGGTGCGCACCTTCGATGAAAAGACCGACGAGGAACTGGCGCGACCACCGGCCTGGCGCTACTGGCGCCAGTTGCCGGCCAAGGGCCGCATGGGGGTGTTCTTCGGCAACTGGTACAGCCAGATGATTCAGGATCGGGTGCATGGCGACATCAAGGATGGCCGTCTGGAGCAGGCCATCAACGGCGCGCAGCGGTTGGAGCGCATGCTCTGCGACGAAGGTGCGCTGATCTTCAAGTTCTGGTTTCACCTGTCCAAGCAGCAGATGAAGGCGCGGCTCAAGTCATTGCGTGACGATCCGTTGCACAGCTGGCGGATCAGCCCGCTGGACTGGCAGCAGTCCAGGACCTATGACCGCTTCGTGCGCTTCGGCGAACGCGTGGTGCGGCGCACCAGTCGCGACTACGCGCCGTGGCACGTGATCGAAGGTGTGGATGCCAACTACCGCAGCCTGGCGGTCGGGCAGATTCTGCTCGAAGGATTGCAGGCAGCGCTGAAGGCGCCCACCGAGCCAGTGCGCAAGGCCGTGGCGAACATCGGTGAAAGCATCGACAAACGCAGCCTGATCGGCAGCCTGGATTTGAGCCGGCATCTGGAAAAGGACGATTACGAACGCCAGTTGATTGCCGAGCAGGCTCGCCTGGCAGGCCTGATGCGCGACAAGCGCATGCGCCGTCACGCCCTGGTGGCGGTGTTCGAAGGCAACGATGCGGCGGGCAAGGGAGGAGCGATCAAGCGTGTCGCCGCCGCGCTCGACCCGCGTCAATACCACATCGTGCCGATTGCCGCGCCAACCCAGGACGAACTCTCCCAGCCCTATCTGTGGCGCTTTTGGCGGCAATTGCCGGCGCGGGGCAAGTTCACCGTGTTCGACCGCTCCTGGTACGGTCGCGTGTTGGTCGAGCGGATCGAAGGCTTTTGCAGTCCGGCCGACTGGATGCGTGCCTATGGCGAGATCAACGACTTCGAAGAGCAACTGACCGATGCCGGTGTGGTGCTGGTCAAGTTCTGGCTGGCGATCGATGAACAGACCCAGCTGGAACGGTTCAAAGAGCGCGAGCAGATTCCATTCAAGCGTTTCAAGATCACCGAAGACGACTGGCGCAACCGCGAAAAGTGGGGTGCCTATCGCGACGCCGTGGGCGACATGGTCGATCGTACCAGCAGCGAAGTGGCACCGTGGACCTTGGTCGAGGCCAACGACAAGCGCTGGGCGCGAGTCAAGGTACTGCGCACCATCAACGATGCGCTGGAAGCCGCCTTCAAGAAAGACAAGAAAGACTGAGCCATCGCGGCCGCTCCTACGCAGGTTACGAGGTTGTCCGTAGGAGCGGTCCGTGGCCGCGAAGGGCGCACCGCGGTGGGTCAGGGGCACCGCGGCGCCTGTTTCGCGGCCGATGACCGCTCCTGCGCAGGTTGCGAGGTTGTCCGTAGGAGCGGTCCGTGGCCGCGAAGGGCGCACGGCGGTGGGTCAGGGGCACCGCGGCGCCTGTTTCGCGGCCGATGACCGCTCCTACGCAGGTTACGAGGTTGTCCGTAGGAGCGGTCCGTGGCCGCGAAGGGCGCGCCGCGGTGGGTCAGGGGCACCGCGGCGCCTGTTTCGCGGCCGATGACCGCTCCTACGCAGGTTACGAGGTTGTCCGTAGGAGCGGTCCGTGGCCGCGAGGGGCGCACGGCGGTGGGTCAGGGGCACCGCGGCGCCTGTTTCGCGGCCGATGACCGCTCCTGCGCAGGTTACGAGGTTGTCCGTAGGAGCGGTCCGTGGCCGCGAAGGGCGCGCCGCGGTGAGGCAGGTGCACTGCGGCGCCTGTCTGCTGCGAGGACAGCGCGGCCGATAACCGATAAAGTGCGCGGCCTGTTCATTTCCCAAGGACCCTGCCCATGCCCAAGACTTTCGACATCGCCGTGATCGGCGCCACCGGGACGGTTGGCGAAACCCTCGTGCAGGTTCTCGAAGAGCGCGATTTCCCGGTGGGTGCGCTGCACCTGTTGGCAAGCAGCGAATCGGCCGGTGCGTCGGTGGCCTTTCGCGGCAAGAACGTGCGGGTGCGTGAAGTCGATCAGTTCGATTTCAGTCTGGTCAAGCTGGTGTTCTTCGCCGCCGGCCCTGCGGTGACGCGCAGCTTGGCGCCGCGTGCTACGGCGGCCGGTTGCACGGTCATCGATCTGTCGGCCGGCCTGCCGGCGTCCCAGGCTCCCAATGTGGTCCCGGAAGCCAATGCCGCCGTGCTGAGCGATCTGCCGCTGCCCGTGCAAGTCGCCAGCCCCAGCGCTGCCGCCACTGCGCTGGCCGTGATCCTGGCACCCTTGCGCGCCGTGCTGGATCTGCAGCAGGTGCACGTGACCGCCTGCCTGGCCGTGTCGGCCCTGGGCCGCGAGGCTGTCAGCGAACTGGCCCGGCAAACGGCCGAGCTGCTCAATGTGCGCCCGCTGGAACCGCAGTTCTTCGACCGCCAGATCGCCTTCAACCTGCTGGCGCAGGTCGGTACGCCCGACGCGCAGGGCCATGTGCCGCTGGAGCGGCGGCTGGTCGACGAACTGCGCGAGCTGCTTGGCATGCCAGCGCTGAAGATTTCGGTGACCTGCGTGCAGGCACCGGTGTTCTTCGGCGACAGCTACAGCATCGCGCTGCAGACCGGCTCGACGCTGGACCTTGCGGCCATCAACCAGGCCCTGGCCATGGCGCCCGGGATCGAAACGGTGGAAGACGACTACCCTACAGCAGTGGGCGATGCGGTAGGCCAGGACGTGGTGTACGTGGGTCGTGTACGCACCGGTATCGACGATCCCCAGGCGCTGAGCCTGTGGGCCACGGTGGACAACGTGCGCAAGGGCGCCGCCTTGAATGCGGTACAAGTGGCCGAGTTGTTGATTAAAGGTCATGGCTAAAAGATACTTGCCGACAATTTGCAGACAGTTCGCCCGTTTTGCCCAGCTGTTCGCATGCGACAGCGCAAGCTTCTTCTCGCTTGCCGAGGAATGTTCAGACAAGGATTAGGCCATGGTTCAAGTTCGCAAACTGGTGTTAGCAATGGCTGCCGCTTCGGCGCTGTCCTCCGGTATCGCCAACGCCCTGGAGCTGGGTGAGTTGACCCTCAGGTCCGCGGTGAACCAGCCCCTGCTCGCCGAGATAGAACTGCTCGATGTGCGCGGCCTCACTGCCGCCGAGGTGCAGCCAGTGCTGGCCCCGGCCGAGGAATTCAGCAAGGCGGGCGTCGAGCGCCAGGCTTTCCTCGACAGCCTGCGCTTCACGCCGGTGATCAACGCCAGTGGCCGCAGCGTCATCCGCGTGACCTCGACGCAACCCTTGTCGGCGCCCTTGGTGAAGTTCCTGGTCCAGGTCAATTTCCCCAGCGGCCGTCTGCTGCGCGACTACAGCATGCTGCTCGATCCCGCGCAGTTTGCCCCGCAGGCGGCCCAGGCGGCGCAGAATGCACCGCAGCCGGCGCTGAGCGCTCCCGCCGCCAGTGCCAACCAGGCGTCCTACACCACGGGTTCGCGTGACACCCTGTGGGAGATCGCTGCGCGCAATCGTCAGGGCAGCTCGGTCCAGCAAGCCATGCTGGCCATCCAGGCGCTCAACCCCGACGCGTTCCTCGACGGCAACATCAACCGTCTAAAGACCGGGCAGGTCCTGCGCATGCCGGACGCCCAGCAGACCGCGGCCACCGCGCCGGGCCCAGCTGTGGCCGAAGTCGCGCGGCAGAATGCTGCCTGGCGCGAAGGCCGTCGCCTCGGTCCGCGGGCGCAGCAGGTCGATGCCACGCGTCGTGGCAACGGTGCTCCGGCGCCGGCCGCCGCGCCGCCGCAAGACAACCTCAGCCTGGTGTCAGGCGCCAGCGAGGCCAACGGCCCGGCGGGCGATGCCAGGGCCCTCGACCAGAAACTCGCGGTGACCCAGGAAGCCCTGGACTCCACGCGCCGTGACAACGAAGAATTGCGCAGCCGCAACGCCGACCTGCAGAGCCAGCTCGACAAGTTGCAGAAACTGATTCAGCTCAAGAACGACCAACTGGCCAAGATGCAGGCAGCGGGCGCCGATGTACCGGTGCCGGCCGAAGCGTTGGCGCCGGCGCAGGCGCTGGCCCCTGCGGATGCCAGCGGCGAGCCTGCCGAGGGCGATCCCGATGCCCCGGTCAACGCCGCGCTGGTTCCGGCACCGGCGGTACCCGGTGCCACCGAGCAGGTCAATCCCGACGCTGCCGCCAGTACGCCGGCCTTGCCTCAGGGCGAGCCGCTGGATGCGACCACCGACCCCGCCGACGACGCGGTTGCCGAGCAGCCCAGCGACAACTCGACCCTGCTGATGGTGGTCGGTGCCAGTGCCCTTGCAGCGCTGCTCTTGCTGCTGTTGCTGCTGGCCCGCCGCCGCAAGGCGCAGCAGGAGGCCGAGAAGCACATGCGCATGGCCCGCGCGCTGGCCGAAGAGCCCGATCACGGCCCGGATCTCGATTTGCCGCCCAACAGCTTCGAAGGGCTGGAGCGCCCGGCGGCGACCGTGCACCTGACCCCGGCCATGGTGGCCGCCTCGGTAGCGGGCGCCAGGGCCAGTGCCGCACCGGCTACCTTCGCCGAGGCGCCCGCGCCGACCGTGCTGCCTACGCCGCCGCTGCGCCCCAGCATCGACACCGATGAAGGGCTGTTCGCCGAAGTGGAGCAGAGCATTGCCCGCGGCCGCCTCAATCATGCTGCCGAACTGCTGGAAGCGGCGACCGAGCGCGAGCCCAAGCGCAGCGATCTGCGCCTGAAATTGATGGAAGTGTATGGCCTGCAAGGTGATCGTGATGGCTTCGTCGGCCAGGAGCGGCAGTTGATCGCCACCGGCCAGAACCATGCCGACGTCGAGCGTCTGAAAGCGCGCTTCCCTGCCATGCTCGGTGTTGCCGCCGCCGCTGCCGGTGCAGCCGCCGCGGCAGCGCAGATGGACGCCGAGTACGTCAAGCAGTTGCTGCACGACGAGCCAGGGTCCGCCGACTCGCTGGACGGCACCTTCGATACCGATTTCGACCTCAACCTGGATGACACCCCGGACCCCGCGCCGACGGCAGGCGCGGACATCGACTTCGACACCTTGCTGGCCGAGCAGAAAGCTGCAGCGGGCAATTCGACCGACGAACCCGAGACGACGTTGCCGGAAGATTTCGATCTGTCGTTGGCCGATGACGCCGAGGAGCCACAGGCACCCGAATCGCGCCTGAACGAGATCAATGCCGAACTGGAAAAACTCTCCGACGGTTTTGCCCGCACACCCATGGCCGAGCCGTTCGCCGTGCCCCCCAAGCCTGAAGACCTCCCGCCGATCGAAGGCGAAGACGATTTCGACTACCTCGACGGGGGAGACGAGGCTGGCACCAAGCTTGACCTGGCCCGTGCCTACATCGAGATGGGTGACAACGACGGCGCCCGCGACATTCTCGGTGAAGTGATCAAGGAAGGCAGCACCGGGCAGCAGGATGAGGCGCGCGAGATGCTAGGGCGCATCAGCCGGTAACGCGGTGCGGCCGTCGCCGTCCGACCCCCGAACCTGCTCCCACAGCTGTACATCGAGGCCCTCTTTGTGGGAGCGGGCTCTGCCCGCGAAGGCAGCGCCGCAATTCCATGATCCGGTATAATCGCCGCCATCGCTTAACCAACAGGCTGCAACTTCGTGCAAAACATCGACAACGCGGTCGCCGAATCGGCGGCCGACGGCTTCTATCGCATTGCCTTGGGCGTTGAATACAAAGGTTCGCGCTACCGCGGCTGGCAGCGCCAGGCCTCTGGCGTGCGCACCGTACAGGAAACCCTCGAAGACGCCCTGGGCAAGGTTGCCGCTTCGCCCGTCTCGCTGATGTGCGCCGGCCGCACGGACGCGGGTGTCCACGCCTGCGGCCAGGTGGTGCATTTCGATACCCAGGCCGAGCGCAGCATGAAAGCCTGGGTCATGGGTGCCAACATCAATCTGCCCCATGATGTCAGTGTCACCTGGGCGAAGATCATGCCGCCCAACTTTCATGCGCGTTTCAAGGCCATCGCCCGCCGCTACCGCTACGTCATCTACAACGACCAGATCCGACCCGCCCATCTGGGCGAGGAAATCACCTGGAATCACCGTCCGCTGGATGTCACCCGCATGGCCGCCGCCGCCCAGGCGCTGGTCGGTACCCATGACTTCAGTGCCTTCCGCGCCGGTCAGTGCCAGGCCAAGTCGCCGATCAAGCAACTGCATCACCTGCGGGTCACCCAGCACGGCAAGATGATCGTCATCGACGTGCGCGCCAATGCCTTCCTGCACCACATGGTGCGCAACATCGCCGGTGTGCTGATGACCATCGGCACGGGCGAGCGCCCTGTGGAATGGGCCGCCGAAGTGTTGCAAAGCCGGGTACGCCGAACCGGCGGGGTCACGGCCCATCCTTTCGGGCTGTACCTGGTGCAAGTCGAGTACCGCGATGAGTTCCCACTGCCCGAGCGCTATATCGGTCCGCACTTCCTGACCGGGTTCGACACACTGGCTGACGTCGCCGACAGCATTTGCTAACATCCGCCGTTCCCCAGCCAAGTCGAGGTACTCGCCGACATGTCAGCCGTTCGCAGCAAAATCTGCGGTATTACCCGCATAGAGGATGCTCTGGCCGCTGCGCACGCGGGTGCCGATGCGATCGGGTTGGTGTTCTATGCCAAAAGCCCGCGGGCGGTGAACGTGCAACAGGCACGCGCGATCATCACCGCGCTGCCGCCGTTCGTGACCACCACCGGCCTGTTCGTCAATGCCAGTCGGTGCGAACTGGGTGAAATCCTCGACGCCGTGCCGCTGGACCTGCTGCAATTCCATGGCGACGAAACGCCGGAAGAATGCGAGGGCTACCACCGTCCCTACATCAAGGCATTGCGCGTGCGCGCCGGCGATGATCTGCAGGCGGCCTGCCGGGCCTACCGCAACGCCAGCGGCATTCTGCTCGACACCTACGTGGCCGGCGTGCCGGGCGGCACCGGTGAAGCCTTCGACTGGTCGCTGGTGCCCGCGGGCCTGGACAAGCCGATCGTGCTGGCAGGTGGGCTTCACGCCGGCAACGTCGCCCAGGCCGTCGCTCAGGTCAAACCCTGGGCGGTGGATGTCAGTGGCGGGGTGGAGTCGAGCAAGGGCATCAAGGACCATCGCAAAATCGACGCTTTCCTCAAAGCGGTGCGTGGGAGCAGCATGTGACGGCAGGCAGCTCGGCACCGTCCATACGTTTCGCGAAACGCGCGGCACGCAGGTGTGCAGCCTGCGCCACGCTCGCCCACGTATTCGTTTCATATCTGAACACGCTCAAGAGCATGCACGGGACCTGGCCAGGCCAGCAGTCCCCGGTACTGGAGAAATAAAGCATGAGCAACTGGTTGGTAGACAAGCTGATCCCTTCGATCATGCGATCGGAGGTGAAGAAAAGCTCGGTGCCCGAAGGCCTGTGGCACAAGTGTCCGTCCTGCGAAGCAGTGCTGTACCGTCCGGAGCTGGAGAAGACCCTCGACGTCTGTCCCAAGTGCAACCACCACATGCGCATCGGTGCACGTGCGCGTCTGAACATCTTCCTCGACGAAGATGGCCGCGCCGAGCTGGGTGCCGATCTGGAACCGGTCGATCGCCTGAAGTTTCGTGATGGCAAGAAGTACAAGGATCGCCTGACTGCAGCGCAGAAGCAGACGGGCGAAAAGGATGCGCTGATCTCCATGAGCGGCACCTTGCTGGGCATGCCCGTGGTGGCCAGCGCCTTCGAATTCTCGTTCATGGGTGGCTCCATGGGTGCCATCGTCGGCGAGCGCTTCGTGCGTGCCGCCAACTACGCCCTGGAAAACCGTTGCCCGATGATCTGCTTTGCCGCCTCCGGTGGTGCGCGCATGCAGGAAGCGCTGATTTCGCTGATGCAGATGGCCAAGACCTCAGCAGTCTTGGCGCGTTTGCGCGAAGAAGGCATTCCGTTCATCTCGGTGCTGACCGATCCGGTCTACGGCGGCGTTTCCGCCAGCCTGGCCATGCTCGGTGACGTGATCGTCGCCGAGCCCAAGGCGCTGATCGGTTTTGCCGGCCCGCGGGTGATCGAGCAGACCGTGCGCGAAAAACTTCCGGAAGGGTTCCAGCGCAGCGAATTCCTCATCGAGCACGGTGCGATCGACATGATCATTTCGCGCCAGGAACTGCGTCCGCGCCTGGGCAGCCTGCTGGCCCAGTTCATGGGCCTGCCGACGCCTACCTACGTGGCCGCCCCGATCGAGCCCATTGTGGTTCCACCGGCGCCCGCCAACGTATGACCGAGCGCAGCCTGAGCCAGTGGCTCGCCTATCTGGAGCAGCTGCACCCTTCGGCCATCGACATGGGCCTGGACCGTTGCCGCGAAGTCGCGCAGCGCCTGGGCCTGGGCAAGCCAGCCGAGCGTGTGGTCACGGTGACCGGGACCAACGGCAAGGGGTCGACCTGCGCGTTCATCGCGGCGCTGATGCAGGATCGCGATCTGAAAGTGGGGGTCTACGCCTCGCCGCATCTGCTGCGCTACAACGAACGAGTGCTGATCGACGGCCAGCAGGCCACCGATGCCCAGTTGTGCCAGGCGTTCACCGCCGTGGAAGCGGCGCGCGGCGCCACTACCCTGACCTATTTCGAGATGGGCACCCTGGCCGCGCTCTGGCTGTTCCAGCGCGCCGAGCTGGATGCCGTGGTGCTGGAAGTGGGACTGGGCGGTCGGCTCGATGCGGTCAACCTGGTGGATGCCGATGTGGCCGTGGTCACCAGCATCGGTCTGGACCATGCCGAGTACCTGGGGGATACCCGCGAGTCGGTGGCGTTCGAGAAGGCCGGCATCCTGCGTGCTGGCGTGCCAGCACTGTGTGGCGATATCGACCCTCCGCAGCCATTGCTCGAGCAGGTTGCCACGTTGGGTTGCCCGTTCTATCTGCGCGGCCGCGACTACGACTTCACCGCGCAAGGCGATCACTGGTCGTGGCGCGGGGTGGATGTCGAAGGCTACCCGGTCGAGCTGCTGTCGTTGCCATTGCCCAGCCTGCCGCTGGAAAACGCCGCGTTGGCCCTGCAGGCCTACGTGGCACTCGATCTGCCGCGTGACGCTGCACGTATGGGTTGGGCGCTGGCGCACACCCGCGTGGCCGGCCGCCTGGACCGTCACCGGGTGAGTTACGCCGGCAAGCCGGTCGAAATTCTTCTCGACGTGGGCCACAACCCGCACGCCGCTCGCTTTCTGGCCGAGCGGCTGGCGCGCCAGCCTCTTGCGGGCCGGCGTCTGGCCGTGTTCGGCCTGCTCGCCGACAAGGACCTGGTCGGGGTGATCGAGCCGCTGGCAGCCGTCATCGCGCACTGGGCAGTCGCACCACTGAAAACACCGCGCAGTCGTCCGGCCGCCGAACTCGACGCCGCGCTCCTGAACCTTGGCGCTGCCACGACGTCTCATGGCAGCCTCGCCGATGCGCTCGAAGCGCAGTGCGAAGCCGCAGGCGAGGGTGACGAGATTCTGGTGTTCGGCTCGTTCCACTGTGTCGCCCAGGCCCTGAAATGGATGTATGGCAACATAGAACGGGAGAACGTGGATGGCATTGCCCAATAAGGTGTTCAAGCAGCGCATGATCGGCGCCCTGGTGTTGATCGCGCTGGCGGTGATTTTCCTGCCGATGCTGTTTTCGCGCGAGGATCAAACCGTGCGCCAGGTTCAGGTACAAGCCCCGGCAGCGCCGCAGGCCCCGGCCGCGCCTCAGGTGCAGGTCGAGCCGGTTGCCGTGCCCGAGCCGCAGATCATCGAGACGGAGCCGGTTCCAGCGCAGGCCGCGACGCAGGCTGCCCCGCCTAGCCAGCCGATCCAGTCGGTGCCTGCCGCGCCTGCCGCATCTGCCAAGAAGCCGGTGGAATCGGTGCAGCCTTCCGCGCCCATCGCTGCGGCCAAGGTGCCACCGGTCGCCAAGACGGACACCGGCAGCAAGATCGACCCCAATGGGCTGCCGGTCAGCTGGTCGGTGCAATTGGCCAGCCTGTCCAACCGCGCCGGTGCCGACACCTTGCAGAAGAGCCTGCGTGCGCAGGGTTACAACGCCTACGTGCGTACGGCCGATGGCAAGAACCGAGTGTTCGTCGGTCCACTGGTCGAGCGCGCTGAGGCCGAGCGCCTGCGTGACGTGATCAACCGCCAGCAGAAGCTGCAGGGGTTCGTGGTACGTTTCGAGCCCGAGCGCGGCTGAGTCTTCGTCAGCCGTGGAGCCGTGGCGCTCCCTTCGCGGCCGCTGACCGCTCCTACGGGAAGCTGTAGGAGCGGTCAGCGGCCGCGAAGGGGCGCGCTGCGGTGCAGACGACAATCGCCGCTTACTCCCGCGCCCGCGCTCTGCTAAAATGCGCCGCCTTATCCGTATGCAGGCCGCACCGTGGCATTTACCTGGGTCGACTGGGCGATCATCGCGATCATCGCCATCTCCGCACTGATCAGCTTGACACGCGGCTTCGTCAAGGAAGCCCTGTCGCTGGTCACGTGGATAGTCGCAGGTGGCGTGGCCTGGCTGTTCGGTGGTTCCCTCGCCGGTTATTTCGAAAACTACATCCAGACCCCATCCGCGCGTGTCATCGCCGGGTGTGCCGTACTGTTCGTGGCCACCCTGCTGGTCGGCGCCATGGTCAACTACCTGATCGGCGAACTCATTCGCGTCACCGGGCTGTCGGGTACCGACCGCTTCCTGGGCATGGTCTTCGGCGCCGCGCGCGGTGGCCTGCTGGTGGTGGTGGCCGCCGGGCTGATGAGCCTGGGGCCCGTTCAACAGGATTCGTGGTGGCAGGAATCACGGCTCCTGCCCCAATTTCTTTTGGTTGCTGACTGGTCGAAAAACCTCATTCTGGGGATGTCCAGCCAGTGGCTCGCCAGCGGAATCAGCGCACCGGCTGACATTCCGTTCAAGGAACACCTCTTGCCGGCCAACAAGGCGCAGTGAGTGGTGCTCAGTTCAGATTCATTAAGTAGGGGTTGCGTCGCATGTGTGGCATCGTCGGTATCGTCGGTAAGTCGAACGTCAATCAAGCGCTGTATGACGCGCTAACGGTCCTCCAACACCGCGGCCAGGATGCTGCCGGTATCGTTACCAGTAGCGATGGCAAGTTGTTCCTGCGCAAGGACAACGGGCTGGTACGGGACGTTTTCCAGCAGCGCCATATGCAGCGGCTGGTCGGGCACATGGGCATTGGCCATGTGCGCTATCCCACGGCGGGCAGCTCGACCTCGGCCGAGGCCCAGCCGTTCTACGTCAACTCGCCCTATGGCATCACCCTGGCGCACAACGGCAACCTGACCAACGTCGAGCAGCTGGCCAAGGAAATCTACGAATCGGACCTGCGTCACGTCAACACCAGCTCGGACTCCGAGGTGCTGCTCAACGTGTTCGCCCACGAACTGGCCGTGCGCGGCAAGCTGCAGCCTACCGAGGAAGACGTGTTCGCCGCCGTCACCGACGTGCACAAGCGCTGCACCGGTGGCTACGCGGTGGTGGCCATGATCACCGGCTACGGCATCGTCGGTTTCCGTGACCCGCACGCGATCCGTCCGATCGTGTTCGGCCAGCGCCACACCGACGAAGGCGTGGAATACATGATCGCCTCCGAAAGCGTGTCCCTGGACGTACTCGGCTTCACCCTGATCCGCGACCTGGCGCCGGGCGAGGCGGTGTACATCACCGAAGACGGCAAACTGCACACTCGCCAGTGCGCACCCAACCCCCAGTACGCACCGTGCATCTTCGAGCACGTGTACCTGGCCCGCCCTGACTCGATCATCGACGGTATCTCGGTCTACAAGGCACGCCTGCGCATGGGCGAGAAGCTGGCCGACAAGATTTTGCGCGAACGCCCCGAACACGACATCGACGTGGTCATCCCGATTCCGGACACCAGCCGCACCGCGGCCCTGGAGCTGGCCAACCACCTGGGCGTGAAGTTTCGCGAAGGCTTCGTCAAGAATCGCTACATCGGTCGTACCTTCATCATGCCCGGCCAGGCCGCGCGCAAGAAATCGGTACGTCAGAAGCTCAATGCCATCGAGCTGGAGTTCCGCGGCAAGAACGTGATGCTGGTGGACGATTCGATCGTGCGCGGCACCACCTGCAAGCAGATCATCCAGATGGCCCGCGAAGCCGGCGCCAAGAACGTCTATTTCTGCTCGGCTGCTCCAGCCGTGCGCTACCCGAACGTCTACGGCATCGACATGCCGAGTGCGCATGAGTTGATCGCGCACAACCGCAGCACCCAGGAAGTGGCCGATCTGATCGGCGCCGACTGGCTGATCTACCAGGACCTGCCCGACCTGATCGATGCGGTCGGTGGTGGCAAGGTCAAGATCGAGAACTTCGACTGCGCGGTGTTCGACGGCAAGTACGTCACCGGCGATATCGACGCGTTCTATCTGAACAAGATCGAGCAGGCGCGCAACGACTCCAACAAGAGCAAGTCGCATGCGGTCAGCGCGATCATAGACCTCTACAACAACTGAATGGGAGCAACGGCATGACACAGGAATGGGATGCCGGGCGACTGGATAGCGATCTCGAAGGGGTGTCGTTCGACACCCTGGCGGTTCGCGCCGGCCAGCACCGCACGCCGGAAGGCGAACACAGTGATCCGCTGTTCTTCACTTCCAGCTATGTTTTCCGTACTGCGGCCGATGCCGCGGCGCGTTTTGCCGGCGAAGTGCCGGGCAATGTCTACTCGCGCTACACCAACCCCACCGTGCGCTCCTTCGAAGAGCGCCTGGCCGCCCTGGAAGGCGCCGAACAGGCGGTCGGCTTCGCCACGGGCATGGCTGCGATCACTGCCGTGGTCATGAGCCTGTGCAGCGCTGGCGACCACGTGCTGGTGTCGCAGAGCGTGTTCGGCTCGACCATCAGCCTGTTCGAGAAGTACTTCAAGCGCTTCGGCATCGAAGTGGACTACGTGCCGTTGGCCGACGTCAGCGGCTGGGAACGGGCCATCAAGGCCAATACCAGGCTGCTCTTCGTCGAGTCGCCGTCCAACCCGCTGGCCGAGTTGGTCGACATCACGGCCTTGAGCGCCGTGGCCCAGGCCAAGGGCGCCATGCTGGTGGTCGACAACTGCTTCAGCACGCCGGCGCTGCAGCAGCCGCTGGCGCTGGGTGCCGACATCGTCGTGCACTCGGCGACCAAGTTCATCGACGGTCAGGGCCGTTGCATGGGCGGCGCCGTGTGCGGTCGCAGCAAGGAAATGAACGAGGTGCTGGGTTACCTGCGCACCGCTGGCTCTACCCTGAGCCCGTTCAACGCCTGGATCTTCCTCAAGGGTCTGGAAACCCTGAACCTGCGCATGCGTGCCCATTGCGCGAGCGCGCAGGTGCTGGCCGAGTGGCTGGAAGCGCAGGAGGGCATCGAGAAGGTGCATTACTCGGGCCTGCCGAGCCACCCCCAGCATGAACTGGCCAAGCGTCAGACCAAAGGCTTCGGCGCCGTGGTCAGTTTCGAGGTCAAGGGAGGCAAGGAGGGCGCCTGGCGCTTCATCGATGCAACCCGCCTGATCTCGATCACCGCCAACCTGGGTGACAGCAAGACCACCATTACCCACCCGGCCACCACGTCGCACGGGCGCCTGTCGCCCGCCGAACGCGAAGCGGCAGGGATTCGCGACAGCTTGATCCGGGTGGCGGTAGGCCTGGAAGACGTTGGCGACCTGCAGGCCGATCTGGCGCGCGGGCTGGCTGCGTTGTAAGGGCTGAAGGCCTCTTCGCGGGCAGAGGGCTCGCCGCCCGCCTCGCTCCCACACAAACCCAGTTCATCTAAGGATCCTGTGGGAGCGGGCTCTGCCCGCGAAGAGGCCCGCAAGGTTTCACAAGCTCTGACATTTAACACCTTTTTCAAAAAAACTTCATACAGGGTATTGACTTAGGTTCGGTACCTGCGTAAATTTCGCGGCCTCAGCGAAGCAAAGGGTGATTAGCTCAGCCGGGAGAGCATCTGCCTTACAAGCAGAGGGTCGGCGGTTCGATCCCGTCATCACCCACCATTTCGTTAGAATGCAGCTGAGAACGCAACGAAGAGCAACACGTGCTGAAACAAGAGAGCACACACTGCGCAGCGGTAGTTCAGTCGGTTAGAATACCGGCCTGTCACGCCGGGGGTCGCGGGTTCGAGTCCCGTCCGCTGCGCCATTTTTATACACTGATTCGGTTCGCCGGGTCAGCGATCGAGAACTTCGAAGTTCTGGGTCAACAGGTTTCAAACGGACGCAAGTCCGAGCGATACGCAGCGGTAGTTCAGTCGGTTAGAATACCGGCCTGTCACGCCGGGGGTCGCGGGTTCGAGTCCCGTCCGCTGCGCCATACAAAGCTTCGAGGCCTTGAACTCCTCGAAGCAAACAAAGAAAGCGACCTTCGGGTCGCTTTTTTTGTGGGCGCGATTTGGCTGGGCTGTTGTCCAAACGTTTCGGCCATCCTCGAGTACCGTTATCCATGAGCAGCAAGAACCCCTGTATCAGCGTCTGCAAGTTCACCGATGACACCTGCATCGCCTGCGGACGGACCAAGCCTGAGTGCAAGGCCTGGAAGAAGATGGACAAAGACGAGCGGCGCGACGTGAACGCGCAGGCGGTGCAGCGCCTGAAAGACATGAAAGGCACCGCCAAGCGGAAAAAGAAGAAAGCCTGAAAAAATCGGCTAGCCTTTGATGCGCAGGCGCCGTGTTGCGCGTATCATTCGCGGCCCTCCGGCGCGCCTGCGCCGAGCAGCATTCAATTCGACCCACCGGGAGGTGCTTACGATGAAAGATCTCGATCAGCAAGACGGCAGCCAGGAAATCGGCCCTGCCGGCGAAAAACTGCAGAAAGTATTGGCCCGTATCGGCGTGGGTTCGCGCCGAGACGTCGAGGCGTGGATCAGCGAAGGCCGAATCAAGGTCAACGCCAAGGTCGCGACCCTCGGCCAGCGCGTCGATCTGCACGACGCCATTACCGTCGATGGCAAGGTGATCAAGCGCGAAGAAGCTTCGGAAACCGTGCGCCGCGTGATCATCTACAACAAGCCCGACGGCGAAATCTGCACCCGCGACGACCCCGAAGGCCGCCCGACCGTATTCGACCGCCTGCCGCGCCCGCGCGAAGGCCGCTGGATCAACGTCGGCCGCCTGGACATCAACACCACCGGGCTGCTGATGTTCACCACCGACGGCGAGTTGGCCAACCGCCTGATGCATCCCTCGTTCGAAATGGACCGTGAGTACGCGGTGCGCGTACGCGGCGAAGTCGACGACGACATGCTGCTGCGCCTCAAGAACGGCGTCATCCTGGAAGACGGGCCCGCTCGCTTCACCGATATCCAGCAGGCACCGGGTGGCGAAGGCTTCAACCACTGGTACCACTGCGTGGTGATGGAAGGCCGCAACCGCGAAGTGCGTCGCCTGTGGGAATCCCAGGGGTTGGTGGTCAGCCGCCTGAAGCGCGTGCGCTTCGGTCCGGTATTCCTCAACTCCGACCTGCCGATGGGTCGTTGGCGTGAGCTGACCCAGGGTGAAGTCGATACCCTGAGCGCCGAAGTCGGCCTGACCGCCGTGGCCATGCCGTCGATGACCACCAAGACCAAGGACAAGCTGGAGCGCATGCAGCGCAAATCCTCGCGCCCGATGGGCCGCGGCGAGCGCGTGCGCACCTTGCGCCCTGCCCAGGACGGCGCGCCGTCCACCGACCAACGCCCGGCTCGCCAGCCGCGCGGCGATTCGGCGCCGTCCGGCGAGCAGCGTCCAGCCCGTCAGCCCCGCGGTGATTCGGCGCCGGCTGCGCGCAAGGACAGCGGTCGTGGCAGTGCCGTGGCCGAGCGTCCGGCGGACATGAACAAGCGTCCAGCCAGGCCTGCCGGCAAGCCGGGTGCCAAGCCCGCTGCAAAGCGCCCGGGCATCAAGCTGGTGGACGACGCGCCGTCGGGCAATCGTCGTGGCCCGGCCGCTGGCACCGGTCAGCGTCCCGGCTTCGGCCGTCGCAAGCCCAAGCCTGAGTAAGGACAACTGATGTCCACGTGCGCCAACCTTCCAGGGTTGGCGTTTTTTTGTGGGGTGTCGGTGGGGGCCTCTTCGCGGGCAGAGACCCGCTCCCACAAGGTTTGCCTGCGGCGGACCATTGCACTCTTGATACCTCGAACGTCGAAGAAGTGACTTCTCCCTGATGACTGAACCAAACCAGCTCAAGCGTGGGCTGAAGAATCGCCATATCCAATTGATCGCTCTGGGCGGTGCCATCGGTACCGGGCTGTTCCTGGGTTCGGCAGGCGTGCTCAAGTCCGCCGGCCCATCGATGATCCTGGGCTATGCCATCTGCGGCTTCATTGCCTTCCTGATCATGCGTCAGCTGGGCGAAATGATCGTCGAGGAACCGGTTGCCGGTTCTTTCAGTCACTTCGCCCACAGCTACTGGGGCCGGTTTCCCGGTTTTCTGTCCGGCTGGAACTGCTGGGTGCTGTACATCCTGGTAGGCATGTCCGAACTGACCGCCGTCGGCAAGTACGTGCACTACTGGTGGCCGGAAATACCCACCTGGGTCTCCGCTGCGGTGTTCTTCCTGATGATCAATGCCATCAACCTGACCAACGTCAAGGTGTTCGGCGAGACCGAATTCTGGTTCGCCATCATCAAGGTCGCGGCGATCGTCGGCATGATTGCCCTGGGCAGCTATCTGCTGGTCAGCGGTGACGGCGGCCCTCAGGCCAGTGTCAGCAACCTCTGGGCCCACGGTGGTTTCTTTCCCAACGGTGTAGGCGGGTTGGTCATGGCCCTGGCGATCATCATGTTCTCCTTTGGTGGCCTGGAGATGCTCGGCTTTACGGCGGCCGAGGCCGACAGCCCGAAGACGGTGATTCCCAAGGCCATCAATCAGGTGATCTACCGCATTCTGATCTTCTACATCGGCGCGCTGGTGGTGCTGTTGTCGCTGACGCCGTGGGACGGTCTGCTGGCCAGCCTGAATGCCTCGGGCGATGCCTACAGCGGCAGCCCGTTCGTGCAGGTGTTCTCGATGCTGGGCAGCGACACGGCTGCCCACGTGCTCAACTTCGTGGTACTGACCGCAGCCTTGTCGGTTTACAACAGCGGCACCTATTGCAACAGCCGCATGCTGCTGGGCATGGCCGAGCAGGGCGACGCGCCGCGTGCACTGGCCAAGGTGGATGGCCGTGGCGTGCCGGTTCGGGCGCTGCTGGTGTCGGCGGCGATCACGCTGGTGGCCGTGGCATTGAACTACTTCGTGCCGCAGCAGGCGCTCGAGCTGTTGATGTCGTTGGTGGTGGCGACCCTGGTGATCAACTGGGCGATGATCAGCTACTCGCACCTCAAGTTTCGCCAGCACTTGCAGCGCCAGGGCCAGGTGCCGCTGTTCAAGGCGTTGTGGTATCCGTACGGCAACTACCTGTGCCTGGCGTTCGTGGCGTTCATCCTGATCATCATGCTGATGATTCCCGGCATCCGCGTGTCGGTGTATGCCATTCCTCTGTGGATCGGCGGGATGTACCTGTGTTATCGCCT
Organism: Pseudomonas sp. CFBP 13727; assembly: GCF_014841915.1. Taxonomy (NCBI): domain Bacteria; kingdom Pseudomonadati; phylum Pseudomonadota; class Gammaproteobacteria; order Pseudomonadales; family Pseudomonadaceae; genus Pseudomonas; species Pseudomonas sp. CFBP 13727. Next base: position 235,348 of record NZ_JACYUT010000002.1, read on the forward strand.
CAAGTCGAACCCCTCGTCCTGACCGGAGCGCTGCATGCTGGAAATCTCCAACGCCGTCCATCTGCCCGACGCTGAAATCGAACTCAGCGCCATCCGCGCGCAAGGCGCGGGTGGGCAGAACGTCAACAAGGTTTCCAGCGCGGTGCACCTGCGCTTCGACATCGGCGCTTCGTCGCTGCCGCCGTTCTACAAGGAGCGCCTGTTGGCGCTGCGCGACAGCCGGATCACCGGCGATGGCGTGATCGTCATCAAGGCGCAGCAGTTTCGCACCCAGGAGCAAAACCGCGCCGACGCCCTGCAGCGCCTGCGCGAGCTGATTCTGCTGGCCACCAAGGTAGAGAAGAAGCGCCGGCCGACCAAGCCCACGCTGGGCTCCAAGACTCGCCGCCTGGAAGGCAAGACCAAGCGCGGGGCGATCAAGGCCGGGCGTGGCAGGATCGATTTCTAGATCATGCCGTTCTAGACCAGCTTGTCTTGCGCTGGTGGCAGGCTTGCCGCTCGCCGGTATAGATAGAAGGTCAGGCCCAGGCCGGCGCACGCAGCCACGGCGGCGAACAGGAAGATCGCGCTGAAGCCGTAGCCTGCGGCGATGGCGCCTGCCACCGGCCCGGTGATGCCCAGCGACATGTCGATGAACAGCGAGTAGGCCCCCACGGCTGCACCGCGGCTGGACGCCGGCACCAGATTGACCGCTTCGACGCCGAGCGCTGGAAATACCAGGGAAAATCCGAATCCGGTCAACGCCGCGCCAGCCATGGCCAGCTCCTGGCTGGGCGCGAGCCACAGCAGCAACAAGCCCAGGGTTTCCACGCTGAGGCATACGATAGCCACCCGAAAACCGCCGATGCGGTTGATCAGGTTGCCGAACAACAGCCGGGCGAGGATAAAGCTGGCACCGAACAGGCTCAGGCACAGTGCCGCGTTGTCCCAGGCATTGCTGGCGTAGTAAAGGGTGATGAAGGTAGCGATGGTGCCGAAGCCGATACCGCCCAGCGCCAGTCCGGTGCCATGGGGCAGCACGCGGCCCAGCACGTGCAGGAACGGTAGTCGCTCGCCGGCCACCACGGGTGCGGGAAGCTTGTTCCAGGCCAGGGCGATGCCCACGCCAGCCAGCACGATGATGCTCGCACCCATGCTCCACAGGCCCAGATGCTTGACCATCAGCACGCCCAGCGGCGCACCGATGGCCAGGGCGCCGTAGCTGGCAATGCCGTTCCAGGAGATGACCTTGGCGGTGTTGGCTGCGCCGACGCGGCCAATCCCCCAGCCAATGGACCCCGAGCCCACCAGGCTCTCCGCCGACCCCAGCAGTATCCGACCCGCCAGCAGGCTGGTCAGGCTCAGCGCCGGCCAGCTTTGCAACCAGCCGGCCAGCAGCATGAACAGCCCGCTGATGCCGCAGCCGACCAGGCCGTAGATGACTGCTTTCTTGCTGCCCAGGTTGTCGATGATCTTGCTCGCCTGCGGGCGGCTGAGCAGGGTGGCCAGGTATTGCACGCTGATCACCAACCCGGCAATGACCGCGCCGTAGCCCAGGTCGCTGTGGACGAAGCCTGGCAATACCGCCAGCGGGATGCCGATGCTCAGGTAGCCGATGAAGGTGAACAGGACGATGGAGACGACTTGCAGCGTGACCGTCATGGGGCGCTGTGAGTGGGGCATAGGTAGATCCGTCGCGGAAGCAGGTGATGGGCGCAGGTGCGGGCAGGCTGGCTGGGTGTCCGGCGCACACGAGAAATGAAGACAGGCTTACGTGACGCTCATGATAGAGGCACGAGGCACAAAAAGAGAGACGGCGATGGGTGGCGATTCATGCAGATGCTGCTGGCGGGGTTGCTCTGGTGCAGGCCAGCAGCGGGGCCGCAGCCCCGACGCTGGGAGGTGTTCAGCTGTTCGAACAGCCGTTGCCCATGACCTGATATTCCATGATGTGGCGCTTGCCCTGCGAATCTTCGTAAGTCAGGCGTGCCGGGACCACGGCGCAGACGTTGGGAATCGCTGAAGTCGAGATGACGTGAGCAATATCGGGGTGCTGCGAATACTCATAAGGTTCCACCGTGGTTTTTTCGGTGGCAGCCGTGGTGGTTTCATCGGCCAGGGCCATGCCGCTCGCGCCAATCAGCGCCAGAATCAAAAAAGCTTTCATGTCGATTTTCCTGTTTTGCAGTCGTCAGGGTGCACGCAGCCCTTGTGAGGTCACGTGTGAAACTTGAGAGTGGGAAAGTTGCGATCGACAGGCCTTCGTGGGGAGATGCAGTCTTCGTCGATCGCGGTGCCGTTGCTGGCGAAATCGATTCTAGGCGTGCACGGTGGAGGTAAACAGAGCCGGTTCGGATAAACAGTTTTATTCGAATCTGCACTAATCCCGCGGGTCTGGGCGTGCATCGGTGCAAGCAGCGGTACTACCATCGTCGAATGGCTGCACGGGCCAGATACCCTTAAAACAGGTGTATAAAACAACAACTACTCAACCGAGGTATGAAAGATGAGTGCGGCTTCCCTGTATCCCGTTCGTCCAGAGGTGGCGGCGTCCACGCTGACCGATGAGGCGACCTACAAGGCCATGTACCAGCAGTCCGTGGTCAACCCGGACGGTTTCTGGCGCGAACAGGCGCAGCGCCTCGATTGGATAAAGCCCTTCACCAAGGTCAAGCAGACCTCGTTCGACGATCACCATGTCGACATCAAATGGTTCGCCGACGGCACCCTCAACGTCTCCTACAACTGCCTGGACCGCCACCTGGCCGAACGCGGCGATCAGGTCGCGATCATCTGGGAAGGCGACGACCCTTCCGAAAGCCGTCACATCACCTACCGGGAGCTGCACGCCGAGGTGTGCAAGTTCGCCAACGCCCTGCGCGGCCAGGATGTGCACCGCGGCGACGTGGTGACCCTGTACATGCCGATGATTCCCGAGGCGGTGGTGGCGATGCTCGCCTGTACCCGCATCGGCGCGGTGCATTCGGTGGTGTTCGGTGGCTTCTCGCCCGAGGCGCTGGCGGGGCGCATCATCGACTGCCAGTCCAAGGTGGTGATCACCGCCGACGAAGGCCTGCGGGGCGGCAGGAAAACGGCGCTCAAGGCCAACGTCGACCGCGCCCTGACCAACCCCGAAACCAGCAGCGTGCAGAAGGTCATCGTGTGCAAGCGCACCGGTGGCGAGATCGAGTGGAACCGTCATCGCGACATCTGGTACCACTCGCTGCTGGAGGTGGCATCGAGCACCTGCGCGCCGAAGGAAATGGGCGCCGAGGAAGCGCTGTTCATCCTCTATACCTCCGGCTCGACCGGCAAGCCCAAGGGCGTGCTGCACACCACCGGCGGTTACCTAGTGTACGCCGCGCTGACCCATGAGCGAGTGTTCGACTACAAGCCGGGCGATGTCTACTGGTGCACGGCGGACGTCGGCTGGATCACCGGCCACAGCTACATCGTCTATGGTCCGCTGGCCAACGGTGCCACCACCTTGCTGTTCGAAGGCGTGCCCAACTACCCGGACATTACCCGTGTCTCGAAAATCATCGACAAGCACAAGGTCAATATCCTCTACACCGCGCCCACCGCTATCCGCGCGATGATGGCCGAGGGCACCAAGGCAGTCGAGGGCGCCGATGGCTCGAGCCTGCGCTTGCTGGGTTCGGTAGGCGAACCGATCAACCCCGAGGCCTGGAACTGGTACTACAACACGGTCGGCAAGCAGAACTGCCCGATCGTCGACACCTGGTGGCAGACCGAAACCGGCGGCATCCTGATCAGCCCGCTGCCGGGTGCGATCGGCCTCAAGCCCGGTTCGGCGACCAAACCGTTCTTCGGCGTGGTGCCGGCGCTGGTGGACAACCTGGGCAACCTGATCGACGGCGCTGCCGAGGGCAACCTGGTGATTCTCGATTCGTGGCCGGGCCAGTCACGCACCCTCTACGGCGACCATGACCGTTTCGTCGATACCTATTTCAAGACCTTTCGCGGCATGTACTTCACCGGCGACGGCGCGCGTCGCGACGAAGATGGCTACTACTGGATAACCGGCCGAGTCGATGACGTGCTCAATGTTTCCGGGCACCGCATGGGCACGGCCGAGATCGAAAGCGCGATGGTGGCCCATCCCAAGGTGGCCGAGGCCGCTGTGGTGGGCGTTCCCCATGAGCTGAAAGGGCAGGGCATCTATGTCTATGTCACGCTCAATGGTGGCGAGCAGACCAGCGAGGAACTGCGCCTGGAGCTCAAGAACTGGGTGCGCAAGGAGATCGGCCCCATCGCCTCGCCGGATGTGATCCAGTGGGCGCCGGGGCTGCCCAAGACGCGCTCGGGCAAGATCATGCGGCGCATCCTGCGCAAGATCGCCACGGCCGAGTACGACTCGCTGGGTGACATCTCTACCCTGGCCGATCCGGGGGTGGTGCAACAGTTGATCGACACCCACAAGGAAATGCATCGCGCTTCCGCGTGAGTTGACGCGACCTCGGGGGCCTCTGCCCGCGAAGGGGCCCGCAAGGTTGTTCAGGCAGCGCTGGCGTTACTGCGGTAACGCCATTGCCGCGCCGGGTGCCACCCAAGGCCCCATCGCCTGTCACATGCAACATCTCCCACAACCCCAAGCTTGCCGTCTGCCAAGGCTTTGCCAATAATGGGCGCGCTAATTGCTTGATGGACAGGTTGCGCGTCTTTTTGCTCAGCCACAATCGGCATGGGCTGTCAATCCCTTGGTCTGGGTGTCTCGGTGCTTCTGTAACTACTTGTCGCATTGAAGAAATATCGACTGGCACAGTGCCGTTAAAATGCGCTCACTCGCCGGACCTCGTGGCGTCGCCCGTTCAGCCTCATTTTTCGCATTCTGGGCCTGCGCTCACTTTGCCCATACTGCCCATTTTCGCTGGAGCTCACCCAATGAAGAAACTTGCACTGTTTGGCGCATTGGCACTGTCCGTGCTGTCGGCGACCTCGTTCGCCGATGAAAAGCCGCTGAAGATCGGTATCGAAGCCGCTTACCCACCGTTCGCGTCCAAGGCGCCGGATGGCAGCATCGTCGGTTTCGACTACGACATCGGCAACGCGCTGTGCGCTGAGATGAAGGTCAAGTGCACCTGGGTCGAGCAGGAATTCGACGGCCTCATTCCCGCCCTCAAGGTCCGCAAGATCGACGCCATTCTGTCGTCGATGTCGATTACCGACGACCGCAAGAAGTCCGTCGATTTCACCAACAAGTACTACGCCACTCCGGCGCGTCTGGTCATGAAGTCCGGCACCCAGGTGAGCGACTCCATGGCCGAGCTCAAAGGCAAGAAGATCGGCGTGCAGCGCGGCACCATCCATGACCGGTATGCCACCGAGGTGCTCAAGCCGCTGGGCGTCGAAGTGATGCCGTACGGCTCGCAGAACGAGATCTACCTGGACGTGGCCGCCGGTCGACTGGACGGCACGCTGGCCGATGCCACCCTGTTGCAGGACGGTTTCCTCAACACCGACGCCGGCAAGGGCTACGCATTCGTCGGCCCGTCGGTCAACGACCCGAAATACTTCGGTGACGGCATCGGTATCGCCGTGCGCAAGGGCGACAAGGCCAACGTGGATCGCATCAACGCGGCCATCGAAGGCATTCGCGCCAACGGCGAGTACAAGAAGATCCAGGACAAATACTTCGATTTCGACATCTACGGCAAATAAGCCGGCAGGCGTCACCTGACTGATGGTGCAAACGGCGGGAAACCGCGGTCTGCACCATTTTTCATTCTTCGGGCGAGGATCTCTACATGTTGAAAGGCTACGGGGCCGTCATTCTCGATGGCGCTTGGCTGACGCTGCAGCTCGCCTTGTCGTCCATGGCACTGGCCATCGTGCTGGGTCTGTTCGGCGTGGCCCTGCGCCTGTCTCCGGTACGCTGGCTGGCCTGGCTGGGTGACCTGTACGCCACGGTGATTCGTGGCATACCCGATCTGGTGCTGATCCTGCTGATCTTCTACGGTGGCCAGGACATCCTCAATCGCGTGGCGCCGTTGGTGGGTTACGACGACTACATCGACCTCAATCCGCTGCTGGCCGGTATCTTCACCCTGGGTTTCATCTTCGGTGCCTACCTGTCGGAAACCTTTCGCGGGGCCTTCATGGCCATTCCCAAGGGCCAGGCCGAAGCCGGCATGGCCTATGGCATGAGCAGCCTGCAGGTGTTCTTCCGGGTGCTGGTGCCGCAGATGATTCGCCTGGCGATTCCCGGCGTCACCAATAACTGGCTGGTGTTGACCAAGGCCACGGCATTGATTTCGGTGGTCGGCCTGCAGGACATGATGTTCAAGGCCAAGCAGGCGGCGGATGCCACCCGCGAACCGTTCACCTTCTTCCTCGCGGTGGCGGCGATGTACCTGGTCATCACCAGTGTCTCGCTGCTGTTGCTGCGCGCCATCGAAAAACGCTACTCGGTGGGCATCAAGGCGGCTGAGCTATGATCTTCGATTACAACGTCGTCTGGGCCAGCCTGCCGCTGTACATGAGCGGTATGCTGGAAACCTTGAAGCTGCTGGCGATTTCGCTGTTCTTCGGTCTGCTGGTGGCGCTGCCGCTGGGTTTGATGCGGGTGTCCCGGCAGCCGCTGGTCAACGGCATCGCGTGGCTCTACACCTACGTGATCCGTGGCACGCCGATGCTGGTGCAGCTGTTTCTGATCTATTACGGTCTGGCCCAGTTCGAGGCCGTGCGCAACAGCGTGCTCTGGCCCTGGTTGTCGAGCGCCACGTTCTGCGCCTGCCTGGCCTTCGCCATCAATACCAGTGCCTACACCGCCGAAATCATCGCCGGCAGCCTGCGGGCCACGCCACCGGGCGAGATCGAAGCGGCCAAGGCCATGGGCATGTCCAGGGCCGGGATGTACCGGCGTATCCTGCTGCCCTCGGCACTGCGCCGAGCGCTGCCGCAGTACAGCAACGAAGTGATCATGATGCTGCAGACCACCAGCCTGGCTTCGATCGTGACCCTGATCGACATCACCGGCGCAGCGCGTACGGTGAACGCCCAGTATTACCTGCCGTTCGAAGCCTACATCACGGCGGGTGTGTGCTACCTGTGCCTGACGTTCATTCTGGTGCGCCTGTTCAAGCTGGCCGAGCGCCGCTGGCTGGCCTACCTGGCACCGCGCAGGCACTGAGCGCGTGCAGCAAAAACCTTTTCGCCACGGGCCGCTGGCCCGTGACTGACCGATTTGCGAGACCCCCGATCATGTACAAACTCCAAGTTCAGGACCTGCACAAGCGCTATGGCTCGCACGAGGTGCTCAAGGGTGTCTCGCTGGCGGCGAAGGCCGGCGATGTGATCAGCATCATCGGCTCCAGCGGATCGGGCAAGAGCACGTTCCTGCGTTGCATCAACCTGCTCGAACAGCCCCACGCGGGCAAGATCCTGCTCAACGACGAAGAGCTCAAACTGGTTGCCGGCAAGGATGGGGCGCTCAGGGCGGCCGACCCCAGGCAGCTGCAACGCTTGCGTTCGCGCCTGTCGATGGTGTTCCAGCATTTCAACCTGTGGTCGCACATGACCGCGCTGGAAAACGTCATCGAAGCGCCCGTGCATGTGTTGGGCGTATCGAAAAAGCAAGCGCTGGAAAAAGCCGAGTATTATCTGGCCAAGGTAGGGGTTTCGCACCGCAAGGATGCCTATCCGGGGCACATGTCCGGTGGCGAGCAGCAGCGTGTCGCCATTGCCCGTGCATTGGCGGTGGAACCCGAGGTGATGTTGTTCGACGAACCGACTTCGGCGCTCGACCCGGAACTGGTGGGTGACGTGCTCAAGGTGATGCAGGCCCTGGCTCAGGAAGGGCGGACCATGGTCGTCGTGACCCACGAGATGGGTTTCGCCCGTGAGGTGTCGAACCAGTTGGTGTTTCTGCACAAGGGCCTGGTCGAAGAAACCGGCGACCCGCGCGAGGTGCTGGCCAATCCGCGTTCCGAGCGGTTGCAGCAGTTCTTGTCCGGCAGCCTCAAGTGATCGCCGCTTGAAACATCTGCCGGGTGTTTTCCTGCGAGCAGGTCGAGCATGCCTGGCGCAGTGCCATTTCCCATTCGGTTTTTGATACTTAAGGTTTCGGTCCGCATCAGATGACAGCCCAACGAATCGGTTTCCTCTATTGGCCCAGCACGCGAGCCCTGACCCTGGCGCTGGCCGAAGAGGCCCTGCGAGTGGCGCAGAAGGTGCACCCGGAAGTGACCTACGAGTTGCTTTTCCTGCAGGCCGAACCACCTGTTCCAGGCGGCTGGCAGCTGCCCGGTGAGGCGTGGAACGGTCGCCTGGAGGGTTGCCAGAAGCTTTTTCTGCTGGCTGACGAGCCACCGTCGGCGCTGGCGCCGGCACTGGCCACTGCGCTCAAGCAGACGGTCCGGGCCGGATGCCTGGTGGGCGGGCTGTCGGCGGGGGTCTACCCGCTGGCACAGCTGGGGCTGCTCGATGGCTACCGCGCGGCCGTGCACTGGCGCTGGCAGGATGATTTCGCCGAGCGCTTTCCCAAGGTCATCGCCACCAGCCACCTGTTCGATTGGGACCGCGACCGCATGACGGCTTGCGGGGGCTTGTCGGTGCTCGACCTGCTGCTGGCGGTACTGGCCCGCGATCACGGCGCCGAACTGGCCGGGGCGGTGTCCGAAGAGCTGGTGGTGGAGCGTATCCGCGAGGGCGGCGAGCGCCAGCGCATTCCGTTGCAGAATCGTCTGGGGTCCAGCCATCCGAAGCTGACCCAGGCGGTGTTGTTGATGGAAGCCAATATCGAAGAGCCGCTGACCACCGACGAGATCGCCCAGCATGTGTGTGTTTCGCGGCGCCAGCTGGAACGCATCTTCAAGCAGTACCTGAACCGCGTGCCCAGCCAGTACTACCTCGAGTTGCGCCTGAACAAGGCGCGGCAGATGTTGATGCAGACCAGCAAGTCGATCATCCAGATCGGCCTGTCGTGCGGGTTTTCCTCGGGCCCGCATTTTTCCAGCGCCTACCGCAATTTTTTCGGCGCCACCCCCCGCGAGGATCGCAACCAGCGTCGCAGCAGCAGCCCGTTCGAACTGTCTTCGGTGCCCGCCGAGCGAGGTTGACCCTCGCTCCGGGATGCGCCGTGCCTGGTGAAGCGCGGTGTGACTTTCGCGGCCACGGACCGCTCCTACGGGAGTGCGCGCAGAACCCTTGTAGGAGCGGTCATCGGCCGCGAATGGGTGGTGCGGTCGATCTGACACAACACAGCCGTCAGCGCCTTTCTATCCCTATATGTCGCATTCGCGACAACCCCCGTAGAATGGCGGTTTGGCGCTGTAACAAGTTGTCGCATGGCGGCAATGCCGCGCGTGCACCAGTCCTTACAATCCCCTATCGCTCGCCCATTCTGCGCTGAGCGTTCCTTGACAGGAGACTCCGATGTCCGTTGAGCAAGCCCCCGTGCAACGTGCCGATTTCGACCAGGTAATGGTGCCCAACTATGCACCGGCCGCTTTCATTCCCGTGCGCGGTGCAGGTTCCCGGGTGTGGGATCAGGCTGGTCGCGAGCTCATCGATTTCTCCGGTGGCATCGCCGTCAACGTGCTGGGGCATGCGCACCCGGCATTGGTAGGCGCGCTGACCGAACAGGCCAACAAGCTGTGGCACGTGTCCAACGTCTTCACCAACGAGCCCACCCTGCGCCTGGCTCGGAAGCTGGTCGATGCCACCTTTGCCGACCGGGTGTTCTTCTGCAACTCCGGCGCCGAAGCCAACGAGGCCGCGTTCAAGCTGGCCCGGCGTGTGGCGCACGACAACTTCGGTCCCGAGAAATACGAGATCGTTTCGGCCCTCAACAGCTTCCACGGCCGCACGCTGTTCACCGTCAGCGTGGGTGGCCAGCCGAAGTACTCCGACGGTTTCGGCCCGAAGATCACCGGCATTCGCCACGTCCCCTACAACGACCTCGAAGCGCTGAAAGCGGCGGTGTCCGACAAGACCTGCGCCGTGGTGCTGGAGCCGGTCCAGGGCGAAGGCGGCGTGGTACCGGCCGATCCGGCCTATCTGCAAGGCGCTCGCGCGCTGTGCGACCAGTTCAATGCCCTGCTGGTGTTCGACGAAGTGCAAAGCGGCATGGGGCGCAGTGGCGAGCTGTTCAGCTACATGAACTACGGCGTCACCCCGGACATCCTCTCCAGCGCCAAGAGCCTGGGGGGCGGTTTTCCGATCGGTGCGATGCTCACCACCGATGCCCTGGCCAAACACTTCGCGGTCGGCGTGCACGGCACCACCTATGGCGGCAACCCTCTGGCCTGCGCCGTGGCCGAGGCGGTGCTCGATGTGGTCAACACGCCCGAAGTGCGAGCCGGGGTCAAGGCACGGCACCAGCACTTCAAGACGCGCCTGGAGCAGATTGGCCAGCGCTACGGCGTGTTCAGCGAAGTCCGTGGCCTGGGCCTGCTGATCGGTTGCGCCTTGAGCGACGCCTGGAAAGGCCGCGCCAAGGACTTCTTCAATGCTGCCGAACGGCACGACCTGATGATTCTGCAGGCCGGCCCGGACGTGGTGCGTTTCGCCCCGAGCCTGGTCATCGACGAGGCCGACATCGACGAAGGCCTGGACCGCTTCGAACGCGCCGTGGCGCACCTGACCCAGGCCTGATCGGCCCGTTCGTGGCGTTGGCTCAAAGCCAGCGCCACCTCTGCAATCGACCCGCTGCAATCGACAAGGAGTGGCACCATGCTGGTAATGCGCCCTGCGCAAATGGCTGACCTGGCCGAGGTTCAGCGCCTGGCTGCCGACAGCCCCATCGGTGTCACTTCGCTGCCCGACGATGCAGGCCGGTTGAGTGACAAGATCGCCAAGTCCGAGGCGTCCTTTGCCGCCGAAGTCAGCTTCAACGGTGAGGAAAGCTATTTCTTCGTTCTTGAAGACCTGGGCACCCAGCGCCTGGTCGGCTGTTCGGCGATCGTCGCTTCCGCCGGCTACTCCGAACCCTTCTACAGCTTTCGCAACGAGACCTTCGTGCACGCCTCGCGCGAGCTGAAGATCCACAACAAGATTCACGTGCTTTCGCAGTGTCATGACCTGACCGGCAACAGCCTGTTGACCAGCTTCTACGTGGTGCCCGAACTGGTCGGCAGTATCTGGGCCGAGCTCAACTCGCGGGCACGCCTGCTGTTCATGGCCAACCACCCGGAGCGCTTTGCCGATTCGGTGGTGACCGAGATCGTCGGCTACAGCGACGAACACGGCGACTCACCTTTCTGGGACGCGATCGGACGCAATTTCTTCGATCTCAACTATGCCGAGGCCGAACGCCTGTGCGGCATCAAGAGCCGCACGTTTCTCGCCGAACTGATGCCGCACTACCCGATCTACGTGCCCTTGCTGCCCGACCAGGCGCAAGAGGCCATGGGCCAGGTACACCCGCGTGCGCAGGTGACGTTCGACATTCTGATGCGCGAAGGCTTCGAAACCGATCACTACATCGACATCTTCGACGGTGGGCCCACCCTGCATGCCCGGGTATCGGGCATTCGCTCGATCGCCCACAGCCGCGTGGTGCCGGTCAAGCTTGTCGCGGCGTCGGACGAGCGCGGCGGCCCTGGCCGTCCCTACCTGGTTTCCAACGGTCTGCTGCAGGATTACCGCGCGGTGCTGCTGGAGCTCGACTGGGTGCCCGGCAAGCCGGTCGGGCTGGACCTGGCCACCGCCGAGGCGCTGGGTGTGGGCGAGGGTGCCAGCGTGCGTCTGGTTGCAGTTTGATACCTGGTTGAACAGGCCGAGTTCTGCAGGTACCACGCGGTACCTGCTCGAGGAGAAAGCATGATCGTTCGTCCCGTACGCAGCAGTGACCTGCCGGCGCTGATCGAGTTGGCCCGCAGCACCGGCCCCGGCCTGACCACCTTGCCAGCCAACGAAGAACGGTTGGCACACCGGGTCGGCTGGGCCGAGAAGACCTTTCGCGGCGAAGCCGGGCGCGGCGATGCCGATTACCTGTTCGTGCTCGAAGACGATGACGGCACGGTCGTGGGCATTTCAGCCATTGCCGGTGCCGTGGGCCAGCGCGAGCCCTGGTACAACTACCGGGTGGGCCTGACCGTGAGCGCCTCGCAGGAGCTGAACATCTATCGCGAGATTCCCACGCTGTTCCTCGCCAACGACCTGACCGGCAATTCGGAACTGTGCTCGCTGTTCCTGCGCGAAGGTCACCGCAAGGGCCTGAACGGGCGCTTGCTGGCCAAGGCGCGGCTGCTGTTCATCGCTCAGTTTCCGCACCTGTTCGGGCGCAAGGTGATCGCCGAGATGCGCGGCATTTCCGATGCCGACGGCCGCTCGCCATTCTGGGAAAGTCTGGGCCGGCATTTCTTCAAGATGGAATTCAGCCAGGCCGATTACCTGACCGGCGTCGGCAACCGCGCCTTCATCGCTGAATTGATGCCCAAGTTTCCGCTCTACAGCTGCTTCCTGTCCCCGGCTGCGCGCGAGGTCATCGGCAAGGTCCACCCGGACACCGAGCCCGCCCTGGCCATGCTCAAGGCCGAAGGCTTCAGCTACCAGGGCTACGTCGACATCTTCGACGCCGGCCCGGCGGTGGAATGCGAGACCAGCAAGATTCGCGCGGTCCACGACAGCAAGAGTCTGGTTCTGGCCATCGGCACCCCCGGCGACGATGCCCCACCGTTTCTGATCTACAACCGCGAACGCGAAGAGTGCCGCATCACGGCGGCGCCGGCGCGCTTCGCTTCCGGCACGCTGGTGGTCGATCCCTTGACCGCCCGCCGCCTGCAGCTGAGCGCGGGTGACCAGGTGCGCGCGGTACCCATGACCCCGCCCGTTCGGGAGGTGCTTTGATGAATACTTTGTTTATCGACGGCCAATGGCTGCCTGGCGAAGGCGAGTTGCTGACGTCGCTCAATCCAGTGGGCCAGGCTGTGGTCTGGCAGGGGCACAGTGCCAGTGCCGACCAGGTGGCCCTGGCCGTGCAAGCCGCGCGGCATGCCTTCGTCGGCTGGGCGAGCCAGCCGTTGTCGGCGCGCATTGCCGTATTGCAGGCGTTCGCCGAGCGACTGAAGGCCCGCACCGATGAGCTGGCGCAGTGCATCGGCGAAGAAACTGGGAAGCCCTTGTGGGAAGCGGCCACGGAAGTGACCAGCATGGTCAACAAGGTGGCGATTTCGATCCAGAGCCATGCCGAACGCACCGGCGAGAAGAGCGCGCCGCTGGCCGACGCCACGGCGGCCCTGCGGCACAAGCCCCATGGTGTGGTAGCGGTGTTCGGTCCCTACAACTTTCCCGGGCACCTACCCAACGGCCATATCGTGCCAGCATTGCTGGCAGGCAACTGCGTCCTGTTCAAGCCCAGCGAGCTGACGCCCAAGGTGGCTGAACTGACCACGCGCTGCTGGGCCGAAGCCGGGTTGCCGGCGGGCGTGCTCAACCTGCTGCAGGGCGGCCGCGACACCGGCATGGCACTGGCCGCCAATGCCGGCCTGGACGGGTTGTTCTTCACCGGTTCCAGCGCCACAGGCAACCTGCTGCACCAACAATTCGGCGGCCAGCCGGGCAAGATCCTGGCGCTGGAGATGGGCGGCAACAACCCCCTGGTGGTCGAGCAGGTGCAGGACCTCGATGCTGCGGTCTATACCATCATTCAGTCGGCGTTCATTTCTGCCGGTCAACGCTGCACCTGCGCGCGGCGCCTGCTGGTCCCCGTCGGCGAGTGGGGGGACCGGCTGCTCGAGCGTCTGGTGCAGGTATGTGCCACCCTCGAGGTCGGCGAATACGACCGCACCCCAGCGCCTTTCATGGGGTCGGTGATCTCCCTGCCCGCGGCGCAGGCGCTGCTCCAGGCCCAGCAACAGCTGCTGGACAACGGTGCCGTCAGCCTGTTGAGCATGACCCAGCCCAGGGCCGATGCTGCCTTGCTCACGCCGGGCATTGTCGACGTCACCGGCGCCCATGGGCGTCGCGACGAGGAGCTGTTCGGCCCGTTGCTGCAAGTGGTGCGCTACGTCGACTTCGACGCGGCCATTGCCGAGGCCAATGCCACTCAGTACGGCCTGGCTGCCGGACTGCTGTCGGACTCGGAGGCGCGTTATCGCGAATTCTGGTTGCGCAGCCGAGCCGGCATCGTCAACTGGAACAAGCAACTGACCGGCGCTGCCAGCAGTGCACCGTTCGGCGGCGTCGGCGCGTCCGGCAACCACCGCGCCAGTGCCTACTACGCCGCCGACTATTGCGCCTACCCGGTGGCCTCGCTGGAAACCCCCACACTCGGTTTGCCCTCGACCCTGAGTCCGGGCATCACGCTGTAGGCGGTCGTTGCACCTTTGCGTACAAGAACAGATCCACGGAGCCGAACCGATGAAACCCTGTGAAGTGAATTTCGATGGCCTGGTGGGGCCTACCCACAACTACGGTGGGTTGTCCTACGGCAACGTGGCGTCGCAGAGCAACAGTCAGCAAGGCTCGAATCCGCGCGAAGCGGCGCGTCAGGGCCTGGCCAAGATGAAAGCGCTGATGGAACTGGGGTTCACCCAAGGCGTTCTGGCGCCGCAGGAGCGCCCGGATGTGGCAGCATTGCGCCGCCTGGGCTTCGCCGGCAGCGATGCCGAGGTGATCGCCCAGGCCGCGCGTGATGCCATGCCGTTGCTGGTGGCCAGCTGTTCGGCCTCGAGCATGTGGGTGGCCAACGCGGCCACTGTCAGCCCCAGCGCCGACACGGCCGATGGGCGCGTGCATTTCACCGCGGCCAACCTCAACTGCAAGTTCCACCGCAGCATCGAACACCCCACCACCAGCCGGGTACTGCAGGCGATGTTTGCCGACGCCTCGCACTTCGCCCACCATGAAGCACTGCCTGCCGTCGCCCAGTTCGGCGATGAGGGCGCCGCCAACCATACCCGGCTGTGCCGGGACTATGGCGAGGCTGGCGTGGAGTTTTTCGTCTACGGCCGCAGCGCCTTCGACGCACGAGTGCCCGCGCCGCAGAAATATCCGGCGCGCCAGACTCTGGAAGCGTCCCAGGCCGTGGCTCGGCTGCATGGGTTGAGCGAGCAGGGCGTGGTGTTCGCCCAGCAGAATCCGGCGGTCATCGACCAGGGGGTGTTCCATAACGACGTGATCGCGGTCGGCAACGGCGAGCTGTTGTTCCATCATCAGGACGCCTTCCTCGACAGCGACCGCGTGCTGGCCGAACTGCAAACCAAGCTCGCCGCGCGCGGTGGTCGGCTGCAGGCGATCAGCGTGCCGCGCGCCGACGTTTGCGTGGACGACGCCGTGCGCACCTACCTGTTCAACAGCCAGTTGCTCACCCGCGCCGATGGCAGCATGCTGCTGGTGGTCCCGGAAGAGTGCCGCGCCAACCCGCGGGTCTGGAGCTACCTGGAGCAGCTGACCGGGCAGGGCACAGGCATTGCCGAGGTCAAGGTATTCGACCTCAAGCAAAGCATGCGCAACGGCGGCGGCCCGGCATGTCTGCGCCTGCGCGTGGCGCTCAAGCCCGAGGAGCTGGCGGCGGTCAACCCAGGCGTGATCCTCACACCCGCGCTGCACGACACCCTGAACGACTGGGTCGAACGTCACTATCGCGACCGTCTGGTCGAAGCCGATATGGCCGACCCGCAACTGCTGATCGAATGCCGCGAGGCATTGGACGAGCTGACCCGGATCCTCCGGTTGGGTTCGGTCTATCCTTTCCAGCTCTGATTCAACGAGCTTTGATTTTTTCCAACTCTAAACAGCATCGAGGTACACCTATGTCCGACGCCCTGCGCTTGATTCTCGAAGACACCGATGGCACCCAGCTGGAAACCTCCTGCACGCGCTTCTGCGTGGTCTGGCAGGGCAAGGAAGTCTGGATCCAGCATGACGGCCGCGGCCAGTTGCTGATCGGTGTGGACGTCGAGGAAGGCGACGCCGAATACGCCAACCTGTTGCTGCGCCCGCTGGCGACCAACCTGGTCAGCCTGCAGCTGGAAATGGAGCCGGCCGACGCCGGTGCCGAGGACGAAGACGGCCACGTTCACGGTCCCGACTGCAACCACTAAAACCTCATCCTTCAGGGACGCCGCCCCATGCTCGCTCTTGGCAAACTGCTCGAACTGACCTTGGCCGGCCACGAGCCGACGCAGAAGATCCAGCTGACCACCGGCGGCGTCTGCCTGCGCTGGCTCGGAGAAGGCGCCCTGGAGGTGCGGCCACCTGCCGCCACCGACAGCGGCCTTGACCTGCTGCTGTCGGCCGGTGTGCACGGCAATGAAACCGCGCCCATCGAGCTGCTCGACAGCCTGCTGCAGGCCATCGCCCGGGGCCAGCTGATTCCTCGCGCGCGCATTCTGTTCCTGCTCGGCAACCCCGAAGCCATGCGCCGGGGTGCGCGCTACATCGAGCGCGACGTCAACCGCCTGTTCAACGGCCGGCATGCCGCTGCCAGTGGCAATGAAGCCTTGCGCGCCTGCGAACTGGAACGCCTGGCCACGACCTTCTTCAGCCTGCCGCAACGCACGCGCCTGCATTACGACCTGCACACGGCCATTCGTGGCTCACGGATCGAGCAGTTCGCGCTGTACCCCTGGAAGCAGGGGCGCGAGCACTCCCGCAAAGAGCTGGTACGCCTGCAGGCGGCAGGCATGCGCGCGGTGTTGCTGCAGAACAAGTCCTCCATTACGTTCAGCGCGTTCACCTACGAGCAGCTGGACGCCGAGGCGTTCACCCTGGAACTGGGCAAAGCGAGGCCGTTCGGGCAGAACGCCGAGGTCGATCTGACGCGTCTGGACGCCAGCCTGCGCGAGCTGATCGAAGGCCGCGAGGCGGACCTCGATCAGCCGCTGGTGCAGCTGGAGCTGTTTTCAGTGTCGCGCGAGGTCATCAAGCACACGGACGCCTTCCGCCTGCACCTGGATGACGACATCGAGAATTTCACCGAGCTGGCGCCAGGCTATCTGCTGGCCGAAGACGGCGCCGGGCAGCGCTGGGTGGTAGAAGAGCAGGGCGCGCGGATCATTTTCCCCAACCCCAAGGTTGCCAATGGCCTGCGCGCCGGCATTCTCATCGTGCCGACTCCGCAGGCCTGAGGCTCAGGCGCTTTTCTGCTGCTGCTGCAGGCGACGCAGGGCGCGTACTTTCTGCACGGTATCGGCCACGGTGCGTGCAGCTTCCGCGCCTTTGTGCAGGAAGTGATTGAAGAAGTAGGTGTGGTGCTGTTCGCCGTCATGGAAGTGATGCGGGGTCAGTACCACCGAGAATACCGGCACTTCGGTTTCCAGCTGAACCTGCATCAGCGCGCTGACCACCGTCTGGGCGACGAATTCGTGACGGTAGATACCGCCGTCTACCACCAGGGCAGCGCCGACCACGGCGGCATAGCGCCCGCTCTTGGCCAGCAGTTTGGCGTGCAGCGGAATTTCGAAGGCGCCGCCGACCTCGTAGAAATCGATGTCGGCTTCCTGATAGCCCAGCACGCGCATTTCCTCGACGAAGCCTTTGCGGCTCTGATCGACAATATCCTTGTGCCAGCAAGCCTGGACGAAAGCGATCCGTTCGTGGGTGTGGCTTTTGCTGTCAATTGCAGTGGGTTGCATCGGTTCACTCCTGTTCAAGAAAAAAACAGGGCATGTGGATCGAAGGGGATCTATGGGTACATGCGCATGGCACGGCCCTGCGTTGGCCTTTTGAAGGTGTCGCAATCCCGTTCTCTCTTCATCCGGACTATGACCGTCGGCCCCGGGATCACACCGGGTCTGCTGACCTTGCACGCCGTTGCCGGCTTGCAAGCGCTCGCGGGCTCGGCGCATTGCGCGCCATTACCGCCGGTGGGGAGTTGCACCCCGCCCTGAGAACGTTTGCCACCCCAGTGGGTGGCGCAACTTTTGTAACATATTTGCGGGCGAGCTGAACAGCGCGTGAGCAAATGTTTCGACAAGGCTTGATTCATGGCCCTGCAATCCGCAGTAATAGAAGCTGACACGAACCCGAGGCCATCATGTCCATCATCGACCTGCGCAGCGATACCGTTACCCAGCCTACTCCCGCCATGCTGGCGGCCATGCACGCGGCGCCCACCGGCGATGATGTCTATGGCGAAGACCCGACCGTCAACCGCCTCGAAGCCGAACTGGCAAAACGCCTGGGGTTCGCTGCGGGGCTGTTCGTGCCCAGTGGCACCATGAGCAACCTGCTCGGCCTGATGGCGCACTGCGAGCGTGGCGAGGAATACATCGTCGGCCAGCAGGCCCATACCTACAAGTACGAGGGCGGCGGTGCCGCCGTGCTGGGTTCGATCCAGCCACAACCGCTGGAGTTCCAGGCCGACGGCACGCTGGACCTGGATCAGGTCAGGGCGGCGATCAAGCCCGATGATTTCCACTTTGCCCGCACCCGACTGCTGGCGTTGGAAAACACCATGCAAGGCAAGGTGCTGCCGTTGAGTTACCTGGCCCAGGCCCGCGACTTCACTCGCGAGCATGGGCTGCAACTGCACCTCGATGGCGCCCGGCTGTACAACGCGGCGGTCAAGCTTGGAGTCGAGGCCGAGCAGATCACCCGCTATTTCGATTCGGTTTCGGTCTGCCTGTCCAAGGGGCTCGCCGCGCCGGTCGGTTCGGTGCTGTGCGGCAGCCTGGACTTCATCGCCAAGGCACGACGATTGCGCAAGATGGTCGGCGGCGGCATGCGCCAGGCCGGAATCCTCGCCGCCGCCGGCCTGTATGCGCTGGATCATCAGGTGCAGCGCCTGGCCGAGGATCACGCCCACGCCGCGCGTCTGGCCGAGGGCCTGCTGGCGCTGGGTTACACCGTCGAGGCAGTGCAGACCAACATGGTCTATGTACACCTGGATGGCCGCGCCGGCGCGTTCAAGGACTTCGCGGCCACCCGCGGTGTCACCGTGAGTGCCGCGCCACGCCTGCGCATGGTCACTCATCTGGATGTGGATGCGGCGCAGATCGAGCAGGTCATCGACGTATTCGCCGATTTCGCCCGCACCTGAGCGTCCTGCTGTCCAATTGAGTGGGCCAATCGTATAAACACGCTGTACCCCGGCCGCAGGGCCTATATAATGCGGCCCTTTGCCGTCGCATCGCCTGCCGGGCGTGCGCACTGGCCTCTGGCCGCAGCCTGTCGTGGAAGAACCTATGAAAAGCGCAGAAATCCGTGAAGCCTTCCTTCGCTTCTTCGAGGAGCAAGGCCATACCCGAGTCGCCTCCAGCTCCCTGATCCCGGGCAACGACCCGACCCTGCTGTTCACCAACGCGGGGATGAACCAGTTCAAGGACTGCTTCCTGGGCCAGGAAAAGCGGGCCTACACCCGTGCCGTAAGCAGCCAGAAGTGCGTGCGTGCCGGTGGCAAGCACAACGACCTGGAAAACGTCGGCTACACCGCCCGCCACCACACCTTTTTCGAGATGCTCGGCAACTTCAGTTTCGGCGACTATTTCAAGCGCGACGCGATCACCTACGCCTGGACCTTCCTGACCTCCGAACTGTGGCTGAACCTGCCCAAGGAAAAACTCTGGGTCACGGTCTACGCCAGCGATGACGAAGCCTACGATATCTGGACCAAAGAGATCGGCGTGCCGGCCGAGCGCATGGTCCGCATCGGCGACAACAAGGGCGCGCCCTATGCGTCCGACAACTTCTGGACCATGGGCGACACCGGCCCGTGCGGCCCCTGCACCGAGATCTTCTACGATCACGGTGCCGACATCTGGGGTGGCCCACCCGGCTCGCCCGAGGAAGACGGCGACCGCTACATCGAGATCTGGAACAACGTGTTCATGCAGTTCAACCGCACCGCCGATGGGGTGTTGCATCCCTTGCCGGCGCCGTCGGTGGACACCGGCATGGGCCTGGAACGGATCAGCGCGGTGCTGCAGCATGTCAATTCCAACTATGAAATCGACCTGTTCCAGAGTCTGCTCGACGCATCGGCCAGCGCCATCGGTTGCGCCAACCAGGGCCAGGCGTCACTCAAGGTCGTGGCCGACCATATCCGTTCCTGCGGCTTCCTGATCGCCGACGGCGTACTGCCGTCCAACGAAGGCCGTGGCTACGTGCTGCGCCGCATCATTCGCCGCGCCTGCCGTCACGGCAACAAGCTGGGTGCCCAGGGCAGCTTCTTCTACCAGATCGTCGCTGCACTGGTCGCCGAGATGGGCGATGCCTTCCCCGAACTCAAGGGCCAGCAGGCGCACATCGAACGCGTGCTCAAGGCCGAGGAAGAGCAGTTCGCCAAGACGTTGGAGCAGGGCCTGAAGATTCTCGAGCAGGATCTGGCCGAGCTCAAGGGCAGCGTGGTTCCAGGTGATGTGGTGTTCAAGCTGTACGACACCTACGGCTTCCCGATGGACCTGACCGGCGATATCGCCCGCGAGCGCGAGCTCACCCTGGACGAAGCCGGCTTCGAGCGCGAGATGAACGCCCAGCGCGAACGCGCCCGTTCCGCCAGCTCGTTCGGCATGGACTACAACAGCCTGATCAAGGTCGACGTTCCGACCGTGTTCCTGGGTTACGACGCCACCCACGGCAACGGCAAGGTGGTTGCGCTGTACAAGGACGGTGCCGCCGTCGACGTGCTCAGGGAAGGCGAGGAGGGCGTGGTGATCCTCGACCAGACTCCGTTCTACGGCGAGTCCGGTGGCCAGGTCGGTGACCGTGGCTACCTGCTGGCCGGCGGTTCGCGCTTCGATGTGCGCGACACCACCAAGACCAGCGGCGCCTTCCTGCACCATGGCGTGGCCGTATTGAGCGATCTGGCGGTCGGTGCCGAGGTCAGTGCCGTGGTCGACCAGACCCTGCAACAGGCCACCGGCCTGAACCACTCCGCCACCCACTTGCTGCACGCAGCGCTGCGCCAGGTGCTGGGCGATCACGTACAGCAGAAAGGCTCGCTGGTCGACAGTCAGCGTCTGCGCTTCGATTTCAGCCACTTCGAGTCGATCAAGCCCGAACAGATCAAGGCCCTGGAAGACATCGTCAACGCCGAGATTCGCAAGAACACCCCGGTGCAGACCGAAGAGATGCCGATCGACGAGGCGCGCAAGAAGGGCGCCATGGCCCTGTTCGGCGAGAAGTACGGCGACACCGTGCGCGTGCTGACCATGGGTGGCGACTTCTCGGTGGAGCTGTGCGGGGGCATCCATGCCAAGCGCACCGGTGACATCGGCCTGCTGAAAATCACCAGCGAAGGTGGCGTCGCCTCGGGCGTGCGCCGCATCGAAGCGGTAACCGGCGCGACCGCCTTGAACTACCTGAACCAGGCCGAAGAGCAGCTCAAGGAAGCCGCGCAACTGGTCAAGGGCAGCCGCGACAACCTGATCGACAAGCTGGCGGCCGTGATCGAACGCAACCGCGCCCTGGAAAAGCAGCTGGAACAGTTGCAGGCCAAGGCCGCCAGCGCCGCCGGCGACGACCTTTCTTCCTCGGCGGTCGAGGTCAAGGGCGTGAAGGTGCTGGCCGCGCGCATCGACGGCCAGGACGGCAAGGCGTTGCTGGCGCTGGTCGACCAGTTGAAGAACAAGCTGGGCCAGGCCGTCATCCTGCTCGGCGGCGTGCACGACGACAAGGTCGTGCTGGTGTCCGGGGTGACCAAGGAGCTGACGGCCCGGCTCAAGGCCGGCGACCTGATGAAACAGGCCGCGACGGCCGTCGGTGGCAAGGGCGGTGGTCGCCCGGACATGGCCCAGGGTGGCGGCATCGATGCCAGCGCCCTGGACGCTGCGCTGGCCCTGGCCGTGCCTTTCGTCGAACACGCGATCTGATTCAACCCTCGCAGGGCTCGTGCTGTGCACGGCGAGCCCGGTGTTGTATTTAATGGGCGCCCTTCACGGGCTGAGGCGGCTTTGAAATGGCTTTGATCGTACAGAAATTTGGCGGCACCTCGGTTGGCACTGTCGAACGTATCGAACAGGTTGCCGACAAGGTGAAGAAATTCCACGATGCCGGCGATGACCTGGTGGTCGTGCTTTCGGCCATGAGTGGCGAGACCAATCGCCTGATTTCGCTGGCCAAGCAGATCAGCGACCAACCGGTACCTCGCGAACTGGACGTGATCGTCTCGACCGGCGAGCAGGTGACCATCGCGCTGTTGGCCATGGCGCTGATCAAGCGCGGCGTGGATGCGGTGTCGTACACCGGCAACCAGGTGCGCATTCTGACCGACAGCGCGCACAACAAGGCGCGCATCCTGCAGATCGACGACCAGAAGATCCGTGCCGACCTCAAGGCCGGCCGGGTGGTAGTGGTGGCAGGGTTTCAGGGGGTCGACGAAAGCGGCAACATCACCACCCTGGGTCGTGGTGGTTCGGACACCACCGGCGTCGCCCTGGCGGCCGCGCTGAAGGCCGACGAGTGCCAGATCTACACCGACGTCGATGGTGTCTACACCACCGACCCTCGCGTGGTTGCCCAGGCCCGGCGCCTGGACAAGATCACCTTCGAGGAAATGCTCGAAATGGCCAGTCTCGGCTCCAAGGTGCTGCAGATCCGTGCGGTGGAATTCGCCGGCAAGTACAACGTCCCGCTGCGCGTCCTGCACAGCTTCCAGGAGGGTCCGGGTACCCTCATTACCATTGATGAAGAGGAATCCATGGAACAGCCGATCATTTCCGGCATCGCCTTCAACCGCGATGAGGCCAAGCTGACCATCCGTGGCGTGCCAGACACCCCCGGCGTGGCCTTCAAGATCCTCGGCCCGATCAGCGCGGCCAACATCGAAGTCGACATGATCGTGCAGAATGTTTCTCACGATAACACCACCGACTTCACCTTCACCGTGCACCGCAACGACTATCAGGCGGCCCTGGCCGTGCTGGAACAGACCGCCAGCGAGATCGGTGCGCGGCAGGTGGTCGGCGATGCCAAGATCGCCAAGGTGTCGATCGTCGGTGTCGGCATGCGCTCGCACGCCGGCGTCGCCAGCCGCATGTTCGAAGCCCTGGCCAAGGAAAGCATCAACATCCAGATGATCTCCACTTCCGAGATCAAGGTCTCTGTGGTCATCGAGGAAAAGTACCTGGAGCTGGCCGTGCGCGCGCTGCACACGGCCTTCGAGCTCGATGCCGCCCGACAGGGTGAGTAACAGGCAGTGAGAGAAGGGCGCGGCTAACCGCGCCCTTCTTTGTTTTCGGGCTATGTCCATGGCTTTCCCACCATGGATTCGTGCCCTTGTTTGCAGACTGTGTTGTCCCTGAAATGAAAGCGTAAGGAGAAAGGTATGCTGATTCTGACTCGCCGGTGCGCGGAAAGCCTGATCATTGGCGACGGCGAAATCACCATCACGGTGCTTGGAGTGAAAGGTGGCCAGGTACGAATCGGGGTGAATGCACCCAAGGAAGTGGCCGTCCACCGCGAAGAAATCTACCTGCGGATCAAGAAAGAGAAGGACGACGAACCAAGCCATTAATTTTTATCGTTTTTTATGTTTGCAAACGGGGAAGAAGGTGGTTAATATACGCCCCGTGTTGCGGAGAGCTGGCCGAGTGGCCGAAGGCGCTCCCCTGCTAAGGGAGTACACCTCAAAAGGGTGTCGGGGGTTCGAATCCCCCGTTCTCCGCCATTATTTGCGTAGTACGTTGAACTTGGCTTTTTCGTAAGTTGTTGAAATTACTGAAAAAGTGCTTTACAAAAGAATTCGACGGCCTATAATGCGCGGCAACAAATGCACTCGTAGCTCAGCTGGATAGAGTACTCGGCTACGAACCGAGCGGTCACAGGTTCGAATCCTGTCGAGTGCACCAATCAAGAAGTTGTTTTCAGCAATGTCTGCAGCTTCTGTTTCAACCAGTGGTAGCCTGGTCCAACAAAATACCACCTGCACTCGTAGCTCAGCTGGATAGAGTACTCGGCTACGAACCGAGCGGTCACAGGTTCGAATCCTGTCGAGTGCACCATACAAGTGAAAAGCCCGCATTTATTGCGGGCTTTTTGCTTTCCGCGTTTTGCGTTTTTTGGACGGTGGCGTCTGCTCCCCGGCCAGATACCTGGGTTTTCGCTTTTTCTTCGAACGGCTGGCTTTTTTCGTTGCCGACTGCGGCGCCGCGGCTGGCGCAGCCAGGGGCGTGCGCGTTCCATCTTCGACGATGGTCACCGGCAGAGGGCGGGGCGCAGCCTTGCGCGCCATGGGTTTTCTTCCGGACGAGGGATTCAGCGCGCGCTGATAGGCCCAGGGCTGGGTTTCGGGGCAGTTCGAGTGGGTGAACGTGATGTGGCCCTGAGGGCCTTCGCAGCGTTGCACCACGGCAGCGTTGGCCGAGTGATGGGCCGCCAAGACCACCAGCAGAAGAATGGAGGAGGGTATGCGCACCGGTGTTCGTCCTTGGTTGCGGTTCATGTCGTCCTGCAGCCTAGCCACGACTGTCGTTGCACGCATTGTGCTTTGTTTACCGAATGCGTCGTCCCACCCCCGTACTGCGCGAACATCAAGCGCCGCACGCAAGCAGTTGTTTCACCCAGTTTTTTTCACTATGAATCCGTACAAGTTGTGTATGATTGCGCCCGTCAGCCCCGCCGGGGCTTTGGAAAATTTCCATGGACTTACCCAGTAGTTACTCGCTGAAGCTGTATACCAATCAAGAATCGACTGATTGATTCTCCCGGCGTGCCCACTGCTGGGAGTGGAGTTCGCCTATGTCTGAAGTAGAAGCAAAGAAAACGCAAGAAAGCCTGCAGGATCGCCTGGCCCAGGTCGTCGACCTGTTGCAGCGCCAGCGTATCGTCGAAAGTCTGGCTCACCGCCAGGAAGGCCAGCACAACGAGCTGGTCGAGAATCTGGTTCACCGGCAGAACCTGGTCGAGTTGCAGCGCAAGCTCGATGATCTTCACTCCGCCGACGTCGCCTACATACTCGAAGCCTTGCCCCTGGAAGAACGTCTGACGGTCTGGCAGTTGGTCAAGGCCGAGCGTGATGGCGATATTCTTCTGGAAGTGTCCGACTCGGTGCGCGAGACGCTGCTCGCGGACATGGATGACCACGAGATTCTCGCTGCGGCCAAGGAAATGGACGCCGACGAGCTCGCCGACCTGGCCTCCGAACTGCCGCGCGACGTGGTTCACGAGCTCATGGAAACCCTCGACGCACAGCAGCGCGAGCGCGTGCGTTCGGCCCTCAGCTACGAGGACGAACAGGTCGGCGCGCTGATGGACTTCGAGATGGTCACCATCCGCGAAGACGTCAGCCTGGAAGTGGTGCTGCGCTACCTGCGCCGTCTCAAGGAGCTGCCGGGCCACACCGACAAACTGTTCGTGGTCGACTCCGACGGCATTCTCAAGGGCGTACTGCCGATCAAGCGCCTGCTGGTCAACGACCCGGACAAGCAAGTGGCCGATATCATGGCCAGCGACACCGTGAGTTTCCATCCCGATGAAGACGGCTACGAAGCGGCGCAGGCGTTCGAGCGTTACGACCTGATCTCTGCGCCGGTGGTGGACAAGCACGGCAAGCTCATCGGCCGCTTGACCATCGACGTGATGGTCGACCTGATTCGTGAAGAAAGCGAAAGCGAAGCGCTGCGCACCGCCGGTCTGCGCGAGGAAGAGGATATCTTTGCCTCGGTATGGCGTTCGCTGCGCAACCGCTGGTCATGGCTGGCGATCAACCTGATCACGGCGTTCATGGCGTCGCGGGTGATCGGCCTGTTCGAGGGCTCGATCGAGAAGCTGGTGGCCCTGGCGGCGCTGATGCCGATCGTGGCCGGTATCGGCGGCAACTCTGGCAACCAGACCATTACCATGATCGTGCGGGCCATGGCCCTCGACCAGGTCAGCCATGGCAACGGCAACACCAAGCGGCTGATGCGCAAGGAGCTGGGCGTGGCGCTGGTCAACGGCGTGGTCTGGGGCGGTGTGATCGGGGTGGTGGCGTATCTGCTGTATGGCAGCTGGTCGCTGGGCGTGGTGATGACCGCGGCGATGACCCTGAACCTGCTGCTTGCCGCGTTCATGGGGGTGTCTATTCCGATGGCCCTGGCCAGGTTCGGGCGCGATCCGGCGATGGGCGCCAGCGTGATGATCACCGCTGTCACCGACAGCGGCGGGTTCTTCATCTTCCTTGGCCTGGCCACTGTGTTCCTGATGTAGCGAGCGGCAGCGACGTGCCTCGCCAGCCGGTTTTCATTCGCCGCCGAGGGCGTCGCGCAGCGGTTCATGGCAGGCGGTTCACGCCTGCAATCCCCCGAAGAGTTTCACCGCCAGCGGCTTGCCGATGGGCCCGCGCCAGATGCGCTGTGCATCGCTGCCGTGGGCCTCTTGCCAGCGCAAGCCGAGCGTGCGTTGCTCGGGGCGCTTGATGTGCGCCTTGTCGAACTGCTCGAAGGCAGCCCGCTCCCGACGATAGTGAAAGTGCGCGTACCACAGGGGCACGGGCGGCTGGACGCCGATGTCGCGGATGACGTACTCCTGCAGGAAATCAGCCTCATCCCTCGCGCTCGCGATGTCGCGGCGCGTCCCCACCTGCACGATATCGACCTGGCGCTGTTCGACCAGATAGTCCAGATAACCCTCGGTCGGCGTTTGGCTGTTCATGGCCTGACGAATCCGCAATGCCCGGCCTTTGGCTCGGAGCTCTCTGGCGCGGGCGCGCAGGCGTTGAGCAAGTTCGTGCGCCGGCGCCTGCTGTTCGATCGCGTGGGCACGCAGTTCCAGCTGCCGGCCCTGATTGACCATGAGGTCTTCCAGATTCGCGGGCGCTTCCCCCGGCAGCGCATAACGCTGCACCCGCCGTTCATGGGCGGGGGTGGCGTCGAGCCAGGCCTGGCCCTCGGCGATCAGCGCGGGCAGGGGGCGCGATGGAGTGTGCGCCGAACCGTCTGACGGGGCATCTTGCAGGCGCCACTGGCCCGCCACGCGCCGATAGGTTTCGAGCCTGCCTCCCGCACCGGTCAGGGTGAAAATCTGCTCGCCGTCTGCCGCCTGGCCAGCGTCACCGATGAAGAAATCATGCTCGTGGGTTTCGAACACTCGCCGCGTGGCGCGAGTCGCGGGTTTCGCCCGCTGCGCCCCACTGCTCAGTTGCGGCATCGTCCGGTCGGCATGTTCGATCAAGCGATTCAGGGACTGGATCATGCCTTCGAACGAAGCAAGCTCGAAGCGATCCGGACGGTTGCGTACCCACGTGTTCAGCTGGTTGCGGTACTCGACGTAGATCTGCCGTGAACTGCGCAGCACGTTCTGCCTATCCCGCAGCCCGGCGGCGGTTTCCAGCAACTGGAAATGGCTTTCCAAGCCATGGTGGAAGCGGTTTCTCATGGCGTGGGTGTCGAGCAGGTGGAACATCTGCGCAATATCGCTGGCGTTGGCGGTCTTGTGCGCCAGTTGGGTCAGGTTGGAGGCCCGGGCAATCTCCAGGTCGACTTCGGCCGTGCCCTCGAGCACCTCACGCAGGGGCGCGCGTTGGCTGCGCTGGGTCACGCGTTCGGCCCAGCTGCGCGCCTGCTGCAGGCGCTGTTCCATGAGGCCGAATTGCTCGTCCAGGGCCAGGCGGCTGCGGCGCTGTTCGAGCATCTGCCGTTGTGGCAGATCGAACAGTTCGCCGGCAGGACGGGTTTGATTGAGGGTGTCGGTCAGTTCGGTGATCCAGCGCCTGGCCAGGTTCGCATGGTTGATCCTGCGCCCGGCAACGATATAGGCCACCTCGCTCTGGAACTGCCGGTTGCGCTTGAGAAAGTCGCGCGACACATAGCCCTCATGCTCCTGCAGCAGTCGGTACAGCGCCTCGCCCCGGGCGATGTCACTGGCGCAGGCGGCTTCGGCACTGGCCCGTTGGCGCGGGTCGGCGGCGTGTTCCATGATCAGCGCTTCATTGCGGTTCAGCTGCTCGCGCAGCAGCTTGTTGTGGTGGTCGATGCTGCTGGACAGTTCGAAGTGGCGACGGTACTGGCGATCCACCAGCCAGCGTGGCAGGCGTTCGCGGATGGCGACGGGCCAGAGCGGTTGCAGGCCATCCGCCGCGCGGTGGCCCAGGTAGCCGAGCACGCCACCGCCGCCGGCCAGACCGTTCTCCACCAGTGTGCCGTACAGCGCTCCGTGGGTTTGCCAGCGCCCGGTCGGGTCCAGTGCGATGGGCTGTCGGTAGGTCTTGCCCGTGGTGCCGTGCAGCCGCCAGGTCTGGGGGCTGGCGTGCAGCGTGACCTGGTAGGGCAGGCCGTCGCGCAGGATGAAATCGCCTTTGGCGTGGCGATAGATGCCCCGGTACAGGCCATGGCTGGCGGGCTGCAAGCCACTGAGGTCCAGCGGGAGGGTGTATTGGTAGCCGGCGAATGGATTGGGCAGGCCGGTCGGAGCGTGCTGGGTCGGGCCGGGTGCGCCTGCACGCCGCGCCAGCATCGACCATTGGCGATTGCGCGCGAGCATGCGGCTGCCACCAGGTACCGAAACGGCGCCCGGCAGGACGTCCATGGCCGCGTCGATCAGGGCGCAGAGCAAGGCCTCGAGCTGGTTGAGCGCTTCGCCGAACTGGCCGCCACGCAGCGCACCGACCGCTGCATTGGCGGCCGTCCAGGCGTCGAACAAGGCCACTGCCGTGCCTACGAACGGCAGCACGCCGATGGCCATTTTCAGGTAGTTGAAGACATTGCCATCGGCCAGCGCCGCTTGCTGCAAATACAAGGCGTCGTTGCTGCGCCCACGTCGGCGCTGGGCTTCGACCAGCCGGCCCATGTGCGCGTCGAGCAGATGGCTGGCGAGCGAAGTCGTTGCCGGCCAGGGGCGACCGATGCCGATCAAGCGGTCGAAGCCGCGCAGGCCTGCCTGTTCGATCCGCGCCTTGTGGCTGGCGGCGTTGCCGACGATGGCCCGATCGGCCAGATAGTCGGCCATCTTGCCGTCGAACGTCAGGGCGAACAGGCGCAGACGCGCTTCTTCCAGGCTTGCGAACTCGCGCAGGCAGCGCTGGTCGGGGGCGTCGGGCAAGTACAGCAGGGTCTGGCCACCCTTGCGATCATGAATGAAGATGACCCCGGACAACGTGGTGGGGGAATCGTCGGTATCGCTGCCGCCGGCCATCAGCCGAGCCGGCAGCAGTTGCACGTCACGGCCACCTGCCTGATAGGCCAGAGCGCTGCCGGCGTCGGTGGCAAGCAATGCCAGGGCGATGCCGCTGCGGCTGATACTGCCTTGATGGCGCGCGTACTCGCTTTGCATGTGCAGCATCAGCCGCACCGGTTCGAGCAGGCACTCACGTTGATGGGCCAAGGCGTACGGGGCCTGGTCCGTGCGGCCGACAAACGCTTGGCGGATCTTGTCTTCGCACGCTTGCGCCACATTCAGGTCGGTGATCGTTCGCCGCAGGTAGTTCAGGTCGATACCTGCCGCCACTCGCACGCATTGTTCGTTATCGGCACCGGTCACCTGCACGCGCATGAAGCCCAGGCGCTGCAACATGTCGGCATCGATATTGTGCTGCGCCAGACGGCCGAGCGGCCACGGTGTGCGCTTGGCATCGGGTGTGGGCACGCTGTGCTGGGGTGTGCCGGGCGCCCCGGAGCCGGCCACCGGGTGCCTGCGATGGACTACCCGGTCAGGGATATCGATCACCACCGCGACGTCCTCGGTCAGGTTGAAATCGCTGCGCAGTCGCTGCTGCAGCAACGCGTCGGCGTACTGGTCCAGGTCCGGCAGATCACGTTCCAATTGACGATTCGACGCGCGTGCGGCGCCGATGTAATCGCTGATCAGCGACTTGAGGCGCAGGCGATCATCGGCCTCCAGGGTTTTCAGCCAAGTGGGCAGGCCGCTTTCCAGGCGGTCACTGAAACCCTCCTGGGTCAGTTGAACATAGGCCCGGTCCCGCGCGGCGTGAGTGGGTACCAGCAGTTGCTCGCAGGTGTGTGTGGTGAGTCGCTGCAAGGCTTCCAGGCGCTGCGCCGAGTGGGTCGCGGCGGGCAGCTTTTCGATGAGCTCGCTGGCCTGCGCCTCGCAGGCGTGCAATTGACATTGCAGGCCGTAGTCGAAGATATCGCCCGCGACCGGGGACAGCTTCAAGGTGATGGCGTCTGCGCTGCTGTCCAGGCGCAACAACGAACGCTTGAGCTGGGCCAGCGATTGGAAGGCCTGCAGCCCGCCGCCCAGCCCCGGCCAGTACAGCATTACAAAGCCTGTGCCTTCCAGGGCCTGCGGGTGCATGAATGCCGCCACGCCGTGCAGTTCATGGACATGGGTGGTGGTGCCGCTGCCCGTCACGTTCGACATGGACAGGGTCAGGGCGCAGGCAATACCGGCCTCGGCGCCGCGCTTGCTGGCTTGCGGATGCGACACCACGGCGCGCATCAGTTGTACCTGAGCCGTGGTCAACAAACCCAGCGCCTGTTGCACGGCCACTTCGGCGCGCAGACCGTCCAGACGGGCCTGGTAAAGCGCCGAATAGTGCACGTTGGGCAAGTAGCGCAGACGATAGAGGTCCTCCAGCCTTGCAGACCTGAGCAACCCTGCAGCGGCCTGGGCTGCGCGCTGCTGGGTGCCGGTCAGGGTCGTCAGCAATGCTTTCAAGCGCACCCACCCGGGACTGTCTGCGCCCGCGCGAAGTTCATCGCCGAGCAGGTCCAGCATTGCCTGGTGCTGGCGCTTGACCTCGGCCCATCGCTGGCTCTGGGGAATGTCCGGACTCAGACTGCCGAAGGCTGCAAAATCATCGCTCGGCTGCGCCGGTTCGGGTGCGTCGAACGAGGCCAGGCGGGCGAATGGCGGTTCGCTGGCCGACAGCATCGCGGCTTCGCCGGGGCTTGCGCTCGAGTTCCGTTCACGGGCGGCGAGGAAGGTGCGTGCCTCTTCCACATAGCGCCTGCCGCAGTCGTCCAGCCATTGCTCGCAGGCGCTGGCCAATTGTGCTGGCGGATAGCTCAGCTCGATCGCGGCATCGGTCTGCTCCGTTGCCCGAGTCCATATCTGCGAGCGGTGTTTCAGCAGATAGGTGTGCAACGCGGGCCGATCAGCGAATGCGATCAGCGCCGGATCGCCGCAGGGCAGATAGAGCAGCTGCGCCGCAGGCCCGTCGCCGACCTGGGTCAGCAGCAGTGCACCAGGCGCTTGCAGTCTCGCGCCCTCGGCCCTGTGCAGAGCAAGGGTGTGCACATGGATCGACGCTGTTGCGGCGGTGTTGGCGCCTTCCAGCAAGGTCAGCAGTGGCAGCAGTTGCGCGTGGCTCAACTGTCCGTGGTAGTAGGCCAGGCGTGCGGCTGCCTGCAGATGGTCGAGGAAGGCCTGCTCGGCTGCAGCGCGGCGCGAGATGGCAGTATGCGCAGCGCGGCCGTTCCAGTAGTCGCGCCAGCGCTGCTGCAGTGCCTGCTCCCGCGCAGGCGCCGCGTTGGGCATCGAGCGGGCATCGCGGGCGCGCGGGGCGCTGCGCAAGAGTGCTTGCAAGCGTGCGCGCGCGCGTTCCCAAAGCAGGGAGCCTTCCTGCAACAGGTGGTCGTGGCGCATCGGATAGGTGCGGTATGCGAGCGGGCGAATAGTGAAGGTGTGATTGGCATCGCGCATGTAACCCGGTTCCTGAGGTCGAGGTGATGACCGGTGCGGTCATCGCGCTCGACATTACGAACCTTGCGCGCCAGGCCAGGGCGCTACTTAGATAGTCCATTGAGGGGATAGTCCACTGAGGGGATGGCCCGCTGAGGGCGTGTCCAGCAGCAGGCGATCAACGTACCGCGCTGACGCCGTCCAGGGTCGAGAACGAGGTGTCCTTGGCCGTGAGGAGAAAGTCGCGCATGTACGGAGCGTCGAGCATATCGGTACGCACGGCCGCGTACAGCGTGGCGAACAGGCCTTTGTCGCCCAGGCGCTTGGCCTTCACATAGCCCCGTGAACTGTACTCGTGCAACGCCCAGTGCGGCATGCCACACACGCCTCGGCCGCTGGCCACCAACTGCATCATCATCACCGTCAGTTCCGAGGTGCGCACTTGCGCCGGCTCGATATCGGCCGGCTCCAGGAAGCGGGTGAAGATGTCCAGTCGATCGCGCTCCACCGGGTAGGTGATGAGTGTTTCACTGGCCAGGTCTTCCGGCACGATGAAGGGCTTGCCCGCCAGCGCGTGCTGGTTGGCCACCGCCAGCATGGCTTCGTAGGTGAACAGCGGCACATAGGTAATGCCGGGCAGTTCCAGCGGGTCCGAGGTGACCACCAGGTCGAGGTCGCCGCGGGCCAGGGCTGGCAGTGGCGCGAAGGCGAAGCCGGAGGCCAGGTCCAGTTCCACTTCCGGCCAGGCATCGCGGAACTGGTCGATGGTCGGCATCAGCCATTGGAAGCAGCTGTGGCATTCGATGGCCATGTGCAGCCGACCCGCCGTGCCACCGGCCAGCCGGGCGATGTCGCGCTCGGCACCCCGTAGCAGTGGCAGCGTGGCATCGGCCAATTGCAGAAGGCGCAGCCCGGCGCTGGTGAAGCGAATCGGCTTGGTCTTGCGCACGAACAGCTGCAGGCCCAGGCGCTCTTCCAGCTCCTTGAATTGATGGGAGAGTGCCGATTGGGTCAGGTGCAGACGCTCGGCGGCTTCCACCAGGCTATCGGCCTCGCGCAGGGCGTGCAGGGTTTTCAGGTGACGGATTTCGAGCACCGGGGTCTCCATGAGCAGGACTTGTGATCAACACGAAAAGATTGAGTTTGTCTCATGTTGCCCAGGTTGTCGACAATGGCGCCATCATTTACAAGGAGCTGCACCCATGGCACTGGCCCACACCCTCGGCTTTCCTCGCATCGGCGCCGACCGCGAACTGAAGAAGGCGCTCGAAGCGTATTGGAAAGGCGACATCGACCAGGCAGGGCTGCGCCTTGCAGGGCGCGAGCTGCGTGCCCGTCACTGGCAGCTGCAGGCGCAGGCCGGTGTCGAGTTGCTGCCGGTGGGCGACTTTGCCTGGTATGACCAGATGCTCGCCCATTCGCTGGCCTTCGGCGCGGTGCCCAGTCGATTCGCCAAGGCCCTGGGCAGCGACGGCCGGCCCACGCTCGATACCCTGTTCGCCATGGCCCGCGGTGCCAACACCTGCTGCAACGGCGAAGCAGGCCAGGCGCAGCACGCACTGGAGCTGACCAAGTGGTTCGATACCAATTATCACTACCTGGTGCCCGAGTTCAGCGCCGACCAGCGCTTCCTGCTCAGCTGGGAGCAATTGTTCGAGGAAGTCGACGAGGCCATCGCCCTGGGGCACAAGGTCAAGCCGGTGCTGATCGGGCCGCTCACCTACCTGTGGCTGGGCAAGACCAAGGGCCAGCCCTTCGACAAGCTCGATCTGCTCGAACGACTGCTGCCGGTGTACGGTGAAATCCTCTCGCGCCTGGCCAGGCAGGGCGTCGAGTGGGTGCAGATCGACGAACCGATCTTGTGTCTGGATCTGCCCCAGGAATGGAAGAACGCGTTCGAGCGCGCTTATCACATCCTTCAGTATTCGCCGCTCAAGAAGCTGCTGGCGACCTACTTTGGCGGCCTCGACGATAACCTTGGCCTGGCGGTGGGCCTGCCGGTGGACGGCCTGCACGTCGACCTAGTGCGTGCACCCGAACAGCTGCCTGCCGTGCTCGACCGTCTGCCGACCTACAAGGTGCTGTCGCTCGGAGTGGTCAACGGTCGCAACGTCTGGCGCTGCGATCTGGCGCAGGCACTGGCGTCGCTGCACCAGGCCCGCGAGCGCTTTGGTGCCAACCTGTGGGTCGCAAGCTCGTGCTCGCTGCTGCACAGCCCGGTCGATGTGCGCCGCGAGGACCGGCTCGATGCCGAACTCAAGGGCTGGCTGGCCTTCGCCGTGCAGAAGTGCGAGGAGATCGCCGTACTTGGCCAGGCGCTGAACACGCCCGATGCTGCGCAGGTACGCCAGGCCCTGGCACAGAGCCAGGCGGTTCAGGCCAGCCGGCTGCAGTCGCCGCGCATTCACAAGCCTGCCGTGCAAGCGCGTCTGGCTGCGGTCACGGCCGCCGACTGTCGGCGGCCGTCGGCCTTCGCCGCGCGCATCGAAGTCCAGCGCGCGCAATTGCGCCTGCCGGCGTTTCCCACCACCACCATCGGTTCCTTCCCGCAAACCGCGTCGATTCGTCTGGCCCGTCAGGCCTACAAGGCCGGCAAGCTCTCGGCCAACGACTACACCGATGCCATGCAGTGCGAGATTCGTCATGCGATCCAGGTCCAGGAGCGCCTGGGCCTGGATGTGCTGGTGCACGGCGAGGCCGAGCGCAACGACATGGTGGAATACTTCGCCGAGCAACTGGACGGCTATCTGCTGACGCGGTTCGGCTGGGTGCAGAGCTATGGCTCGCGCTGCGTCAAGCCTGCGGTCATCTACGGCGACATCAGCCGCGACCACGCCATGACCGTGGACTGGATCACTTACGCCCAGCGGCAGACGGCCAAGTGGGTCAAGGGCATGCTGACCGGCCCGGTGACCTTGCTGGCATGGTCGTTCGCCCGCGAAGACCTGCCCCGGGAAGTCCAGGCGCGGCAGTTGGCCCTGGCGGTTCGCGACGAAGTGCAGGACCTGGAGCGCGCGGGGGTACGCATCATCCAGATCGACGAAGCGGCATTTCGCGAGGGCCTGCCTCTGCGCCGAGCGCAGTGGCCAGCCTATCTGGAGTGGGCCGTGCAGGCGTTCCGCCTGTGCTCCAGTGGCGTGGCCGATGCCACGCAGATTCATACGCACATGTGCTACAGCGAATTCAACGACGTTATCCAGGCCATCGCAGCCATGGATGCCGATGTGATTACCATCGAGACGTCGCGCTCGGACATGGAGTTGCTGGAGGCGTTCGAGGCCTTCGACTACCCCAACGACATGGGTCCGGGGGTATACGACATCCATTCACCGCACGTGCCTGACACCGAGCAGATGCTGCGCCTGTTGACCCTGGCCGCAGCGCGGATCCCGGCCGAACGGCTGTGGGTCAACCCTGATTGCGGGTTGAAGACCCGTGCCTGGCCCGAAACCGAAGCGGCGCTGATCAACATGGTGGCGGCGGCGCGCCAGGCCCGTCAGCGGCTGGCCTGAGATCGGACGGAAGACCGTATGGCGGAGTTCATCAAACGGTCACAGAACTGTGGCAGCGCGCTGCATGAAAAGTCATCAGACTTGCGCCTCAATGGGGTTCTGCGTTCTGGTGTAAGTCATGCGTCTATTGGTGTTCCTGGCCGCGCTGCTGTGCGGACAGTGGGTTTTTGCAGCTGCGCGCTGCGATGTCGATGTTCCGCTTCAACACGCTCCGCTGGCTCAGGTCAGCCTGGCCTATCAAAGTATCGGACGTGCGCAGGACCCTGCGCTGTTGCTGGTGATGGGGCTGGGTGGACAGTTGATCGATTGGCCCGACGAGGTGGTCAGCGCCCTCTGTGAGCAGGGCTTTCGAGTGATTCGCTTCGATAATCGCGATGTCGGCCTGTCCACCTGGTCACAGGCGCCGCCGTCGGCCAACCTCACATTCGAGGTGCTGCGCTACAAGCTGGGCTTGGCGGTGTCGGCCCCGTACAGCCTGACCGACATGGCCGACGACGCACTGGGGCTGATGGACGCCCTGCAGGTGCAGCGTTTCCACGTGCTGGGCGCCAGCATGGGTGGAATGATCGCTCAGCGCCTGGCCGATCGTGCGCCGCAGCGGGTGCAGAGCCTGACCTTGATCATGTCCAGCTCGGGTGCGCCGGGCCTGCCCGAGCCGCGCCCGGCGTTGCTGCAACTGCTGGCCAAGCGCAGCGCGCCGAACCGTGAACTGGCACTGGAGCAGCAGGCCGATTTGCTGGCGGCGCTGGGCAGCCCGCAGGTCGCCGACGACCGCGCCGAATTGCTGCATCAGGCACAGCTGTCATACGATCGGGCGTTCAATCCGCAAGGGGTGCAGCGGCAGATCCTGGCGATTCTTGCCGAGCCCAGCCGCGTGGCGCTGCTCAATCGCCTGCGGGTGCCGACACTGGTGGTGCACGGCACGGCCGATCCGTTGTTGCCGGTGATGCACGGGGTGCATCTGGCGGCGCATATCCAAGGCAGTCAGTTACGGCTCATACCGGGATTGGCGCATCGTTTCCAGGAAGCCTTCAAGGCGCCGCTGCTGGGTGCGGTGCTGCCTTACCTGGCGCAGCAGCGCCAGCGCGAGGGGGTGTTGGCGGGGTTGTAGCTGACTGGGTGTCGGGGAGGGCCTTTTCACGAGCAGAGCCCGCTCCCACAGGGGCTCCGTTTAGCCCAAACCCTTGTGGGACAGTGCAGCGCCCGCGAAGAGGCCCGCAAGCCCATCACCTATCTCAGTTCAGCCCGTATTTCTTGACCTTGTCGAACAGAGTGGTCTTGGCCATGCCCAGCTCGAGGCTGGCCTGGCTGAGATTGCCCGCCGTACGCTGCAGGGCCTCGGTCAGCAGGTTGCGCTCGAACGCTTCTACCGCTTCGGAAAAGCCCAGGCTGACCACGGTGGCTGCACCGTTTTTCTTGAAGGCCGGCAAACCCAGTGCGTAGCGCTCGGCCACGTTGCGTAGCTCGCGGACGTTGCCGGGCCAGTCATGGCTCATCAGGCGCGACAAGGTTGGTGCATCGAGCTCGGGCGGCTCACGGTCGAAGCGCAGCGCGGCCATCTGCAGGAAATGCTCGAACAGCTCGAGAATGTCTTCACGGCGCTCGCGCAGCGGCGGCAGTTCCAGCGTCACCACGTTGAGGCGGTAATACAGGTCGCTGCGGAACTGGTTCTGTCGGCTCAACGCGTCCAGGTCGGCCTTGGTGGCGGCGATCAGGCGACAGTCGACGGCAATGCTCTGGTTCGACCCCAGGCGTTCCAGTGTGCGCTCCTGCAGTACCCGCAGCAGCTTGATCTGCAGCGGTATCGGCATGCTTTCCACTTCGTCGAGAAACAGCGTGCCCTGGTCGGCATGCTCGATCTTGCCGATGCGGCGCTTGCCGGCGCCGGTGAAGGCATTGGCCTCATGGCCGAATATCTCGCTTTCGAACAGCTGTTCCGGCAGGCCGCCGCAATTGAGCGCCACGAATGGCTGTGGCTGGCGCCGGCTGAAATCGTGCAGGCAGCGGGCGACCAGTTCCTTGCCGGTCCCGGTTTCACCCTCGATCAACACGTTGGCCGAGGTGTCGGCGACGTTGGCGATCAGCTCGCGCAGGTTGTGCATGGCGGGCGAGCGGCCAATGATGCGGCCTTCCAGCGAACTGCGTTCGGCCAATTGCCGGCGCAGCGAACTGACCTCGCGCGCCAGCCCGCGTCGCTCCAGCGCGCGGCGCACCACGTCCACCAGGC
Source organism: Pseudomonas sp. CFBP 13727 (assembly GCF_014841915.1). NCBI lineage: Bacteria > Pseudomonadati > Pseudomonadota > Gammaproteobacteria > Pseudomonadales > Pseudomonadaceae > Pseudomonas > Pseudomonas sp. CFBP 13727. Next base: position 272,470 of record NZ_JACYUT010000002.1, read on the forward strand.
GCTCGGGCGAGAAGGGCTTCTCCATGAAGTCATAGGCGCCGCTGCGCATGGCACCCACGGCCATGGAAATGTCGCCGTGGCCGGTGATCAGCACCACGGGCAGGCTGGGGTCACGCGCCTTCAGCTGGCTCAGCAGTTCCAGGCCGTCCATGCCGGGCAGGCGGATATCGCTGACCACGATGCCGGCAAAGTCGTCGCCGATGCAGGCCAGCGCGGCCTCGGCGCTGGCCACGCCCTGGCTGGGAATGTCTTCCAGCGCCAGGGCCTGCTGGCAGCCGAGCAGTACGTGGGGGTCGTCTTCGACGATCAGGACGGTCAGGGCGTTCATGGCGACTCGCTGGGCGACGCTGCCGCAAGCGGCAGGCTGAGAATGAAAGTGGTGCCACCGTCGGCGGGGTGCTCGACGGCCAGGTTGCCACCGGCGGCCGCCGCCAGGCTGGCCGACAGGGTCAGCCCCAGCCCCAGCCCGTGATCGCCGGGCTTGGTGGTGAAAAAGGGCTCGAACAGATGCTTGCGGGTCTCGACGTCGATGCCGTGGCCGTTGTCGCGCACCTGCACGGCGTAGCGCTCACCCTCCATGCGGCCGTCCAGCCAGAGCGTGGGCTGCGGCTGGCCGGCAGTGGCATCCAGGGCGTTGCCGATCAGGTTGACCAGAATCTGTTCCAGGCGGGTCTGGTCGATAGCCAGCTGCATTTCGCTGCAGTTGCGCTGCACGTTCAGGCCACTGGCCTCGATGCGACTGGCGAGCACCTGCAGCGCACCGTCCAGCGCCTTGCCCAGGCTGGCCTGGCCCTTGTCGTCGCCGCGGCGGGCGAAAGAGCGCAGGCTGGCGGTGATGCGCCCCATGCGGTCGATCAGTTCATTCATGGTGCTCAGATTGGTGCTGGCCGTGTCCAGCGCACCGCGTTCCAGAAAGCGCACGGTATTGCCCGACAGGGTGCGCAAGGCTGCCAGCGGTTGATTGAGTTCGTGGGCGATACTGGTGGACATCTGGCCGATGGCGGCCAGCTTGCCTGCCTGCACCAGCTCGTCCTGGGCCTTGCGCAGGGTTTCCTCGGCCTGGCGGCGTTCGCGAATCTGGCCCTTGAGGCGTTCGTTGCTGGCGCGCAGGTCCTGGGTACGTTCGGCGATGCGCCGCTCCAGATGGCTGTTGGCCTGTTCCAGCGCTTCACGGGCGGCAAGGCGGGTGGCCAGCACCTTGCGTCGCTCGTTCCAGGCAATCAGCAAGAACGCTAGCAGGGCAAAGGCCACGGCCACGAGCACGCCCTGCACGATGGCTTCGTGCCGCAGGTCCTGCATGGAGGTCAGCAGCGTGAACCGCCAGGGCGTGTCGGCCAGGCGCCGCGACTGCGACAGGTAGGTGACGTCGATGTCCTTGCCCGGCTTGTCGGTGTGGGTCGTGAAGGTGAGCAACTCCACCCCATCGGCCAGACGCTGGCGAGCGAGCGGTTCGAGCTCGTTGAGCGGCCACCAGTAGTACTGCAGGCTGCGCGCCAGGCGTTCCTTGATTTCCGGAGTCAACGGACGCACCGACTTCAGGCGCCGCGCCGGATCGCTGGAAAGAATGATGATGCCGTTCTCGTCGCTGACGAAGGCCTCCAGGCGAGCCTTCTGCCAGCGCTCTTCCAGTGCTTCCAGGCGCACCTTGATCACGGCCACGCCGATCAGCTTGCCGTGCTCCTCCAGGCCGTGGGCAAGGAAATAGCCGGGCTCGCCGGTGGTGCTGCCGATGCCGTAGAAACGCCCGGGCTGGCCGCGAATGGCGGCCTGGAAATAACCGCGGAATGACAGGTCCTCACCGAGAAAACTGTCGGCATCGCGCCAGTTGCTGGTGGCCTGTACGCGGCCCGTGGTGTCGAGCACGTAGATGGCGCGGCTGCGGCTGCGGCGATTGAGGCCTTCCAGGTAATCGTTGACCGCCTGGCGGTGCTCGCCGTCGGGCTCGTTGAGCAGGGTCGAGACACTGTCTTCGAGTTCCAGCAGGCTGGGCAGGTAGGTGTACTTGGTGATTTCGCTTTCGACGGCGCGCGCGTGCAGTTCAAGCTGCCGTTCGCCGTTTTCGCTCAGGGCGCGAATGCTGTTGTGCTCGCTGACCAGAAAACCCACGTAGCCCAGGCCCAGCGTCAACAGCAGGATCAGCGGCGGCAGGAACAATTGTCGAATCAGGCGGGGCTTCACGATCAGGTCAGGCTTTGTGGCGGGCAGGCATTTCATCACAGTCGCCTTCATGCAGCCAGCGTCCTGCGCCCGGCAGTGCGGGCGCAGGACGGCCGGTCATCAGTGCTGCAAGATCTTGGCGAGGAACTGCTGGGCGCGATCGGACCGCGCGCTGACATCGCCGAAGAATTCTTCCTTGGGGCAGTCTTCGACGATCTGTCCCTGGTCCATGAAGATCACCCGGTTGGCCACCTTGCGGGCAAAACCCATTTCGTGGGTCACGCACATCATGGTCATGCCTTCGTGGGCCAGTTGCACCATCACGTCGAGCACTTCGTTGACCATTTCCGGGTCGAGCGCCGAAGTCGGTTCGTCGAACAGCATGACTACCGGGTCCATGGCCAGGGCGCGGGCAATCGCCACGCGCTGCTGCTGGCCGCCGGACAGCTGGCCGGGGTGCTTGTGGGCGTGGGCGGAGAGGCCGACGCGTTCGAGCAGCTGCAGGCCCTTTTTGGTGGCTTCTTCCTTGCTGCGGCCCAGCACCTTGATCTGCGCGATGGTCAGGTTTTCGGTGATGGTCAGGTGCGGAAACAGCTCGAAGTGCTGGAACACCATGCCCACGCGCGAACGCAGCTTGGGCAGATTGGTCTTGGGATCGGCGATGGACGTGCCGTCGACCACGATGTCGCCTTTCTGGAAAGGCTCCAGCGCATTCACGCACTTGATCAGGGTCGACTTGCCCGAACCCGAAGGCCCGCACACCACGACCACTTCACCTTTCTTGACGTCGGTGCTGCAATCGGTGAGCACCTGGAAGTCGCCATACCACTTGTTGATATTCTTGATGGAGATCATACGGCTAACCTTTTTTGCAGACGCTTGACCAGAAGGGAGGCGCTGAAGCTGATGAGGAAATACACCACGCCGGCGAAGATCAGGAATTCATTGGCCCGGCCAATGATGTCGCCGCTGGCGCGCGCCGAGTTGAGAAAGTCCACCAGGCCCACGGTGTAAACCAGCGAAGTGTCCTGGAACAGGATGATGCTCTGCTGCAGCAGCAGCGGGGTCATCTTGCGGAACGCCTGGGGCAGGATGATCAGGCGCATGGTCTGACCGTAGTTCATGCCCAGCGCTTGCGCGGCACCCATCTGGCCCTTGGAGATGGACTGCACGCCGGCCCGCACGATTTCACAGAAGTACGCGGCCTCGAACATCATGAACGCCACGAGGCACGAGGTGAAGGCACCGACCGGGGTGTCTTCGCCGGTGATCCAGCGCAGCACGAAAGGCACCGCCAGGTAGAACCAGGTGATGACCAGCAGCAACGGAATGGAGCGGAAGTAGTTGACGTAGGCACCGGCGAAGCGCGACAGCAGCTTGTTCGAAGACAGGCGCATCAAGGCCAGCACCGTGCCCAGGGCAATGCCGCCGATGACGCCCAGCACCATCAGCTGCAAGGTCATGACCATGCCGTTCCACATGCCCGGCAACGCCGGAATGATTCCACTGAAGTCCATCATTTACCTCCCAGGGAGATCAGCCCAGGCACGGCGAGTCTGCGCTCGAACACGCGCATCAACAGCATCAGGCTCATGTTCAGGGTGAAGTAGATCAGCGTGGCCAGGGTGAAGGCCTCGAACAGGTTGGCCGAGAACTCCGCGGTCTGCTTGGTTTGCGCCAGCAATTCCATCAGACCGATCAACGATGCCACCGACGAGTTCTTGAACACGTTGAGGAATTCGGAGGTAAGCGGTGGAATGATGATGCGGTAGGCCTGCGGCAGCAGCACGTTCCAGTAGATCTGCGGCAGGCGGAAGCCCATTGCCCTGGCGGCCGATTCCTGACCGTGGGGCAGCGCCTGAATACCGGTACGCACCTGCTCGCAGACACGCGCCGCGGTGAACAGGCCCAGGCACACCACTACGCTGAGGAATGCCGAGGTGGTCGGGTTGAGGTCCTGCTTGTACCACTCCTGCATGCCTTCGGGCAGCAGGTCGGGGACCAGGAAATACCAGATGAACAGCTGCACCAGCAACGGCACGTTGCGGAACAGTTCGACGTAGCAGGTCGCGATGCCCGAGACCCAGCGGCTCGGTACGGTGCGCATGACACCCAGCACGGAGCCCAGCAGCAGGGCGATGATCCAGGCGACCACGGCAATGGCGATGGTCCAGCCCAGGCCGGAGATGTACCAATCCAGGTAGATCTCGCTGCCGACGCCAGTGGACTTGAAGAAGACGCTCCAGTCCCAGTTGTAATTCATGGGGAATACCCCTCGGAAATTGATTCACGGGCACAGGCTTTCACTCGAACGCCGGGCGGCGCTCGAGTGAAGGCAGGGTGGTGCTTACGACTTCTTGTCGGGAGCCGGCTTGTCGTTGGGGTTGGCGATCAGCGCCTTGAGCTCCTCGCTCATGGGGAAGCCCAGGTTCAGGCCCTTTGGCGGGATCGGCTGGCTGAACCACTTGTCGTAGATGCCGTTGATGTCGCCGGAAGCGAAGGTGGCCTTGATCGCGTCGTCGACCGCTTTCTTGAACGGCTCGTCACCCTTGCGCACCATGCAGCCGTAGATTTCATAGGACTGCGGCGTGCCGGTGACTTCCCAGTCGGTGGGCTTCTTGGCCTTGGCCATTTCGCCGGCGAGCAGGGCGTCGTCCATCATGAAGGCGACGGCGCGGCCCGATTCGAGCATCTGGAAGGACTCGCCATGGTCTTTTGCCGAGACGATGTTCATGCCCATCTGCTTGTCGGCGTTCATGGACTTGAGAATGCGCTCGGAGGTGGTGCCGGCGGTGGTGACGACGTTCTTGCCTTTCAGGTCGTCGAAATCCTTGTAGGAGGAATCTTTCTTGCTCAGCAGACGGGTGCCGATCTCGAAAATGCCCACGGAGAAATCGACCTGCTGGGCGCGTTCGGCGTTGTTGGTGGTGGAACCGCATTCCAGGTCGATGGTGCCGTTCTGGACCAGTGGAATACGGGTCTGCGACGTCACCAGGTTGTACTTGACCTTCAGGTCGGGCATGTCGAGGTCCTTTTTCAGGGCCTCGACTACCTTGAGCTGGATGTCGTGCGAGTAGCCGACCGGCTTGCCGGACGCATCGGCGATGTACGAGAAGGGGATGGATGCGTCGCGGTGACCGAGGGTGATGGTGCCCGAATCCTTGATTTTCTTCAGAGTGCCGGTGAGTTCGGCAGCCAATGCTGGAGTACTGATCAGCGCGGCGGCAATGGCGGCGCTCAGGAGTTTTGGAACGATACGCATCAATGAATCCTCGACTTTGTTTTTTTTATCGAGCCCGCAGGCCCTCGGGGTACGGCGAAATCCGGCGGCTGGGTAGTTACCGGCTTCGTTGAAGAGTGTAGAGCATGAGTCGTGCCAAAGGCAGGGATGTGGCTCGCAGGCAAGCCGGCTGGGGAGGTTGGGCAGGTAACAGGGGGTGAGGAGCAAAAGCTTCGTTCGGAAATCCGAATATCGGCAGGTGCAAAAGACGGGTTTCCGAGTGGCTGAAACATTCGCGGGCAGTGGGCTCGCCGCTTGTCCCGTTCCCACAGGCGAGACATAACCATTCGCGGGCAGATGGCTCGCCGCCCGCCCCGCTCCCACAGGGACCGCGGGCGCCGCTGTCCCTGTGGGAGCGGGGCGGGCGGCGAGCCCTCTGCCCGCGAAGAGGCCTCTGGATCAAACCGGGACCCATCAAAACCGTGGCTTCGCGGCCTTCCAGTCTGGCTTGTACTTGGCCATCTGCCGCACGTCGTCGCGAGAACGAATCCCGCAGCGCAGAAACTGCTCATGCAGCATGCCCAGCTGGTCGCGATCCAGTTCCAGCCCCAGCCCTGGCGTCTTGTTGATCTTCACGCACCCGTCGACGATGGGCAGCTTGCCGCCCTTGATCACTTCTTCATCCGGCTCTTGCCACGGATAGTGCGTGTCACAGGCGTAATCCAGGTTCGGCACCGACGCCGCCACATGGGTCATGGCCATCAAGCTGATGCCCAGGTGAGAGTTCGAATGCATGGACACACCCAGGCCCCAGGTGTGACACATGCTCGCCAGCACTTGGGTATCGCGCAGGCCCCCCCAGTAGTGATGGTCGGCAAGCACGATCTGCACACTGTTGCGCTCGACGCTGCGGCGAAACTCGGCGAAGTCGGTCACCACCATGTTGGTCGCCAGGGGCAGCCCGGTGCGCTTGTGCAACTCGGCCATGTCGTCCAGCCCGGGGCAGGGGTCCTCATAGTATTGCAGGCTGTCGCCGAGCAGTTCGGCCATGCGGATCGAGGTCTCCAGTGACCAGTTGCCGTTGGGGTCGATGCGCAGCGGGTGGTCGGGGAAGGCTTTCTTCAGGGCCAGAATGCACGCCACTTCACGCTCGGGTTCAAGGGTGCCGGCCTTGAGCTTGATGCTCTTGAAGCCATACTGCTCGATCATGCGCCTGGCCTGGGCGACGATCTGCTCCTCGTTCAAGGCCTCGCCCCAGTTGTCCGCAGGGTAGGGCGAGTCGACGTGCTCGGCATACTTGAAAAACAGGTAGGCACTGAACGGCACTTCGTCACGCACCGCGCCACCGAGCAGATCCACCAGCGGGCGGTTCAGCGAGCGCGCCTGCAGGTCGAGCAACGCCACCTCGAATGCCGAATAGGCGTTGGTCACCGCCTTGCTGGCATGGGAGCCCGGTGCCAACTCGGCGCCGCTCACGCTGGCCGGCTTGTGCCTGGCGACAGTGCTGGCGACGATCTGGCGCAGACCGTTGAGGTTGAACGGGTCCAGGCCTGGCAGTTGGTCCTTGATGGCCATCTGAATGGCCAGCGCCGGTGCGTCGCCGTAGCTTTCGCCCAGCCCCACATAGCCGTTGTCGCTCTCCACCTCGATGATCGAGCGCAAGGCATAGGGTTCGTGGATGCCGCTGGCGTTGAGCAGTGGCGGGTCGCGGAAAGCGATCGGGGTAACGGTTACGCGTTTGATTTTCACAGGCATTCTCCTCGGGATGCAGGCCCCGCCTGGCGGGGCGTTCCTTGTCAGTGCGCAGCGGCAGGTTGCAGTGGCTTGTCATCGGGCTTTTGCCCGCGGGGTCGGGTGCGGGCGAAAAACACCACGATCGCGGCCAGCACGGAGGTGGCGGCCAGGCCATACAGGCCGCCCTGGATCGACCCGGTCTTCTCTTCCAGAAAACCGAACACGGTCGGGGCGACGAAGCCGCCCAGGTTGCCCACCGAGTTGATCAGGGCCAGCACGGCGGCAGCGATGCGTGCGTCCAGATAGGCTTGCGGGATCGGCCAGAACAACGCCGAGGCGGCCTTGAAACCTACCGCTGCAAAACAGATGGCAACGAAGGCGAACACCGGGCCGCCGTAGGTCGACATGAACATGCCTGCGGCTGCGATCAGCAAGGTCGTTGCCACCCACGCCTGCTGATGCTTGAAGCGCGCAGCCAGGGCCGCGAAGCCGTACATGGCGGCAATCGAAATGATCCAGGGAATGGAGTTGAACAGGCCCACTTCGAAGTCGGACACGTTGCCCATCTTCTTGATCATGCTGGGCAGCCAGAACGTGGCGCCGTAGATGGTCAGGGCCACCGAAAAGAAGATGAAGCAGAACACCAGGATCTGGGTGTCGGCGAGCAACTTGAATATCGACGGCTTGACCACGTGCTCGGCTTCACGGGCACGTTGCTCGTCGGCGATGACGCGGCTCAGGGTCGTCTGCTCGGTAGCGGTGAGCCACTTGGCTTCGTGGATGTGCGACTGCAACCAGTAGTAGACGAACCCGCACAGCGCCACCGAAGCGCCGCCCTCGATCAGAAACATCCACTGCCAGCCATGCAGGCCCAGCCCGGTCACGCTCAACAGGGCGCCGGTGATGGGTCCGGAGATGATCGAGGCGATGGCCGAACCACTGAGGAAGATCGCCATGGCCTTGCCGCGCTCGCTGGCCGGCAGCCATTGGGTGAAGTAGTAGAGCACGCCGGGATAGAAGCCCGCTTCGGTGACACCGAGCAAAAAGCGCATGACGTAGAAGCTGGTTTCGCCCTGTACGAAGGCCATGCCCATGGCCACCAGGCCCCAGGTGAACATGATCCGCGTAAGCCAGGCGCGGGCACCGAAGCGTTGCAGGAGCATGTTGGAGGGCACTTCGAACAGTGCGTAGCCAACGAAGAACAGACCTGCACCCAGGCCATAGGCGGCGGCACCGATACCCAGATCGGTTTCCATGTGGGTGCGGACGAAACCGATGTTCACCCGGTCAATGTAATTGACGATGAACATTACGACGAACAGTGGCAGCACATGCCGCTTGACCTTGGCCACCGCGCTGGCGAGCACGCTGGGGTCGATGGCACCGGATTGAACGTTCAAGGGCGACTCCGATGGTTATTTTTTTCTTGGAGGGCTCGATCATGTACTTGGGGTATTGTTTCAGTCCAATTCAAGTTGGCACTTGATTGATACCGAGGTTGAATCAATGTTCGAACTCAGCCAGCTCCGTTGCTTCACCACCGTGGCCACGGAACTCAATTTCCGCCGCGCCGCCGAACGCCTCAACATGACCCAGCCGCCCTTGAGTCGGCAGATTCAACTGCTGGAGCATCACCTGGGCGTGGAACTGTTCACCCGCAGCACGCGCAGCGTGGCACTCACCGCGGCCGGCCGGGCTTTTTTCGTCGAGGCGCAAAACCTGCTGGAGCGAGCGCAGCAAGCGGCGGTGTCGGCCAGGCGTTTTGCCGAGGGCGATATCGGCTCGGTGAATATCGCCTTCGTCGGCAGCGCAGTGTACGAATTCCTGCCCAAGGTCATCGCCGAGGCGCGGCTCAAGCAGCCGCAAGTGAAGATCGACCTGTCGGAAATGAACACCTACCAGCAACACGAAGCCTTGCGTGCCCGGCGTATCGATCTGGGCATCGCGCGCGCACCGTTGCTCGACAGCGGCTACCTGACCGAATGCCTGGTGCGTGAGCCGTTCGTCCTGGCTACCCCGGCCGGGCACCCGCTGGCCGACGCAGGCGTGGTGCGCGTGCAGGATCTGGACGGCCAGCCGTTCCTGATGTACTCGCACTCGGCCTATCCGCCGTTCAACGAGCTGCTCACCGGAATGCTGCGTTCGGCTCAGGTGACCCCGCAATACGTGCAGTGGCTGGGTTCATCGCTGACCATTCTGGCGCTGGTCAATGCCGGCATGGGCGTTGCGCTGGTGCCACGTTGCGCCACCAGCGTCGTGTTCAAGAACGTGGTGTTTCGCGATATCGATCTGGGCGAGGGCGTGCAGAGCGAGCTGCATCTCATCTGGCGCGAGAACAACGACAATCCGGCGTTCGCCATGCTGCTCGAGGCCATCAGGGGTGCGGCGCGTAATGGATGGGGCGGCGATATTCACTGATCATAAATTGATCAAGGTCGGCAAAGCCTTGCGGTACGTGGCCTGCGGCCTGTTCTCCCAAGCTTATCCACAGGCAGGTGCACGACGAATGTGCATAAACCCTTGAAACAGCTCGTTTTTTGAGCAAGCCGTGAAGACGCTTGCGGGCCGTGGCCTGCAGGGCATTGCACCCAGGTTATGCACAGGCTCATGCATGTTTTCAGGGGATAAGCTTCGGCCTGCCGACAGAGCGTCCCAAGTGCCGGTGCACTCGGGACTTCGCGCGTCTGTCAGCGGTTGCGGGCGTCCTTTGCATCCATTTCGGCGTTGCGTTCGTGCACCTTCTTGAGCTGCTCATCGGTCAATGGCAGCTTCTGGGCACTTTGCTTGAGCACCATCAAGCCACCGACGATCGAGCCGATGGCCACCAACAATATCAACCAGGCATACCAGGGCATGGGACACTCCTTACGCGGTGCGCCGAGAATGCGCGGCGCTTATGATGCTTGGAGCGACGGTGGGTCGCAGTGGTTCCATCATAGCCCTTGGCGATCGCGCCGGGGCGTTGCTTCGAGCCGGTGGTGGTGGCTGTGCAGGGCGCCCGCGGCCGGGCAAAATCCGCTACAATGCGCGCCGATTTCGACCTGCCTCAGAGAACCCGCCATGTCCGTCTGCCAGACTCCCATCATCGTCGCCCTGGATTACCCGACCCGCGAAGCGGCCCTGAAGCTGGCCGATCAACTGGATCCCAAGCTGTGCCGGGTCAAGGTGGGCAAGGAGCTGTTCACCAGCAGCGCCTCGGGCATCGTCGAAACCTTGAACGCCAAGGGCTTCGAGGTGTTCCTGGACTTGAAATTCCACGATATCCCGAACACCACCGCCATGGCCGTCAAGGCTGCTGCCGAAATGGGCGTGTGGATGGTCAACGTCCACTGTTCCGGTGGCCTGCGCATGATGGCGGCTTGCCGCGAGGTGCTGGAACAGCGCTCTGGCGCCAAGCCATTGCTGATCGGCGTCACCGTGTTGACCAGCATGGAGCGCGAAGACCTTGCCGCCATCGGCCTGGACATCGAGCCGCAGGAGCAGGTATTGCGTCTGGCGGCGCTGGCGCAAAAAGCCGGCATGGATGGTCTGGTCTGTTCGGCGCTCGAAGCGCAGGCCTTGAAGGCAGCCCACCCGACCCTGCAGCTGGTAACCCCAGGCATTCGCCCGGCCGGCAGTGCCCAGGATGACCAGCGGCGCATCCTCACACCACGCCAGGCGCTGGATGCGGGTTCCGATTACCTGGTGATCGGGCGTCCGATCAGCCAGGCTGTCGATCCAGCCCAGGCGTTGGCCGATGTGGTTGCGCAGATCAACGGCTGAGCTTGCCCGCGTTGAGAATCAGCAACGTCAGTACGCCGGCAATGATCCCCCAGAACGCCGAGCCTACCGAAAACAGCGTCAGGCCCGAGGCGGTGACCATGAATGTCACCAAAGCGGCCTCGCGCTCCTTCGGCTCGCTCATGGCCTGGGTCAGGCCATTGATGATGGAGCCGAACAACGCCAGTGCGGCGATCGACAGCACCAGCTCTTTGGGCAGGGCGGCGAACAGCGCTGCCAGGGTGGCGCCGAACGTGCCGGCAATTGCATAGAACACGCCGCACCAGACCGCCGCGGTATAGCGTTTGGCAGGGTCTTCGTGGGCATGCGGGCCCGTGCAGATGGCCGCGCTGATGGCCGCCAGGTTGACCCCATGGGAGCCGAACGGCGCCATCAGCAACGAGGCGATACCTGTCACCGAAATCAGTGGCGAGGCCGCTACCTGATAACCATCGGCGCGCAGTACGGCAATACCCGGCATGTTCTGCGAGGTCATCGCCACCACGAACAGGGGAATGCCGATGCTGATGGTCGCAGCCAGGGAAAAGGACGGCGTGGTCCACTGCGGCACGGCGACCTGCAGGCTGAAATGGCTGAAATCGAGCAGGCCGAGCGCGCCGGAAACCAGCGTGCCGATGACCAGCGCCGCCAGCACCGCATAGCGCGGCGACAGCCGTTTCACCATCAGGTAGGTGAAGAACATGCACAGCACCAGGGCTGTGCGATGCTGCGCGGCGACGAATATCTCGCTGCCGATCTTGAACAGGATACCGGCCAGCAGCGCTGCGGCCAGCGAAGCTGGCAGGCGCTTGAGCAGGCGGTCGAAACTGCCGGTCAGGCCGCAGATCGTGACCAGCACCGCGCAGGTGATGAACGCGCCGATGGCTTCGGGGTAACTCACGCCGCCCAGGCTGGTGATCAGCAGGGCCGCGCCCGGTGTCGACCAGGCGACCGTGATGGGGGTGCGGTAGCGCAGCGACAGACCGATGCTGCACACCGCCATGCCGATCGACAGTGCCCAGATCCACGAGGATATCTGCGCGGTGGTCAGGCCGGCGGCCTGGCCGGCCTGGAACATCAGGACCAGCGAGCTGGTGTAGCCGGTCATCATGGCGATGAAACCGGCCACCACGGCAGATGGCGCCGTATCGGCCAGCGGACGCAGCGGGGCGACGGTGGTGGGGTTGGGCATGGCGGTCCGATCCTTGTCCTGAGCAGCGTCGGTCAAGGGTAAGCCAAGGTGTACAGGCGCATGCGGTACAGCGGCGCGATCAATCGGCGATACAGCTGGGCGACAGCACTCAGGCTGCCGCGAAGCGGGTGTTCAGGTAATCGATGATCACTTTGGAATCGTACATCCAGGTGACCTTGCCGGCCTCCTCGATACGCAGGCAGGGCACCTTGATCTTGCCACCCTCGGCCAGCAGGGTATCGCGCGCCACCGGGTCGTTCTTCGCGTCGCGCAGGGGTACCGGCACATTGAGCTTGTGCAGGGTGCGGCGGGTCTTCACGCAGAACGGGCAGGCGTGGAACTGATAGAGAGTCAGCCCGCTGGCGGCGCGGTCGACCTCGGCCTGCGCTTCGGGGCTGCGCTTGCGACGCGGTGGGCGGGTGAGCAGGTCGCCCGCCACGATCACCTGGCCCAGTCCGATACGCAACGCTTTCATCAACATGTGGCAGCCCTCGAGGTTGGGTACGGCTTACTTGATCAGGCTGAGAAATTCGCTGCGGGTCGCCGCGTTGTCGCGGAACTCGCCCAGCATCACCGACGTGATCATCGAAGAGTTCTGCTTCTCGACGCCACGCATCATCATGCACATGTGCTTGGCTTCGATGACCACGGCGACACCCAGTGCACCAGTGACCTGCTGCACCGCATCGGCGATCTGCCGGCCCAGGTTTTCCTGGATCTGCAGGCGGCGAGCGTACATGTCGACGATACGCGCCACCTTGGACAGCCCGAGCACCTTGCCGCTGGGAATGTAGGCAACGTGCGCACGGCCAATGAACGGCAGCAGATGATGCTCGCACAACGAATAGAGTTCGATATCCCTGACCAGGACCATTTCGCTCGCGTCGGAGCTGAACAGCGCACCGTTGGTGACTTCATCGAGAGTCTGCTCGTAGCCGCGGCACAAGTACTTCATGGCTTTGGCGGCGCGTTTGGGCGTGTCGAGCAGGCCTTCGCGGTTAACGTCCTCGCCGAGTTGGCCAAGGATCTCGGTGTAGTTCTGTTCCAGGGACATGATCAAACCTGTGGGGAATATTTCGCAGACGCGAAGGGTACGGCTCCGCTCGCACGGGTGCAAGCGAAGCGTTATTCGTCGCGGCCTTCGAGCATGGTGCGCTTGAGCATCACGTACACCGCGCCGGCGCCGCCATGGCGTGGCTGGCAGGAGGTGAAACCCAGCACCTGCGTGTGCTGACGCAGCCAGGTGTTGACGTGGCTCTTGATCATCGGCCGCTTGCCGTCCAGGCGCACCGCCTTGCCATGGGTCACGCGCACGCAGCGGATTTCGAAACGGGTGGCTTCGGCGAGGAATGCCCAGAGCGTTTCGCGGGCTTTCTCCACCGTCATGCCGTGCAGGTCGAGGCTGCCTTCGAAGGGAATCTGGCCGACCTTGAGCTTGCGCATCTGGCTTTCCTGGACGCCGTCGCGCGCCCAGTGCAGGTCGTCCTCGGGGCCGACGTCGATGACGAACTGATCGGACAGCCCGTCGACCGTCGTGCCCTGGGTACCCACCGTGGCTGCCTGGCGCAGTGCCTGCAGCTTGAGCTTGTCGGCTTTCGGCCTGCCGGTGTCGGCGCGATCGTGCTGGATGCGCCGCACGCCGCGCATCTGGTCCTTGAACAGGGAAAATTCGTCGTCTTGCATGAAGGTCTCCACCACGGGAGCGCTAGTCTACGCGACTCAATCGTGCTTTTTCATCAGGTGCGGGGCCAGGCCGAGTTCACGGCTGCGGCGCATTCCACGGCGGCTGCGGCGCCAGAGCCACAGGCCAAGATAAAGCACCAGCAGCCCCATGCCAGCGAGTATGGCCGCGCCGCTGGTGGTGGTGTCCAGCCCGATTATCTGCGGCGGATGCCCCAGCAGGGTGGCGACGCCGGCCATCGCCAACAACAAGCCAAGGGTCAGCAGCACGGCGCCCAGCCCCGCGCCCAGCCGATAGCGCCAGCCACCGGGAGCACGTTTCCTGAGTCTGCGCGCATTGAAACCATGGGATGACTTCATTGATTCCTCGGTGGCGATCGGGCCGGCTGGGGGTCAGAGCAAGTCGCCGGTCATGGCAACCGCGGCGAAGTTGTCACGCATGATGGCCATTTCAGCTTCCTGCACCTTGGCCGCGGCAAGCACGCCATCGCCCTGGGGCAGGTCGCGGGTCGCGCAGGCGTCGGCCACCAGGGTGCAGCGATAACCGTAGTCCTTGGATGCACGCACGGTGGTGCTGACGCTGGAGTGGCTCATGAATCCGCAGACGATCAGGTCCAGGTGGCCATAGCTCTGCAGCAGCTCGTGCAGCCCGGTGTTGTTGAAGGCATTGGGCATGCGCTTCTCGACCACGGCTTCGTCGCCCTGCGGTTCGAAACCTTCGATGAACTCGCCGCGCCGGCCCTGGGGATCGAACAGCCCGCCAACGGTGCCCAGATGGCGGATATGCACCACCGGCCGCTTGGCCGCACGTGCCGCAGCTACCAGGCTGGCGATGTTGGCCAGCGCATCGTCCATGCCGGACAGGGCCAGGTCGCCACTGAGGTATTCCTTCTGCGCATCAATGATGATCAGGCTGGCGTTGGCGATCCGGGTGGGCGGGAAACCGCGGCCACTGAGTTGGAACATCGTCTTTGGAACGGACATCTGGGGCTCCTTTGGCTAGGGCTTTTGCCGCATTGTCCTCTGCTCGAGCCGTTCTGTGAATCGGATTGAGCGAACATCGCGAAAATCACCCACGGGCCTCTGTTAATATTCCGGCTTGATTCGACCGAGGAGCTTTTGTGATCACTTCCCGCTTGCGCACCGTGCGCGACCACATCCGTTGGGCCGTCAGCCGTTTTCATGGCGAAGAGCTGTTCTTCGGCCACGGTACCGACAACGCCTGGGACGAAGCCCGTCTGTTGGTGCTGGGGGCGTTGAACCTGCCCTATGAAATTGCCGACAGCTACCTGGATTGCCGCCTGGAAGACGACGAGATCGTGCGTGTGCAGCACCTGCTCAAGCGGCGCATGGAAGAGCGCGTGCCGGCCGCCTACCTGATCGGCGAGGCCTGGTTCTGCGGCATGTCTTTCATTGTCGATGCGCGGGTGCTGGTGCCACGTTCACCGATCGGCGAGCTGATCGAGAACAGCTTCGAGCCCTGGCTGAGCCAGCCGCCAGCGCGCATCCTTGACCTGTGCACCGGTTCGGGCTGCATCGGCATCGCCTGCGCCGACGTTTTTCAGGACGCCGAAGTAGTGCTGGCCGACCTGTCGTTCGAGGCGCTCGAGGTGGCCAATCAAAACATCGAGCGGCATGGCCAGGAAGAGCGTGTCTATACGGTGCAGGGCGATGGTTTCGAAGGCCTGCCGGGGCAGCGTTTCGACTTGATCGTGTGCAACCCGCCCTATGTCGATGCCGAGGACTTCGCCGACATGCCCGCCGAGTACCAGCACGAACCCGAACTGGGCCTGGCCTGTGGCGACGACGGCCTGAACCTGGTGCGGCGCATGCTGGCCGAGGCGGCTGATCACCTCAACGACAGAGGCCTGTTGATCATCGAGGTCGGCAACAGCCAGGTGCACGTCGAGGCACTCTACCCGGAAGTGGACTTCAACTGGCTGGAGTTCCAGCGCGGCGGGCATGGCGTGTTCATGCTCAGCGCGGCACAGTGCCGTGAGCATCAGGCGTTGTTCGCTTCGCGTATCTGAAAACGCATGAACTGTAGAGCGGGTTGCGCTCGCGAACGTCTGCAGCGGTTTGGCTCGATACCGCAGTGACGCCTTCGCGGGCAGAGCCCGCTCCCACACAGTTTTTGCGAGTGCCGCTGTCAGCGGTGGGTGGCGATCCAGATCAGCAGCGCGGCCTGGAAAACGGCGAAGGCAATCAGGCAGGCGATGGTGAAACGCAGGCCGCTTTCCTCGCGCGCGAATTTCCCGATACGTTCCTGCTGCCCATGCAGCTTGAGTTCCATCTCCTGCAACTGCTGCTCGGCCATCTGCAGCATCTCGCTGGCCGCCAGCACCTCGACCACCTGCACTTTCTCCGCGTTCCAGGTGCTCAGCAACTGGCTGACGGCAATCGGGTGATACTGGCCCTTGAGGCGTTGCACATCTGCGTATTCGACGTTCAAGCCTTGGGTGCGCAGTGCGTGATCACGACGATCCAGGCCCGCCGGTTGCAGCGCCTCCTTGCTCGACAGCGCCGCGCCTTGCAGCGTGTAGTGCGGCCAATGACGCTGCAGCCAGGCGGCGGCTTGGGCCATGACGAAGCGCCCCAGGCCACGGTTGACCGGTTCCAGTTGCAGGCCTGCGTCACTGCCCAGGCTGACCTGCCGCAGCTGATGATCGACCCAGACATCCAGCCGGTTCTGCTCGCTGCGCACGCGCTGGGCAGGCAGCTGGATGTCGAGGCGCAACAGGCTCAGGGCAGGGTCGTGGCGCTCGGCCATGCCGAACTGCACGAAACGCAAGGGGCGCGGGCCGCTGGCACGGTCGGCGGGCAGGGGCGCCAGGCGCAGCATCCTGAACTGCTCGGGGGTCACCTCGGCCCACGGCCGCGGCGGCGCTGCAGGTTCTTCGACGACGGCTTCTGGCGGGGCTTGTTCGGTCATGGCGCGATCCTCTTCACG
Organism: Pseudomonas sp. CFBP 13727; assembly: GCF_014841915.1. Classification (NCBI taxonomy): domain Bacteria; kingdom Pseudomonadati; phylum Pseudomonadota; class Gammaproteobacteria; order Pseudomonadales; family Pseudomonadaceae; genus Pseudomonas; species Pseudomonas sp. CFBP 13727. Next base: position 289,162 of record NZ_JACYUT010000002.1, read on the forward strand.
GACCTTGTATCGGCCATGCCTGCCCACTCTTGAACGCTGCCATGGGTCCCCTGGCGCGTTGCGTCAAAGCCCGTCGATGAATTTCACTACTGCCTGACCCAGTTCCGCCGCCAGCGGACGCTTGTGGTCACGATACGACTTGAGTTGCGAAGGCAGGTCCATCGGCACGATACGCAGCACGTGGTTCATGCCAGGAATCAGCGCCAGCTGCGCATCGGGCTTGGCGCGTTGCAGTGCCTGCGCATCGCCAATCCCGACCTGGATGTCGTTGCTGCCCTGCACGATGAGGGCGGGGATCTTCAAGGCGGCGAAGGCCTGCGCAGGGTCCTGGCGCAACAGCGAAATCAGGTAAGGCTGCACGCTGGGGCGAAACAATACCTGCAGGGGCTTGGGCACGTCCGGGTCATACTGCCCGGCTTCCAGCCGCTCGATCAGTTGGTAGCTGCGCGGTTGCAGTTCGGCTGGCAGGCGTTCGCCGATCTGCTCGCGCAACACTTCGCCCAGGGGACGACCGCTGCCCGACAGCGAAATCACCGCATCGGCATTGGCGCGCGGCGCTGCCAGGGTAGCGATCAGCGCACCTTCGCTGTGGCCCAGGATGATCAGCGGGCCGAAACGCGGGTCGCGCTTGAGCTGCGCGCTCCAGGCCACGGCATCGTCGACGTAGCCTGCCACGCTCAGATCACGCTCGTCGGGGGTGGCCTTGCGCCCGGTGGCCACGCCGCGTTTGTCATAGCGCACGCTGGCAATGTTGTTCTGCGCCAGTAGCAAGGCGAGCTTCTTCAGGCTGTCGTTGCGACCCGCCTCGGGATTGTTGCCGTCCCGGTCGGTCGGACCGGAGCCGGAAATCATCAGCACCACCGGCACCGGCCGATCCGCGCGGGGCACCAACTGCGAGCCGTACAGCTTGCCCTGAGCGGTCTGCAGCTCGATCGGGCGCCTGGCAATATCAGGGGTGGCGGCCAGTGCAGCGGTGCTGCTGACGAACAGTATCAAGGCCACCAATCGGAACGTCATCTGCAACATCATCGAGCCACTATCGAGGGAAGTGCGCTTTGGACTGGGGCGTCCGGCTAAGGTTCAGGGATGAACTGGCCGTCGACCCTGCGTATACTGGCGCTCTGTCTGATTCGGTTGATTTCGCGGAGCGCCCTGCATGTCCGGCAATACCTTCGGCAAGCTGTTCACTGTCACCACCGCTGGCGAAAGCCATGGCCCGGCGCTGGTCGCCATCGTAGACGGCTGTCCGCCAGGGCTCGCAATTTCCGTGGACGACCTGCAGCGCGACCTCGATCGACGCAAGCCGGGCACCAGCCGGCACACGACCCAGCGTCAGGAGCCCGATGAAGTCGAGATTCTTTCCGGGGTGTTCGATGGGCGTACCACCGGTACCTCCATCGGCCTGCTGATTCGCAATACCGATCAGAAATCCAAGGACTACTCGGCGATCAAGGATCTGTTTCGCCCGGCCCACGCGGACTACACCTACCATCACAAGTACGGCGAGCGTGACTACCGTGGCGGTGGCCGCAGCTCGGCGCGCGAAACGGCCATGCGCGTGGCCGCAGGCGCGATCGCCAAGAAGTACCTGGCCACCCAGGGTATCCAGGTCCGCGGCTACATGAGCCAGCTGGGCCCGATCCCGATTGCTTTCAAAAGCTGGGACGGCGTGGAAGACAACGCCTTCTTCAGCCCCGATCCGGACAAGGTCCCGGAGCTGGAGGCCTACATGGACCAGCTGCGCCGCGACCAGGATTCGGTCGGCGCCAAGATCACCGTAGTGGCCGAAGGCGTCATGCCGGGGCTGGGCGAGCCGATCTTCGATCGCCTGGACGCCGAGCTGGCCCATGCCTTGATGAGCATCAACGCCGTCAAGGGCGTGGAAATCGGCGCCGGTTTTGCCTGCGTCGCCCAGCGCGGCACCGAGCACCGCGACGAGATGACGCCCGATGGGTTCCTCAGCAACCATGCGGGGGGTGTGCTGGGTGGTATCTCCTCGGGCCAGCCGATCGTTGCCCACCTGGCCCTCAAGCCAACGTCCAGCATCACCACGCCGGGCCGCTCGATCGACGTCCACGGCCAGCCGGCGGACGTCATCACCAAGGGCCGCCATGACCCGTGCGTGGGCATCCGCGCCACGCCCATCGCCGAAGCCATGATGGCCATCGTGTTGATGGACCACCTGCTGCGCCATCGCGGGCAGAATGCCGAGGTCAAGGTCGACACTCCGGTACTGGGCCAGCTTTGAGCGCGGTGCCGCCGCCGGCGGGGCATTCGGTCCCGTATTGGCGGCTGTCCACTTTCTACCTGTTCTACTTCGCCCTGCTCGGGTCGACGGCGCCGTTCCTGGCGCTGTACTTCCACCATCTGGGCTTCGACAGCGCGCGCATCGGCGAGCTGGTGGCAATTCCCATGCTCATGCGCTGCGTGGCGCCCAACCTGTGGGGCTGGCTGGGCGACCGCACCGGTCGACGCCTGGCCATCGTGCGCATCGGCGCGGTCTGCACCCTGGCCAGTTTTTCCCTGATCCTGGTGGACACCGGCTACGCCTGGCTGGCAATGGTCATGGCCCTGCATGCCTTCTTCTGGCACGCGGTACTGCCACAATTCGAAACCCTGACGCTGGCACACCTGCAGGGGCAAACCGCACGTTACAGCCAGGTCCGCCTGTGGGGCTCGATCGGCTTCATTCTGGCGGTGGTGGGCCTGGGCCGGGTATTCGAGAGCCTGAGCCTGGACACCTATCCCTACGCGTTGCTGTTGATCATGGCCGGTATCGTCGCGGCCAGCGCGTGGGTGCCGGATGTGCCCGCCGGCGAGGGCCCTCGCCGCACGACCGGGGAGGGCTTCATGAAACAGCTGGTACGCCCCGGCGTATTGGCCTTCTATGGGTGTGTGGGCCTGATGCAGCTCAGCCACGGCCCGTACTACACGTTTCTTACCCTGCACCTGGAGCAGTTGGGCTACAGCCGTGCAGTGATCGGCATGCTGTGGGCCGTCGGAGTCGTGGCCGAGGTCTTGATGTTCCTGGCCATGAGCCGGATTCTGGCGCGCTTTTCCCTGCGTCATGTGCTCATCGCCAGCTTCCTTCTGGCGGCCGTGCGCTGGCTGCTGCTGGGCAGTTTCGCCGAACACCTGTGGCTGCTGGTGCTGGCGCAGCTGATGCACGCCGCCACCTTCGGCAGCTTCCACGCGGCGGCGATCCATTTCGTGCAGCGCAGTTTCGGCGCCCATCAGCAGGGTCAGGGGCAGGCCCTGTATGCCGCACTGGCTGGCGTCGGTGGCGCCTTGGGTGCGCTGTACTCCGGCTACCTGTGGCAATCACTGGGCGCCACCGGCACCTTTGCCCTGGCCAGCCTCGCCGCGTTCGCTGCCGCGTTGATCATGCTCAGACGCACACCCCATGATCTGCCACCTGTGGCCAGTCACTGAAACCATTCGAGGAATTTGCATGAGCCGCCTGAGCGTCTATCACCACAGCACTGCGGACATCCCCAACAAGGTGCTGAGCCATGCCGAAGACATTGCGGCCACTTTGGCCGAGCTCGGTGTGCGTTTCGAGCGCGCCGGATCGACGCTGCCCATGTCGTTCGAGGCAAGCCCCGAAGAGATCGTCGCGACCTGCCGCGCCGAAGTCGACGCCTGGATGGCCCAAGGTGGCTACATGAGCGTGGACGTGCTCAGCCTGGACGAGAACAACGTGCAGCACACCCCGACGCAAGCCGAACTGCTGCGTGAGCATCGTCTTATCGGTGAATGGGTGCTGTGCGTGCTGGCGGGCCGAGCGCTGTTGAACCTGCACGTTGGGGGTTACGTGTACGCGCTGCTGTGCGAGCGCGATGATCGCGTCGTGGTTCCGGCAGGCATGGCCCATTGGCTGGACATGGGCGAGAGGGGGCGACTGATTGCGTTGCGTGTGCTCACCGATTCACGCGGCTGGTGCCCGGAGTACGTGGTGCAGCCAGCGAACGATCGGTTTCCGAGGCTGGACGACTGATCCGGCTTTCATCGAGGCGAAAAAAAACCCGATACCAGGATGCGCCAGGTATCGGGCTTTAGAAGAAACAGAGGTCAAGCAACAGCGTTCAATCAAACAGCAGGGGTCAAACGAACGGCGGTCCAGCGAATACGTGCCGAGCAACACTTGCCGGGCAGATCAGCCTGCGCTGATCAGGCCGAGTGGTAGGTCGGCAGCGCGAAGCGGTTCTGGCTTTGCAGCATGTTGATCGCTGGCAGTTGGCTGGCTTCGCCGGCCAGGTCGCGACGAATGGCGCTGATGACCCAAGTCAGTTGCTCAGGAGTGTGCAGCTGAGCGTAGGAAATCGAGCGTTTGATCTGTTTGCCATCGGTGTCACGCAGGGTCAGCAGGACAGCACCATCCGGACGCGGCTGGGTGGTCACTTCGTACTCGGAGAAAACGGAAACGAATTTTTCGTGGAGGAAGTTCATGTGCAGCTCCTAGCAAGTTGGCAGGCATGTCTAGGTAGTTGCAGCGAGTGTGCCAAGTTTCGTTAAATATAAAATCCTTTTAAATCAACAGCTTGTGAATATCGCAAAATTCGGGCTCCGTGCAATTTGCATGAATGGTCGTCGAGCATGCTGCATTTTGCGCGGCGTGGTGGGTCTGACGGTAAGTCGCCCGGAGGGAATGACAGGCGCAGCACGGATTTTTTCCCGCGTCACTACTGTCTATGACCACAAATCGCCAATAAATTCCCGCTTCCAGGGGCGATAGCCAGGCTCTGTTGCAGGCTTGAAGCCCAGCGGGAACACTGCCTACCGTGAACCATTTGCCAGGAGGTTTTGCCATGACCCAACCCGACGCTCGCCAGATGAACGACGAAGAAGCGGCCGAGTTCGCTGAACAAGTGTTCGACGTCGCTCGCAACGGTGATGCACAGATGCTCGAGCGCCTTCTGGAGAAGGGCCTGCCGCCCAATCTGCGCAACCACAATGGCGATACCTTGTTGATGCTGGCGACCTATCACGGCCACCTCGATGCGGCACGCGCGCTGCTGCAATACAAGGCCGACCCGCTGATTGCCAACGACAAGAACCAGCTGCCCATGGCTGGCGCCGCCTTCAAGGGCAACCTGCCGATGGTGCAGTTGCTGATCGAGCAGGGCGCCCCGGTCGATGGTGCATCGGCCGATGGCCGGACCGCGCTGATGATGGCCGCTATGTTCAATCGCACGGAAATGGTCGAATACCTGCTGGCGCAAGGCGCCAACCCGAACGCGGTGGACGCCCAAGGCATCGATGCGCTGGGCGCCGCGCGTGCCATGGGGGCTACGCTGACCATCGAACAACTGCAGAAGCTGGCGGCCTGATACCCGCCTGGCTGAATTGCGGCTATCCTTGCGGCCTTTTTCCAGCGCCGCAGGGGTTGCCTCATGAAACAGTCACTTGTCGAACTCATCGGTAAAATCGGTTCGGGCTGCATGCGCGATGAGGACATCGAACGCATTGCCGATGAGGCCGCCCAGGCCTACGCCGATCCCCAGGCCTTCCTGGCCGCCAACCCCGACATCAACTACGACGACAGCTTTGCCATCCCGCTGGGCGAATGGGTCGTGGTGGGCAGCCTGCCCGACACGGTCATTTTCCAGGCCGACACCTACCCCGAGCTGCTGCAGCAGATCATCGACTCGTTCGGGCCCGACGTGACGTTCAATATCAAGCCCAAGCAGCTGAGCAAGGTCGAGGCGCTGACCGCACTCAATCGTATCCAGGTGCAACTGGGAGCCATGAGCAAGGAGGAGGGCGGCTACGTGCTGTTCAACTTCAGCCAGCCACTGGACGATGAACTGCAGATGGTGCTGGTGTACGGCAAGGACGTGGATCGGGTGGTGGCGCTGGGCGCCGAATTGCACATCGTGGCGGTACCTGCCCTGGAGGCATTGCGCGTCGCACTGCACGTCTGAACGCCAGTTCCAGCTTTCGCTCGGTTGCCACGGAACCCCTGCGACACGCCGCTATCCTAGTTGATGCATGCCATCCACAAGGAGTATCACATGGGTTCCACTTTCAATAGCCTGATCGGCCTGATCATCCTCGCGCTGGACATCTGGGCGGTCATCAACGTCATCAAGAGTGGTGCCTCGACCGGGGCCAAGGTCCTGTGGGTACTGCTGATCATCCTGCTGCCGGTATTGGGCCTGATCATCTGGGCCATCGCTGGTCCACGCGGCAACGTACGGGTCTGAATGCAACAGGTCGAACCTGCAACGGGTTCGACCTGCCAGCCCTGCCGACGTATCATCCCCGGCCCGACCGCCGTTTCGCGGCCGCGGCAAAGAATCTGAACGGAATTTTCACCTGTCTTCACGGACAATCCGCGCCCAGATTTCACCTTCGCGTCACCCATAGACCCTAACCGACAGACCTCAACGGACCTTTCCCACACATGGCTACTCCGGACGCCTTGAGTCAAAAGCAGGCCGCGCGCGGCACCCTGCAACCGACCGTCAAATCGCACCTGGCTTATACCCTGCTCAGCGGCCTGGCAATCATGCTGATGCTCAGCGGATTGCGCCTGGCCTTGCTGATGTACAACCGCGAGATGATCGGTGATACGCCTGCCAGCACCTTCGTCGAAGCTTTCCTCAATGGCTTGCGCTTCGACCTGCGCCTGGTGGTGTACCTGCTGATTCCACTGCTGCTGGCGGTACTCAGCGCTCGCGCCATGCGCTGGCGCGGGCTGTTCCGCGCCTGGCTGACGATAGTGTCCAGCGTGGTGCTGCTGTGCGGCCTGATGGAGATGGACTTCTACCGCGAGTTTCACCAGCGCCTCAACGGCCTGGTGTTCCAGTACGTGAAGGAAGACCCCAAGACCGTGCTGAGCATGATCTGGTATGGCTATCCCGTGGTGCGCTATCTGCTGGCCTGGGTCTTCGTGACCTGGCTGCTGAGCTTGGTGTTCAAGGGCTTCGACCGCCTGACCCGTCCGCGCTTCGCCACGGCGGCCAGCGTCGGCAAGCCGGTGGCGCCGTGGTATGCACGCGTCGGTGTGTTCGTGGTCATCCTGCTGATTGCCGTGGTGGCCGCGCGCGGCACCTTGCGCCAAGGTCCGCCGTTGCGCTGGGGCGACGCCTACACCACCGATTCGAACTTCGCCAACCAGCTGGGCCTCAACGGCTCGCTGACATTGATCGCCGCCGCGAAAAGCCGCATGTCCGAAGACCGCGACAATATCTGGAAGGCGACCCTGCCGCAGGACGAAGCGCAGAACGCCGTCCGTGAAATGCTGCTGACGCCCCACGACACCCTGGTGGACAGCGACACCGCCGCCGTGCGCCGCAACTTCCAGCCGCCTCAGGCCAACACCCTGCCGATCAAGAACGTGGTGGTGATCCTGATGGAGAGCTTTGCCGGCCATTCGGTGGGCGCGTTGGGCGCCGAGGGCGGCATCACGCCGTACTTCGACAAGCTGGCCCAGGAAGGCCTGCTGTTCGATCGCTTCTTCTCCAGCGGTACCCATACCCATCAGGGCATGTTCGCTACCATGGGCTGTTTCCCCAACCTGCCGGGCTTCGAATACCTGATGCAGACCCCCGAGGGCAGCCACAAGCTCTCCGGCCTGCCGGAGATGCTCAGCGCCGCGCGTGGTTACGACGACGTGTATGTCTATAACGGCGACTTCGCCTGGGACAACCAGTCCGGGTTCTTCAGCAACCAGGGCATGACCACGTTCATCGGCCGCAACGACTTCGTCAATCCAGTGTTCTCCGATCCGACCTGGGGCGTGTCCGACCAGGACATGTTCGACCGCGGCAACGAAGAACTGGCCAAGCGCGGCGCCGCCGGCAAGCCGTTCTACGCACTGCTGCAGACCCTGTCCAACCACGTGCCCTACGCTCTGCCGGCGAATCTGCCAGTGGACAAGGTCACCGGGCGCAGCAGCCTGGACCTGCACTTGACCGCCATGCGCTACTCGGACTGGGCCCTGGGCCAGTTCTTCGAGAAGGCGCGCAAGGAGCCGTACTTCAAGGAAACCCTGTTCATCGTGCTGGGCGACCATGGCTTCGGTAACCAGAAGCAGATCACCGAGATGGATCTGGGCCGCTTCAACGTACCGCTGCTGCTGATCGGGCCGGGCATCCAGGACAAATTCGGCAAGGTCAACCACACCGTCGGCTCGCAGCCCGATGTGGTACCGACCATCATGGGCCGCCTGGGCGGCGCCAGCCAGCACCAGTGCTGGGGACGCGACCTGCTCAACCTGCCTGCCGGCGACCCCGGCTTCGCCGTGATCAAGCCTTCGGGCAGCGAGCAGACCGTGGCGATCATCAAGGGCGACCGCATTCTGGTCGAGCCCCGTGACATGGACACGCGGCTGTATCGCTATCAGCTGGGCCGTGAATTCGACGCCCAGCTGATCCCTGATGCCGACGATGTGCCGCAATTGCGGGCCAAGCTGGACTCGTTCATCCAGACCGCGACCAAGAGCCTGCTGGACAACACCGCAGGTGCGGTGGAGAGCAAGCAGGAGTAAGTACCTGGTGTACTGTAAAAGGCCCTTCGGGGCCTTTTTTCATGGCTGTGTCGGTGCTGCGTGGCACGCCTCCGGCAATCCGCTGGCCGGAACGAATCCCCGCCGCTGCGAGTCAACGTTGTGTGAGCGTATCAAGCAGATTCCTGCCTGAATTCCGTCGAGGAGATGTACACCGATGAAAGAGTGGAAAATCAGCTTCGTCAACAAGGATGGCGTGCTGGACAGCATGGCTATCCGTGCTGACACCTGCCCGTCGATCGAAGAGGCGGCAACGCTCGTTCGCTCCAAGCTGTACCCCGTCGCAGCCGGACTGGATGAAGTCAATCTTCCCGACAACGTTGCCTCGCCGGTTGCCAAGACCCTCAAGTCGCAGCACAGCGTGGAAATCACGGCCATCACCGAAGTCGCTTGAATTTCATCTGATCCGGGCCATTGGCACGGGCCCGGCCTTCGCGCTACTCTGCGGGCAGGGTCCCCACGGATCCTGCTGCTCGTTTTCGTACCATGCTTCTTGCAACAGGCTCGATTCCAGGCGCCGCGTCCTCGACGCTGCACCGCACCCATTCCTTGTTCCGAGGAGGTTCTGGAAGTACTGAAAGTCTATCCGTCGTTATTGCTGAGGGAGACGATTCATGAGCACAACCTATCAAGAAGACATCAGCAGCAATGTATTGCGCCGCATGAAAGAGGGCGGTTTCGATTTCGCACGCATTCATCCTATCGAGTTCTATGCGGTCTTTCCCGATGAAGACCGGGCGCGGACGGCTGCCGGCAAGTTTCGCGGCGAGTCGCTCAATGCCCAGATAAGCGAGCGCGACGATGGTGCCTGGCACCTGGAGTTGAGCAAGCTGATGTACGCGACCTACGGCGGCATCGGTGAATTCGAGCAGGATTTCGAAGCCGTGGTCGAGCCTCTGAAAGGCGAAATCGAGGGGTGGGGCGTGAAGCACGAGGTCCAACGCCCGCAGGCCTGAAACCAGGTGGACCACGGCAGCGCCGTGGTTCACCTGCTCAGCGAATCGCAGGCAAAAAAATGCCGCTCACAAGGTGGCGGCGAAAGGGAATTCGGTGACTCGCAATGGGGCGCCAAGCTTTTGCCGGTGCCGATGAATTAAATATGCACTAACGCTGCAAGCTATTGAATTCAACTCTGTCTATGCTGGTCATAGCCTCAAGCCGCTTGAAATATCCGCTTCGCAATGAAGCGCATGTCAGCGGCGTTCGGACGTTGCCGCACAATAACGGTGCACGGTTCCCGGCTGGGAATTCCAAGCGCTTGATTTAATGGCACATATGCCGATGGCACGGGCCTTGCGAAGGCTCTTGGGTCCGGGTGACAAGGAGTACGGCATGAGCCGCACCTATTATGATGAGATGTACGATGCCGATGGCCAAGTTCGCCCGCATTACCGGGAGTTCGCCCGTTGGTTGGCCGATACGCCGCAGGAACTGCTTGCCCAGCGTCGACGCGAGGCCGATTTGTTGTTTCATCGAGCCGGCATCACCTTCACCTTGTACGGCGACGAGCAGGGCACCGAACGGCTGATTCCCTTCGACACCATTCCACGCAGCATTCCTGCCAGCGAATGGCGCATCGTGGAGCGTGGCTGTATCCAGCGCGTCAAGGCGCTGAACATGTTCCTCGCCGACCTGTATCACGACCAGCGCATCATCAAGGCCGGGATCATCCCTGCCGAGCAGGTGCTGGCCAACGAGCAGTATCAGCTGGCGATGCAAGGACTGGACTTGCACCGCGATATCTATTCGCACATTTCCGGGGTCGACCTGGTGCGCGACGGTGACGGTTCCTACTACGTACTGGAAGACAACCTGCGCACGCCCAGTGGCGTGAGCTATATGCTCGAAGACCGCAAGATGATGATGCGGCTGTTTCCCGAGCTGTTCGCCGCGCAGCGCATCGCTCCCGTGGATCACTACCCCAATCTGCTGCTCGATACCCTGAAAAGCTCCAGCGCGATCGACAATCCCAGCGTGGTGGTGCTGACCCCGGGCCGGTTCAACAGTGCGTTCTTCGAGCACGCCTTCCTGGCGCGCGAAATGGGCGTAGAGCTGGTGGAAGGTGCGGACCTGTTCGTGCGTGACGACAAGGTGTTCATGCGCACCACCGACGGACCCAAGCCGGTGGACGTGATCTATCGACGCCTGGACGACGCCTTCCTCGACCCATTGGCCTTCAACCCCGACTCCATGCTTGGCGTTCCCGGCCTGCTGGCCGCGTATCGCTCCGGAAATGTGGTATTGGCCAATGCCATCGGCACCGGCGTGGCCGACGACAAGTCGGTCTACCCCTTCGTCACCGACATGATCCGCTTCTACCTGGATGAAGAACCCATCCTCAAGAACGTGCCGACCTGGCAGTGCCGCAAGCCTTCGGAGCTGTCCCATGTGCTGGCCAACCTGCCTGATCTGGTGGTCAAGGAAACCCAGGGTTCGGGTGGCTACGGCATGCTGGTAGGCCCTTGCGCGAGTGCCGCCGAAATCGAAAACTTCCGGGCGCGCCTCAAGGCCCGACCCCATGCCTACATCGCCCAACCCACGTTGTCGCTGTCGACCTGCCCGACGTTCGTCGAGAACGGCATCGCACCGCGCCACATCGACCTTCGCCCCTTCGTTCTGGCCGGCCGTGAAACCCGCGTGGTGCCAGGCGGCCTGACCCGTGTGGCGTTGCGTGAAGGCTCGCTGGTGGTGAATTCGTCGCAGGGCGGCGGGACCAAAGACACCTGGGTGGTCGAGGATTAAGGATGCCTGCCAATGCTAAGTAGAACTGCCTCTGATCTGTATTGGATGTCGCGCTATCTGGAGCGCGTCGAAAACCTCGCGCGCATGCTCGATGTCAGCTATTCGCTGTCGTTGATGCCGCAGGATGGCCGCGGTGACGGCCTCGACGAAATCGCCATGCCGCTGTTGATCACCGGCACCCTGGAAGACTACCTGGAACGTCACGGCCAGCTGCATGCCGAGCGCTTGCTGCATTTTTTTGCTTTGGATCCGGCCAATCCGGCCAGCATCTACAGCTGCCTGGGGGCGGCACGGGCCAGCGCCCATGCGGTGCGCGGGCGGATCACCGCCGACATGTGGGAGAACATCAACTCCACCTGGCTGGAGATCCGCGGGATTGCCGAGCAGGGCGTGGGTCGCTATGGCATGAGTCGGTTCTGTGACTGGGTCAAGGAGCGCGCCCACCTGTTTCGTGGAGCGACCTATGGCACGCTGATGCGCAACGATGCGTTCCGCTTCATTCGCCTGGGCACCTTCATCGAGCGCGCCGACAACACCCTGCGCTTGCTCGATGCGCGTTACGAGATGCTCGGCGACGATGCCTATTCGGTCGACGACAGCTCGGCCCGTGGTTACTACCAGTGGAGTGCGCTGCTGCGCGCGCTGTCGAGCTTCGAGGCCTACACCGAAATCTATCGCGATGCACCGGCCGCCAAGCCGGTGGCCGAACTGTTGCTGCTGCGCGCCGACGTGCCCCGTTCGCTGCGCGCGTGTACCGAGGAGATCAACCAGATTCTCGCCGACCTGCCCGGCGCCAATGGTCGCCCGGCGCAGCGCCTGGCCGCCGAACTGGATGCACGCCTGCGCTACACCGGTATCGACGAGATCCTCGACGAAGGCCTGCACGAGTGGTTGAACGAACAGATCCCGCTGGTGCGCCAGTTGGGCAATGCGATCCACAGTGCCTATCTGGAGGCTGTATGAGGCTTAACATCAGTCACGAAACCGCCTATCACTACGATGACGAGGTGCGCGCCAGCATCCAGTACCTGCGCCTTACGCCGCACGACAGCGAACGCCAGCGCATTCTCAGCTGGCAGCTTGACCTGCCGCGCCCGGTGCGCGCCCAGCTCGACCCGTTCGGCAACATCCTGCATGTGCTGACCCTGGACGAGCCGCACGACGCGATCATCATCGGCGCGCGTGGCCAGGTCGAGATCGACGAAACCCGCGAGGCCGAACACGAGACACAGTCACCACTGCCGTTCCTGCGGTTCACCCGGCTGACCGAGGCCGACGACGCCTTGCGTGCCTTTGCCGCCGAACAGTGCCACACGCGGCGCGACCGCAATGGCCTGATCGACCTGATGCAGGGCCTGCACCAGCACATCACCTACACCAGCGGTGCGACGGCCGTGGACACCTGTGCCGCGCAAGCCTTCGCCAGCGGCGCCGGGGTCTGTCAGGACCACACCCATGCCTTTCTTGCCTGTGCCCGCAGCCTGGGGATCCCGGCACGCTATGTCTCTGGCTACCTGTTTACCGAGGACACCGAGCACATGGCCAGCCACGCCTGGGCCGAAGCCTGGCTCGACGATGCCTGGTACAGCTTCGATGTGACCAACCAATTGGCGCGCCCGGAACGCCACTTGAAACTGGCGATAGGCCTGGACTACCTGGATGCCTGCCCGGTGCGCGGTATGCGTCGCGGTGGCGGTTTCGAGCAAATGCACGCCAAGGTACTGGTCGCACCGAGCGCACCTGTGGTCAGCGTGGCCACTGCGCCGCAGTCCCAGAGTCAGACCCAGGGCTAGATCCGAGAGCGGTCTGCAGGCTGGCCGCAACGCCTCAACTGAACAGCCTGCCCAGATTGGGCAGGATCAGCACCAGCGTCATGGTGAACACAATGAGTCCGGCCTGGCGGATCTTTGGATGTTTGAACATGGCAGACTGCCTATGAGTTATGTTCTTCCTGGCGCCAACCCATGCTGCAACCTTGGTTGAGCTTGGCGAAAAGGTGCACCCCCACGACTCGATGTGCCCATACGGCCGCATCAATAGTCATGCTTTTACCTTAGAACCCTTGATTGACGGGGCTTAGAACGCTTTGCCACGGTAAACGGGGTCGTTTCGATCAAACTCGACTAAGGAACTCTTTTGCTGATTTTGAACACGCCGTGCTAGACGCCCAAGAAGGCAAATGCAAGCTCGGCAGTGTGAATTACCGTTCATCGGGCAAATCCGGCGCAGCTTCACTTGCCAGCCAGCGCCGATAACGGGCAGGCTTGTTACCTGCGTTCCCTCTCCATCGAGTGACCTATGACCCTCAACATCTGCATCCTGGAAACCGACGTCCTGCGGCCCGAGCTGGTCGAGCAATACCATGGCTACGGCCGCATGTTCGAAACGTTGTTCGCCAGCCAGCCCATCCCTGCCAAGTTCACCGTGTTCAATGTGATGAACGGTGAATACCCACCGGCCGATGCCCACTACGACGCGTATCTGGTCACCGGTAGCAAGGCTGACTCCTTTGCCACCGACCCGTGGATCGAAACGCTCAAGACGTTTCTGCTGGAGCGCTACCAGCGCGGCGACAAGCTGCTCGGCATCTGCTTTGGCCATCAGCTGCTGGCGCTGCTGCTGGGCGGCAAGGCAGAGCGCGCGACGCAAGGCTGGGGAGTGGGCACCCATGAATACAGCCTGGCCAACCGTGCGTCCTGGATGAGTCCGGAAGTCGAAACGTTGACCCTGCTGATCAGCCATCAAGACCAGGTGACGTCGCTGCCGCAGAACGCATCGGTCGTGGCGTCGAGCGAATTCTGCCCATTCGCGGCCTATCAGATCGGTGATCAGGTCCTGTGTTTCCAGGGGCATCCGGAATTCATCCATGACTATTCCAGAGCGCTGCTCGACATTCGTCAGCAGCATCTGGGCGAGCCGGTGTATCAGAAAGCCATTGCCAGCCTGGACCGTGATCACCACGGCATCACCGTGGCTGAATGGATGATGCGTTTCGTCGCGCAGGGCACCCCGCCCGCGGCGTGACGCTCGTGCCCTGGCAGGGTCGGACAGCGCGCGGCTACAGCCAGCCAGCGCGCTTGAAGCCGGCGAACAGGCCGGTGCAGCCGGACGCGATGACCCCCAGCACGATGTAGTAGCCGTAGTGCCAGGTCAGCTCCGGCATGTTTTCGAAGTTCATCCCGTAGATACCGGCGACGGCCGTGGGAAAGGCCAGGATCGCTGCCCACGCGGCAAACTTGCGCTGGGTCAGGCTTTGCCGCGACGACTCCAGCAGCAGGCCGATCTCGATGGTCTGCGTGGCGATGTCACTCATGGTCGCCAAGTCCTCCATCTGCCGGTTCACATGAATCTGCACGTCGCGGAAATAGGGGCGCATGTTCTTGTCGATGAACGGGAAGTCCAGCCGCTGCAGCTCTTCACTGATCTCGACCATGGGCGCCACATAGCGGCGCATGCGCAGCAGCTCGCGGCGCAGCCCGTGCAGGTGCTGGATATCGGCTTCGTTGAGCGAGCCACCGAGCACGCGGCGCTCCAGCGATTCGATTTCGCAGTGAATGGTCTCACTGACCGGTTGGTAATTCTCGGTGACGAAATCGAGCAGAGCGTAGAGCACGAAATCTTCGCCGTGATCGAGCAGCAATGGTCGCGCTTCGCAACGCTTGCGCACCGAGGCGTAGGAGGCCGAGTGACCGTTACGGCAAGTGATGATATAGCCGCGTCCGGCGAAGATATGGGTCTCGACGAACTCGACTTTGCGGTCTCGACGGATCGGCGAATAGGTCACGATGAACAGCGCATCGCCGAAGGTTTCGAGCTTGGGTCGACTGTGCACCTCGAGGGCGTCTTCGATGGCCAGCTCATGCAGGTCGAACTGTTTCTGCAGTTGGCTCATCTGTTCGGCGTCGGGCTGTTCCAGGCCGATCCATACGAAATGCCCCGGACGCCGCGCCCACTGCGCGCCGTCGTCGAGGCTGATGTCGGTAATCTTCTTGCCCGCGCTGTATACCGCGGCGGCGACCACTCGGCCCATGATGCTCACTTCTTCGATTGGCAGGGACACCCGGGATGGGCCTGCTGTGGATAGGAGTGTTCCGGCGCGGCGCAGTTCGCGGTTCAGTTCATCGATGGCGCATTGCACTGCGCAGCGGCCTGTTCACGCCCGCCACAGTGAAGGCCCAACGTGTTGTGGGCAAGGGTCCCTACCGCTCGTACTGACGCGCCTTAGAAGCCTTGCTCCTGGTCAATCCGGATGGCTTCGTCCAAGGTCTCCAGGAACGCTTTGCGTGCCTTGAGCTTGGTCCTGGCGTGGGCTTTCATGTTGAGCTTCTGCAAGCGTTGCGCTGCAGCGAGGGCGGCGGCCTGCAACTGCTCGGGCGGCACCACCTCATCGAGAAAACCGGCCTGCAACGCCCCGGCAGGATCGAACATTTCCGCACCGATCACCGAGCGCTGGAAGGCTGAACGGCGCAGGCGATCCCTGGCCAGCTCGATGCCGGCGTGGTGCATGGTCATGCCGATCTGCACCTCGTTCAACCCGATATGGAACGGGCCTTCCACGCCGATCCGGTAATCGGCCGACAGCAGCAGGAACGCACCCTTGGCCACGGCGTGTCCCGGGCAGGCCACGATGACCGGGAACGGATGGCTCAACAGCCGACGGGCGAGGGTAGAGCCCAGGGTGACCAGACTGATCGCATTCTCCGGGCTCGAGGTCATGACCTTGAGGTCGTAGCCTGCCGAAAGGATGCCGGGTTGACCGGTGATGACCACCACGGCGCGCGCCTCTACGGCCTGATCCAGAGCCTCGTTGAACGCCGCGATGACGGCAGGCGAGATGGCGTTCACCTTGCCGTTGTTCAGGGTCAGGGTGACGATGCCGCCCTCGAGTTGGTAATCGATCAGCTCACTCATACCGGTATTCCTTGTCGTGTTGTGGCGCCGACGTTACCCAGCCTTGCCGGCTGGGTAAAGCGCCGTGACTGACTGGCCGGTCACGCTGACAGGCCCGAGGGAATTCGGTGCTGGGCTTAAGCGCATGAAAAACTTGCAGAAAAGCTTTGCCATCACGAACGCTATCGACTACATTAGCGCGCCTCGACACACCGAACAGGTGTGCCGAGAAACGGTGAAGTGTCCGAGTGGCTGAAGGAGCACGCCTGGAAAGTGTGTATACAGGAAACTGTATCAAGGGTTCGAATCCCTTCTTCACCGCCATATTCGATACGTCAAAAACCCCCGGAGCGTCCAGCGCTTCGGGGGTTTTTGGTTTCTGGGCAAGTGATGGGGGCTAATAAGAGCTATGTCATGGACCGCCCATTCCAATCTGAACACCTTAACATCGCTCTCGATGATCTGCCGTGCATCCGCGCGCCCGGCACCTGCTTGGTGCGTGTCGACGGTGACAGCATGACCCGCTCTGGGATGTTCGAAGTTGACCTGTTGATCGTCGACAAGGGCGCGGAGGTGTAGAAGGGGCAGGTGATAATCGGGGGCATGCCGGTGCTGAGGTCCAAAAGCGATGGCCACCACCACCGCTTCATCATGCAAGGCGGCGAATTCAACGTGTGGGGCGTCGTCACCCACATCGTTCGCCAGCACGGCATTGAGCCATGAGGTGCTAGGTGACGCGAAGGATGCGCCTGGGCAAGCCGAATGAAGCGGCAGAGATCCGTGGGCTGCCAGCGACCGTGGGTGATCTGCGGATCAATGAAGAGTTATGCCAAGCCGTGAGCCGGAACTCAATGACGGCCAGCGTCAAAGGCGTGAACTCTATCGGCCCGAGCGAACTGCCTGTGTTGCATGAGGCGGTACTGTCATGGATGGCACCGAACGGATTCGTGCTGAGCGGGCTAGAAAAAGAGGGCGAATGCCTCTATGCGCAGTCGCGGTGGTACAAGAGTGTGGAGTGAAACTGGTCGGCGGGTGTGCGGAAGCTCGTACCACTTTTTGTACCAATTGGTGCCCCTTGAGGAGGTTCCGGGGGTTTGAATAACCCCCAAGGCCCCGTAACCCCCCCTATTTGAATACACCAGCACTCTACAAGTTGATTAAGCGAGACAGTTGAACTATGAAGTCACCGTCCGGGTTTATCCCGGAAGTGCCGTACTTTTCTTCGTATACAGCGAAAGCGAGGTCCTGCCGTCTACGTGAACGTGCTAGATCAGCTCTGGCCAATGCCCCAGGCAGCTCTGCAAGCGTAATTTCTGTGCAGTAACAGGGGGCACCACATTGCTGGCGCCAGGACTCTTCTATGGTCCCGGCGTAATAGGCGTCGAAGCCCGATTCCTCAACCAGTGCCATCGTCACCTCTCGGTCCCGGTCGCGATCCGCAGCAACGGGAGCGGCTACACGGTCAGGGTGGCCAACGGGCCTGCCCATCTCTTTAAGCGTTACGGAATAGATTGAATTCCAAGCCTTCGCGATAGGACGACCTAGTTTCTCGGAGACCCAAATACTATCGGGTTTTCCCTTTTCGATAGCTTCGATCCTGTCATCGCGGAAAGGGATGTAATTCGACGTATCTATCACTACCGTCTCAGCAGGAAGGCCAGCCAGCATTGGCGCGAGGTATGGGATCCGGATGAAGGGAATCGAAAGGATCAGCACATCGATGCCGGTCACGACTTCCTCTTTTGTTACGCCTGATGCACCTGTGGAGAGCACTTCTGGGTCGATTGTGTCCGGGCCACGGGAGTTCGCCACCTTCACGGTATGACCGGCAGCGCTGAGTTTTCTGGCCAGTGTTCCGCCGATGGACCCAGTACCCAGAATTCCGACTTTCATAACATATACCTCTGGTTGACCGTGATGACTCAGTAGTCTGAATGCACCCGACGATTCATGTTGATCACGTCAGCATGACTGGGACTGGAGCCCAGCTGCCCCCAGAGGCTGTATATTTTGTTGCGAACCTCGGGTGCCTTGCCGGGAACTGCTTCATTCAAAGCTTTGCGCATCGCCTCTGCATCGTAATCGCAGCAGTAGCCCGGAGTACCTGGCTGCTGACGCCAGGATTCTGATAGCAAACCTCCATCGACTGGGTCGAAACCGATCTCGTTTACGATGCCCATGACCATTTGCTTGGATTGAGCGTCATCCCCAGCAACGGCCAAGGCGATACGATCGGGTGAGCCAGCTGGGCGACCAAGCTCGGCAAGCGAGTAGGCTAGAATGTTATTGAATGCCTTGATGATTGGACGACCGATTTGCTCAGACACCCAAACGCTTTCGATCTTTCCCTCATCTAGTTCGGCAATATCGGGATCGCGGAGGCCTGGATAGTAGTTGCCCGTGTCAACGATTGGGGCACCCTCAGCAAGTTTACTAAACAAGTCCTTTGGGAGCTTTGCGATGCCAGGAAACGGGATCGACAAAATTACGAGGTCTGCGCCATTGACCGCTTCGTTAGCATCGGAAGGAATTGCGCCAATTTCTTCAGCGAAGGGTCGCACACTCTCAACTCCTCTGGAGTTGGCAACGCGAACTTCGTGCCCTGTGGCACTAAGTTTGCGGGCAAGTGTGCCCCCGATATTGCCTATACCAATAATTCCAATCTTCATTGACGTTCCTTTTGACTTGGATTAGTTTCAGTTCTCAGGATTCGGCTGCCGGACGCCCGATACCATCGAGCGTACGGCGCAACTCTTCCAGTTCATCCACATTTAGCTGGCATGCCACTCGGATCTTGTTGGGTATACTTCGGAGATCTTCTTCCATCCCTCTACCATGAGCAGAGAGATCAATAAGTACACGACGCTCGTCAGACGCGTCACGCGTACGCGTAACAACGCCGGCAGCCTCAAGTCTCTTGAGCAGCGGCGTCATGGTGCCTGTTTCCATATCAAGACGGATGCATAGTTCGCCTACGGTCAGTGGCGCGCCATTGAACAGCTCTAGCGTGACCAGATACTGTGAAAAGGTCAGGTCCAGTGGTCCAAGAAACGGCTTGTGCAATCTCACCATCCGGTTAGCGGCTGCGTGCAAAGCGAATGAGAACTCCGTTGCAACGCTTTGTGGTATTGCAGTCATATAAATAGCTCACGATAATATAGTGCACTACCTATATTTGCAAAGACAGTGGCTCACGTCAATCGTTTTCCGAATGGACTGCTGCCCGCATGACGTGTGGATGAGATGAGCCGTCGGGTGTTTACGTTCGCTACCGGTCCACTTGGGCTTCAAAGAAGGCCGGTAAGATCCAAGGCAAATTTAGGGCAAAAAAGGGTCCTTTCTTGTACCTCGCTGTCCATTGCCCTGCCGTCAGAAGCCAATGAATCCGGGGACTGTGAAGTACTGTGATTGCCACCTGTAGGGTTCGAATCCCTTCTTCACCGCCATATTCGATACGTCAAAAACCCCCGGAGCGTCTAGCGCTCCGGGGGTTTTTGGTTTCTGGGCAAGGAGTCACCCGTTGGGCTGTACACTGCTTTCAATCAAATCCAGGATCCGTTGTTTGGCAACGGTACGTCGTTGTCCGCTCATCCAACACCTCTAGGTAGCGATCATTTTTTGCCTGAAAAGGTGGCCGAGGTCGCTAGACCACTGCACGGGGCTGCATTCGCAAAACGCTTACAAGTGGTACGGCACACGCACGCCCAGTTCGGTCTCGGGGAAATCCTTGGTGTTACGTGTCACCAGGACTGCGCCTGCCAGGCGCGCACTTGCCCAAATGATCGCGTCGGGCAATTTGATGCGGCGCTGCTGGCGTAGCAAGACAGCTTCGTGTGCGATATCAAGCGAGACCGGTACCACTTCGAATTGCTGTCCCATCCAATGGCGCAGGGTGTCGGCCTCTTTGGCATGACCTGCACCCACTAACACCTCCATGTAGGTGATCAAGCTGATCATGGGTCTGTGTGCAGCGTGGATAACCTGCTCGGCCAGGGGTCTACCAGATAGGTGGTCGATCAGAATATTGGTATCAAACAGGGACCTCACCATTCGTTGCGCAGCTCCTGTTCGTAAGCCAGGCCGTCCACGGCGCGATCCCTCCACAGCCCGAAAACGTTCGGGGCGGCGTGCTTCAGCTCCTCATTCTTGACCGCGACGAAGGCGGCCACCGCTTCCCGGATCAGGGCTGCGCGCGATGTGTCCAAGGCCGATGCCAGTTGGTTGAGGTCTTCAAGTTGCTTGGGGGTGAGGTCGGCAAGAATCCGGCTCATTGGGTAATCTCCCGTGGTTGATATCATTAGTGTATATCAGCCACGAGAGAGCGGTTGGCGCCGCTGGTCACTTCGCCGAGGGTGGTGCTACACATCCACCGGTGGGGGGCATTGATCCCGGACACTATGTTGCGTCTTCCCTCAGCAGCGCAAGACGCTAAGTCCTTATTGAATTGATGCGGTCTCCGCCATGCGTACCGTTCCTTCAGGAACCGGTCACTACCCTCCTTGCGTTAGCGCAGCACTCATGTGGCCCACGCGAGAATTCGCGTGTATGACGCTTTTTAAAATCAAAGAGATTGCCTATGAGTGACGATAAGCGCAATGCGTTCATGCTGAAGGTTGCCATAAAAATCCGCTTTCATGGGTTTTAGTGGCAGAAGAGAGGGCGATAAATGCTTTTGTGAATTGACAAACGCAACGCATGCACATAGCCTCATTGCGTTTGTGATGTGAAATACGCATGGCCCGTCTGGGTATGGTTTCCCGGGATTTCAGGCTGGCGCCTTCCGACGCTGACAGATCCAAACAGAAGCCGAGAACCTGCCTTGACTGTCAGGGTCGAGGCTGAATCTAAAAATAATGAGGAACGGTCATGAGCACCGACGCGAAAACCATATCCCCGGTCGAGAAGGCTGCCGTGCGCAAAATGATGCTGCGGCTGCTGCCTTTCCTGATGTTCTGCTACTTCATCGCCTATATTGACCGCGTCAACATTGGCTTCGCTGCGTTGACCATGAACAAAGACATTGGTCTGACAGCGAGCATTTTCGGCTTCGGAGCTACGTTGTTTTTCGTCGCCTACGTGCTGTTTGAAATGCCCAGCAACGTTGCCATGGAGAAATTTGGCGCACGGCGATGGATCGCCCGCATCATGATCACTTGGGGCATCGTAGGGTTTTGTACGGCGTTCATCACCGGTCCGATTTCCTATGGTATTTCGCGCTTCCTGCTCGGTGCCGCTGAAGCGGGTTTCTTTCCAGGCGTCCTGCTTTACCTCACTACCTGGTTCCCCAAAGCGTACATGGCACGAATCGTAGCCGTGTTCATGGTCGCAGTACCGCTGTCCAATTTCATCGGATCGCCGCTGTCGGTTCTGTTGCTGAAAATGGATGGCATCTGGGACTACCGTGGGTGGCAGTGGTTACTCATGCTCGAAGCACTGCCTGCTGTGATCATGGGTATTGCCACGCTGTTTTTTCTCCCCAGCAAACCGTCTGAAGCTCGTTGGCTGACCGATGACGAAAAAAGCTGGCTGTCAGGCCGTCTTGAAGCTGAGCAAAAAGATCGCGAGCAAAGCGAGAACAACAAGCCACACAAACACGGTGCGAGCAAGATTTGGGCAGCCATGAGCAACAAGTGGGTGCTGCTGCTCGCCGTGATCTATATGAGCATCTCGGCCACCAGCAACACCCTGTCGCTCTGGATGCCTCAGATTCTCAAGTCGTTCCACCTGACCGATACGCAGACAGGTCTGCTGAACATGATTCCATTCGGGCTTGGTGCGGCGTTCATGATCTTCTGGGGTATGCGTGCCGACAAAACGGGCGACCGGATCTTCAGCACGGCGATCCCTATGGCGATCATGGGGCTGAGCTTCGTTGCCACCCTGATGACCGACTCGTTGGTCATCACTCTGATCTTGCTGTCCATGGTACTGATCAGCAATTTTGCCTTGAAAGGACCTTTCTGGGCCCTTACCGGTGAAACCCTTTCTCCGAGTGTGTTGGCGGTGGGTATCGCAGCAGTCAATACGTTGGGGCATTTGGGTACAGGTACGCTGAACTTCTTCGTGGGCCTCATTCGGGACAAAACAGGTAGCTTCCCGCTGGCGTTGTTACCCATTGCCGGCATGTGCTTCGTGGGCGTGATACTGGTGTTCTACATCGGTAGCCAGAACGCAAAGTCCCAGAAGCTTGCCCAAGCCTCTAGATAAAAAGCATGCGCAAAAAAAGCCCGGGTGCTGTGCTCAGCTACCCGGGCTTTTTGCTGCGTGGCAGTGGTATTCACCCACGAGCTTTTTGATGCTCCCGCGGATGAACCGCTAACGTCTAAACCGCCAGAGCGCACTCACGCAGCTCGTAGTTCAGGATACGGTCGTTATCGCTGTAGTCGATGGGGCAATCGATCACGTGCACGCCTGGGGTCTTGATGCAGTGCTCCAGAAGCGGCAGAAAACCTGCGGCGCTTTCCACACGATGACCATTGGCCCCGTAAGCCTCGGCATATTTGACGAAGTCCGGGTTGCCGTAGTCCAGGCCATAGTCGGCGAAGCCCATGTTGGCCTGCTTCCAGCGGATCATGCCGTAACCATCGTCACGCAGGATCACCACAGTGATGTGCATGCCCAGACGGACTGCGGTTTCCAGCTCCTGGCTGTTCATCATGAAGCCACCATCACCACATACCGAGACCACCGAACGGTCCGGGTGTACCAGGTGTGCAGCCATGGCCGAGGGCAGGCCCGCTCCCATGGTCGCCAAGGCGTTGTCGAGCAGAACAGTGTTGGGCTTGTGCGCCTTGTAGTTGCGCGCGAACCAGATCTTGTAGATCCCGTTATCGAGCGCAACGATGCCTTCGGAGGGCAGGGCGCGACGAACGTCTGCCACCAGACGTTGTGGGTAGACCGGGAAGCGGTCGTCGTCGGCACCCTCGACGATCTGCGCTTCATTGGCTTCGCGTATGGCCAGCAGGCGGGTGAAGTCCCAGTGGCTGACGTCGGTCAGGGCTTCGCCGATCTGCCAGACGGCGTTGGCGATATCGCCAATGACTTCGATCTGCGGGAAGTACACAGCGTCGACTTCGGCGGAGCGGAAGTTGATGTGAATCACTTCGGTGCCGCCTCGGACCATGAAGAACGGCGGCTTCTCGATGACGTCGTGGCCGATGTTGATGATCAGGTCGGCAGCCTCGACGGCGCGGTGCACGAAGTCGCCGGACGACAGTGCAGCATTGCCGAGGAAGCGTGGGTGACGCTCGTCGACAACGCCTTTGCCCATTTGCGTGGTGATGAACGGAATACCCGTCTGGTCGATCAGTTGCTTGAGAACCTTGGCGGTCATTTTGCGATTCGCGCCGGCGCCTATCACCAGGATCGGGCTGCGCGCGGTATTGAGCTTCGCGACTGCAGCTTCGACGGCCTTGTGCTCGGCCAGTGGGCGACGTGCGAGGCTCGGCGGGATAGGCAGGCTGTCGGTCTGCTCAGCCGCGATGTCTTCCGGCAGTTCCAGATGCACGGCACCAGGCTTCTCTTCTTCGGCAAGGCGGAAAGCCTCACGCATGCGCGCCGGAACGTTGTCCGCCGAGGCAAATTGGTGAGTGTATTTGGTGATAGGGCTCATCATTTGGCAGACATCGATTATCTGGAACCGACCTTGCTTGGACTTCTTGATCGGCTTTTGGCCTGTGATCATGAGCATTGGCATGCCGCCCAGATAAGCGTAGGCGCCGGCGGTCACGAGGTTGGTTGCACCTGGTCCAAGGGTAGAGAGGCTAACCCCGGTCTTGCCTGTCAGGCGGCCATAGGTCGCCGCCATGAAACCGGCAGACTGTTCGTGGCGGGTCAATATCAACTTGATGGGCGATTTGCGCAGGGATTCGAGGAGGTCCAGGTTTTCTTCGCCGGGAATACCGAAAACGTATTCAACGCCTTCGTTCTCCAGACATTGCACGACGACATCTGCGGCCTTGGCCATTGGGTTTGAACCTCTTTTGGGGGGGGAGTAGAGAGAAACACCTGTCGCAGCCAGTCAGCCCTGCCCAGTGGAGCCTGCCAGCTCCATTACAAGCGCCGGGTTGATTATGGGCTACCGATTGCCGTTATGGCGATGCAGAGCTACGCCACTGTGGAACACAGCGGTTCGCTTCGTCAGGGAACAGTTACGCCAGTAATGGAATGACGTGAAAGTGCCTGATGGATAAAGCCTTCGGCAATCAGGCCCCTGATGAAATCGTCGAGCCAAATGGATGCTTGCTGCCCTCGCGCCTTGGGCACGCCCATGGCTTGCCGGATCTGCATGAAAGGCTCTTCTATCAGCCTGAGCCCAGGCTTCGTACTGCGGTCGGCCTCCAATTGCTGGCGAACGCCTGCAGCAATCTCTAGATTCTGCTCAATGAAGGTATTGACCACAGCCGGTGAAGACGGGGCGCGAACCAGCGTCGCATGCTGTATTTCACGAGTCAGGAACAGGTCATAAGCGCTACCTTCACCCACTGCGATGCGATTGCCAGCCACATCGATATCGCCCAGTGCGTATGCCGGGAAGTGCTCGCGCACCAAGTAGCAGCCTTCGATGATGACGTAGGGAGAGGTGAATGCGATCTGAGCACCTCTCACAGGATCAATGGCGAAAAAGCCAACGTCAGCCTCGCCGTTCTCGACGGCCTTGACTGCGAACCCTGCGGTGTCGACCGTTACCAAACGCAGACGCAGGTTCAAGGCCTGAGCCAGGCGCCGAGCGATATCGACAGAAACCCCCTGGGCCTCATCGCCCGATACCGGACGATTAGCCAGAATAGGGTTTCCATAGTTGATCACCACCCGTAGCTCTTCCGTGACGGCAAAGGCCTGACGCAACTCGGAGCTGATCGCTTTCATATCGATAAGGTGTCCGAGGGAACCAGAACACTGCCTTCCATGAGACGGCGCGCAGAACGGCTCATGACCGCCTTTGAAACTACCCACGTGCTTTCGGCCTGCCTCGCTTCTGCCCCTACAGCGAGGCTTCCGGATGGATGCCCGAAGCGAATCTGGCGGCCCGCGGAATCTGGCACCAGACGATTGATGACCGTGCCAGGAATGACGGCCGCAACAGCGATTGCAACAGCGCCGGTTCCAGTCATCGCGTGATGCAGCTTGCCCATGGAAAAAATTCGCGCATTGAGATCGAGCGTTGCCGGATCGACAACCTTGCCATCAGACGCCGTATAACCTTCTGGTGCTGCAACGAAAGCCAATTTCGGGGTGTGAGGGCGTAACTGTGTCGCTTGCTCGGGGGACTCTGCCAAGCCCATTTTCACAGCTGCGTGAGCGCGGATCGCCTCGGCTTTGGCCAGCAATTCGGGGTTGCTGTTGAGGTCTTTCTGCAGCTCGTTGCCTTTTAGGCCCAGAACATCCGCATGTACGAAAATGGCTGGGTTCCCGGCATTGATCATGGTGAGCTCGACGTTACCGACGCCCGGTACAGAGAGAGTGTCCAACGCAGTTCCTGTAGGAAACATGCCACTAGCGCCTTCTTCGTCGGCATCGCCACTGGGGTCGAGGAATTCGATTTTTATCTCCGCTGCCGGAAAGGTCACGCCATCCAGTTCGAAGTCACCTTCTTCGACGACCTGTCCGTCACGCATCGGGACGTAGGCAACGATCTTCGCATTGATATTGGCTTGCCAGATTCGGACGACCGCGATGCCATTTGCCGGCGCGTCCACAAGACCTTGTGCGATCGCGAAGGGGCCTACGGCAGACGTCAGGTTACCGCAGTTGCCGGACCAGTCGACCATCGGCCGATCTATCGCGACCTGACCAAAGCGATAGTCCACGTCACAGTCAGGCTCTTTGGATTTACTGACGAGTACGACTTTGCTGGTACTGGAGGTCGCTCCGCCCATGCCATCGATCTGTTGACCATAAGGGTCCGGGCTGCCAATCACGCGCAGTAAAATGCGATCTCGGATCCCTGGATCGTCTGGCAACCAATCCGTGCGGAAGAAGACCCCCTTGCTGGTGCCGCCTCGCATGTAAACGGCTTTGAAGGACTGTTGCGGCATGAGCACCTCAGGGAACTGTGATAGTTTTATGCGTTTATTCGACAACAAACGCAAAAATACCGCAAGTGGAAATTTCCCTAGCAGTTGCGCTTTGTCCCCGAATCGCTCTGCGGCGTGTATATTCGGCGCTCCGCCAGGCCTATTAAGCCCATAAGAAATGACCCAGGATCTGACCAAAAGCCAGCGCAAGGCGTTGCGCGAGATCATCAGCTACGTTCGACGAGAGCGCTTGCCCAAGGGCACGCATCTACCTGAGTGGACGTTAGCCAAACTGATAGGGACGTCTCGCTCACCCGTCAAGGTGGCATTGGAGTGTCTGGTGAGCGCCGGACTGATGCGGTTCGACAAAAACCGGGGCTATCACGTGCATGGGGACGTCGACACGCTGCCACCAGAGTTGCAGGCTCATTTTCAGGAAATCGACGATCCGCTTTACCTGCGTTTGGCAGACGCGCGTTTTGATCGTTTGGTAGCTGACTCTGTAACGGAGGCTGATCTCACCCGCCTGCTGAACGTGTCGAGAAGCGAGATTGGCAAAGTGCTTTCGCGAGCACAAAGCGAAGGTTGGGTTGAAAAGGAAGTCGGTTACGGCTGGCGTTTTCTTCCGATGATTGACTCGCTGGAAGCCTATGAGGACATGTACTCGCTGCGACTGGCAATTGAGCCGGCCGGCATTTTGAATAGCAAGTTCAGGCCTGATTTGGCGCAGTTGCGCCTGCTGCGCGAAGAGCAGCAGGCGATTCTGGACGGCGGCTACCTGACCATGACCGCCATCGAGCGGTTCGAGTCCAATGCCCGCTTTCATGAAACGATAGCCGAATGGTCAGGCAACCGATTCGCGCTCCAGACGCTTCGTCGGCTCGACCAGGTGCGCCGCTTGGCCGAATACCGCCAGACCCAGCTGGATCTGCCGCGCCAGGCGCTCGCTGTAGAGCATCTACAGATTCTGGGTGCCATCGAAGCGGGTGATAACCTCGGCGCCGCCAGCTACATGCGGCAGCATATCGAAGGTGCGTGGCGCAAGAAGGCGGTTTCCGCCGTATTCCAATCCACTGCAAAGGTGCAATCGGTGCCGGACACGATCTGACCCTGGCCTACTATCGTCCGTCTAGCAAAGCCACCGTATAGGTGGCTTTTTTATGGGATGGGTATTTTGTTGCGTTTATTGATTGACAAACGCAATCCGGCGGACCTAGTCTGACTGCACATTCGGCAGACAATAAACAATGTCCAGTTTTCATGGACTCAACGCTGCCGGACGAATGACTCCAGTTTCAACCGTGTACCTGATGAGTTGCCTAGAGAGAGCCACATGACCGACGCCAACAAGCTTTCAACAACAAGTCTGCGGTCGTTCAAGACGTCCGATGGCCGTGAACACCACTATTATTCACTGCCTGCGCTGCAGGCGACGGCTTATCCGAACTTGAGCCGTCTTCCTGTCGTGATTCGGATCCTGTTGGAGTCAGTACTGCGCAACTGCGATGGCAGCAAGGTGCTCCAGTCTCACGTCGAGGATCTCGCAGGCTGGCAGCCACAGGGCAGTCGGGAGCGTGAAATCCCGTTTGTAGTGGGGCGTGTCCTTCTTCAGGACTTCACCGGTATCCCGTTATTGACCGACCTGGCTGCCATGCGCAGCCAGGCGAAAAAGCGGGGTGGTGACCCCAAAGCTATTGAGCCACTGGTACCCGTTCACCTCGTTGTCGATCACTCGGTGCAGACAGAGTTTTCCAATGTGCCCGGCGCGCTTCGCAAGAATATGGAGGTCGAATTCCAGCGTAACCGTGAGCGCTATGAACTGATGAAGTGGGGCATGCAAGCGTTCGAAACATTCAAGGTCATTCCTCCAGGCATCGGTATCTGTCACCAGATCAATTTGGAGTATCTGGCTCAAGGTGTCATCGAGAAGAACTCGCTCGTGTATCCCGATACGCTCGTGGGCACTGATAGCCATACGACGATGATCAATGGCATTGGCGTGCTGGGCTGGGGCGTGGGGGGTATCGAGGCCGAAGCTGGCATGCTGGGGCAGCCTGTGTACATGTTGATGCCGGATGTGGTCGGGGTTGAACTCAGCGGCAGCCTGCGTCCTGGAGTCACCGCCACAGATGCTGTGCTGCAGATAACTCAGACGCTGCGTGCTGCCAAGGTGGTAGGCAAGCTGGTCGAGTTCTTTGGTGAGGGGGCAAGCTCCCTCAGCGCGACCGACCGCGCAACGATTGCCAACATGGCGCCCGAATACGGCGCAACGACGGGGTTTTTTCCGGTCGACGACAAGACACTCGACTACTACAGCCAGACTGGGCGTAGTGCCGAGCAGATCGAGCTGATTCGCAAGTACTTCGAAGCCCAGGACATGTTCGGTACACCTGCTGTTGGCAGTGTTGATTACTCGACAGTGATCACGATCGATCTCGACCAGATCGTTCCGTGCGTATCTGGCCCCAAGCGTCCCCAGGATCGCGTTGACCTTACGGGCCTCGGGCGTCGGTTCGATGAAGTCATGGTCCAGGATGCCAAGAGCGGTGGCTATGCCAAGAGCAAGGACCAGCTTGAGCAGCTGTACCCAGTCACTGCCCAGCCTGCCGGCGCGGTTGGTCCGCAACAGACTTACGAAGTAGGGCACGGTCATGTGCTGGTCGCAGCGATCACTTCGTGCACCAACACCTCGAATCCCGAGCTCTTGATCGCCGCTGGCTTGCTGGCCAAAAAAGCAGTCGAGAAGGGCCTGGTCGCCAAGCCGTGGGTGAAGACGCTTTTCACACCGGGTTCGCGCGTCGTGACCGCGTACCTGCAGGATGCCGGCCTGACCCAGCCCCTGAGCCAGCTTGGCTTCGACATCGCAGCGTATGGCTGCGGCGCCTGTGTCGGCAATATCGGCCCGCTTGATCCTGCCTTGGAAAAGGTAGTGGTTGGCGAGGACTTGGTATGCAGCGCAGTGCTGTCGGGCAATCGAAATTTCGAAGCCCGTATTCACGGCAACCTGCGGGCAAACTTCCTTGCCAGTCCACCTTTGGTGGTTGCATTTGCGTTGGCGGGCTCCACGCGCTGTGACCTGACCACTGAACCATTGGGCTATGATCGCGATGGGAAGCCCGTACTGCTGGCCGATCTCTGGCCAAGCAATGATGAAATCAAAGCGCTGAGCGTGAAGGCTGCAAACGCTGAACTGTACAAGAACCTCTATGCTGATTTGACCAAGGATCACGACCTGTGGAACTCAATCAAGACCAGCGAGGGGGAGGTGTACGATTGGCCTCAATCAACCTACGCCGCCGAGCCCGATTTCTTCGACACCACTCAAGCGGCTCGTCCCATCCTTGGCGCGCGTGCGCTGGCCATCCTGGGCGACTCCATCACCACAGACCACATCAGCCCGGCCGGCTCGATCACTCCTGATTCGAGTGCTGGAAAATGGCTCGCCGAACACGGTGTAGAGCGCAAGGATTTCAACACCTATGGTGCTCGCCGTGGTCACTTCGAGGTCATGGTACGTGGTACGTTTGCCAACGTTCGCCTGAAGAACCTGATGCTTGCGACGAAGGCAGATGGATCGGCAGACGAAGGTCCCTACACGTTACTTCAGCCTTCAGGTATTCGGACAACCTTGTTCGATGCGTCGCGCAGCTACATCGCTGCTCAAACGCCAACGTTGATCTTTGCCGGCGAGGAGTACGGGTCGGGCTCCAGTAGAGACTGGGCGGCGAAGGGTACACGCTTGCTGGGCGTACGGGCTGTCATTGCCAAAAGCTTCGAGCGTATTCACCGCAGTAACCTGGCTGGACTTGGCGTACTTCCATTGCAATTCAAAGGCGCTGACGATGTGAGGTCCCTAGCGCTGGATGGCACGGAAACCTTCGACCTTCTCGGTGTGGAAAACGGCGTAACGCCTGCTCAAGATGTCACGCTTCGGATCACCCGCCAGAACGGCAGCCAGCAAGACGTAACTCTATTGGCCCGTATCGATACAGCGATCGAAGCAACCTACTTCGCCAATGGAGGCATTCTGCCTTTCGTATTGGCGGGCCTGCTGTCCTCCGCGAACGGGCAGTTGGTTGAAAAGACAACCGCAGCGCAAGCTTGATCGCCTTCGGGCGTCGATTGGCTCGGCATTGATTTTTGTTCCGTACGTTTGAACCACAAAACAGTGCGAGCCTGATGGAGGTCGGGTTCGTCGCATAAGTAATGAGTCTTGGCGGTCAATACGCTATCGACAGCCTCCAATGATAAAAACAATGAATGAGGAAGTTTCAATGATTGCTATCAAACGATGCAAGTCGTCCGGTCATGGGTGTTGGAAAGAAAATCTTATTTTTGATGGGTCGCAACTTAGTCAGTTCGCGACTACATGCCGGTGCGCCGTGCGCCTGAGCAATTCACATTAAAGATAGGGTATCGCCATGCTCGCTATTCTCGGCTTTTCGATGGTTTGTTGCTTTATGTATTTGATCATGACCAAGCGCATGACTGCCCTTATTGCACTCTTGTTGGTGCCTATTGTATTTGCGGCGATCGGCGGTTTCTGGACAGGGCTGGGCGCAATGATGTTGGATGGCATCAAGGCGCTTGCCCCGACAGGCGTGATGTTGACGTTTTCCATTCTGTATTTCGGCATCATGATCGATGCAGGCCTCTTCGACCCGCTGGTTCGTTTCATACTGCGGCTGGTCAAGGGTGATCCACTCAAGGTCGTCGTCGGTACAGCGGTGTTGACGCTGTTCGTTTCCCTGGACGGTGACAGCTCCACCACCTACATGATCGCTATCGCTGCCTTCCTGCCTCTTTACCAACGGCTCGGCATGAGTGTTCTAGGCTTGACGTGCGTGGTCAACATTGCGAGCGGGATCATGAACATCTCGCCGTGGGGAGGCCCTACCGCGCGGGCAGCTGCAGCGCTGCACGTCGATGCCCTGGATATTTTCCTGCCCATGATTCCAGCCATGCTGATGGCTTGCGCTGTGCTGATGCTCACCGCAGTCATCATCGGTCGCCGCGAACGGGCCCGGCTTGGCATCGTCGATGTCGAGGACTTTGCCAATGGTGAACTTGCGCTGGGTAACGGCGATGCAGAGGAATGCGCGAGGAATCGGCGTCCGAAAATGTTCTGGCCAAACCTGATACTGACCATTGGATTGCTGACCTGTCTGGTGCTGGGCCTCATGCCCATTCAAGTACTGTTCATGGTCGCTTTCGGTATTGGCGTGACATTGAACTACCCCCATTTGCAGCAGCAGAAGGAGCGCATCGCTTCACACTCCGCAAACGTGTTGGCCGTAACGTCGGTGATTTTCGCTGCAGGTATTTTTACCGGCATTCTTTCAGGCACCGGCATGGTCGATGCCATGGCGCAGAGCTTGCTGCATGTCATTCCAGACAGCTTCGGCCCGTACCTTGCGGTATTCACAGCCGTGGTCAGCTTGCCTTTCACGTTCTTCATGTCAAACGACGCATTCTATTTTGGCATCCTGCCAGTGCTGGCCCAAACGGCTACCACTTACGGGTTCACGACGCTGGAAATCGCGCGAGCTTCCATCGTCGGTCAGCCCGTGCACCTGTTGAGCCCCCTGGTGCCATCGCTCTACCTGTTGGTCGCGCTTGCCAAGGTCGACCTGGGTGACCACCAGAAATTTGCCCTGAAGTGGGCAGTGCTTGCGAGCCTGGCGCTGTTGGTGGGAGGGGTGTTGTTCGGAGGGTTTCCGTTACACCGCGCGCAGTGATGCCGGCCAGCATCGTTTGCAAAGCTTACTGAATTGCATCTGGAGGACGTCACGGTGTCCAGACATGGAAAAGTCATATCTGGACACCTGGGGGTAGGGATTCTGAGCGGGTGACTGGCCTCACTGCCGTGGTGCCTTCACGCTGATAGCCCGGACTTGGGAGACAGCGTGCTCTGTAAAATGCGGCCAGTGACCATACCAGGATGATGTACACCGCTGCCCGGCATCGAGCCGGGCATTACATCTCACTTCAATGTGATGGTCGTATTGACCCCTTCGCTGACGCTTTTGTCATCAAACCAGCGGCTTGTGATGGTTTTGGTTTGCGTATAGAACTGAATGACCTGCTTGCCATAGGGGCCAAGGTCACCAAGTTTCGAACCACGCGAACCGGTAAAGCTGAACGACGGTACGGGTACCGGGATCGGAATATTGATACCCACCTGACCGACGTCGATCTCGCTTTGGAATTTGCGGGCAGCGGCGCCGCTTTGGGTAAACAACCCCACACCGTTGCCGAAGGGATTGGCATTCACCAGGGCAATGGCATCGTCCAAGGTGTCGGCTTCGAGGACGACGAGAACCGGACCGAAGATCTCTTGGGTGTAGATATCCATATCGGTGGTGACGCCTGAGAACAGGGTCGGCCCGATGAAATTGCCGTTTTCGAAACCCGGGACATTGATATTTCGGCCATCGAGCTCTAACTTCGCGCCCTGACGTACACCGCTTTCAATCAGATCCAGGATCCTTTGTTTGGCACGCTTTGAAATGACTGGACCGATGTCGGTACCCGGTTCAGAGCCGGCGTTGACTTTCAGTTTCAGAGCCAGTTCCTTGATATCGGGCAGCCAAGTGCGGGCTTCGCCTACCAAGACGATCACCGAGGTGGCCATGCAGCGCTGACCGGCTGCGCCGAAACCTGCGCCAACCAGTGCATTCAATGTGTGTTCGCGGTTCGCATCAGGCAGCACCACGGCGTGGTTCTTGGCGCCCATCATCGATTGAACACGCTTGCCGTGCTGGCTGCCCAGGTTGTAGACGTGGGTACCCACGTGCGTGGAACCTACGAACGAGATAGCCTTGATGGCTGAATTGGTGCAGAGGGCATCGACGACTTCTTTACCACCATGCACCACATTAAGGACCCCGGCCGGAATACCAGCCTGCAGTCCCAGTTCGACCAGCATCATGGTGGACAGCGGATCCTGTTCCGATGGTTTGAGTACGAAGGTATTACCCGTAACGATCGCCATCGGAAACATCCACAGTGGAATCATGGCGGGGAAGTTGAAGGGCGTTATACCGGCACATACACCAACGGGCTGCCGCAGGGTATAAGTGTCCACACCCCCTGCGACGTTTTCGGCAAACTCGCCCATTTGCAGGCTGCCAATTGAACACGCGTGCTCCACGACTTCCAGGCCTCGGAAGATATCACCTTCAGCATCCGCGATGGTCTTGCCTTGTTCGGCGCTCAATACCTCAGCGATGCGCTTGGAGTTATCACGGATGAGCGCTTGAAGCTTGAGCATGATGCGCATGCGTGCGCCAAGCGGTGTTTTTTTCCAGCTGTGAAACGCATGCTCGGCGGCGTCGATGGCAGCTTTGACTTCCTCCTGAGTGGCCATCGGCACTTTCGCCAATACGGCTTGGGAGGCCGGGTTCACCACATCGAGCCACTCTTTCGTCTTGGAGTCGACCCATTCTCCGTTGATCAGCAACTTGACCTGAGCCACTGTAGTATTGTTCTTGTTCAATGAAGCATTCATGATGTCTCCTTGTTTACAGTTCTAAAGTCAATGCTTACTTCGAAGTTTCTACGGCATCGAGATCAACGTTTTTGGTCTCTCTGAGTGCAATGACGCCAATGACGAGACTGACGCCTGTGATGAGGACGGGGTACCAGAGGCCGTAGTAGATATCTCCTGTGTAAACCACAAGTGCGAAAGAGATGGTGGGCAGCAGTCCCCCGAACCAACCGTTACCGATGTGGTAAGGCAAGGACATCGAGGTGTAACGTATACGCGTCGGAAACAATTCCACCATCGTGGCTGCCAATGGACCGTAGGTCATGCAGGCGATCAGAATCAGAGCGACGATGATCGCGACTACCATGGGTTGGTTGACCTGCGCCGGATCAGCGCTGGATGGGTAACCCGCCGCCACGGTCACGTTCTTGATGGCTACAGCATCGAAACCCTTGAGCACCGTGCTGCCGACGGCAATCTCGATCTCGCTGCCAGCCGGGCTGGCAATGGTTTCATAAGGAATACCCATCTTGGCCAGGTAAGCCTTTGTCTTGTCGCAGGGGCTATCAAACTTGGCTTTGCCAACCGGGTCGAATTGGAAGGTGCACGATGCAGGGTCTGCAGTCACCGTGACGGGTGCCGTCATGCTGGCTTGCGAGATCTGCGGGTTTGCATAATGGCTCAGGGCTTTGAACAACGGGAAGTACAGAACGGTAGCCAGTAGCAATCCCGTCATCAGAATGGGCTTGCGGCCAATTTTATCGGACAGCGATCCGAATATGACGAAGAACGGGGCGCCGATGACAACGCTGATGATCAGCAGTGTGTTGGCCTGTGCGGGGTCCATCTTCAAAAACTGAGTCATGAAGAACAGGACATAGAATTGCGAGGTGTAGAAAGTCACTGCCTGACCGGCATTGATCCCAAACAGCGCAATCAGTACAACCTTCAAGTTCTCCCAGGAACCGAACGAATCCCGGATAGGCGATTTACTTGTGGTGCCTTCTTCCTTCATTTTCTTGAAAGAGGGCGACTCGTGCATGCTCATGCGAATCCAGGCGGAGATACCTACCATAATCAGAGACAAGAGGAATGGGATCCGCCAGCCCCACACTTCGAATTGGTCACCGGTGAGTTTGCGACAGATCAAGATGACCAGCAGTGAAAGCAATAATCCAAAGGTCGCTGTTGACTGAATCCAGCCAGTAAACATTCCACGTTTGTTTCTTGGCGCATGCTCTGCGACATAGGTCGCGGCTCCGCCATACTCTCCGCCGAGCGCCAGGCCTTGAAGCATGCGCAGAACGACGAGAAGGATCGGAGCAGCTATACCCCAAGACGCATAAGTGGGAAGGATACCTACGAGGAAAGTTGATACACCCATGAGGACGATCGTCACCATGAATGTATATTTCCTGCCGATCATGTCGCCCAAACGACCAAACACAAGTGCGCCGAAGGGCCTTACCAGGAAGCCGGCAGAGAACGTCATCAGAGCGAAAATAAAGGCAGTAGTGTCGTTGACGCCGGAGAAGAAGTGCTTGCCGATAATGACCGCCATGGCGCCATACAGGAAGAAATCGTACCACTCGAATATAGTCCCGAGGGACGAGGCGAAAATAACTTTTCTGTCTTGGCGTCCTATTTCGGACGCGCCGACGCTTTCGGTGTGCGCAATATCACTCATTTGCAGTTCCTCGGCCCGGTGGGCTCATTTTGTTTTTGTTCTTGACTGCCGGCCAATTGGATAGGCCGCCATCGTTGGATCATTGGAGTTCACCCTCCAACAATTTAACTTTCAACCGATGGTTCATGCTTCTTACAACGGATGCTTTGTCTTCAAGCGCCAGCGGTAATGAGGCCGAGTCTATGAGCGCCTTATAGCGTGGCACAGAGCAGAATGTGCTCAACGGATGTGCAAAAAAGGCGGGATGGCCGGCATGTGACCCTCTATCCCTCGCACAGCCCAATGCAACGCGGCAGCGTCGTTATGGGCCGTGTGATCTCGCATACGGAGCAGCTACGTGAGACACAAAATCGGTGCGCGTTGCTCGAGGTACTCAAGCCTGGTGAGGAAGGGCGGTGTGCAGTTCCAATGCAGTTGGATCATGGCGCAGACTCCGGCCGCTACCTAGCCAAGCTTGCATCTGCGTACACTCGCGCGACCACAGACGTATTCATGAACCACACATTGCTCCGGCTTTCAGCAGGGAGTTGATGGCAGGAACCTCAAGAGGTTCGCACCAAGACCAGGAGCCGAGTGATGGCAAAGAAACAAAAAAAAGAGAACTGGGATGATTTTCGGTATTTTCTAGCCGTTGCCCGAGCCGGAACCTTGTCGGGCGCTGCCGAAACGCTGGGAACGGAACACACAACCGTTGCGAGGCACGTTTCTGCGCTCGAGGATGGGTTGAACATCAGGCTTTTTCACAAAAGCAATTCGGGCTACGAACTCACCCCTGAGGGGGAACGTGTGCTGAATGCGGTTGAAAGTATGGAAAGCATTCTGCTGTCCTACAAAAGTGACGAGAGTGACCTGGGGCAAATCTCCGGTCTGGTCAGAATCGGTGCCCCGGATGGTTTCGGCAGCGTATTCCTCGCCCCGCGCATGGCCGAACTGACACGGAGACACCCCAATCTTGAGGTCGAGATCTATGCCGCCGCTCGCGTGTTCAGTCTTTCCAAACGCGAAGCTGATATCGGCATCAGCCTGGCGACAGCGGAACACATGCGTGTAGCTTCTCGCAGGCTCACGGATTATCGCCTGCAGATCTACGCCACTCGTGAATACCTCGATAAGGCTGCTCCAATACGGACGCAGCAGGATCTGCAGCAGCACTCGTTCGTGGGGTACGTTGAAGAACTGTTGTTCGCACCTCAGCTCAATTTTTCGAGCGGTCTGAAGGTTGATCTGGTGTCGCGCCTGCGCAGTACCAATTTGTTGACTCAGTTGCACACGGTGCTGGGAGGGACGGTCCTGGGCATCCTGCCTGCCTACATCGCAAACTCCTTCCCCAAGTTGATTCCCGTGCTGGCTGACGAGGTCAACATCAAGCGCTCGTTCTACATGCATGTGCATGAGGACCATCGCAAAGCTGCGCACATACGCGAAGTCGCCAGGTTCATCGCGGACGAGGTCGGTGCCAACCAGCAGCTCTTCCTGTAGTAGCACGGGTAGGCACCTTTGGACGTCAGTGATTTTTTGCACGCCGGATGTGTATTTATTGTGTTGTGAAGGCACAACCGGCGGGCGTAACGTCATTCCATCGAGCAGGATACTTCCTCGGAAGTCTGGCTTCGTTGGAACGTCTAAAAACAATAATAGGTGCAGCATGCTCTACGTCATCTACTGCAGA
Organism: Pseudomonas sp. CFBP 13727; assembly: GCF_014841915.1. NCBI lineage: Bacteria > Pseudomonadati > Pseudomonadota > Gammaproteobacteria > Pseudomonadales > Pseudomonadaceae > Pseudomonas > Pseudomonas sp. CFBP 13727. The sequence continues at coordinate 326,167 of NZ_JACYUT010000002.1, forward strand.
GATAATCCATCTACACCCACCTTGCGTGATGAGTTCTACGACGCGCATCGTGCTTACCTTAAAAGTGCATCGATCAAGATTCTGGTCGCCGGGCCCTACACGTCCACCGACAGCGAAAAGAAGATTGGGAGCATGCTGGTGGTGGAAGCAGAATCTCTCGAGCAAGCTACAAATTTTCAGAAAAATGATCCGTTTGCTCTAAACAATGTTTGGAGTGAAGTCAGCATCAACCCCTATATCAAAGCAATCGATCAGCGTTAATCCAAGCGTGCAGCGTAAACGCCTGTACTTGGACAACCTACGATAATCGCGCCTGACTGTTTGGCATAACCCTTGTAAAGCAATGGAGAACAAAAATGAAAACTATCGCTTGGATCGGTCTTGGTTTCATGGGCATCCCTATGTCCAAACATATGTTGAATGCCGGCTACACCGTGAGGGGTGTGGATATTGACGCTGCTGCCCGTGAAGCGGCTGTAAAAAACGGCGTCGAAGTTTGTGCGACGGTGGCTGAAGCCTGTAAGGGTGTCGATGCCGTATTCACCATGTTGCCTACAGGTACCGAGGTCAAGGAAGTCCTGACCGGTCCGAACGGTGTATTTGCCAGCATTGATCCAAGCACCGTGGTCATCGACTGCTCCACCATTGGCATTGAAAACGCCCGTGCTGTACATGCGTCTGCCAGGAAAGCCGGTCGAATCTTTGCCGAGGCGCCCGTCTCCGGTGGTACCGAGGGGGCCATAGATGGCAGTCTGACCTTCATGATTGGTTGTGAAGACCCGCACGTGGCCCGCGTCAAGGAGCTGCTGGGCCCGATGGGTGGTTACATCGCCCATGCCGGTGGTCCGGAGGCTGGCCAGGCAGCAAAGGTCGTCAACAACCTGATCATGGGGGTTTGCGTCGCGGTCAACTGCGAAGCCACTGCATTGGCCGAGCGCCTGGGTCTGAACCTGAAAGAGTTTTTCGAAATTGCCATTCGATCCACTGCCGATAACTGGACGTTCCGCGTCTGGAATCCTGGTGTGGGTGTAGTTCCAACTGCCCCCGCATCGAAGGGCTATAAAGCAGGCTTCAAGACCTGGCTGCTGGCCAAGGATCTCAGCCTTGCCATGGAGGCAGGCCGCGAAGTGGGTGCCACGATCGCCACAGCCGAAGCTGCCCACGCCATCTTGAAAAAACACATGGATAACGGCGGCGCAGACATGGATGCTACTTCCTTGGTGCTTAGCCTGAAAGACGCCGCTGAAAAAGCCGTACCACAGAAAGCTATCGCTTGATCGCAAGCGCTGTCCTGGAACATTGCGACATCCGGCCCGGAGTCTCAGCTTCGGGCCATTTCTGATTCACCTGTCATATGCAAATTTAAATAACCATCGCTGGTGTCCCTAAGTAACTGCGGTCTCATGAGGGCTGGCGCTTGGCGTTCGGCTGCGGCCTCGGTTTGCCGCATGAAGTCGCCCATAATAATAAGTGAGGTCGATATGACGATAACCTCTGCCGGTCAGCGCTTCCGTCAAGCGGTAGCGCAGGAAAGTCCGTTACAGATTGTAGGCGCGATCAATGCGAACCACGCGCTACTGGCGAAACGCGCTGGCTTCCGCGCCATTTACCTTTCTGGAGGAGGGGTAGCAGCTGGATCTTTGGGCATACCCGATCTCGGAATCAGCAGTCTGGATGATGTTCTGACCGACGTTCGCCGTATCACCGATGTGTGTGATCTTCCATTATTGGTCGACGTCGATACCGGCTTTGGTTCGTCGGCGTTCAATATTGCGCGAACGGTAAAGTCGATGATCAAGTTCGGCGCCGGTGCAATCCATATCGAGGATCAGGTCGGTGCCAAACGTTGCGGCCATCGCCCCAACAAAGAACTCGTCAGCCAGCGGGAAATGGTCGATCGAATCAAGGCTGCTGTCGATGCTCGAACAGACGAGGATTTCGTCATCATGGCCCGCACCGATGCGCTGGCGATCGAAGGAGTAGCGTCGGCTCTGGACCGTGCAGCTGCGTACGTCGAAGCGGGGGCGGACATGATCTTTCCCGAAGCAGTGACCGAACTTGCCATGTATGAGCAATTCGCTGAACGGGCGCGGGCGCCCATCTTGGCCAACATCACGGAATTCGGCTCAACCCCACTCTATACAACTGACGAGCTGGCTTCGGTCAATGTGGCAATGGTGCTGTACCCGCTCTCGGCCTTTCGAGCGATGAACAAAGCGGCGGAAAACGTCTATCGAATTCTTCGTAGAACGGGCACCCAGCGAGGCGCTGTGGAAACCATGCAGACCCGAATGGAGCTGTATGAGTCAATCGGCTACCACGAGTACGAGCAAAAGCTCGACGCGCTTTTTGCGCGGAGTCGGGCGTAACGACCCGCTTTGTCGGTGGGCGTCGATGAATCCTGCGGGTCAGAGTCGACCACTCGCTGGCTGTGGAATGCGGGGGCTACGACCCCGACGCTTTCATCAAAAACCGTGCGATTGAAGATCGCCGCAATGAAGACCGGTTTCACTTCATCGAGTGGACAAAGAAAGCGTTCAAAAATGTGGAGGTCATACCCCCCGGCAACGGGATCATGCATCAGATCAATCTGGAGAAAATGCCCCCGGTGGTTCAAGTGAAGGACGGGGTGGCTTTTCCCGATACCTTGGTAGGTACCGATAGCCATACTCCCCATGTCGATGCGCTTGGCGTCATCGCGGTGGGTGTAGGTGGTTTGGAGGCTGAGAACGTCATGCTGGGTCGGGCCTCGTGGATGCGGCTGAACCTCCCTTGAGGTGCCTGTCACCTGTCGTCTGGATACGGCCGAGGAGGTTTCGATCTATGAGGCCGGTGGGGTGTTGCAGCGCTTTGCAGAAGACTTCTTTGAAAATGCACCGGCATAAGACGGGAGTAGCGTCATGAGTCATCCGGCACAACTGCGAATTCCCGCTACCTACATGCGAGGCGGAGCCAGCAAGGGCGTTTTTTTCTCACTTGACGATCTACCCAGAGAGGCCCAACGACCCGGTGTCGAGAGAGATGCCCTGGTTCTTCGAATCATCGGAAGTCCCGACCCCTATGGCAAACAGATCGATGGAATGGGAGGAGCCACTTCCAGCACCAGCAAGGTGGTGATCGTCAGCCGCAGCCAAGTCCCTGATCATGATGTCGATTATCTGTTTGGACAGGTGTCGATCGATGACGCCCTCGTCGACTGGTCTGGAAGCTGCGCAGATCTATCGGCTGCGGTGGGCCCATTTGCAATCAGCAACGCATTGCTACCGTTCGCACGCGTTCCCCTCGACGGTATCGCTACCGTTCGCATATGGCAGAAGAATATCGGCAGGACCGTGCTGGCGAAGGTTCCCATCAGGGATGCCGAAGTGCAGGAGTTGGGTGATTTCGAGCTGGAGGGTGTGACGTTTCCAGCAGGAGAGATTGTCCTCGAGTTCTTCGACTCCGCTTCCGGCGCAGATGGCGATGGCAAAGCGATGTTTCCCAGCGAAACCTTGCAAGTGGACCCGAGCGTTGAGCGTCACCATGAGGTGGTGCACATCGATCGCATGGTGACGAGTCGCAGTGCCCGAGTGCTCATGAACGGCTTTGTTCGCGTACCTAAAACCTGGTAGCGGTGAACTGAGTGTCCGATTTTCAGGGCTGATGCCAACGGCATTGCCTACAGCTGGTCGATGTCCCACGGCCCCAGATCAGGAATGACAACGTGCTAGAGAAATACTTCGATCATGTACGTGAACGAGCGGCGCTCGGTTTGCCCCCGTTGGCTCTGAACCCGGAACAAACGTTGGCGCTGGTGGAGCTTTTGAAGTCGCCACCCATTGAGCATGAGCAACTGCTCTTGGAGTTGATCACACACCGTGTGCCGCCTGGGGTCGATGAGGCCGCGTATATAAAAGCGGGCTTCCTGTCGGCCATTGCACACGGCACCGGGCACTCTCCTTTGATAAGCCCACTGCAGGCCGTTGAACTGCTTGGCACCATGCAGGGCGGCTATAACGTCTCAACCTTGGTCGAATTATTGGATAGCCCCACTCTGGCTGCAGAAGCAGCGGCGCAGCTCAAGCACACACTGCTCATGTTCGATGCGTTTCGTGATGTGGCGGACAAAGCCAGAGCGGGAAATCACTATGCCCAGAAAGTGCTGCAATCATGGGCCGAGGGTGAATGGTTTTCCAGCAGACCGGCTATTGCAGATAAATACACGCTGACCGTCTTCAAGGTAGCGGGGGAGACGAACACGGACGATCTTTCTCCAGCGCCAGATGCTTGGTCGCGTCCGGACATTCCACTGCATGCCAGGGCCATGCTCAAAATGACCCGTGACGGTATCGAGCCGGAATGCCCCGGTGAAATTGGTCCGCTCAAGCAGATCGAAGACATACGTGCCAAAGGCTATCCCGTTGCCTTTGTGGGCGATGTGATTGGGACCGGCTCGTCGCGCAAGTCGGCTACCAACTCGGTACTGTGGTTCTTTGGAAATGACATACCTCACGTACCGAACAAGCGTGCGGGAGGATTCTGCTTCGCAAACAAGATCGCCCCCATTTTCTATAACACAATGGAAGATGCCGGTGCGCTTCCGATTGAGTTCGATGTCTCGGCTTTGAGCATGGGGGATGTCATCGATGTGTACCCCCTGGCAGGGAAGGTCTGTAAGCACGACTCGGACGAAGTCGTAGCAAGGTTTAGTCTGAAGACCCCTGTTCTACTCGACGAACTACGAGCCGGCGGTCGAATCCCTCTGATCATCGGTCGTGGATTGACAGAAAGAGCTCGGGTCGAACTGGGGCTCGAAGCCTCTATGCTCTTCCATAAGCCAGAGCAGCCAGCGGATTCTGGAAAAGGCTTCACCCTTGCGCAAAAGATAGTGGGCCAGGCCTGTGGCGTTGCAGGCATTCGGCCAGGAACGTACTGCGAACCGAAGATGACCACGGTGGGCTCGCAAGACACGACAGGGCCCATGACGCGAGACGAACTCAAGGATCTGGCATGCCTGGGCTTTTCCGCAGACCTGGTAATGCAGTCCTTCTGCCATACCGCCGCGTATCCCAAACCTGTAGACGTTATGACTCATCACACCCTTCCGGACTTCATGAGGAACCGAGGAGGCATATCACTGCAGCCAGGCGACGGGATCATCCACAGCTGGCTCAATCGAATGCTTCTGCCTGACACGGTCGGCACCGGCGGTGACTCCCATACGCGTTTCCCGCTGGGCATTTCGTTTCCGGCCGGCTCAGGTCTGGTGGCCTTCGCGGCAGCGACGGGTGTGATGCCTCTGGATATGCCTGAATCGGTTCTGGTTCGGTTCAGAGGGACATTGCAGCCAGGCATCACCCTACGGGATCTTGTGCATGCCATTCCGTACTACGCGATCAAAGCAGGGTTGCTGACGGTCGAGAAGAAAGGCAAGAAGAATGTCTTCTCCGGCCGGATTCTTGAAATTGAAGGTCTCGATCACTTGACCGTCGAGCAGGCATTCGAGCTGTCCGATGCCTCGGCCGAACGCTCTGCAGCAGGTTGCACGATCAAGCTCCCAGAGAAAGCTGTCGCTGAATATCTGAACTCGAATGTCACGCTGCTGCGCTGGATGATATCCGAGGGCTACGGTGATGCCCGTTCACTCGAGCGGCGTGCAGCCGCGATGGAGGACTGGTTGAGTACCCCGTCGCTGATGTCCGCCGATCCCGACGCCGACTATGCGGCCGTGCTCGAGATCGATCTGAGCGACATTATCGAGCCGATCGTTTGTGTACCTAACGATCCTGATGATGCGCAGCTTCTTTCACACGTGAGTGGTAGCAAAGTCGATGAGGTTTTCGTCGGTTCGTGCATGACCAACATTGGCCATTTCCGAGCCGTCGGCACACTTTTGAATCGGCAGGTTGGTTCGATTCCGACCAGACTTTGGTTATGTCCACCCACCAGAATGGACGAGCACCAGCTGAGAACGGAAGGGTTCTACGATGTGTTCAAGCGTATTGGTGCTCGAACCGAGATTCCCGGGTGTTCGTTGTGCATGGGCAACCAGGCTCGCGTCGCGCCAGACTCGACCGTTGTTTCGACCTCGACGCGCAACTTTCCAAACCGTCTGGGAGACGGGGCCAATGTTTACCTGGCGTCTGCAGAGCTTGCCGCCGTGGCTGCGATCCTTGGCAAGCTTCCCAGCCTGGATGAGTACATGCAGCACGCAGAAGTGATCGCGAAAATGTCCTCTGACATTTACAGATACTTGAGCTTTGATCAGATTGCGAGCTTCAAGAATGCAGCGCAGAACGCCCGGATAGCTGTCGCGTCAGCTTAGACCCGGCAGCAATAGGAAAGGCGTACAGGCAAATGGCGTGCTGCGCACTACTTGGTTAACACGGCGATGGGCGAGCAGGGAGATGAGCCATTTTACTTCTCATGAAGCCCATCTTGCGCAGAGACCGGTAGCGCCCAGCCAGTACGCAAGACCTCCTGCAAGGCCTGACGCGTATCGATGGCCCCGCCAGTATTGGCGCCTGCCCAAGCAATGGCCAACGCCGCAAGAAAGATGTCGCGTCCGGTCAGCGAAGGTCGCGCATCACCATTGCGCTGCGCAGCTTCAAGAAATACGTCGGAAGCATCGACGAGTGATTGACAGGTGGGACGGAGAACAGAACTCGGCTGGGACCAGGCCGCACGCAAAGGTTCCGGTAGCCCTTCGTATGCATTCATCCAGGTTCCCAAGGCTTCGATCCAACGGTCCAGCGCAATTCCAGGATCTGGCTCATCGGCTTGGATGGCCATGCGTGCTTGATCGAGATACGCATAGTGCACCTCCATCAGAGCAGCCAGCAGGGCGTCGCGCGTCGGAAAATGGCGGTACAAGGTCCCGGGGCCGACCCCTGCACGTTTGGCGATACTGTCCATGGAGACGTCGACGCCCTCATCGGCAAAGGCGAGGCCTGCGACTTCCAGAATATGGTTTCGGTTGCGCAATGCATCGGCCCGTGGGGGCCGTATCGAGGGTTGTGTAGGCATGGCTGTGATTTGGCTCTTGATATCCGGAGTGCATCTCCATATATTAGCTCAAGACAAGCGGAGGAGCTTTCCGTTTTTATGCATTGGCTAATACTGGGGAGTTAGGACGGCATGATAGATCCCTATCCGTGGCATTCGCCATACCAAGGTGTCCGGGTGGACACAGTCAGGCTCACCGGCACTGCCTATCTCAAGACAGGTGGCCGCAAGGCGGGAAGGTTATGAGCATGATGATCATCGGCCTGCATCTGGGTAACGGTTACGGTTCACAACCCGGCGCATGGCGCATGCCGTGGGTCGATCCTACAAATTACGTGAGCTTCGATGCGCGAGTACGTCAGGCGCGAGCGGCAGAGCGTGGAAAATTTCAGTTCATTTTCCTGCCCGATGGCCCTGGCGCGGTGGCTGATATTGAAAACGAGGCGCCTCATTTCAACCTTGATGTGATGATGACACTGGCAGCCGTGGCGCGTGGTACCGAACGCATAGGCTTAGTAGCCACTGGATCCACGACGTTCAATGAAGCATTCAACCTCGCGCGGCAATTCAAGGCGCTCGACATCATGAGCCATGGTCGCGCGGGTTGGAACGCCGTCACCTCAAGCGGCAATGACGTGGCCGCAAACTATGGCCAGCGAATCCCGTCCAGTGCAGATCGTTATGCGCGTGCCAACGAGTTTGCACAACTGGTGCAGTCTTTGTGGGGGAGTTGGGGCAAAAACGCGTGGGTTCACGACCAAGTCAGCGGGCAATTCGCAAAGGCGGATCAGATCGCACCCGTAGCGTTTCAGGGCCAGTACGTAGGCTCTCGCGGCCCTCTTTACATCCCTCCTTCCGAGCAAGGACAGCCAGTCGTTTTTCATGCGGGCGGCGGCCGCAATGCCTTTGAGTTTGCCGGTCGGTATGCAACTGCGGTGATCGGTGCGTGCTTCACAGTGGAAGATGCCCAGGCGCAGAGGCAGGCTTTTCGCAACGCAGCTGTAAACGCTGGTCGGCATCCGGATGAAATCAAATTCATTCCCGGTTTGATGACGACTATTGCGAACACCCGTCGCGAGGCGCTGGATCGTCGAACGATGCTCAACGAGCGCTATTTTGCCCAGCAGGCTGCTTACCTGGGGCAGATGTTAGGCCTGAGTTTCGATCTCGCGCTGATTGACCGACCGCTGTCGCCAATGCAGCTGGCGACAGCGCACCCATCGCCATTCGACCCGCGCGCGCTGCACGCGTTGGAGATTGCCCGCGAGGGTTGGAGTGTGAAAGACATATTGGCCCACGGCGTGATCGATTATCACCCGGCCATCGTCGGCCCACCCGTTGAAGCGGCAGACCATATGCAGAAATGGTTTGAGGCCGGGGCAGCTGACGGCTTCTGGATTTCACCCGACATCAACGACGACGGTATCGACGCATTTGTCGACGGCGTTGTCCCGACTCTTCAAGAACGTGGTCTTTTTCATCGAGATTATGAAGGTGCCACCCTGCGCGATCATCTGGACGCAACGGCCCAGTATGGCATCGATCCGCGCATTGCCACCTGACTCAACATCTACCCTAAACCCATGAGGACAGTATATGAAAATAGGTATTATCGGCGCAGGCAACATCGGCGGAACCCTCGCACGTAAACTCGTCGCCGCAGGCCATAAAGTCAAGTTGGCAGGATCCAAGGGGCCGACTGACATCCAGCAGTTTGCCGATCGAATAGGTGCCATCGCAGTCGCTTCGCATGAAGCCACACAAGATGTAGAAGTGATCATCTTGTCGATCCCGTTTGCAAGCATCCCGCAGGTTGCTGGGATCGTTGCCAGCGCTTCCCCAGAGGCCATTGTGATCGACACCTCGAACTATTATCCGCAGTTCGGTACACGTGTTGCGGAAGTCGATGCAGGCACGCCTGAAAGTGTGTGGTCGAGCGAGCAACTGGGGCGACCTGTCATCAAGACGTTCAACGCTGCACTGGCTAAAACATTGGCCGACGGCGGCAAGCCCAAAGGGACCATAGATAGGATCGCTATGCCCGTATCCGGTGACTCCCAGGCTGGAAAGGCAGTGGCATTTCAGCTGATCGAAGACGCCGGATTCGAGCCATTTGATGCAGGAAGCCTTGCGCTGTCATGGCGTCAGCAACCAGGCACGCCTGCCTACTGCACCGAACTGACGCTGCCAGAGCTCAAGTGGGCAGTGGCTCACGCCGTGAAAAAAATCGCTCCTCATCATCGTGACAGCCTGATGGCCGAGTTTGCAGCAAGCACAACGTCGCTCGACCACGACACTGTCATCAAGCGAAATCGAGAAGTTACGGCTCCCCACTGATGGCATGTCCCAAACACATGCAGATCTTCAGTGTGAGCGTCCAGTTATGCAACTCAAACAAAGCTTTACTTCATCTAAGGACACCCTCATGAAAATTGGCATTCTAGGAACCGGAAACATCGGCAAAACACTGGTTGTGCGTCTGAGCGAAGCAGGACATGACGTCAAGGTAGCCAATTCTCGAGGTCCTGACTCCATCGCTCCAGAACTGCTGGCGTCGGGTGCTCGAGCGGTAACGACCGAAGACGCACTGGTCGATGTTGAGGTCGTCATCCTGTCCATCCCTCTCAACCGCCTGCCTGGGATCGCCCCGCTTATCGCTAGTCTTCCGGCAGAGACGGTCGTGATCGACACCTCGAATTATTATCCTTTCCGCGACCAGAAGATCGATGCCATTGAGCGCGGCCAGGTAGAGAGTCTGTGGGTCACAGAGCAACTAGGCCGCCCGATAGCCAAAGCGTGGAATGCAATCGGATCGGCCTCGCTGGCCAAAAAAGGAAAGCCTGCCGGAGCAGCCGATCGGATCGCCATTCCGGTATCAGCCGATCGCGATCGTGATCGCGATGTGACCATGTCATTGGTCAATGATACGGGGCTGGACGCCGTTTACGCCGGTCCGCTGGCGGACTCCTGGCGCCAGCAGCCAGGGGCGCCTGTCTATTGCACGGATCTTTCGAACGCAGAAATCGAGCCTGCCCTGAAAGCCGCTGAGCGCGAGAGATTGCCAAAGCGCCGTGATCTGGGCGTAGCGGTTATGCAGGAACGGCTAGGAGATGGGACAACCAACCCCGACGAGGACTGGGGCGTGCGGCTGGTTCGGGCCATCAATATGTAAGCCTGGTTTCTGCGCCGGGTCGGGTACTCAATGCTGCAAGATCTTCGACAGAAAGCTGCGAGCACGATCGGAGCGGGGCGCGCTGAAGAACTCTTCGGATTTCACGTCCTCGATGATTTCGCCGCCGTCCATGAACACGATGCGGTCGGCGACCTTACGGGCGAACCCCATCTCGTGGGTGACGCACATCATGGTCATGCCTTCGCCTGCCAGCTCCACCATCACATCCAGCACTTCGTTGACCATTTCCGGGTCCAGCGCCGAGGTGGGTTCATCGAACAACATGGCGATGGGGTCCATGGCCAGGGCGCGGGCAATGGCGACTCGTTGCTGTTGGCCACCGGACAGCTGAATGGGGTACTTGTGCGCATGGGCCTTGAGGCCCACGCGCTCCAGGAGTGCCGTGCTCTTGCTGGTGGCGGTGGTGACATCGCGCTTGAGCACCTTGATCTGCGCCAGGTTGAGGTTCTCCACGATAGTCAGGTGCGGGAACAGCTCGAAATGCTGGAAGACCATGCCCACTCGGGCACGCAGTTTCGGCAGGTCGACACCGCGGCCGGTGACCGGTTGGCCGTCGATGGAGATCTGTCCTTCCTGCACCGGCTCCAAACCGTTCACGCACTTGATCAGGGTGCTCTTGCCCGAGCCGGACGGCCCGCACACCACCATCACCTCACCGCGCGACAGCTGGGTGGTGCAGTCTTTCAGGACCTGGAAATCGCCGTACCACTTGCTCAGGTTTTTCATCTGGATCATGCGGTTCTCTCCGTGCTTTTTTTCAGGCGTTTACTGAGCCGCGACAGCAGGTAGCAGATCACCAGGTACACCAGGGCCACGAACAGGTACAACTCCACCAGGCGTCCGTCGCGCTGGGCGAATTTGCTGGCTGCGCCGGTGAAGTCTGCGATCGACAGCACATACACCAGCGAGGTGTCCTGAAACAGGATGATGGTCTGGGTCAGCAGCAACGGCAGCATGCGCCGCAGTGCCTGCGGCAGGATCACGTAGAGCATCGCTTGCGACGGGCGCAGGCCCAGGGCCTGGGCTGCCTGTTTCTGACCGCCGGAAATACTCTGGATGCCGCCGCGGATGATTTCGCTGTAGTACGCCGCCTCGAACATGCAGAACGTCACGAAGGCAGTCACCACCGGGCCTATCTGCACGGGGCGTTCGGTGTGGAACGTCATCTGCAGCAGCAGCGGCATCAAAAAGTAGAACCAGAAGATCACCAGCACCAGCGGAATGCTGCGCATGACCGTGACGTAGCCCAGGGCGAAGCCGCGCATCACGCGGTTGCCCGACAAGCGCATCAATGCCAGCAGGGTGCCGACCACGATGCCCACCGACATCGCCACAAGTGTCAGTAACAAGGTGAACTTCAGGCCGTTCCACAGTGCGGGCATGGCTCGCACGATGACACTGGGGTCTAGATCGAACATGACTTACCTCGTCGCGCCGCGAACGGCCAGGGAGCTTTCGATACGACCCATGACGAACGTCATCAGCAGTGAAATGGCCACGTAGATCACCGTTGCCGCGGTAAAGGCTTCAAAGGTATTGAACGAGTATTCGCTGACGTTACGCGCCTGCGCGGTCAGCTCCATCAAGCCGATGGTCAGCGCTACCGAAGAGTTTTTCAGGGTGTTGAGTGCTTCGGACGTCAGCGGTGGGAACACCACGCGGATCGCCTGCGGCAGCAGTACGTTCAGGTACATCTGGGTGGGCCGCAGGCCGAGGGCGAGCGCCGCGCCGCGCTGGCCGTAGGCAACCGACTCGATGCCCGCCTTGAACAGCTCGGAAAGCTTGGCCGAGGTGAACAGGGTCAGGGCCACGACGGCACTGAAGAAAGACGGGTAGGGCAGGTCTTGCTTGAGGTAGTCGCCCCAGGAGAGGGGCAGCAGTTCGGGGACCACGAAGAAGCAGATGAACATCTGCACCAGCAGCGGGATATTGCGAAACACCTCGGTATACAGGTTGCCCAGCCATACCAGCGGGCGCACCGTACTGGTACGCAGGGTACCGACCGTGCCGCCAATCAGAAACGCCAGGGTGAACGCGAGGAGGGTGGTCGCCAGGGTCCAGCTCGTGCCGGTGACCAACCAATGCAAATACGAGGCGGATTCTCCGGGAGCAAAATCCCAGAACACGCTCCAGTTCCAGTTGTAATCCATGCCAACACCAACGTTCAGGGAGAAGCACTGCATGCAGCCAGGCGCACAGCGGCGCGGCGCATGTGCGCCGCGTCACTGCCTGGCGTGAAGGGGGCGGGTCAGACGCCGGTGTCGTTCGGATTGGCGATGGCTTGCTTCAATGCATCGCTCATCGGCAAGTTGATCGTGGCGTTTTTCGGCGGGATAGGCTGCTGGAACCAGGTCGGGTACAGCGTATCGATCACACCGGTGCTGTACAGGTTGCGCAGTACATCGTCGGCGAATGTCTTGAATTGAGGATCGTTCTTGCGGATGCCGATGGCGTAGGGTTCGGCTGACATTGGTTCAGGCAGCAAGGTGTAGGCGTCCGGGCTGCGGCTTTGCGCGATGGTTGCCATCAGCTGCACGTCGTCGTTGATATAGGCCACGGCGCGGCCGGTTTCCAGCATCAGGAAGGCTTCGCCGCCGTCCTTGGCGTTGAGGATTTTCAAGCCCAGCTGTTTTTCGCGGTCCAGGTTCTTGGTGATCCACTCGCCGCTGCCGCCGGTGATCACTACCACCGATTTGCCTTTCAGATCGGCCACGCTGTCGATGCCGGCGGTTTTCTTCACGGCGTATTTGGCGCTGGCGATGTAGCTGGTCAGCAGGAAACCGATCTGCTTCTGACGCTCGACGGTGTTGGTGGTAACGCCGCACTCCATGTCGATGGTGCCATTGATCAGCAGCGGGGTACGGGTGGCCGCAACGACCGATACGTACTCGGTCTTGAGGTTGGGCTCACCGACCTTGACCTTGATCTGGTCGACGATTTTCTTGCACAGCTCGATGCTGTAGCCGATAGGCTGCTGGGCGTCGTTGAGATAGGAGAAAGGCAGCGACGCATCGCGGTAGCCCAGCGTGACAGTGCCCACTTCCTTGATCTTTTTCAGTGTACCGGTCAGTTCTTCAGCCTGCGCAGCGCTGGCGCCCAGGCAAACCGCGACAACCAAGGCAAGCAGCTGTTTCTTTTGATCGAGCATGTAGATCTCCGATGTTGTTATGGCAGCTTTGGCACAACGAAAAGCGATAGCGTCAGCGCAGGGCTGAAAGCGCTTCGCGAATGGCAACGACAGCTTTGGTTATCTGTTCGCGTGAAGTGGCAAATGACAGTCGGAAGTACCCTGGCATGCCGAACGCCGCGCCCGGCACGACGGCGACACCGGCGTGATCGAGCAGGTAGGCCGACAGCGCTACGTCGTCCTCGAGCACCTGGCCTTGCGCCGTGGTGCGGCCGAACAACTGGCTGCATTCCGGAAAAGCGTAGAACGCACCGGCCGGCGCGCTCAGGCGCAGGCCCGGGCATTGGCTCAGGCCGTCTACCAGCAGCTTGCCGCGCTGGGCGTATTCCCTGGCGCAACGGCTGACGAAATCCTGCGGGCCTTCGAGCGCTGCGCGGGACGCTTCCTGGCTGATGGCGCTCGCGCCAGACGTGCTTTGTGACTGGATCTTGCTGATGGCGGCGATCAGACCTTTGGGCCCTGCGCCGTAGCCGATACGCCAGCCCGTCATGGCGTAGGCCTTGGCCACGCCGTTGATCAGCAGGGTGCGTTCGCGCAGGTGCGGGCAGGCGCTGGCGAATGACACGAAAGGCTGGTCGGCGAGCAGCACGTGCTCGTAGATTTCATCGGACATCACCAGCACATTGGGGAAATCCTCCAGCACCTTGCCCAGTGCCTGCAACTCGGCTTCAGAGTAGATCGCCCCGCAGGGGTTGGACGGCGAGTTGAGAATCAGCCAGCGACTCTTGTCGTTCAACGCGCTTTGCAGGGCCTGCGGCGTGAGCTTGAAGCCGGCATCGATGCCACAGGGAATCACCCGCACCACGCCGCCGTTCAAGGTGACGATATCGGAGTACGACACCCAATAGGGCGCGGGTATGACCACTTCGTCGCCGGGTTCCAGGGTTGCAACGAAGGTGTTGTAGATCACCTGCTTGGCGCCGTTGCCGACGGTGATTTCGTCGACGCTATAAGCCAGGTCGTTATCACGCTGAAACTTGGCGACGATGGCCTTGCGCAAGGGCAGGGTGCCCTGCGGTGCGGTATAGCGAGTGTGCCCGTCGAGCATCGCCTGATGCGCGGCCTCGATGATATGCGCAGGGGTGTCGAAGTCGGGTTCGCCCAGGCTCATGTCGACGATGTCGCGACCCTCACTGGACAGCTGCTTGGCACGCATGGAGATGACCATGCTGGGGGACGAGGAGATTTGGCGGACGCGTTCGCTTTCAAAATTCATGAAAAACAGCCTTCCTTTGGTCGTGCGCCAGGGCCTTTGAGACATCCTGTCGTTCTAGTTGTAGGACGTAGTATGACACGGGCGGCGCCCTCTGCAATCGCTCAAATACCTAAAAGTTCAGTGCGTTGAAAAGGGCGTTGCGAACGTCACGCGAAGCTCTCGAACGTTTAATTTGCGCGGTCTATTTATCAGTGTGCTTGATTCTTCTCGCCGCTCATTTGACCAACGCGTGCTCCGCGCGCACCGAGTTCATGAACGCCTGCATCGCTGACGATTGGATGCGATGGCGTCGGGTGATGAGCCCGAACGGTGGCAGGCGTGCTTCGAACTTGATTGGCAACACCGCCAGCAGATGTCGTCCGGGATAATCCTCGACCACCGACACCGGGGTGACGCCGAGCATGTCGGTCTGCTGTACCAAGGACAGCAAGGTCATGATCGAGGTGGTTTCGACGATGCTGCTGGGGATGTCCACGCGCGCGTTGTGAAACACCTGATTGATGATCGAGCGCATCGGGCTGGGATGCTGTTGCAACACCCAGGTCATGTTCTGCAACTCGGCCCAACTCAGCTGTTTTTCCTTGGACAAAGGATGTTGTGCGCCGGCGATCACGCACAGGGCTTCCTCACCCAGGCTGTCGAACAACAGTTCTTCGGCCCTGGCGCCGGCCGGAATCCGCCCCAGCACGATGTCCAGTTGATCCTGCAACAGCGCCTGCACCAGCACGTCGCTGGTGTCGACCTGAATGCTCATCGACAGGCGAGGGTGGCTTTGTTTCAAGGTGGCGATGGTGCGGGTCAACAAGCCCGAGGCCAGTGCCGGAATCGCACCGACGGCGACCCGGCCGAGGTTGCCGGATTCCAGCGCCACCAGTTCCTCGCGCATGCCGCTCAATTCAGCGAAGACCATGCGCGCGTAGTAAGTGACGGTTTCGCCGAACGGCGTAGGGCGCATGCCGCGTGGCAGGCGCTCGAAGAGTTCGACACCGAGCAGATCCTCGGCCTCGTGCAGCATCTTGGTCGCGGCGGGTTGGGTCATGCCGATATGATCGGCGGCGCGGCGCAATGAACCGAATTCCTGCAGCGTCAGCATCAGCCGCAGTTGGCGCAGGCGCAGGCGGCCGTGGATCACGTTGGCATCGGGAATTCGGGTCATGGGCCGGGCTCGCGAAAATGAACTGCGGCAAGCCTGACAACAAATGCCAGGCGTTGCCAGCACGGCGTGTCACAGCACCGATTTTGTCTTCGGCAATTGGGATTTGCGCAGGCCCAGCACGGTTTGCAGCACTTTGGAGATCAGCGGCCAGAACAGCATCAGCAGAGCCGCCGTGGTCAAGCCGCCCACCAATGGGTTGGACCAGAAGATGCCGATGTGACCGTCCGAGAACAGCATCGACTGCCGGAACGCATCTTCCGCCTTGTCGCCCAACACCGCTGCCAGCACCAGCGGCGCAATCGGGTAGCCCAGCTTCTTGAACAGGTAACCCAGGGCGCCGAAGCCCAGCATCAACACCACGTCGAAGAACGAGTTGTGCACCGAGTACGCGCCGATGGCGCAGACCATGATGATGATCGGCGCGATGATCGAGAACGGAATGCGCAGGATCGAAGCGAACAGCGGCACGGTGGCCAGCACCACGATCAGACTCACCACGTTGCCCAGGTACATGCTCGCAATCAGCCCCCAGACAAAGTCATGCTGCTCGACGAACAATGTCGGCCCGGGGTGCAGGCCCCAGATCATCAGGCCACCGAGCATCACTGCCGCGGTTGCCGAGCCGGGAATGCCCAGGGTCAGCATCGGCAGCAGCGCGCTGGTGCCTGCCGCGTGGTCGGCGGTTTCCGGGGCGATCACGCCTTCGAGTTCACCCTTGCCGAAGTTCTCGCGGTTTTTCGAGAAGCGCCGCGCCAGGCTGTAGCTCATGAACGAGGCCGCCGTCGGCCCGCCCGGGGTGATGCCCATCCAGCAACCCACCAGGGTGCTGCGCACGATCGTCCACCAGTACCGCGGCAGCTTGGCCCAGGTGCGCAGGATGACCATCGGTGTGATACGCGCATGCTCACCGCGAAACACCAGGCCTTCCTCGACGGTGCAGAGAATCTCGCCGATGCCGAACAGGCCGATCACTGCCACTTCGAAACTGATCCCGGTCATCAGGATCGGTTGGTCGAACGTCAGGCGCAGGTTGCCGGACACCGTGTCCATGCCGACGGCTGCCATGGCGAAGCCGATCATCATGGCGACCACGGTTTTCAGGGGTGGATTCTTGCTCATGCCGATGAACGTGCAGAACGCCAGCAGATACACCGCAAAGAACTCCGGCGAACTGAAGGACATGGCGAACTCGGCGATGCGTGTCGACAGGAACGTCAGCAGCAGGACACCGGCGAGGGCACCGATCAGCGCCGAGCTGAATGCGGCGGTCAATGCTTCTGCCGCGCGGCCTTCGCGGGCCATCGGGTAGCCGTCGAAGGTGGTCGCCACCGATGACGGCTCGCCGGGTATGTTGAACAGAATCGAGGTGATCGAGCCGCCGAACAGCGCACCCCAGTACATGCACGACAGCAGAATGATCGCCGACACCGGCGACATGGTGAATGTCAGCGGCAACAGCAACGCCACGCCGTTGGGTGCGCCGAGACCGGGCAACACCCCTACCAGAATACCCAACAGCACGCCGATCACCATCAGGCCGATGTGGCCCGGGGTCAGGATCAGGTTCATGCCCTGCAACAAGGAATCGAATTCGCTCATTTGAAATATCTCACGGTCTGGGCAATCCATTCGCCCAATGGACCGCCATCCAGCGGGACCTTGAACCACAGCGCAAAGATCAGGTAGCTGGCAAGCACTGCACCGAGGGAGATGCCTGCGATCTTCCATTTGCTGTAGGGCGTGGCGCGTGCCTTGTCACTCCACATGAACCAGGCAATGAAGCAGGCCGATGACACATAGATGCCCACCAGCGGCATCGCGCCGACGAACAGGGCAATCGGGATGAACACCGACAACACCTGGCCAAAGGCGCTGCGGCTGACGAACGCAATACTCAGCGCTTTCCAGCGCACCAGGGTCAACACGCCGTTGCCCAGGCTGGCGGCGCTGAGCAGCAGGCCAATGTAGAAAGGGAAGTAACCCGGCTCGGGGCCGGAGTCGCCCCAGCCGATACCCTGTTCGACGCTGCCGAACATCACCACCACGCCTATCAGCGTGGTGAAGAGTGTCAGGCCAAGTTCAACCCAGCGGGTGCCGACCAGCGCCGGTGAATCCGAAGAATGGGACATGAAACACCTCCAGCAGATGACGGCCGTCCTTAGGCGGACGGCCGCAGGCGACTCAGTTTTTCAGCCAGCCGGCTTCCTTGAACACCGGTGTCACGCGGGCGGTGTCTTTTTCGATGTAGGCGGTCAGCGGCTCGCCTTCGAGGAAGGTCGGTACCAATGCATTCTGCTTGACGTAGGCCTTGAACTCCGGCGTCTCGGTGACCTTGCGCATCAGTTCGACATAGAACGCGCGCTGTTCGGCGGTCACGTCGCCTGGCATGAACACGGTGCGCGGGAAGCGATATTGATCGATGCCCAGGCCTTGTTCGTAACAGGTTGGTACGTCGGCCCAGGATTTGTCGCCGGCCACTTTGTCGGTGTAGGTCATGCGCTCTTTACTGAACACGCACAGCGGCTCGATCTGGTCGCCGCGCCATTGGCTGATGCTTTCGCTGGGGTTGTTGACGTTGGCGGCGATGTGCTTGCCGGCCAGTTGGGTCGCGGCTTCGCTGCCACTCTTGAACGGGATGTAGACCAGCTTGCTGTTGTTGGTCTGGTTCAGCAGCAAGGTCAATGTCTGGTCGACATCCTTGGATTGGCTGCCGCCCATGCGCATTTTTGCGGGGTCAGCCTGGGCCGCCTGGTAGAAGCCTTTGGCGTCTTTCCATGGCGCGTCCTTGTAGCTCCACAGGATGAAGTCATCCTCGGCGACGGCCGCCACAGGGGTCAGTTCCTGCCATTGGTAACCGAGCTTGGCCACCAGCGGCAGCAGGTAGATGTTATTGGTGCCGATCACCAGTTTTTCCGGATCGCCCTTGTTCATCTTCAGGTCAAGAAACGCTTCGGCGCCATTGCCGCCGCCCTTGTTGAGGACGATGGTGTTGACGTCGAGCAGCTTGTGCGTGGAGATGATCGACTGAATCAGGCGGCCCAACTGGTCGGTGCCGCCCCCGGGCCCACCCGCGACGACGATTTCGACATTCTTGTCCGGTTGCCAGGCCGCCGTGGCGAGCGCTGGAAAAGCGCCGGCAGCGGCCATGGAGCAGCCGAGCATGAGAAGGGATGTGCGACGGACGAATGCATTTCGCATGGAAAGAGCCTCGTTTTCTTGTAGTTGTTATAAGTGACTTGTCTGAGCGGTCGAACCGCAAGCCTGGAGTGAGTGTGGGAAGGTGCAGGCTCCGCGTCTAGTCAAAACAATACATACACCGATAACCAGGGGTTATAGCTAGCCCCGCACAAAGCTGCGCAGCAGGGTGTAAGTGCCGGTCCAGAGCCATTTCATAAGAAACTCCGGCTCGCTGCAACCCATCCGCAGACACGCGAAAACCCCGTTGAGATAACTCCAGGCTATCGCTCTATTCCAAGTTTTGATTGGACGGTTATCGGGGAGCCTTCGATAGTGCACACCAACGCCGTATTTTGCGGTGGATTGCACCCAGAAGAACGATCAATCAAAAGAACAATAAATCACCAATGAGGTGCGCCATGGCCGAGCTGTGGAACGGTCCGATCATCGATGCCCATCATCATTTCTGGGATCCTTCGATCAATCCCCATCCGTGGCTGGCAGCCGATGCCAGTGTGGCGTTCCGCTATGGCGATTACAGCGCGATCAAACGTAGCTACCTGCCCGACGATTACCTCGCCGATACCGGTACTCACCAGGTCGTGCAGACGGTGTACATCGAATCGGAATGGGACCCGCAGGACCCGGTGGGCGAAACCCGTTTCGTCGAACAACTCGCCCGCCGTTACGGTTTGCCCAATGCGATCGTCGCGCAAGCCTGGCTGGATCATCCCGAGGCCGCCGCCGTACTGGCCGAGCAAGCCTCCTACAAATGCGTGCGCAGCGTGCGCCACAAGCCTGGAGGCCCGACCACAAGGGCGCAGGTCGGGCGCGTGCGCAGCCTGATGAGCGACGAGCGTTGGCGGCGCAGTTATGCCGTGCTGCAAGGGCTGGGCTTGCATTTCGACCTGCAGACACCGTGGTGGAATCTGCATGAGGCGGAATGGCTGGCGCGGGATTTTCCGGGCACCACGCTGATTCTCAACCATGCCGGCTTGCCCAATGACCGCAGCGCCGAAGGCCTGGCCGCCTGGCGGCTGGCCATGGCGCGGCTGGCCGAGTGGCCGAACGTGCAGGTGAAGGTGTCAGGGCTCGGCCAGCTGCGCCAGGCGTGGCGGGCCAAGGACAACGCCTGGATCGTGCGCGAGGTGATCGCGATGTTCGGCACCCACCGCGTGATGTTCGCCAGCAATTTTCCGGTGGACAGCCTCTGTGGCTCGTTCGACGTCATCTACAACGGATTCAAATCCATCGTTGCCGATCTGCCATTGGCCGATCAGGAGCGTTTGTTCTACAGCAATGCGCAGCGCGTCTATCGCTGCGAGCCGGGCACCCTTGACCGGACACGGCCTGAACCCTTGAGGAGTGAAGCATGAACAAGACATCCATCGCCATGGTCCTTGGCGACCCGGCGGGCATCGGCCCGGAACTGATCGCACGGCTGCTCGCCGAGCCCTCGGTGCGCAGCCAGGCCAACGTGATCCTGATCGCCGACGAAGCGGAAATGCAGCGCGGCATGCGCATCGCCGGAATGGAATTTCCTTACCGCCGCGTGGAATCGCTCGAGCAGTTGTCGTTCGTCGATGACACGCCGCTGTTGTATGACTTTCGCGGCGACACCGTGGGCGAATTTGCCCGCAGTGAAGCCAGTGTCATCGGCGGTCGCTACAGCCTCGACACCCTTGAACAGGCGTTGCGCTTGACCGAAGCCGGCACTACCAACGCCGTGCTGTTCGGCCCGTTGAACAAGACCTCGCTGCACATGGCCGGCATGGCCCACAGCGATGAGCTGCATTGGTTCGCCGAGTTGCTGGGCTTCGATGGGCCGTTCTGCGAATTCAACGTGCTCGACAACCTGTGGACCTCGCGCGTGACCTCGCACGTTGCCCTGGCCGACGTGCCGGGCCTGCTCTCGCAGACCAGGGTGATCGAAGCGATTCAGCTGATCGACACCGCGCTCAAGCGCAGCGGCCTGGCAAAACCGCGCATCGGCGTCTGTGGGCTGAACCCGCACAACGGCGACAACGGCTCGTTCGGTCGCGAAGAGCTGGACATCATCGGCCCGGCAGTGCGTTCGGCGCAGGCCATGGGTATTGCCGCGGAAGGCCCGTATCCGGGCGATACGATTTTCCTCAAGGTCCAGGGCGATGCCAGTGCCTTTGATGCAGTGGTCACGATGTACCACGACCAAGGGCAGATCGCGATCAAACTGATGGGCTTCTCCCGCGGCGTAACGGTGCAGGGCGGCTTGCCGATCCCGATCACCACCCCGGCCCACGGCACCGCGTTCGATATTGCCGGGCAGGGCAAAGCCAATGTCGGCGCCATTCGCCAAGCGTTCGAAATTGCCTGCCGGATGGGCGGGCAACAGCTACTGAACACGACTCGACAATTACAAGAAACCGGCAGCGCAAGGAACCTGAATCCATGAAAATCAAAGCCATCCGTACCCGCGTTTTCGAGTGGAAAGGCAAAGTCGTTCCGCCCCAGGCGCACTTCTGCACCAACGCCAGTGACATTCTGTTCGAGCGCGGCGACGCCATGGGCTCGTTCCGTTTCCACGGCTGGCTGGTGGTGGAAGTGGAGACCGACACCGGTCTGGTCGGCATCGGTAACTGCGCCCTGGCGCCACGTGTGGCCAAGGAAATCATCGACACCTATCTGGCGCCGATCGCCATAGGTGAAGACCCGTTCGACAACGAGTACATCTGGCAGAAAATGTACCGCCAGAGTCACGCCTGGGGCCGCAAGGGCATTGGCATGGCGGCGATCTCGGCAATCGACATCGCGATCTGGGACATCATGGGCAAGGCGGTCAACAAACCGGTGTTCAAACTGCTGGGTGGCCGTACCAAGGAAAAGATCTGGACCTACGCCTCCAAGCTCTACGCCAATGACAACCTCGACCTGTTTCTCGAAGAGGCTCAGGGCTATTTGAACCAGGGCTTCACCGCGCTGAAAATGCGTTTCGGCTATGGCCCGAAAGACGGCCCGGCCGGCATGCGCAAGAACATCGAACAAGTGCGCGCCCTGCGTGAACTGGCCGGCCCCGACGTCGATATCATGCTCGAGTGCTACATGGGCTGGACCCTGGAATACGCCCGACGCATGCTGCCCAAGCTCGCCGAGTTCGAACCGCGCTGGCTCGAAGAGCCGGTGATTGCCGACGACATCGAAGGCTACATCGAGCTGAAGAAGATGGGCATCATGCCGATCTCCGGCGGTGAGCACGAATTCACTTCCTACGGTTTCAAGGACTTGCTCGAACGCCGTGCGATCGACGTGATCCAGTACGACACCAACCGTGTCGGTGGCATCACCGCTGCCCGCAAGATCAACGCCATGGCCGAAGCCTGGTCGGTGCCCGTCATCCCGCACGCCGGGCAAATGCACAACTATCACCTGACCATGTCGACCACGGCGTCGCCGATGGCCGAGTTCTTCCCGGTGTTCGATGTCGAGGTCGGCAATGAACTCTTCTATTACGTGTTCAAGGGCGAGCCACAACCGGTCAACGGCTACATTCAGCTCGACGACAATACCCCGGGTCTGGGCCTGGAAATCTCCGATGAATACCTGAGCGACTTCAACATCATCGAGTGACCCTTTGGCGCCGCTTGCGGGCGGCGCCAACCATGACGTTCCGGAGGCCACACATGCGTCTGATTCAATTCGAAAACACCGACGGGGGACGCCAGGTTGGCGTTGTCGAGGGCGCCCACGTCCAGGTGGTCAATGATACCCGCACGACCCGAGAGCTCGCTCTGGCGGCCATTCGCGGTCACCACGGCCTGGCCGATGAAGTGGCCGCCCGTGGCACGCGACCGGGTCCGGACTATGCGCAGTTGTTGCAAGAGCGCCGCGTATTGCCGCCGCTCGATCACGAAGACCCTGCGCATTGCCTGATCAGCGGCACCGGCCTGACTCACCTGGGCAGCGCTTCGGCGCGCGACAAGATGCACCAGCAAGAAGGCGCCGTCGAAGCCGGCATGACCGACACCATGCGCATCTTCAAATGGGGCCTGGAAGGCGGCAAACCGGCAGAAGGCCAAGCCGGCGCGCAACCGGAATGGTTCTACAAGGGTGACGGCAGCATCGTCGTGCGGCCGGGGGCCGATTTCCCTGTTCCACCCTTCGCCGAAGATGCCGGCGAAGAACCGGAACTTACCGGGCTGTATGTGATTGGTGAGGATGGCCAGCCGTACCGCGTCGGCTATGCCCTGGGCAACGAGTTCTCCGACCATGTCATGGAGCGGCGCAACTACCTCTACCTTGCCCATTCCAAATTACGCTTCTGCGCCTACGGTCCGGAACTGCGCGTGGGTGCATTGCCAGCGCATCTTGCCGGCACCAGCCGCATCATTCGCAATGGCCAAACGCTCTGGGAAAAGGAGTTTCTCAGCGGCGAAGACAACATGTGCCACAGCCTCGCCAACCTTGAATTCCATCACTTCAAATACGCGCAGTTCCTGCGTCCGGGCGATGTCCACGTGCATTACTTCGGCACCGCGACACTGTCGTTTGCCGACGGCGTGAAAACCCAGCCGGGTGATCGCTTCCAGATCAGCCTTGATGCGTTTGGCGCACCTCTGGAAAACGGCATCGGCGAAAGCGCCGAGCCTTTGGCGATCGGTCAGGTGAACGCGCTCTGATCGCACTATATAAGCAAGCCGTGCACGCTCCTGATGAACCGAGATGTTCACGTTTTATCAGGGCTTGCACTCATGCGACAAAGTTCCGCGCCGATAAGGTTATACAAGATCAATAACTCCACACCTTGCGGATGCGCCCCTCATGCTGCACACCATTCAAACTCGCTATACCGCTACTTTCGTAGGCTTCGTTCTGCTCGTCGCGGTGCTGACGGCGATAGGGGTCAATTACTTCATCACGCCCAGCCTTACAAGCACCGATGAACGCAAGTTGGTCACTGAGGCAGGGGAAATCAGTGCCGTCATCAAGCGCGAGTTGGCCCGGGTGCAGGCGCAGCAGCGGGTGATTACCGAGACGGTTGCGCAACTGGACAGCGACAGTATCGACCGCCTGCTGCCCAGCATGGTCAACCAGTATGGCGAGTCGAAGGTATTCGGCGGAGGTATCTGGCCGCTTCCCGATAAACGTACCGTGGGCCGGGCCAAGCACAGTACGTTCTATCACCGCGATGCCAGCGGCAAGTTGATAGTCAACACGCACTGGAACTCGCCTGAATCGAAAAACTACTTTGAGCAGTCCTGGTACCTCGGTGGGCTCAAGGCCCCTGCGGGGCAGTGCAACTGGGCCTCGGCCTACCAGGACGATGCCAGCCCGGAGCCGCGCACCAACTGCGCGATGGCCATTACCAAGGACGGCGCCGCCTATGGCGTTGCGACCATCGATGTGACGCTGGGCTTCTTCAATGAGCTGATCGCGCAGAAAGAGCGTGAGATCAACGCGCAACTGATGATCGTCGAGAGCGACGGCAAAGTCCTGAGCAACCAGCCGGAGATTCCAGGCAACAACGTACTGAAGAATCTCGGCGACCTGGCTGGCCAATACCCCTTTGCTGCAGCATTGCAGGGTCTGCTGAAAACTCCCGGTGCCACGCGTTCGACGTTCATCGGCAGCGAGGGCAAGGAATACACCTTGCTCCTGATGCCCGTCGAAGGCACGCCGTGGCAGATGGCGGTAGCCCAACCCACTGAAGTGCTGACGGCGCAAAGCAGCCATGTGCTCACGACCCTGGCGATGCTGCAGATCCCGATGGTGGTGATCATGCTGCTGGTCATCGTGTTCGCCCTCAGGCAACTGATGAACCGTTTGGCGGTGCTCAAGACCAATATCGATACGTTGTCGGCCGGTGATGCCGACCTGACCAAGCGCATCGTCATTCGCGCCGAGGACGAAGTTGGCGCAGTGGGCCACTCGATCAACCGTTTCATCGTCTATTTGCAGAAAATGATCAGTGAAGTGTCCGACTCGTCTTCTTTGATTGCCGAGGGTATCGAGCAGCTACGCGGACAGTCGCGCGGCACCAACAGCATTCTGACTCGCCACGCCAATGAAACCGATCAAGCGGTGACGGCCATCACCGAGATGAGCTCCACCGCCGATGACGTCGCCCGCAATGCCGCTCAAACCGCGAGCATGACCCAGGTGGCGAGCGAGAAGGCCCGGCATTCAAAAGTGGTGGTCGAAGATGCCTCGAGCAGTGTCCGCGAACTGATCTCGGAAGTGGAAGACGCCACTACCAAGGTCAGGGCCATGGAACACGATGCCCAGCGTATCAATTCTGTACTGGGCGTGATTGGTGACATTGCCGGGCAGACCAATCTACTCGCGCTCAACGCTGCGATCGAGGCGGCGCGCGCAGGTGAACAAGGCCGCGGTTTTGCAGTGGTTGCCGATGAAGTGAGGGCCTTGGCAGGGCGTACCCAGTCCAGCACCTCGGAAATCAATGAAATGCTCAACCGTCTGCAGCAGGGTGTCAGTGCTGCCGTGGTGGCGATGGAGAGCACCAAGGCGCGCTGTCAGGCCACGGTCGACAAGACCTCCAGGGTGAACGAAGGCTTGGATGCGATGACCGAATCGGTTGTGTGCATCAACGACCTCAGCACGCAGATAGCCACCGCAGCTGAAGAGCAGAGCGCCGTCAGCGAAGAGGTCAATCGCAACATGGTAGCGGTGCGGCAGATAGTCGAAGACCTGGTGGCAGGAGGCGCGCAGACCGAGAAGAGCACGTCTGCGCTCGCCGCATCCAACGCCAATCTGATCGCTGTGGTGCGACGCTTCAAGGTGTGAGGACGGGCTAAGGCTGCTGTGACGAACGGCAGCCCAGGCTCGGGATAGTCCAGGGCAGATGCCCTAAGTCACCAGGCTGCTGGCGTATGCACCGGTTGCTTGGGCACCCAGCAGCTCGTTCGCCTCGACACGGTTTCTGCCTCGGTTTTTGGCACGATACAGAAGCCTGTCCGCCTCCTTCAGGGCCGCGGTATAGGCGTCATGTTTGGGTGCATTGATTGCCACCACGCCCAAGCTGACACTAACGTTGCCCAGCGCACTGGCTGAATGCTCTATGCCGGCATTGAAAATGGACAGCCTGACCTTTTCGGCAACGCTGAGCGCGCCGGCAAGATCCGTTTCGGGCAGCAGAATCACGAATTCCTCGCCACCATAACGTGCCGCCAGATCCCCGGCTCGGTGCACCGCACTGCCTATCAGATTGGCGACTTCTATAAGGCAGTCATCGCCCCGGACATGCCCGTATTGGTCGTTGTATTGCTTGAACCAATCGATGTCCAACAGGATGATCGCCAGCGTCGAGCGATTGCGGCTGGCTCGCGCCCATTCCTTGCGCACGGCAAAGTCGAAGCAACGTCGATTGGGCAACTGCGTCAGGCTGTCGGTTTGCGCGATTATCTCCAGTTCATTCTGGGCGCTGTGCAGCTCGCTTTCCGCCGTTATCAGTTGCTGGATTTGTTTGTAGAGCAAGACACTGAGCCCTATCAAGGCAAGGCAGATCAGGGCAATCAGCCCCGCCGACCGATAGGCATACGCCCACCAGGGGGCGAATACGTGTTGGGATGAGACACCCGCAGCCGCGACGATCGGCAGACCGGTGACTCGGCGGTAGGCATAGATCCTTTCCACGCCGTCCACCAAAGACTTGGTCACGGCAATACCGCTGTCACTCTCGGGCAGATAGCGCGAGAAAATATCGCCCTTGGCAAGGTTGGTGGTCATCAGCGCGGTCAAGGTGGGGCGTCGAGCCAGCAGGTCACCGTTGTTCAGTGCCAGGAAAATAACGCCTTGGTCGTCTACATCCATTCGCTCGAAGAAGGTCTGGAAATAGGCAACGGGCACCGTGGCCAATGCCACACCGGCAAAAGTGCCGTCGGCGCCGTTGATACGTCGGCTGATCGGAATGACCATATCCCCAGTGATGCGACTTTTCACGATGGAGCCGATTCGCGTGGCGGTATCACTGTGATCGCGGTGATAGATGAAATAAGGACGATCACCGTTATCGTGGGTTTGAATCTCGGAGAACGAGTTGACTATCCAGTTGCCCTGGGCATCGAAGATGAAGAGCCCCTGGACAGCCTCGACGTTCGACACGTTCGCCGCCATCAGCTTCGCCAACCGCGCTCGCGCGTCGCTGGCAAGCCCGTCGTGCTCTACGCGCTCCACAAGATCACGCAAGGTATTGTCAGCCTGCCGCACTGTGTCTTGAGCTTGCTGTTCGGCGGCGCGAACGATATTGGAAACTGCAACTTTGGCGGCCGCCAGACGTTCTTCCCGGGACAGGCTCATTTGCCATGCGGTCGCCAGACCCAAGGATAGACAGACCAATGCAATGAAGCCTATCAGGGCTTTGCTCAGCAACGACGGCGATAGTCTGGCTGGGGTAAAGTCGCTTGGTTTCATAAAAGGCGTCATTGGCTTGGCGGCAAAGCGAGATCAATGCAGTTTCCGTACCGCACTGGAAGCTCGTATTCATTCTATGTCTTCATACGGCAACCCCACGTAGTTCTCGGCGATGGTCTGGCGACCGGCAGGGGAACCCACGAAGTAGTCGAGCTCGGTCTGCTGCATACGCTGACCGAAGGCATCGGTGTCGGGAAAACGGTGCAGCAGCGAGGTCATCCACCAGGAGAACCGTTCGGCTTTCCAGACGCGGCGCAGGCAGATGTGCGAGTACTTCTGCAGCAGGTCGGTACGCCCTTCGCGATAGACCTTGAGCAGGATGCGATACAGGGTGCTGACATCGCTGGCCGCCAGGTTCAGGCCTTTGGCTCCCGTGGGCGGGACGATGTGGGCGGCATCGCCGAGTAGAAACAAACGGCCGTATTGCATCGGCTCCACCACGAAACTGCGTAACGGCGCGATACTCTTTTCAATGGACGGGCCGGTCACCAGCCGCTCTGCGACAGGCGCGGGCAGGCGACGCTTCAGTTCATCCCAGAAGCGCTGATCGGACCAGTCTTCGACCTGTTCCTCTGCTCCCACCTGCAGGTAGTAACGGGTACGCGTTGCCGAACGCATGCTGCACAAGGCGAAGCCACGCTCATGGTTGGCGTAGATCAACTCGTGGTTGACCGGCGGTGTGTCGGCCAGAATACCCAGCCATCCGAAGGGGTAGGTGCGTTCGAAGATGCTCAAGGCCTCTGCCGGAATCGCTTGCCGCGACACGCCATGAAAGCCATCGCAGCCGGCGATGTAGTCGCAGTCCAGGCGAACCGTCTCGCCGTTGTGCTGGAAGGTCAGGTACGGGCTGTCGCTGTTCATGTCATGGGGCTGAACCTGGTCGGCCTCGTAGACCGTCAGCGCGCCGGCGGCGGCCCGGGCCTGCATCAGGTCGCGGGTGACTTCGGTCTGGCCGTAGACCATCACCGTTTTGCCGCCGGTCAGTGCGCGGAGGTCGATGCGTTCACTGCGTCCATCGAACGCCAGTTCGAACCCATCGTGCACCAGACCCTCGGCGTCCATACGCGCGCTGACCGAGGCTTCGCGCAGCAGGTCGACGGTGCCTTGCTCGAGCACACCGGCACGAATCCGCGAGAGGATGTAGTCGGGGTCCTTGCGTTCGACGATGACGTTGTCGATACCCGCACGATGCAACAGTTGGCCGAGCAGAAGGCCGGACGGACCGGCACCGATGATAGCGACTTGAGTTTTCATGTGAGCAGCCTTGTGAGGTGCGACTGCGGGCGTGACCCCTTGCAGTGCATTTTTATTGTTGTCCCCTGTATTTTTGATGAGCAGACTTGAGATAAGAAGGCAATATCCGGCATATTTCATGGACTTTCGGCGGATCGTTGCAGTGGGGAAGACACAATGTCGAAATCGCTCGCCGCGCCCGTTCCGGTGTTCAAGCTGTACGGCGAAACCGGGGCCTGGCCGACGCCAGACCTGATCCATTGCGAGTCGATTCCCGAGCGGAGCAAGCTGCATGGCTGGGAAATAAAACCCCATCGGCACAGCGATCTGGTGCAACTGTTGTACGTGCAGGCAGGGCAGGCCACGTTGAAGGTCGAGGACGAGGTCAATCTCGTCGATTCTCCTTCGCTGCAGGTCGTTCCAGCGCTGAGCGTGCACACCTTCAAGTTTTCCGCCGACACCCAGGGCCACGTGCTCAGCCTGGCGCTGCCCTTGGCCCATCAGCTCGGCGCCTTGCTCGGCAGCCCGGTGCTGACCACGGCTGTGTGTTATCCGGTCGGTGCCGAGCGCGCATATCTGGACACGCTGTTTTCAGCCCTTGCCCAGGAGTACAACCAACAGCAATCGGGCCGCGATGCAATGCTGCAATCCTTGATCACGATCCTGTCGATCTGGCTCAGTCGGCGCAAACAGGCACTGTCCTCGTCGGACACCTTGCAAGTCGATCGTGGGCGCGACTATCTGCAGGTCTTCATCAAGACACTGGAACTGCGGTTTCGTGAACACCTGCCTATCGACCACTATGCCGCGACGCTCGGCATCGGCAATGCCCATCTCAACGCGCTGTGTCGGCGCCTCGCGGGGCAGTCTGCATTGCAGATGATCAATCAGCGATTGCTGCTGGAGGCCAAGCGCGATCTGGTCTACACCAGCATGACCATCGCCGAAGTGTCCGACAACCTCGGGTTCTCCGACCCGGCCTACTTCTCGCGCTTCTTCAAACGCTGTACGGGGCAGTCACCGAAACAGTTTCGCGTGCAGCGGTAATGGAAGTGGGCCCTGAAGGCTACTGACGGGGGGGCAGGGGCCCGTAAGCCCGATAGGCCTCGATCAGCGTATCGAACAGCGAGATGTCCGAGCGGCTTCTGGCAACCAGTTGAGCGCCGGCCACTGCCGAAAAGATAGCCCGCGCACGTACCTCGCTTGCAGCCGGTTCGCACACGTGCGCCTCGACCAGCAGCCGGCTCAACCAGGCAATGTTCACCTGCGCGAAAGCCTGGATTTCCTCGGCCATGGCCGGGGGAAGGTTATCGGTTTCAGCGCCCACGAAGCTGCCCAGGCAAAGCCGGTTGTCAGCCTCTAGCGAGCGCCGAAAGATCTCGGGGAAGCGCTGCAGCGCTTCGACAGGGTTGGGGGTCTGCTCGGAAATGGTTTCCAGCGCAGCCGCACCGTCTTCCCAATAGCGCCGGGCAACGGCAACGCCGAGGTCGGCCTTGCTCGGAAAGTGGTAGTAGATACTGGCCGGCTTGATCCCGACTTCATTGGCCAGGTCACGAAAATTCAGCCCGTTGTAGCCTTGTGACTGGGCGATGTTTCGGGCAGCCAGGAGTATGGCCTCGCGGGCGTTGCTGCTCATTGGGGTGCCTTTCGTACGTAGGACGAGTTCTCGGGGAAGCGCGGCATCTTAAAGCAAAAGGGCTCGGCATGACGCGTACCGAGGCCGCCAGGGGATGGCGGCCTCGGCCATTGCTACCCGTTGCGAACAATCACGCGGTAGGCGAATCCAGCTCTGGTATGCCGCTGCTGCGGTCAGCGTAGGCCGCCTGGAAGGCTGGCCCTTGCTGCCAGCGCTGCCAGTAGCTGTCCAGATGCTCGAAACGCTCGTCCAGCGGGGTGGCGTTGACCGGGAACTTGGAGAAGGCGATGGCGGTTGCCAAAGTGATGTCGGCAAACGTCGGCTCGGCACCGCCGAGCAGCCATTCACGGCCGTCAGCCAGATGACGATTGACCAGGGCGGCATGCATCACCGCCTCCTTGCGACAGTGCTCACCCCACGCTTCGTTCTTGGTCAGTTCGAGCTTGAAGCCCAGGCCGGTGTGTAGCACGTGGAACGCGGTGACGATGCGATAGAGGATATGCACCCAGATGCGGTTGTCCCACATGGTGTCCAGGCCCTGTTCCAGCGCGCTTTCGCCCATGATCTTGCGGCCCGGATAGGACTGGTCGAGGTAACGCGCGATGGCCGCCGTTTCCGCCAGGTAGCTGCCATCGGCCAACTGCAAGGTCGGCGTTTCACCCCACGGGTTTATGTTCAGATGGCGCCAACCGCGCTGCTGCCCACCCGGCGCCATGTCGTAGATGACTTCATCGAACTGATCGGCAATGCCCTTTTCGTGCATGAACAACCGCAGGCGCTGCGGGTTGGGGAAAGCCGAGGGAGACGTGAAGAGCTGCAGTTTGGCGGTCATGGGTGGGTCCTGTTGGAGAGAGGTCTACCTAACACTTGTTAGGTAGAAAGACCATAGACGCCTCTTGAGAGCGCGTCAATAGGCTACCTAACGTTTGTTAGGTACAACGATTCGCTTTTTTTACGAGTGATGCGCCACGGCTTCAAGGTGCTCTCGCATTCTGCTGACGGCCAGGCGGTTACCTGCATCGTCCCGACGTCGCTCAACGATGGAATAGGCGATCTCCGGCAGGGGCGGCAGCGCTGTGCCCGCCATCGCCGGTCGGCAGAAGCCCGCTTCGGTACGGCAGGTAATCCCCAGTCCTGCTTCGACCGCCGCACGTACGCCATCGAGACTCGGCGTGGTCAGCACCATGCGCCACGGACGCCCGGCGGCGTCCAGCACCCGCTGCGCGGCCAGCAGAAACGGGCAGGGCAGGGTGATGCCCACCAGCGGTACCACGTCACTGAGCAGCAGATCCGGGTGGCCGAACCACTTCATGGGAAGCCGGGTGACCACGCTGCCGCCAAACGGCTCACCCGCACACAAGGCGGCGTCGATGCGGTCCTCGCCTATGGCCTGCAGCAGTTCTGCCGTGCTGGCCACGACAATTGAAAAAGCAGCATCGGGGGTCGCGGCGAGGACGTCCGCAAGCGTGGGGCGCAATACCCCTGCCACGAAATCCTGCACGACACCGAGTCGAACCGGCGCCGCGGTGTCCGGCGCAAGCTCCGCACGTGCGGCGTCTATGCGACCCAGGATCGAGCGCGCATGGCCCAGCAAAAGCCCCCCGGCAGTGTTGAGCCGCAAGCCCCGGCCATCCCTGTCGAACAGCGGCTGGCGCACGATGCCTTCAAGACGGGCGATCTGCAGGCTGAGCGCCGACTCACTGCGCGCAATGCGCGTGGCCGCCGCGGCCAGCGAGCCACCATCGACCACCGCCACGAAGGTGCGAAGCAACGGGGAGGGAATGTCCGCAATCATGAGGAAAACTCAAACCTGGGGTGTGGAAAGTCTTGAGTATAGTTTCGTTTTTCTCAAATAGACTTCGATCTCCATCACCGCCAGGAGAACGAAAATGCCTTTTGCCAGACTTACGCTGTCGCACGAGCCGTCTCTCGACCATGGCCGCCAGCTGTGCACCGAAATGACTGACCTGATCGCCAACGCCCTGGGCAAACGCCGGGACCTTACCTCGGTGCTGATTGAAGTGCCGGGGGCACATCGCTGGACCGTCGGCGCTGATGAACAGCCGGCGGCGGCGCATCTCGAGGTCAGCGTGACCGCCGGGACGAACTCGGAAGAGAAAAAAACTGCGTTTATCGCAAGTGCCATGTCGTTGCTCCGACGGGCCCTGCCGGACCTTCACCCGGCGACCTACATCGTTGTAAAGGAGCATCCGGCAACCGATTGGGGGTATGACGGGCGGACTCAGGCCGATCGGGCGAAGGGCCGCGGGTAGGCTGGTTTTTGAGTGCTGGCGTGCAGTGTTTGCGGTTAATCTCCAAGCATTGAAAGCCAGGCAGAGAACGCATCGAATGAAGGCCGCGATCCACTACATAAGGGCATTGCTCGTCGCCGCGCTGGCGACGGGTGCCATTGCCAGCGTCGTGCAGACTCAGCTCAACCTCGCCGAACTGATTCGCCTCGGCGCGCCGGTGACCTTGTCGGTTCGACTCTGGACCACGCTCGAAGACCTTGCGCGGTTTGCTCCAGTCATGGCCGGCATAGCCTTTTTGGCGCTGTCTTTCGCGGTGTTGGCAGGCCATTGGGTGCTGCGTTTCACCCCAGCTTCCTGGCGCAGGCTCGTTTTCATCACGGCCAGCGTATGTGGGCTGGGTTTCGTCTTCTGGCTGATGCGCTCGGTGATTCCGATGCCCGCATTGCCGGGCACCCGCACGGCGGTTGGCCATGTGCTGATGTCGCTGACGGGGATCGTTGGCGGGTGGCTTTATGCGCGTCTGAGCGCGCCTTCGGTCATGACTGCTCGTTCGTCGAGCCGAGGAGGGGAGTGGCGTCAGGCGGGTGTGGTGGCGGTTCTCATCGCTGCGCCCGCCATGTTGTTCTTCGCCATGGCCCCTGGCACCGGCGATACGCCAGCGAGGGTAGATTCCGCCAGCTACAAGGTCCAGACCGTCGCGACGGGCCTGAACCGCCCATGGTCGGTGGCGTTTCTTCCAGACGGCCGCGTCCTGGTCACAGAGATGCAAGGGCGGCTCCTCGCCATCGCTGCCGATGGCGCGTCTGCGCAGATCAAGCTCGACGGGCTGCCGCCCATCTTTCAGCAGGGCGGTACCGCGGGATTGATGGAGGTCGCGCTGGATCCGCAGTTCGAACACAACGGTTGGCTTTACCTGACCATGGCCTATGGAGAAACCGGTGCAAACGGCACGCGCCTTGTGCGTGCCACGTTGGCGAATGATCGGCTCGACGACGTACGCGTGCTGTTCAGCTCCACGCTCAAGCCTCGCGCCGGCAACAACGGCGGGCGCATTGCCTTTCTTCGCGACCAGACCCTGGTGCTTGCGCTGGGCGACGGCAGCGAGCGGCGAGAAGAAGCGCAGAATCCTGCGAACGATCTGGGCACCCTGGTCAGAATCGACCGCGAGGGCCGCCCGCCGGCGGATAACCCTTTCATCGGCCAAGCTGGCGTCGCCCCGGAAATCTACAGCCTTGGCCACCGCAATGTGCAGGGCATCGCCGTCGATCCCACCACAGGCGATTTGCTGATCACCGAGCATGGCGCGCGCGGCGGCGACGAGGTCAACCGCATCGTGCCGGGCGCCAACTACGGCTGGCCCATCGTCACGGGCGGTATCGACTACCCGTTTGCGAAAATAACGCCATTCACCCGTTTGCCTGGCTACCAGAACGCACTCCTGGAGTGGACACCGTCGATTGCACCCGCTGGCTTGGCCATTTACGACGGTCCGCTGTTTCCCCAATGGCAAGGCGACTTGCTGGTCCCGGCACTCAAGGAGCGTGCCGTGCGCCGCGTTGTGCGTAACGGCCAGCAGATCGTCGGTCAGCAACTGCTGCTGGGCGAACTGGACGAGCGCATGCGCGACGTCAAAGGAGCTCCCGATGGGTCGATCTACGTGCTGACCGATGGGGTCGATGCGAAGCTCTTGCGGGTGACGCCATAGCGAGACTTTCGTCTACCGCGCACCAAGACCAGAACCCTCAGGGCTTGCCTGCGTTTGAACCGCTCGTGGATTGTGTGTCGGCAGCAGTTGCGCAATGGCAAAGGCCACTTCGAAAACCGTGAAGCCCAGAATCAGAAAACTGGCGCCGTGAGCTACTGCAAACAGCTGCCAGGCAGCGAACAGCACTCTCGCCAGTGTGTCATACAAACCAACG
Organism: Pseudomonas sp. CFBP 13727; assembly: GCF_014841915.1. Lineage (NCBI taxonomy): Bacteria > Pseudomonadati > Pseudomonadota > Gammaproteobacteria > Pseudomonadales > Pseudomonadaceae > Pseudomonas > Pseudomonas sp. CFBP 13727. The sequence continues at coordinate 360,523 of NZ_JACYUT010000002.1, forward strand.
CTGCGGCTGGGTTGCACCAGCCGCCATATCGACCAGACCACCACGATGCTGCCCAGCAAATTGGCGAATAGCATCGCGGTAATGTCCAGCGTGGGGACCGTTCGGTCCAATGCCAGCGCAGCGGACAGCGCTGCGAATCCTTCAAAAACCAGCAATGCCGTCCAAGGCGTCATGAAGCCCGCAGTGACCACAAGATCGTAGACAGCACTGGCCCGAACGATCTGTAGATTTCTATTTACGCTGATCATATTCACCCCTCACAGTTGGAGCCCGCAGGCTAAAGCCTGGAGTTAGGTCCAGAGTCAAACGGAGAATTGACGGGTGAAGATCGGAGAAGTGGCAGCGAAGGCAGGCGTGTCAGTCGATACCCTGAGGTTCTATGAAGAGAAAGGCTTGATCAAGCCGGGTCGTGCTGCCAACGGCTATCGGTTTTATGCCGAGCAGACGCTGCAACTGGTTGGGTATATCAAGCTGGCGCAGCACTTGGGATTTTCGTTGAAGGAGATCGGCGAAAATCTGCCGTTGCTATGGACCAGCCAGGAAGCTTCCACCGATCTGCTGGCTCAGTTATTTGCAGAGAAAATTGCTTTGTTGGACGAGCGCATCGGACAAATGCATGCTCTGCGCAACCTATTGGCCGAGCGAGCCGTGCAGGTCTGTCCGCTGATGGGGGCGGGTCGGATTGCTGCGTTCTGAATGATGTTTTGCTGGTGCCGGGGTTCAAGGAGGGTGGCGTGGGGCGGGTTGTGCGTGATGGTCAGTAGGTCGTCGATCAGCAACATCCAGATCCCCTGTCGGGCGTTTGGTGGAGCGTCTCTGGAATGCGTTCGATAACAGCCGTCGGTCCCGCTTTCAGAGCTTCGAAGATGTCGATCCAGTTGATAGCCTTATCCGCATGGGGTAGGTGTTTGCTTCGAGAGTGCTGTTCTTACGGCGTGCGGCAGATGTTTGAGGTGAGAGATCTCTGAGGGTATCAGCTGTCGTTTGGAGCAAGGCTGCGAATGGTGTAAATCACTGGCGGTCGATGACTCCGTGCGGAAAGGGCTGCTTTCGGCCAATAGCAGACGTTCGCGGGTGACTGTTAACGCCATCCATAGCTGACAGTGGCTAATAGCGAGCGCAATTCGATTTGCTGTTGGCAGCCATGGCCGACGCTACCGATCCCGAACGACGGCCATAGCGTGAGGTGCCTCTACCTTGCGTCATTGCAGAAGCGGTGAATTGCCCCGCAAGCCGCACGCAGCGACTCATCATCCAGAGCGTAGGCAATACGAAGGTAGCCTGGAAGTCCAAACGCACTACCTTGTACGACGGCCACGTTGGCCTCTTCAAGTAGTGCCAAAGCGACCGCTTCGTCGTCAACTAGATCACTGCCGCCCGGCGAGCGCTTCCCGATCAGGCCGGAACAATCGGCAAAGGCGTAGAAGGCCCCGCCTGGAACTTCGCAACTGATGCCCTGCGCCTGGTTGAGTAGCTCGACCATGAAATTTCGACGCCGCTGGAACACTTCACGGCTGTGGGCGATGAAGTCTTTCGGACCGTCCAGAGCAGCGACTGCCGCATGCTGCGAGATGGAACAGGCGCCCGAGGTCTGCTGGCCCTGCAACTTTTCCATCGCTTCGAGCAACCAGCGAGGCCCAGTGGCAAACCCGATCCGCCAGCCAGTCATGGCGTAGGCCTTCGATACGCCGTTCATGGTCAGCGTTCGTGCAGCCAGTCGAGGCTCAACTTGGGCGAGCGTGAGGAAATCACGCCCGTCGAAGATCAGGTGCTCGTAGATGTCGTCCGCCAAAATCAGCACTTGCGGATGATCGAGCAACACTTCAGCCAGGGCTTTCAGCTCGGCTCGATCGTACACAGCGCCCGTGGGGTTGGAAGGCGAATTCAAGATCAGCCAACGAGTCTTCGGCCCGATAGCTCCAGCCAGCGCCTGCGGTGTGAGCTTGAAGCTCGACTCGGCGCCACAGGCAACGATCCGCGACTCGCCGCCGCACAACTCAACCATTTCTGGGTAGCTGACCCAATACGGCGCAGGGATTACTACCTCATCGCCTTCGTTGAGGGTCGCGGCCAAGGCATTGAAAATGACCTGCTTGCCACCACTGCAGACCAGGGTGTCTTGCCAGCTCACGTCGAGGCAGTTCTCGCGCTGGTACTTACGGGCGATGGCTTCACGCAGCGCGCGAAGACCGGCCACCTGGGTGTAGCGGGTGTGGCCATTATTGATCGCACTGATGGCTGCGGTACGGATGTGCTCCGGAGTATCGAAGTCAGGCTCACCGGCACAGAGTGAGATGATCTTCGCCCCTTCGGCACGACGCGCAGCGACGCGGTCGATGATTTTGTAAGTCGCCGAAGGCTTGGCAGCCTCCAGCCGACGGTTCAGCGTTTCCAGGCTCACGCGTGCTCCTCCGGGAGGGAAAGGCCCATCAGGTCCATGGTGGTCTTGCCTTCACGCAGTTTGGCCATGAACACAGCCTCTTTATCGGCGCGCTTCTGGCCTTCGCGCAATGTGCGCTCAACCGCTTCGGCGGGGATGATGATCACACCATCCTCATCCGCGACCACTAAGTCGCCGGCGCTGACCTGCGCACCACTGAAGTCGAACGGTTTGCCTACGGATGGCGTGGTCGCCTTGACGGTACCTTTAACGGAGATACCCCGAGCAAAAACCGGGAAGCCGTGCGCTTCAAGCGCGGCGATGTCGCGCACGCCGCCATTGATTACCAAGCCAACAATACCAGCGGTTTCAGCCGCCACGGTGAGTACCTCCCCCCAGTAGCCGGCAACGAAATCAGCGGTGTCACAAACCAGGACGCTACCGCGTGGCGCGTTCGCCACGGCTATGTGCAGGCCCAGGTTGTCACCTGGCGAGCACTGCAGCGGGTACGCCGGTGCAGCAATGAAAGCGCCTTTCCAGACAGCGCGAATCTCGCGGTCCACGGCGCACGGCAACCCAGAGGCCTCGTACAGGGTGGAGCTGCCGAGGACCTTAGCAATGTTCTGATAATCGTGTGGAAGGCTCATGGCTGTTTGCTCTGCAGGGAGTGGTAACCGAGGGCGTCGCGGGCTTCCTTAAGGCTCTTGCCAGTGGCGATTTGTTCGCGGATTTGCGCTTCAACGTGTTCGATGCGCCGTGCCGTTTCGGCGACTTCCTGGGCACGACCGCGCGGGACGACGACGACGCCATTGGCGTCAGCGACAACGATGTCGCGGGCACAGACCCGCGCTTGGCCAACGGACACCGGCTGGTTCACGGTCACGACTTCAACGCGGTCTTTGCCGGTACGCATGAAGCGACCTTTGCTGAACAATGGATACCCTTCGCCCAGTGCTTTATTCACATCGCGACAGACACCGTCTATGACCGTGCCGGCGATACCGCGGGCCAAGGCGTACTGGGTCATGATGTCGCCCCACACCGTGCAATCGGTACGGCCTTCGTTGGCAATGACCACAACGTCACCTGGTGCTACGTCATCGATGAAGTCACCGACAGTGCCGGGCGGAGTGCTCGCACTCACGTACTGAACGGTGAAGGCTGGGCCGACCACAACCTGGCTGTAGTTGGCCAGTGGTGCGACACCAAAGGCTTGGCCTGGAAGGCCTAGCTTGTCCATCGCGTCGGAAACCCCTGGCGTATCCAGGCCTTCGAACAAGGCAACGAGGTCTTTATCGGAAAGGCTCATATCAGTGCTCTACCTTGATAGCTTCGAATTGGGTGTCGTGCATGACTTCCTCGACCGAGCGGCCTGCACGTACGGCGTCCACCATGCCGGCCTGGCGGCGATCGATACGCTCGGCCAAATCAAGGACCTTCTCGATCGCATTGGCCGGGACAAACACGGTTCCGCATTCATCGGCGATCACGTAGTCGCCTTCCTCTACCTCGACGCCCGCCATGCGAACTTTGACGGCTGCGTTGATCTGGATGAGCCGGTTACGGGCGCTGATCATGGTCACGCCGCGACCGAAGACTGGGTAGCCAATGTCCGCGCTGCCGCGGATGTCACGGCTGAAACCATCGATGATCGAGCCCCGAATACCTTTGCGCTGGGCGGCGTTTGCCAGGATGTCGCCCCAGCTGGAGATACCATCGACGCCGCCCGCGATTACCAGCACGCGGTCATCGGTGGTGATCTGCTCCACTACTGGGGTGATCAGGTGAACGGTGGGCGCCACATCCTGCTTGGGCCCCAACTGAACAGTGCTGGCTCGGCCAACAATCTTCGGGCAGTTCCAAAGCGGCATCAGGCCGTTAGTGGCGCCAGGGAGCTGGAGGAAGTCCAGCGCGTCCGACACCGTGTTGGTGTCGAGTGCGGCCAGGCGCTCAAGCGGGGCTTTTGAGCTCATCGGTTGCAGACCTCTTACTAGGTGAGGCTTGAGTATCTGCGCCGAGATTTGATACGTATATTACGAAGAAGCTAAGCTTGTCATATCCCAAACCTATGGAAGAGCGCCGTGATCAACTTTCGTTTGATACGCCATCTGTGGCTGTTCCTGGCTGTAGCTGAGGACCAAAACTTCAGTCGCGCAGCTAAACGGCTGGGCATGTCACAGCCGCCATTGACCGAGCAAATACAGGCGCTTGAGCAATCCTTACGGGTTCAACTGTTCACTCGGTCGCGCCGAGGCGCACAACTGACCGCTGCGGGAGCCGCCATCCTCCCCGCCGTACGAAAATTTGCTGATCAGTTGGAACGATTGGAGCTGGCGGTGCATGAGGCCGTGGCCGGCCAAGCTGGCGTAGTGACCATTGGGGCGATTACTTCGGCAATGATCGATGTACTGCCCCCGCTGATCGAGCGGTTCAAGCAGGACCATCCACTGATTACGGTATCGGTTCGGGAGATCGATAGCGCGGAGGCTATCCCCGCTCTTGAGGCCGGCGATATCGACATCGCCTTCGCGCGCCTTGAGGGCAACCTCGGTCGGCACTTGCAATCTCTACCGTTGTCCGAGGATCGACTGGCAGTAGCGCTCCCTAACGATCACCCCTTGTCCGCGAGTGACTCCATATCTCTCAAGTCCCTCGCCGATGAAACCTTGGTGATGGCTTCACGCGATGTGAGTCCTGTTTATTTCGACTATCTGGTTGGACAGTGCAAAGCCAGCGGCTTCGCCCCGCGGATCGTGCATCAAGTTCGCTCGGTCTCGTCACAAGTTGCCTTTGTCAGCTGCGGCCAAGGCATTGCCCTGGTTCCCACCTCGATGGGCAAGCTCGCGCCAAAAAACGTACTCATTCGGCCTCTGTTCCCGGAGGTGAAAGTGGTGACTACTGCCATGGCATGGCACAGCGAGCATAAGAATCCGCTCGTGGATGCCATGATCGACCAAGCAAAGCAGACCATGCTGTCATAGGCTAGGCATATAACAGGGTTCGTGACTTAGTATTTTACAAATCATCTGGCGAGTTCAACATAGAGGATGTCTGCAATAGGAGCTCCGCCCCGTGTCCCACCCAGCTCGCTTCACCCACGAGAAAATTCCGCTGAACATCGACGGTGTGCAGCTCAACCTGTCGGTGATTCACCGCCGTGGGCCTAAGGCGCCCATCCTGTTCCTTCACGGTTTCGGCTCTACCAAGGAGGACTACGCCGATATCACGCTGCAGCCTGCTTTCGATGGACATCCCTTCATTGCCTACGATGCTCCAGGCTGCGGTGAGACCGAATGCAGCGACCTCTTGCGTATCAACATTCCATTCCTGGTGAAAACGGCACAGGCCGTACTCAAGCATTTTGAGACCAACACTTTCCACTTGGTAGGTCACTCCATGGGAGGTTTGACCGGCCTGATGTTGGCTCATGGAGATCCTGCGCGCGTGCTGAGCTTCGTCGACATCGAGGGCAACATCGCTCCTGAGGACTGTTTCCTCAGCCGCCAAATCCACGATCATCGCTGTGATGATGTACGATTTTTCCGCGACTTTATTGAACGCACTCGATTGGCATCGGACCCTGCGAGCGCGCTGTATGCCGCAAGCCTGGCGCACAAAGTGCGTGCCGGCGCGGTGCGCGGCATTTTCGAATCAATGGTGGATTTGTCCGACAATGGTCAGTTGATGGATAAATTTCTAGGCCTGCCATTCCCGCGCCAATACATGTATGGCGTGACCAATTCCCACCTGTCCTACCTCAAGGACATTGCAGCACAAGGCGTGCACCTAGCGTGCATTCCTGATTGCGGCCATTTCCCGATGTACTCGAACCCTGTGCTCATGTGGCGGCGGATCAAAGCCCTACAAGACTTCGCCTAAGCAGATTTAACCATTTACACGCGGTTATGTCGGCCGCATGAAGCTCCGCACTACTCGGTAAAAATAACAATTAGGTTGCGCCATGCTTGAAGCCAATAGCGGTCATCGAGTGCCTACAAGACCAGTGGCGATTCACACCTGCTTTGATCCGCTTTTGTTCGCTGTAATTTCGACACGTCAAAAAAACAGTCTTGATGCCGATCAGTAGCGTCTAGCCATTACGATGCCTTGGCAGGTTTGGTACGTGTGGCCTTTGATGTCGCTTTTTTACCTAGCCTAGTCGCGTTTGCCATTTTCGCGTCTATGCAAATCAAGGGATTACCGCATGAAAATGGACGTTATCAGACATCTCAAGGTGTGTTATGCGACAGCAATGTCGCCTAATTAATAGTTAGGCGGCAAAGGCACAGGAGGCATGTTACGGGCATAGAAGCTATTCATAGTTGTGCTGTTAAACAACGTGCACGCTCGAACTCATTCGCTGCTTACCAGGCCTCAAGTCCGATCATCAACGCCGTATCGGGGCGAACAGACCGCATGAGTGCGTTCCCAGCAAAAACCAATATGTTGCTTGCAGGGCCCTCGCGGGTTGGCCACAGTGCGGTATTTATTACCTGCGTCCGGCTCGAAGTCCTCTGCCTAACAGGTGGTTCAAGTCACTCGCTTCGCTCGTTCGGGATCGCGTTCCGCGGCCCCTTAACCAAACGTTAGGCGATGACATCGGCCCGCCAAAGCAGCAATTAAAGAAGGCTAAACCTCAATGAACCTCGACCTCTCACCTCCCTCGGTTGGTTTGAATAAGGATGCGCTCGCCCGGCTTGGTGCCTCTATTCAGGCCGACATCGACAGCGGAAGGCACTTTGGCGCTTCAATCCTCGTCGCTCGCCACGGTCAGGTGGCCTACCAGGCGACCTTCGGAACGGTTGCTCCGGGTCGGGCTCCATCAGGTGACGATCGATACCTGCTCATGTCGATGTCAAAGGCCTATACCGCGACGCTCGTCCTCAAAGCGATTGATGAAGGCCGTTTCGGCCTTGATACACGCATCGCGGACCTCGTTCCCGGCTTCGGCGCACTGGGCAAGCAGCGGGCAACCGTGCGGCAATTGCTGGCGCACACCGCGGGGCTGCCGTTCGGTCTCGTTCCGCCTCCGCTTGGCCTGGACAAGGTCGGAAACCTCGCGGTCAAGACAGCCGCGATGTGCGCATTGCCTGCGGCCTACAGTCCCGGCACCAAATGCATCTACACATCGGGCTTGGGCTACGATCTGTTGGGCCAGATCCTGGTCAATACCGATTCGAAAAAGCGCGGTTTCAATCGCATTGCCCAAGAAGATTTGTTCACGCCGTTGGGCATGGCGGACAGCAGCTTCGCGTGCTCGATCGACGATCCTCGACGGGTTCCGGTGTCGTTTACTGAAGCGAATGTGGGACCCACCACACCGATGCTTCTGCGCCTTTTAAATGAGTTCCTTGACGCGGACGCAGAGATGCCGAGCGGGAATGCGTTTTCCACGATCAAAGATGTCTTCCGGTTCACCGAAGTTTTCCGCGGGCGTGGGACAGCGCACGGCCAGCGTGTTCTCTCACCCGCGCTCTTCGACTACGCTCGGCAGGATCATGCGCCCGGCTTGATCAACGATGCGACCGCCTTCGAGGTCGAAGAGCGGGGCCTCAACGATTTCGCGGCGCACTTTACCTTGCTCGGTGGTTATATCCGCGGGAGTGGGCACATCCTGAACGCGACCGGGCACACCGCATCGCCTCAAAGCATTGCGGCGGTCGGCGGTGCCTCGACGGCATGGATGATCGACCCTGAGCGGGATCTAACCGTCATCTTCCTATCTGCCGGCTTTATTGAGGGCCTGCGCCATATCGAGCGTGTGCAACGTATCAACGACCTGGCCTTGGCCGCGGTCGAGGCCTAGCAATCTGCGGCGGAGCAATCCGAGGACTGCCTAACAATTCGTTCAAGCCGAGCCCGCTTCGCGGCTCGACTTAACTCAGGCGTTATGCACACGAATATGTAGTGGTCTAATGAAACCGGACACCCATTTAGGCGAGAATGCTCGCCACAGAGAGGTGTCTGATGACCAAGCAACGTCGTACCTTTACCCCTGAGTTCAAGCGCGAGGCGGCGTGCCTGGTGCTCGACCAAGGCTACACCCATACCGAAGCAGCCCGTTCGCTTGGGCTGGTTGAGTCGGCCTTGCGTCGTTGGGTGAACCAGCTCCAGCAAGAACGTGGCGGTGTTACTCCAACCAGCAAAGCCCTGACGCCTGAGCAGCAAAAAATCCAGGAACTCGAAGCTCGTATCAATCGGCTCGAACGGGAAAAATCGATCTTAAAAAAGGCCACCGCGCTCTTGATGGCCGAGGAACACGAGCGTTCGCGTTAATCGATCAACTTCGGGCTCAAGAGCCGATTGATCTGTTGTGCTCGGTATTTGAAGTAACCCGATCTTGCTACTACGCCTACTGCCGGAAACGTCGGTATCCGGATGCCGAACGGGTGGTTTTGCGCAGCCGTGTGAACGAGCTGTTTACGCAAAGCCGAAGCGCTGCGGGCAGCCGGAGCATCATGCTGATGATGAAAGAGGACGGTATGCGAATCGGGCGATTCAAGGTACGCAAGTTGATGCGCGAGATGAACTTGATCAGCAAACAGCCGGGTTCCCATGCCTATAAAAAGGCGACCGTGGAGCGGCCTGATATCCCGAACGTGCTTGATCGAGGGTTCAGCGTGGCGTCCCCCGACAAGGTTTGGTGCGGTGACATCACGTACGTTTGGGCCGAAGGTCGGTGGCACTATCTAGCGGCGGTAATCGATCTTTATGCGCGCCGGGTTGTGGGCTGGGCGTTCTCAGCCAAGCCCGACGCCGACCTGGTGATCAAAGCGCTGGACATGGCCTATGAGCAGCGTGGCCGGCCTCAAAATGTGCTGTTTCACAGTGATCAAGGCAGTCAATACGGCAGCCGGAGTTTCCGCCAGAGACTGTGGCGATACCGCTTCACGCAGAGCATGAGTCGTCGCGGCAACTGCCATGATAATGCGCCGATGGAACGACTATTTCGCAGCCTAAAAAGTGAATGGATACCGACGGTGGGCTACATGAGCGCTGCGCTAGCGCAACAGGATATCGGCCGGTTCCTGATGGAGCGATACAACTGGCGGCGACCGCATCAGTTCAACGAAGGGCTAGCGCCTGCGGTCGCTGAGGAAAAACTCAATTCAGTGTCCGGGATCAGTTGACCACTACAAATATGCCCCATCGACAAGCGCGATTAAAGGGCATGCGACGTCTCCCCATCCTCAGTAGCACTTGTATTTAGAGTCGATCTATCTGTCCGCTTCTGGCCGAAAGCGGTCGTTCAACCATCGGCTGGGACCAGCAACGCCTTCCCCCCCAACCTTGCCTTCCCCCACCACCTCCGCCAACCTCTCGCCCGTCGCTGCCAATTCAGCGACCGGGTTTCGCAGCTCGAACAATTCGTCAGGCGCGCAGCGCCTCCATATCCATTGTCGGCGTTTTTTTTCGCCTACAGTGTCGATCTATGGCGGCTGTGCGTGGGGCACCTTCGGGTGCGCCGGGTGCCTGACGGTCCGGTCTGCGAACCCGCGTACAGCTGCCACCCTTTTCCGTTTCGCAGCGGAAGGTGGCGGTTCAATCGAGCCGTCAGGAGTTGCATCATGGTCAAGCCGACCCCCGATCCACCCGTTGTCGATCTTCCTTCCGATCACCCGTTGTTTCATTTCCCGACAGACTTTGCTGAAACCGATGGTCGTGTGCTGGCCGAGCGTTTCCAGCGTCAGCGTGCGTTGATGGAGCAGGCACGGAGAAATGCGCAGTGCGAGAGTCAGCCGCCGCGGCGCTTTTGGCAGTTCTGGCGGACATAGACCGCGGCGCGGCATTCGCGGGCAGAGCCCGCTCCCACAGGTGCCTGCCAATGGGCAGGGCCCGCTCCCATAGGTGACTGCCCATGGGTAGGCCTGTTGGCGTGTTCATCGTAGATAAGGAGATTGGCCATGATCGAAATCACGGAAACCAACGTCTTGCCGTTCGGCCGCCATGGCTCGGACCAGCAGCCGATATTCAGTGTTAACTCCGGTGTTGCCTTGGAAGATGCCTTGACGCAATTGTCCCATCTGCTGACGTGCGCCCATGCTTCGGCATCTGAAATGTGCGATGCCCGGGTGGTGGATCCAGGACTGGTTGGCGCCACGGTGCATTGCATCGAGGGGGCGAAGGCATTGGTAGATGCGTTGTTGATTCGCGGTGAGTGACTTGGAAGGAGATTGGCGCGATTCATTCTGTTGATCGCGCCAAACACAAGTTTCGCAACACAGCCAAAGCAGCCACACGGCATGCCAACCGCAGGGATATTCTGGCATCAAGTGATGGCTCATCTCGGTATGTTGGAAAGGTCTACCTGGAGGCGGAATGCAATCTGTCTCAGCAACGATACAATGCCCGCTTCACAGGGCGCTTGGACTGCTACTGAACATGCAATGGAATCATCTGGTCATCAACGGTGTTACCAAGAGTATGGCGCATTTGCAGCCGTTCGAGATGACCTTCGAGGTGGCTGGTAACCAGCTGACCGTCCGTTTCGAATTCGGCTTTCATTGCTTCACGGACGATAAAGGCAACGGTGAGCCGCTGCGGCACAAGCATGAACATAGATATTTCTGCCCTTCGCGGTACCACTGCAGCACCCAGCTGCGTGACTACATAGAGCGCCGCTTCTATACCGGAATGGTAGTGCCGCATAACAGCAAGAACAGTGGCCAGAGGTACTTTTGTCTGGATCTACATGATTACGCGATTTTCTTTTCCATCACCAAGCCCGCCGAAACGACGAATCTACTGCGAATGCACGTCATCAGCGCTTATGAGGTTGATACCTGGGGTCGCCACTCGCTGCCCAAAGGGAAAGCATTCAACACGCGTTACGTACTGGAGATGCGCAATAAAGGAAAGTCGGTGTGACAGGAAGCAAAAAGCCCCTGTGCTTACGCACAGGGGCTTTTTGCGTGTCTCAATATCGGCCTGTTCTTTCGGCTTGCGCCTTATCCCGCACACTGGCTGGGAGAGCTTTCGCTCCGAAATCAACACCCCTTCAAGCGAAGGTTCCGGTCTGTGCTGACGAGGCTATGATATCAAACAAGCTGTCACTTGTGCCAACCTTTAAACGCCTGGTCTGGAATCGCGTAGCCACTGGGACGCTTGATTCGTACCTCGAGACTGCCATGGTCCGCACCGAGCCGGTACTCGCCTGAGCCGATAAACGCGTGGTCTGGGTACTATCGACCCAGACCCTAGCCTATCCAGACCAACACCCCAACACCGCCCATTCCTACCAAGAATACCCCCATGAAAATCATTGATTTCCCTCTCTCTGCTTAATCTCGTAGCGTGGAGTCTTCTGCATAAGGAGATCAGTCCATGAGCCGTTTGCACTTGTACGTCGATTCGCAGTTCACCAGCCCCTATGCCCTGTCGGTGTTTGTTGCACTGCGCGAGAAAGGCATCGATTTTGCGATGAGCGCAGTCGACCTGCAGAAACTTGAACACCAGGCAGATGCCTACGCTGTTCTCTCGCAAACCCAGAGGGTCCCAACCTTGGTGGATGGAGATTTTGCCTTGTCGGAATCTTCAGCAATCACGGAGTATCTCGAAAGCGTTTACCCCGAAGTGCCGATTTATCCGAAAGACGTTCGGCTACTGGCGAAGGCGCGGCAGGTTCAGGCCTGGATTCGCAGCGATCTGCTGCCCATCAGGCAGGAGCGCTCCACTGCTGGGGTGTTCTATGGTCAGCAATATGGCCCTTTGTCGCCGACGGCTCGTGAGTCAGCGGACAAGTTGTTCTATACGGCGCAAGCGCTGCTCAAAGACGGCGCAGAAAATCTTTTCGGCCAATGGTCGATAGTGGATGTCGATCTGGCGCTCATGCTCAACCGGCTGATACTCAATGGCGATGCTGTGCCTTCAGCGTTGGTGGAGTATGCGCAACGTCAATGGCAGCGCCCCAGCGTGCAGGCCTGGGTCGCCCTCGAGCGCCCGCCGCTTTAGATCGCAGGCTGGCCGGTGATGGGGCATCAGTAGTCCTTCAAACCGGCTGGCTTCAGTGCCCGTCTTTACACGGCGGTGACTGAGCGAGGTACAGCACCAGGCTGTCATGGCCATCCACGACCAGCCGGGTGATCAGCGCTTCAAAGTGGGCAGTCATTTCTGCATCGCGGACGTCGAAGCTCGCACGCCATTCAATGACACACTGAAGCTCTCCACTGACCTTGATCACCCTGACGTCTGCTCGATAGTTGTCGAGCGGTAGAGGTGATTCTTCGAATTTGTATGTTAAGCGCATCTGGGGGTTATCCAGTACCAGAAGGCGTTCGCGAAGAACGCCTCCGTCTGCCAGATCAAGCCGTCTGACTGAGCCAATCGTGCTTTCTGATTGCCCATCTTCGAGGCTGCTTTCATTGATTGCCGGGTGCCATTGGGCTATTTCCCCAAAGTTTCTTAGCACTTTCCAGGCGTGTTCTGCAGTGGTTGCGATAACGGCGCTGTATTCAACTGTTGCCATACATCAAACTCCAAAAGCCTTCAAAGCCATATCTTTAAAAATTATCGTTGGCTGAGCGTGCTTGCAGCCAAATCAATCGACGCGCTGCCGATGCAGTGGGGCTACGTCGTGACCGTTGCTGACAAGAAGACTGACAAGGCGTTTGCCGACTTTACCGGCGGCGCCAATGACAAAAACTCTGGACATGGGTTGCTCCTGTTGTGGGGAAGTGCCGGTGCGGCTTGCACCGGCACAGGCCTGCGCAGTCAGCCTTCGAATTGGTGGTAAACCTTGGCAATGACTTTCCAGGCACCATCGATTTTGATCAACGTCAGGTAGTCGTTGTAGTCAGCGCCGATCGCGTCTTTTTCCATATCGACGCGTACGACAGCGGTGGTCGGAGTGATAGCCAGCACGTCCAGACGAGTGCTGATGTCTGGCGCCGTGCCGTTGGTTTCGACGAACGTATACAGGTTGCTGATCGGCCCGCCCAACAGTTGACCGTTGGTGAAGCCGTACATCACGGCGTCTTTATGAAACGCTTCCGCGATGATGGCAACGCTGCCTGCACGCAAGCCTTCGACATAGTTGCTGGCGGTTTCGATGACGGCGTTGTAATCGCTGGTTGGCACGGCTTTGATGTTGTTGCTCATAGGGTGTTTCTCCTGAAGTTGGATTCGACGGATCACTGGGTTACATCGACGTGCATAATCCGATCACCAGTCCTGACGCGTCGGCGAAATGATCAGATCGTTCACAGTTACGTTGGCTGGTTGATTGAGTGCGTAGATCACCGCGCGACTGATGTCCTCGGGCGCGATAGCGATTTCATTCAGCGCCTTGGCGGCTTTGCGGCCTTCGGGATCGGTCACTTTGTCGGCCCAGCCGGTATTGATCACGCCTGGACTTACGGTGTTGACGCGGATGCCGTGGTGCACACCCAACTCCTTGCGCATGGATTCAGTCATAGCCTGAACGAAGAATTTGGTAGCGCTGTAGACACCGGCGGCTGGGCCGACCTGATGCCCTGCCACTGAGTCCATGTTCAAGATCTGGCCGGACTTCTGCTGAATCATGAATGGGAGAACGGCCGCGATGGCGTTCAGGTAGCCCTTGATATTCACATCGATCATGGCGTTCCAGTCGCGGGTGGCGAGGTCGACCCAGTTGGAAAACAGCATCAGGCCTGCGTTGTTCACCAAGATATCCACTGAGCCGTAGGTGTCCTTGGCGAACTGGGCCATCGCCAGTGTTTGCTCTGGGCAGGTAACGTCCGTTACGTAGCTCACCGCTTCATAACCGGCGGCACGTAGCTCGCTGACCAGAACGACGAGGCCCGCTTCTTCGTGGGCCGCGGCGATGACGTTGGCGCCATGGGCCGCCAGCGCTCTAGCCGTGGCGGCTCCAATGCCAGAAGAGGCGCCAGTGACGATGGCGGTTTTCTTGTCCAGGTAATTCATGTCGTGTTCCTTTGTGGCGGTGTTCCCGCGTAGGTGGCGCGTACTAACCGTTGGGGAGTGCCAGATGAACCGGGCAGGGGAGTAGGTAAGTGCTGGTCTTAGTAATTACCCAATGGCCAGTCGGTGTAGCCTTCGGCGCCACCGCCGTAGTACGACTCACGAGGCGCGATGGTCAGCTCGGCACCGTGGCGCAGGCGCGCGACGAGGTCTGGGTTGGAAATGAACAGGCGGCCGAATGCCACAGCGTCGATCTTGCCCGCTGCACGCCGCTCGACCGCCATCTCCAGGTCGTAGTTGTTGTTGCCAATGAACCGACCATTGAACTGGGCACTCAATGCGTCCATGTCGACACCTTCCGGCACTTCTCGGGAGGTGGCTGTGGCCCCTTCGACAAAATGCAGGTAGGCCAGATCCAGCGCGTTGAGCTGTTGGATAAGGTAGCCGTGAAGGCCCATGACGTTGCTGTCCGGTGGCGTGTTTCCCGCATCCGGTGTCACCGGTGACAGGCGAATGCCTACGCGGTCATTGCCCCAGACATCGACGATTGCTCGGGTCACTTCAAGGGTCAGACGCGCGCGATTCTCGATGGACCCGCCGTACTGGTCTGTACGCTGGTTGGTGGAATCGCGGAGGAATTGGTCCAGCAGGTAGCTGTTGGCCGAATGCACTTCTACACCGTCGAAACCCGCGCGCTTGGCATTCTTGGCCGCGTGTTGGTACTGCTCGATGATGCCGGGAATCTCGTCGGTTTCGAGCGCTCGCGGCATGGACACAGGCACAAACCCATCGGCTGTGTAGGTATTACCCTCTGCCTGGATAGCGGAAGGTGCTACCGGCGCCTCGCCATTGGGTTGCAGGTCGACGCTTGAAAAGCGCCCTACATGCCAGAGCTGACTGACAATCTTGCCACCTGCAGCGTGCACCGCATCGGTGACCTTTTTCCATCCCGCTACCTGCTCCTCGCTCCAGATGCCAGGGGTCGCCGCGTAGCCGCGGCCTTGAGCCGAGATGTTGGTCGCCTCAGCCACGATCAATCCAGCGGTGGCCCGCTGAGCGTAATAAGTGGCGTGCAACTCAGTGGGGATACCTGCTTCGCCGTAACGACTACGGGTGACGGGCGCCATGACAATGCGGTTAGCCAGTTCGATGGCACCCATGCGTACGGGAGAAAACAGGTCAGTGGTATTGCTGATGTCGTTCATGTTCTAAGCCTTAGTAGTGGACCGGTCGTCTACTGAATTGGGTAAATAAAAAGCGCGTACTAGTGCAGCAAGCGCTTGGTCATGATCAGAGCTTTTGAAAAGGACTCTGTGGATCTGTTCACCTTGACCAGCAGGGAGGCGCCCAACCATAGCTGGTAGAGTGATTCAGCAAAGGCTGCAGGGTCACCTTCTGGATGAATGCTGCCGTCGGCTACGCCCATGTCCACGCATGCTGTGATGCGCTGAATGATCTTCGCCGTACCGACTTCGAGCACAGCGCGCATGTCTTCAGACAAATCGCAGACCTCTGCGCCTAACTTGACCACCAGGCATTTGCCCTCGGGCAGGTCAGTGCCTTGGGTTTGAGTCCAGTAGTTGAAATAGGCCAGCAAGCGTTCGGCGCCGCTTCCAGGCTTTGCCATGAGCGCGTCCACGCGGCCCAGGTACTCGGAGAAATATTCTTCCAGCAAAGCCTGGCCGAATTCTTCCTTCGACTTGAAGTAGTAATAGAACGACCCTTTGGGCACACCCGCCGTGCTCAGCACTTCGGCCAAGCCAACGGCCGTATAGCCTTTGTTGGTCATCAGCGAACGAGCCACATCGATGATGTGCTGCCGCATGTCTTGAGCTGGTTTCTTCATGATGGGCAGCATGGTAAACACATACCGACCGGTCGTCTACAAAATTTTTCTGTGCAGTGGTATCGCCGGGCTTGCGCGCAGGTAATCCGCAATGGCCTTTGCCGCGACATCAAGTGTGGGGTTTTACACCAGGCTAAAAACACCCACTTCGTCAGTCTCCATGTCATACGCAATCAACGCTTCATGCTCTGCACCAGCACTGCAGAGGCTTTCGCCTCGACTGTTCCAGATCGAAGAACCACCCGCCGCTACGAAGTCGTCGGCGGTGCCGACGTCCGATTTTCATTCAGTCAGGCGGCGATACTGCTGAACAACGAACGTCGCTACTACGATGAGGCAGGCAATCCAGGCGCAAACTACCTGCCAGTGTCCTATGGCCGTTACGTCGCCCATGAAGAAACCAGCGGAGACGAGAAAAAGCAGCAGTGAAAGGCCCGCCAGCAGCATTCGCGGAATGGCCATTGCGAGGCGCCACCAGACGCCCGGAGCGAACCGTCGGGCGACCCAGCGATTGAGTGCTGTCATTCCTGCAAGGACCATGGCGAAAATCGTCAGCAGCAGCGGTATCAGAATAAGCGCCATGGCAGGCTCAGCTTCACCACCATCTTCGCCTGGCGTGTAATGGGCTGCGTGCCACATATCTGCGCAGAGAGCCGAAAGCGCGAAAATCACCACGATGGGAGCAATGGGGAATATCAACGTGCTCACCAGCGCATGGTTGTCCTGATCCTTCATCTCGCATCTCCTAATCGAGGATATTGGCCATCGAAGCATCTCCGATGCCTCATCACCCGATACTGTAAGGATCAATTCCGAGCAGAGGGGCCAGCAGCCTGCCGCTACTCAACCGCTGCAAAAAAGCCGCAGTTTTCCGGACACCCAGGAGATCATCATTGCAGGGATGGAAAGGAGAGCGACATAGATGACCCCCACAGCCAGCAAGGGCGAAACGCCGGCAGACACTACGACCACCGGGAGTTGGGCAAACATGACTATCGCGCCTGCTATCAGGCTCAGGCGTAGAAAAATTGCCCCCAGAATGGCTGACAGCACCAGCGCCGCTGGATAGACAGTGGTCCAGTAACCCGCTGCGTCCCACGGCTCCGCAGTGCCTGAGAGCCATGACACAGTGGTCCAGAAGATGATGCACACAATGCTGATCAGAATCACGCTCACGGCTCGGGATCCATACCTGAAATGTGTGCACAGTCTAACTGCATACCGTCGCGATAGAGGGCTTGGCACGACGGTCTGTGACGTGCAGCCGAGTGGACGTGTCGCCAGGACCAAAGCCAGCGGGGCGCACTGGCTTCACGACACAGGTTATGAGGGGTCACTTGTTGTTCGACGCGAAACCGGCAAAACGCTTGTTGAACCCGGCAATACGGCCTTCCGCCTGTGTCTTGCGGACCTGGCCGGTGTAGACAGGGTGTGAAGCACTCGAGACATCGAGGGCGACATACGGGTACACGTTGCCATCCGTATGGGTCTGGGTTCGATCCGTTTCCACTGTCGAACCGATCAGGAAATAGACGTCCGCAGCCGTATCGTGGAACAGGACGGTGCGGTAGTCAGGGTGGATTCCGGGTTTCATAGTCATTGCCTCAGGTGAGTAGTAATATGTTATACCGTAACATATTGGCAGCTGATTTTTCCAGTACTCACTTGCTGATCTCTTTTAGGGTCGCACCAGCGGCGTGCTTATTACGCAGCAGCAATGAGTGCGCCGGCTTAGCATCGCTACTCCTTCATTGCCCTCACGACGGCAGTTGGCCGAGAGCCGACCCTCGGTATAAGCTCAGGATCAAGCTGAATCGTGCCCAACGGCAACGCTGCCCCTTTCTGCATGCCAGCCCCACGGGATGGAAGGACCTATGTCTCACTACTGGCGTCATCCTGCGCTCGCACACCTGGAAATCCGCAACGTCGAGGACGGTCGCACGTTCAGCCACGCGCGCCACTCTCATTCGACGTTCTCCATTGGCGCGATCATGCAGGGGCAGAGCACTTATTTGAACGGCGACAGTAGCCGCCTGATCAGTGCCGGCAGCGTGGTGCTCATGAACCCCGGTGTGGTGCATGCCTGCAATCCCGTGCACGAACAGCCTTGGGCATACCGCATGTTCTACGTGGATGCCCAGTGGCTCGCGACGCTGCAACAGCCGGGTTCCGGTACGCAAAAAGACTTCGTGCCTTTTGCGCAGACCTATAGCGCCGACGTCAGTCTGTTTGACGAGCTGGACGATCTGTACCGCACGCTCACGGCCAGCGACTGCCCGCCAAACATCATGCAGGGTGCAACGCTGGGGTTCTTCCAGCGACTGGTGGCGCGGTTGCAGCCGGTCAGCAATGACGCCAAAAGTGAACCGCACAAGATGGCCCAGGCAGCGGAATTCATCCGTGAGCATTGCGCTGATGCACTGCGGCTGGAGGATATAGCGTCGGCCGTACAGCTTTCACCTTCCTATCTGATCCGCGCGTTTAAAGCGTGCCATGGGCTTACGCCTCATGGGTACTTGATTGATTGCCGCCTCAAGCTGGCCCGCGATGGCCTGCGCCAGGGGGAAGACATCGCCCAGGTCGCGGCGCGCGTTGGCTTTGCGGATCAAGCGCACTTGCAGCGGCTGTTCAAGCGCGCCTTGGCGACGACGCCAGGGCACTATCGCGGTGTGCCTACTCGAGCAATAGATACACGGCGCAGCCCCCGAGCAGCGCGGCCATGACGCGATTGAACCCGCGCAGTCTGGCAGTGTTGCTCAAATAGTCGCGCAACGAGGCACCGGCCCAGGCCCAACTGGCCAGTGATAGCCAGCAGACCACCAGATAGATCAGTGCGAACATCCACACCATTCGCACATCGCCATCGGCAACGAAGGCGCCCATGCCTGCAAGGCACGCGAGCCACGCTTTCGGATTGAGCCATTGCATCAGCGCGCCGGTGAAGGCGGAAGGTCGGGTCTGCACGTGCGCCGTGTCCAATCGCCCGTCACTGCTTGCCAGTCTGTAGGTCAGGTACAGCAGGAATATCACGCCGGCCATGCGAATCAGCTGCGTCAACCATGGCCAGCGGTTCAGCATCTCGTGCGGTCCCAGGCCCATGAGCAAAAGCAGCAGGATGAACCCCAGAGTCGCCCCCGTGACGTGGGGCAGGGCGGCCCGCAGTCCGTGGTGGGCACCGCAACTCAAAGAGACCAGGTTGACCGGGCCGGGGCTTATGGAAGAGGCCAGTGCAAAAACGGCCATGGAAACGACGATACTCATCAGGCACCTTCAAAACGGGCGAGGGAGCACTGACGGTAGAGATCATGGGAGGGGCTGTATTGAAGGAAATTGCTCCCGGACGCTGTCGTTGCCGGTGTTGGTTTCCTGCAACGTCCAAGACAGTTGGCGCGATTCTGCAGATCGCGCCATAAATCGCGCCATAAATTGGCGCGATTCTCGAAATCGCGCCACAATTGCGCCATCCTTGTTTCGAATCGCGCCAAAACACTATGCCAAATTTGGAAGCTCTGAAGGAAACCATCCTTGAATCGGCGTCTGGCCTGACATTGGCAGAGATCCTTGCGCAGCATCCTCAGCTAGCCCGACGTACCGCGCAGCGGCGGCTGAGTCAGCTGGTCGATGCTGGTCTGATCGAAGCTCGCGGCGACGGCCGTGCAAGACGCTCAACTGTGGAGCGTCCAAGGCTAGTCGCTTGTTGCCGATGAGCTCGGCGAACTCGATCAGCCGTCGTGTCGCAGGGGAGATAGGTACGTACGTCTTTCGAGCCAGATGCTCCATCTGAAGTGTCTCCAGCAGAGCCGGCGCGCAGTCCAGCACCAGAAAACAGCTGTCTGCGCGGCTGAGCTGAGAGTGCACCGAGCCTGGCCTCACCACGGCGGCCAATGACTGATCGATACTCCCGCCGCGACCGTCTACATCGATTTCCATCTGGCCACGAACCGGCAGGACCAATTGAGCATGATCGTGGGAGTGATGAGGGTTTTCACACTCATAGCTGCGGATTTCGAGATTCAGGAGCATGAGTGCATCACTCGGGCGGAGTCCAGGGACGAGGGATTTTAGCACCCGAGCCGGGCGATAGATCGCGCGAGAAGGGGGCGTTGACACCACTGCCGCATCATATTCCGATGGCGGGTACCGGTGTTAGTATTGAGGTCGTGGGAGCCACAGCCTGATCGGGAAATGGTAGATCGGTGTTCTGCCCAGTTTTGCTAATGCGGGGCTTCATATGATCCTTGTTCTTATTATTGGGATGCTTGCTTTTTGCTCCGGCTATTTGGTTTCCCTCGAAGATAGATTACAGAGGGACCGTACATTTCATCCTTTCGATGTATTCAACAATTTTCGGGCGTCGCCAAGGTGCCGAAAAAAAATGGCTTATGTGGGCATGTTGATTTTTGTCTTGGCAGGCGTGGTTTACCTTCTTGAGCCAGAGGTCATCTACTCATCCAGAGACAAGATCAAAGCATTGGGCGCGGTCATGCTTCTCTGGTCGTTCATGTTTTATGGCTACTGCCGCGAACTGGAGTTCAAGAAGTCAGGAAGCTCGCCTGCGTCGCTGCAGTGCATGGACTGTGTTGAAGGAACAGAGTGGTATTCTTTGGCCCTTAAAGGGTTTTTGGCAACTTTCAAGATCCTGGCTGTTTTTGCTTTTATGTACGCAATCAAACGTGTTTGATGGCCACATGTCCAAACTCACCTCATATCGCATTCGGCGGTCGAGTAGACGACGTGGTGTCTCGTTTTCTTACCTGGGTGAACTGGGATCAGATATACGCCCCCACCACCCGCTTTACGGTGCCCAGCGCCTCACCCAGGGCGTCCATGCTCACCGACCCAAGTGCCAGCCGTAGTGCATGAGGGACGTGCACCGAGATCGAAAACGGCTCGGCCGTCGAGACCGACACATGCTCGCGCATCAGTTCCAGGGCGATTTGATCCGCCCTTGCATCCTCCGCCAACGGCAGCCATAGAAAGTACGAAGAGGGATGACGCACCACCGGTAACCCTGACAACAACGTGTCAGCCAACGCCTGCCGGGCCTGCGCGTCCGCGCGCTTTTTCGTCTCCAGCGCGGCGACCGTGCCATCGTCGAGCCAGGCGCAGGTGATGGCGGTCATGACGCCGGGTGTGTTCCAGGTCGTGGCCTTGACCGTGCGCTTCAACGCGTCCACTCGATGCACAGGGGCTGCGACGAAGCCGACGCGCAAGCCGGTGGCGATGTTCTTGGAAAACCCTGACACGTAAAACGTTCTTTCAGGCGCCAACTCAATAATCGGTAGCGGCGGATCTTGCGCCAGAAACGCGTAGGCTGCGTCTTCAATGATCGTCAGGTCATGCTCGCGAGCGATCGCCACCAAGCGCTCGCGCTGATCGGCGGGCAGCACCCAACCCAACGGATTGTGCAGCGTAGGCATCGTGTAGACGGCGCGCACCGAACGACGGCGGCAGAGCGAGGCGAGGGCATCGAGATCCGGCCCTTGTGCGGTGGCGGGAATGGGCACCACTTCAAGGTGCAATGTCTTGGCCAGCAACTTGAACCCAGGATAGGTCAACGCATCTGCCGCGATCACGTCCCCAGGTTTCAGCAATGCCATCAGGCTTATCGCCAAACCATGTTGGGCGCCGCTGACGATCAGAATCTGCTCGGGATCCACCGTGACGCCACGGTGGATCAGATGACGGGCAATTGAAGCCCGTTCATGCAGGCGACCCGCATGTGGCTGATAGCGTAAATGCGCTTCCAGGTCGCCGGACAACGCCAGCTGGCGCAAGGCACTGCGCAACAGGTCGGCCTGACCTGGCATGGCCGGATAGTTGAAGTTGAGGTCGATCACGCCCGCGGCAATGTCCGGCTGATCGATACCTTGGCCGGGCGGCAGTGAGGTTTCCCGCACGAACGTCCCGCGCCCGGTCTCGCCGCTGACCAGTCCCATGGCTTCTAACTCCGCATACACCCGGCTGGCGGTGACCAAGGCCAATCCATGGGTAGCCGCAAGTTGGCGATGTGTCGGCAAACGCGTACCCGGCGGCAAACGTCCGGCGCGAATATCGGCTGCAAAGGTATCTACCAGCGACTTGTACCGGGAGGGAGCCATCTTGAAGTGTATCCATGACAATTTTTTGATTGTCACGATAGTCGGTCATACGATGCGCTACATGCAACCCGATATGGAGTGGACACTCAATGGAACGCACCTCTGACGTGCACAGCCAAACGACAGTGAAACCCGCGAGCGGGGTGGTCAATGGCCTCATCGGTGTCGTGATCTTCAGCGGTTCGCTGCCCGCCACTCGCATTGCTGTGCTGGAATTCGACCCGGTATTTCTGACCGTCGCACGGGCAGCCATCGCCGGCGTGCTCGCGCTGTGCCTGCTCTTGCTGTTCAAGGAACGGCGACCGGTACGTCAGCACCTATTGCCTTTGATCATCGTAGCAATGGGCGTGGTGATCGGTTTTCCGCTGCTGACTGCACTGGCGTTGCAGCACGTGACGTCGGCCCATTCCATTGTGTTCGTCGGCCTGTTGCCACTGGCGACTGCTGCGTTCGGCGTAGTGCGGGGTGGTGAGCGCCCTGGGGCGGCGTTCTGGTTTTTCTCGGTGCTGGGCAGTCTGATAGTCGTCGGGTTTGCCGTTACCCAAGGGCTGACCGCCTCACCGACCGGCGACATTCTGATGCTCTTGGCCATTCTTGCCTGCGGCCTCGGCTACGCCGAAGGGGCAAAAATTTCCAAAACGTTGGGTGGTTGGCAGGTGATCTGCTGGGCGCTGGTGTTGGCGCTGCCGGTCGTGATGCCACTGACAGCATGGTTGGCGCCCGCTTCGTTTTCCGGCATCAGCACACCGGCGTGGTTGAGCCTGGCTTACGTGTCGATGTTCAGCATGCTGATCGGCTTCGTGTTCTGGTACCGCGGCCTGGTGCAGGGCGGCACCGCTGCTGTCGGCCAGCTACAACTGCTTCAACCATTTTTTGGCCTGGCACTGGCCGCGGTACTGCTGCACGAACAGGTCAGCCTTGGCATGTTCGGCGTCACAGTAGCGGTGATCCTCTGTGTCGCCGGGGCGCGGCGTTACGGCAGGATCAATCCTCTTCCTTCACGGTAGCCACTTCGTCTGCCTTGACCCTTACCTGCTTGCCCGAAACATCTTCGAACTCATAGAAGCCGTCTTTCGTTTTGGCGTCAGGTACATCCTTGGTGATGTACTGTGTGCCGTTCTGCAACGTGACGACCGTGTTGGTGGAGCAACCAGCCAACGTAGCCGCGCACAGGAAAGCAGTGCAATAGTAAAAAGCTTTCAGTTTCATGAGGTGACCTTCTTCGATCGATTCGCTGGGTTGCGGATGCTCTTCTTAGGTGAGCTGCGGTGTTGTGAGTCGAGCGTTTTATCCGCGTTGTGAGCATACCATCGACCTATTCACTCCGACTCTTCTGCTTGCACAACTGCATGGCGAGGCTGTCGAACTCTCGGTCGAAACTGGCTTTTCCGCTGCGCTCAAGAAGCCCTGCTGATGTACGAATTGGTCGGTTTGATGACGGACGACTTCGACACGTTCGATCATACGGTCGGCTTGAGCTTGGCTGATCTTGCGGGTTTTTCGCGTGGTGCCGATGTCCGCGCTGAGAATGTTGGCTCGTACCGAGATGTGGGCCTGTCGAGGGTCGGTGATCTTGCCACCTGTTTCGCCCACCAGCTCGCGCTGGGCTTTGATGTCGCAACTAGGTAGATCAAGACTCTGTTGAGCGGCCGATGCGTTCAGGCTCAAAGCCAATAGCGAAGCCAGGATGCTGTATTTCATGGGTGTATCCAGTGTGGGCCGGTAGGTGTCGCTGCCGATATTGCAGCGTATTTTCCAATGGATTCTTCCGCGAGGGCCGGCGCTGGTATTGTTTTCCTTACTCGATCAACACCTGAATGCGGGCCAGTACGTCGTCCATCACCACCTCGGGGACCGTCTCTACGCGTTTGCCTCCACGAGCCTCGAGGTCAACGGTGCGCAGTTGATTGCACAACACCACGCCTTGCGTCTCGGTGCCGGAACCACTTAGTGGCACGGCAAAACCAGCATGGCGGGCAAAATCCCCGCCTTGGGTGATGGGCGCAATCAGGACCAAGCCCGACACGTTGAAGGCCGCAGGCGAAATGATCAGCGCCGGACGGAAATCGCCTTGCTGCTCACGGCCGGCGGTGGGGTTCAGGTTCAGGCGCACAATATCGCCACGGTTGAATTTGGCCCGCCTCACGCCTCACGCCCAACGGCCGACATGGCATTCCACGCTGCCATGTCGGCAGGTTCCGGCGCGCTCAAGTCACACTGCGCCATCAGCTCGGCCAGCGAGTAACGCGGCTTGGCCTTCGCAGGCTTGAGGGTCATCACCTCGGCGGACACATCGAGTTTCAGCACATCGCCGCTGACCAGATTCATCATCTTGAGCACAGTTGCTGGCAGGCGAATCGCCGCGCTATTGCCCCACTGCTGCACCTTGACTTCCATGGCAACCTCCTGAAAAAGTGTACACATTGTAGATACGTGTCGAGTCAGCCGCAAGCGTTTTGTATAAACATAGTATCTACAATGCTAGCTCGAAAGCGCGTCGTGAAACCGGCGCATACTCATCGCATATCCCAAGACCGGGCCATCAGGAAATAGCCCAATACATCACCGGAACGCTAATATGCGGATGACTTTCCAACACCTCAAACAGGTGCCGGGCTCTGCAACAACGGATACAACGACAGCACCAGCAACGCCGCCATGCTCCAGTTGAACAGCCGCAACCAGCGCGGCACCCGAAGCACGTTGCGCAGGACACTGCCGAAGCCGGCCCAGACGCAGACGCTGGGCAGGTTGACCAGTGCGAACACCGCGGCGATGACCACCACGTTATAAACGTAACCCTGCGCCGGCACATAGGTGGTGATGGCGCCGACCGCCATCACCCAGGCCTTGGGGTTGACCCATTGAAAGGCGGCGGCGCCGAGGAAGGTCATGGGTGTGCTGTTCTGTTCTCCTGCCTCGCTCATGCTGCCCGAGGTGGCGATGCACCACGCCAGGTAAAGCAGGTAGGCCGCGCCTATCCAGCGCAGTGCGGTGTAGGTCCAAGGCACGGCGGTGAATATTTCACCCAGGCCCAGTCCGACTGCCAGCACCAGCAGCATGAAACCCAGGCTGATGCCCAAGGCATGGGGAATGGTGCGCAGGAAACCGAAGTTCACCCCCGAGGCCAGCAGCATGGTGTTGTTCGGGCCTGGGGTGATGGACGACACCAGAGCGAAGAGGGCGAAGGCAGGCAGGAGGTCGATGAGCATGTCCGTATGGTCTCTGGGTTGTTGTAGCAGTGAAACTACCTGACGAATTGGCAAGTAATACCGTACAGCCAGTGGTGATTTAACCAGTACACACCAGGCTTTTCGGCAGCCTGGTATTCGAAAGCAGCAGCTGACTTCCGGATCCGTCACGACAGGGATTGCTCAAGCAGCTTCCAATCGGTAGTGTGTACGTTGCGCGTAAACGTATACATCGTAAACAAACGTCCCAGGAGTACTGCCATGGGTTCGCCCGTTCTTTCTTTCCGTGTGGAAGCCGAGCTGATCGATCAGCTCGATCAGCTCGCCGAAGCCACCGATCGAGATCGTCAATACCATTTGAAACGTGCTTTGGCTCGCTATGTGGAATCCGAGTCGTGGCATTTCCGTGCTGTAGCCGAAGGCATCGCAGATGCAGAGGCAGGCAATCTGGTCGATTTGGATGCCGTAAAGGCTAAGTGGGTGGCGCGTGCCGAAAGTCGCATTAACCAGCAAGGCGGCGAGTGATCTCGACGGTATTCATGAGCACTACGAAGCGCTCAGAGGACCTGAAAAAGCAGAAGAAACCATTTTTCAGATGTTGGATGGTTTGAGCCAGCTGGAGGCGTTTCCTCAACTGAGCAAGGCGTCGGGCATCCCCGATTGCCGTGAGTTGATCTTTGCGAAGTATCCCTACCGTGCGATCTACACCTTGAAAGGCAATGCCATTCTGGTGTATCGAATCTTGCACCAACACGCAGAGCGCAGTGAGGATTGGTAGCGGAACGTTCCACTTCGGCAGGGCTGGCCATTCCAGTGGCCGCCCGTGTAGCTCACGCTTGCTGCTTTACGTGAACACGTAACTGTCCATCGCCAACACCCCATACTCCACACCGCCCTCGATCACCCGCGTTTCATACTGCTCACCCGCCGCGCCGAGTGCGATGAACAACGGCATGAAATGCTCGTCCGTGGGGTGCGCGCGTTCTGCCGAGGGGGCGTATTGCCGGTAGTCCAGCAGCGCGTGCAGATCACCCGAGGCCAGGGTCTTCGCCGTCCAGGCGGCAAAATCCTTGACGTATTGCGCGCCGTGGGGCGTTGCGCCACGGAATTCGTAGAGGTTGTGCGTCAGGCTGCCGGACGCCACGATCAATACGTTCATGTCGCGCAGTGGTTTGAGCGCCTGGCCCAGCTTCCAGGCCTGATGAGTATCGAGCGCAGCGGGCATGGAAACCTGGATGACCGGTATGTCCGCGTCCGGCGCCAGATACAGCAGAGGTACCCAGGCCCCGTGGTCCAGGCCCCGCTCGGCATCCAGGCGGGATTGCCAGCCGCCGGCCTGCAGCATGTCGACGATCCGCGCGGCCAGGGCCGGTGCGCCCGGTGCTGGGTATTGAATCCGATACAGGGCGTCGGGGAAGCCGCCGAAATCGTGAATCGTCGGCGGGGCTGCACTGGCGGTCACGCGGATGTCGCCGCGGATCATCCAGTGCGGGGAAAGAATGACGATGGCGTCGGGCCGCGTCAGCTGACGACCCAGCTCGGCCAGGTGCTTGCCAGCCAGGCCGGGCTCGACCGCGAACATGGGGGAACCATGGGACACGAACAGTACTGGCGATCGAATAGTCATCAGCGGACTCCACATCAAGACGTTGCGGTTTGAGGACTCCAGCTTTCGCCAAGCCGGCATTTGACCCAATACTCGAAGCTGGCGCACAGCCAGATGCCATATGCCAGCAACTCCACACCTTCTTCAGCCGTGGTTTTCGCCAGGCGCTGGTAGCCGTCACCCATGACCTGGTGCCAGAACGCACCCATGCCGAAAATCCTGGAAAAGATCAGCACCGCGAAGCCGGTGGCCAGCGCGGCGAACGTTGGCGTGCGCAGGAAAGCGCCCAGGGACTGCAGGGTTTGCCGTCTGTGCCTGGCACTTGCCGCCTTGCCTATGGCGACTGCAGCGATAGCCAGGAACGGCCACAGCCACGCACTGTGGCTGATGGGGTCGAACAGGCCGTCCAGCTCGCGGGTCAGCAGACAGGCGAAAAATCCTGCGGCGAGGTATTCGAAGCCGCCTTTGCGGGCCGGTCCCGGTGCGCTCCAGAACAACAGGGCGCACAGCGCGAGCATGAGCTCCTGGGTGATCTCGGTAAACGATATTTCAAGGATATCGGTATGAAAGACTGCGATGTCCAACCACACCATGGCAAACGACAAGCCAGCAATCGAGCATTTGGCCAAAGCGAACAGAAGCGAGTATTTCAAATCAGGGCGGGCGTACACGTGAAGCTCCAAAGCGAGACAGTTGCTATAAGTCGCGCATATAAACGTCTGGCACCGCGAAAAGAAAGCGGACTTTCACGATAGTAAACATTGATGGAGTTGATGCGATGGGTTGCCCGCAGGCTGACAGCCCCTTGGTATGGGGCTGTCTGCCGTGCAGCACAGGAGGCGCGGTGTTCGGCCGCGACCTAGAACGCCGCGGTATAGATCGCCAGCGCATCGGCCTCGCTGACTTCGCGCGGGTTGTTGACCAGCAGGCGCTGTTGCAGCATTGCGCTGCGAGCCAGTTCCGGCAGGCTCTCGCGGGTCACTCCGGCATCACCCAGGCGCAGCGGCAGACCGGTGGCCACATGAAGCCTGAGCAGTTCGTCGATGAACTGCTGCGCCGCATCGCCAGGTTGCAGGCGATCGCCCAGCACCAAGGGCGCCAGCTCGGCGTACAGGCCTTGGGCGGCCGGCAGGTTGAAGCGCAGCACTTGCTGCAGTACCAGCGCATTGGACAGGCCGTGGGGCAGGTGAAAGCTGACACCCAGCGGGTAGGCCAGGGCGTGCACGGCGGCAACAGGTGCGTTGGCAAAGGCCTGGCCGGCCAGGCAGGCACCCAGCAACATCGCCTGGCGGGCTTCCAGGTCTTGCGGTGTATTGACCGCGCGTTCCAGGTTCGCCGCCAACAGGCGCAAGGCTTCGCGCGCCAGCAGGTCGGAGAGCGGGTTCTTGCGGTGCTTGCTGGTGTAGGCCTCGATGGCATGCACCATGGCGTCGATGCCGGTGGCAGCGGTGACCGGGGCGGGCAGGCCGATGGTCAATTGCGCGTCGAGAATTGCCAGGTCCGGCAACAGCTGGTTCGCCACCACGCCGGACTTGCCGGTGGCCGTGGTGACGATGGAGATGGGCGTGACTTCCGAACCCGTGCCCGCGGTGGTGGGTACCTGAATCAATGGCAAACGCGGGCCGGTGGCCTGGTTCACGCCGTAGATGTCGCTCAGGCTCTGCCGCTGCCCAGGGTGTGCCAGGTAGGCGACCAGTTTGGCGGTGTCCATGGAGCTGCCGCCGCCGAAGCCGACGATCAGGTCGGCTTGCATGCCCCGGGCCTGCTCGGTGGCTGCCAGCACCAGGGCCTCTGCCGGATCGGCGAGCACGTCGCTGTACACCGCCAGTTCGATGCCCGCAGTGGCGAAGCCCGGCAGCACGCTGTCGAGCAGGCCGTGCTTGAGGATGCCGGCATCGGTGACCAGCAATACCCGCTGGGCGCCGCGGCTGACGCACTGTTCGGCCAGGGCGGCGGCGCTGCCGGTGGCGCAGATGAGGTGGGCAGTGCTGCTGAAGGTGAATCCTTGCATGGGGTGACCTCGTATTCTTGTGGTTGGGGGCGCTGTTTCAGCGCAGGGCTACGGCAGCGGCGGTTCGGGTTCGGCAGGTTGATCGGCATCGATGATCTGCTGGGCGATGGCCTCCATGCTGGTGCGGCGCGTCATGGCTTCGCGTTGCAGGCGCCGATGGGCATCGTTCTCGCCCAGGCGATGGCGCGCCATCAACAGCGCCTTGGCCATGGAGATTTTCGACACGGCCGGTTGCCGGCTTTGCAGCTTGCGCAACTCGGCGAGCATGTCGATGCGCGCCCGCCAGGCGGCCCGCGCCATCAGCAACTGGGTCAGCAGGCCGAAGGGCCGCAGGGGCCGCTCGATGACCGCCGCCGGTTGCGTCTCCAGCACCAGTTGCAGCATCGACGGGTTCTCGTAACCGACCACGGCGATGATTGGCGGCGCCTGCTCGCTCAGGCCTTCCACCAAGGTTTGCGTGTTCAACCGCTGGCTCAGTTCCACGGCCAGCAGCACCACGTCGACCGCTTCGGGCAGCGTGGTGGGCACCGGCCAGCGTTGTTCGACGATGCAGCCGATGCGCTGCAGTTGGTCGAGCACGATGCGTGCCTCACCGTCCTGTGGGTGAATCACCAGTACGCGCAGGCCCTTGAGTTCGCGCAGCAGGGACGGCGCGCTGGTCATCTCGGCCTCCGGCAGGTCATGGCTGCACGTCCATCTGGTAGTCGACCATATAGGGGCTCGGCTGCACGGCTTCGGCGCTCTCCAGCACCAGCTGGAATCGCCGTCGCTGGTCGAGCCGGGCGATGCGCGGCCACAGCCAGGTGTGCTGGGTCTGGGCGTCGATCTGCACGGTGCCTTGAGGCGCCTCGAAGCTTGCCCCGGCCAGTGCTTCGCGCAGGGCCTGCACTGAGTCATCGGACGCGCGGCGCGCGGCTTGCGCGAACAGGTGAACCTGAAAGTAGGCCGCTTCGGCACCCGAGGTAATCGCGGCGTGTTCGCCGAAGCGCGCACGGTAGCGTGCCACGAACGCCTGGCTGGCCGGCGTCTGCAAGGTCGAGAACCAGGGCGCGGCGGAGATGTGGCCTTCGGCTTCCTCGTCGCTCATGGCTTGCACGTCGACCTCGTTGGTGGCCAGGCTGACGATGGGCACGACCGCAGGATCGAACCCCGCCTGGCGATAGGCGCGGTGCAGCGACGGAATGTCGCTGCCGACGATGGTCGAGTAGATGGCGTCGGGAGCGGTTTCGCGCACCCGCTGCATGACCCGGTCGAAATCTTCGGCGGTGGCGTGGAAAGGCAGGTAGATCTCGTCGACGACCTCGCCGCCGGCCTGTTCGAACAGCTCGCGCATGATGCGGTTCGATTCGTAGGGGTAGACATACGAGCCCCCGACGAACAGCACCCGCCCGCCATGGGTTTCCAGCACGTAGCGGGCCAGCTGCAGCGAGTTCTGATTGGGTGCCGAGCCGGTATAGAAGCAGTACGGCGAGTATTCGAAACCTTCGTACAGGGTTGGGTAGAACAGCAATCGACGACGGCTTTCGACCACCGGCAGAACGACCTTGCGTGTGCTCGACATGTGCGTGCCGAACAGCACCTGCACCTGTTGCTGGTCGCACAGGCGCAGCGCGCTGTCGCGGTAGTCGTTCGGGTCGGCGCCGGGATCGCCGTCGACGGCCTGCAGGCGCCGACCGCCGAGGCCGCCGTCGTCGTTGATTTCGGCAATTGCCAGGTGCGTGGCATTGGCCTGGGCGGTTTCCGACGCCGCCGTCAGGCTGGCCCGGGAAAACAGCAGGCCTACCTTGTAGTCTTCGCCGCTCATGAGGTCAGGCTTTCCCAATCGATATGCTGTTCGAAGTGATGCGCAGCCTGGTAAAGGGTCGCCTCATGGTAATCGCGGGCTATGAGCATGAGTCCCACCGGCAACCCTTGCGCCAGCCCGCAGGGAATCGACAGGGCCGGGTGGCCGGTCACGTCGAACGGGGCGGTGTTGGCGTTCATTTCCAGGGCACGGGTGACCCAGGTTGCGGGCGTGGCATCGGCTGCGGGAAGCTTGGGCGCCTTGAGCGGCACGGTCGGCATCAGCAGCAGATCGTAGCGGGCCAACTGCTCGTCGTAGGCGGCGCGCAGCTGGCGTGCGGCGTTCTGCGCCTTGGCATAGTACTGGCCGGCGAATCGCTGATGGGCATAGTGGCCTGCCAGCAGGCAGGTTTTCAGATCGTGAGGGAAGGCGTCGGCCTGCTGTTGCCAGTCTTGTTGCGCGCGCATCAGGCTCTCCACGTACAAGCCCTTCCAATTGGAACCGTAATTGTAGCCGCGCAGCAGTTGCGTGGTGCCCTCCACGGCAATCGGTGTCCAGATGGCATGGCCCAGTGCGTGCAGGGGGATGGAAACCTCTTCCACCAGGGCGCCCCATTCGGCGAACAGACCGGCAGCGCGGCGCACGGCGGCGTCTACATCGGCTTCGGAATTGGCGTGGCCGAAGCCCTCGCTGACTACGCCGATGCGCAGGCCCGCAACACCTGCGCCCAGGGCCTGGGTATAGGCCTGTACTGGCATCTGCCGATCCTGGCGCGGATCCAGGCCGTCGGCGCCGGCCAGCACCTCGAGCATCAGTGCGTTGTCGGCCACCGTGGCGCTCATGACGCCAGCGTGGTCCAGGGTCATTTCGATGGGCATGATGCCGGTGTAGGGCACCAATCCGTGGGTCGGCTTCATGCCGTAGATGCCCGAGTAGGCTGCTGGAATGCGCACCGAGCCGCCTTGATCGGTGCCGATGGCCAGGTCCACTTCACCGGCGACGATCAGCGCGGCGCACCCCGACGACGACCCCCCGGTCGAATGCCCTGGGTTGCGCGGGTTGTGCACTGCGCCGGTGGCGTTGGTGTGGCTGCTGCCCGAGACGCAGAAAAACTCGCAATGGGCCTTGCCCAGAATGCTGCCGCCGGCGTCCAGCACGCGCGTGGCCACGGTGGCGTCGACATCGGGCACGTAACCCTGCAGGGTCGACGAACCATTCATCATGGGCACACCGGCCAGGCAGATGTTGTCCTTGAGGGCAATGCGCTTGCCGCTCAGGGTGCCTTCGGCAGCGCCGTGCAGGTCGGTACGCACGTACCAGGCGTTGTAGGGGTTCTGCGCCGGCGCGGGAATCTGCCCGGCATTCCTGGGATACCGCTGCGGCAGGCTGACCGGTTGCAGCTGATCCAGACGGTCATAGTCCTGCCAGACCGCTTCGAGAATGTCGGCATACTGCGCCAGTAACGGCGCTGGCAGATGCAGGCCCAGTTGGTTGCCGGTTTCGGCAAGCTCGACCTGGGTTGGACGTTGAATGGACATGACGATGAATCCTTAAGAATGAAAGCCCATGAAACGCTCGGCAAGCGCTTCGGTGGTGGTGCTGGCAGGGTCGACTTCATCGACCAGTCGACCGTTCTCGATGATCAGGATGCGATCGGCCAGCGCCGTCAGGAAGTCGATGTCCTGCTCCACCAGAATGATCCCCAGGCCCTGTTCGCGACGCAGGCGCTGCAGGGTTTCGATGATCTCGTCGCAGATGGAGGGCTGGATGCCCTCGGTCGGTTCATCGAGCAGAATCAGCTTCGGGTTGCCGCACAGGCAGCGAGCCAGGGCCAGCAGCTGTTGTTCGCCGCCCGACAACGCGCCGCCGGGCTGGTCGAGCAGCCGTTGCAGCCGCGGGAAATACGTCAGGATCCGCTCGATGGTGGCGCTGGCCTCGGTGAAATTCTTCACGCAGCCCATGCGCAGGTTTTCACCCACGGTGAGAAACGGAAAGATCTGCCGGCCCTGGGGCACGTAGCCGATGCCGGCGCGTGCGCGTTGGCTGGCATCGGCGCGGCTCAGGTCGTGGCCGGCGAACCGCACGCTGCCTGACAGCGCCGGCAACTCGCCGATCAGCGCGCGCAGCAGGGTGGTCTTGCCCATGCCGTTGCGGCCGAGCACGCCGATGCAGCTGTCGGTGGCGCTGCGCAGACCGATGTCGCGCAACACCGGCACGCGCCCGTAGCCGGAACACAATCCGTTGACTTCAAGCATGTTTGATCTCCTGTTTGCCCAGATAGGCTTCGCGCACCAACGGGTCCTGGGTCACCTCGGCAAAGCTGCCCTGGGCGAGGATTGCCCCCTGGTTGAACACGGTGACCGTGCCGGCGATCAGGCGAATGAACTCCATGTCGTGCTCGACCACCACCACGGTGCTGTGCGCATTGATCTCCTTGATCAGCTCCGCGGTCTTGCGCACTTCCTGATAAGTCATGCCGGCGGCCGGCTCGTCCAGCAGCACCAACGTCGGCCGCGAGGCCAGGATCATGCCCAGCTCGACCCATTGACGCTGACCGTGGGCCAGGTCGCCGACCAGACGATGACGGTACTCGGCCAGGTCGATGCGCCGCAGGGTGTGTTCGGCGCTTTGCCGGGCCTGATCGGCGCTCTGCGTACGGCTGGCGGCCAGCCGCAGGTTCTCGAATACATCCAGGCCGTCGAACACGCTGGGCGTCTGGGTCTTGATGCCGATACCCATGCGGGCGATGCGGTGCGGGGGCAGGCCGCTGATGCGCCTGGCCTGAAAGTGGCAGGTGCCGTGGGTCGGCTTCAACTGCCCACTGAGCAGTTTGAAAAAGGTGCTTTTACCCGCACCGTTGGGGCCGATGAGGCAGCGCAGCTCACCGCTGTGAAGGGTGAAGTCCACTGCCTTGACGGCGTGAACACCCCCGAAACTGACCCCCAGGCCCTGGGTTTGCAGTAGCACGCTCATACGACGCTCTCCGGTGGCACGACAGGGCTGGGCGCCGGGCGGCGCTTGAAGAGGCGCGAGGCCAAAGCCCCCAGGCTTGGCAGCAGGCCGCGCGGCAGCAGCATGACGAAGGTCAGCAGAATCGCGCCCAGCACCAGGCCGCTGTCGACCGTTTGCTGTTCACCCAGTCGCGCCATCAGTGCCTGCAGGCCGATGCACGCCAGGATCGGCCCGAACAAGGTGCCACGGCCGCCGACGATGACCCAGATGATGATCTGCGCCGACTGTGCCAGGCCAAACACGCCCGGGCTGACGAACGCACCCCAGTTGGCGAACAGGCATCCGGCCAGCCCGGCAATGCCGCCGCCCAGGCTGAACACGATCAGCTTGTGCAGGCGCGTGTCGTAGCCCAGCAGCCCGGCACGCTGCTCGTTTTCACGGATGGCCACGACCACCTTGCCGAAGCGACTGGCGAGCAGCCCGCGCAGGCCCAGGTAGCACAGAATCAAGGCGCCGCCGATCACCTGGAACAGGGTTTCAGGTTCCAGCACGCGCTGCGGATCGAACGGCACGTTGAGCGTCGGGATCGCCGGAATGCCATTGAAACCACCCAGCAGCGCGCTGCCGATGTGGTATTCGCTGCCCGAGGTGGAGTTCATCACGTTGAACAGAATCAACGTCACCGCCAAGGTGATCACGCCCAGGTACACATCACTGATGCCGCCATAGAACATGAAGTAGCCCATGGCCGCGGCGAACAGTGCGGGTACGGCAATAGCCAGCAGCACCGGCCAGGTGCTGTCGCCGATGTTCAGCACGCCGATGGCATAGGCATAGGCGCCCAGGCCGAAGAACGCAGCCTGGCCGAAACACAGGATGCCGCCAAAGCCCCAGATGAATGCCAGGCTCAGCGCCAGCAAGGCCATGACCAGGTAGATGGTCAGCGAGAGCAGGGTGAACAGGTCCAGCCACTGCGGTAGAACGCCGACCAGCACGGCCGCGAGCACACAGCCCAGCACCGGCAGCAGATCACGAAATGCGACAGGCATCAGAACGCCCTCCGAAAGAAACGACCGGTGATGCCTTGGGGCAACACGCGGATCAGCACGATGGCGGCCAGCAGCAGGGCCACTTCACCGAACACCGGGGTACTGAAGAAGGTCACCACTTGGCTGATGACGCCGAACGCGCCGGCCGCACTCAGCGTGCCGGTGATGACCGCGCTGCCGCCGCCGATCACGGTGATGAAGGCCTTGGCGATGTAGCTGGCGCCCAGCGTCGGGATCACCCCGGTGAGTGGCGCGAGGACCGCGCCGCCGAGCCCGGCCAAGGCCGCACCCAGGCCAAAGGTAAGGCTGTAGATGCGCCCGGGGTTGGCGCCCAGGGCGGCAGCCATCTTGGCGTTCTGCATGGTCGCCCGCGCGCACAGGCCAAACTGGGTGAAGCGCAGCAGCGCCCACAGGCCCAGCAGGACCGCCACGGCCACGGCAATCACGAACAGTCCGTAGCCACTGGTTTGATAGGCGCCCAGGGTAATGCCCGGCAACGGTGAACTGATGCCCACCGTGGTGTTGCCGAACAGCATGGTCGCCGCACCGGTCAGCCCCAGGCTCAGGCCCCAGGTGGCCAGCATGGTGTCGATCATGCGGCCGTAGAGGTGGCGTATCAGCAGGCGCTCGACCAGCATGCCGAACAGGCCCACGGTGAGCGGCGCCAGCACCAGGATCGAGATCCAGATCGGCACGTGCCAGTGGTGGGTGGCCAGGACGGCCACGTAACCGCCGAGCATCATGAACTCGCCGTGCGCCAGGTTGATGATCTTCATCATGCCGAACACCACCGCCAGGCCGATGCTGAGCAGCACCAGCGTGGCGATGGCGCCGACTATCTGCAGGGAAAAAATCGCAGCCCAATCCATGTCCGTCTCCTTACAGCGCGATGCTGTATTGCTTGGCATCACGGGGGTTCTTGATCAGGTCGCAAACCGCGGCGGTGTCCGAAGGGGCCTGCTGGGCGAAGCTTTCAACCACCTCAAGGCGGCGATCGCGCACCTCGGCGATGTGCACGTCCAGAATGCAGTGGTGGGTGGCCGGGTCGATGCTGACCTTGCCGCTGGGCAGGTCCAGGCTGATGCCTTTCTCCAGCGCTTCGATGACCGCCATGCGTTCGATCGAACCGGCCTGGCGCACGCCCTCGGCCCACAGCATCATGCCCTGGTAGGCGCCCATCGCCAGTTCGGTGATGTACGGGTAGTCGGCGCCGAAGCGCTTGTGGAAGCGTTCGACGAACGCGGTGTTGAGCGGGGTCTGCAGTTCCTGCACGTAGTTCTGGCAGATCAGGATGCCGTTGCACTCTTCGGGCGAGAGCACGATGTGCTCGTTGCCACCGGCAAAGGTGGTCGAGGCGATCGGCAGCTTGCCGGTCATGCCGGCGGCCTTCCACTGGCGGTAGAACGACATGTGCGCGCCGCCGACCAGGGCCGACCAGACGAAGTCCGGCTTGGCTTCCTGGATCTTCGAAATGGTCGCGCCGAAGTTGGTCACGTCCAGCGGGAAGAACTCGATACCCACGCTCGACCCGCCGGCCTGCTCGACGTACTTCTTCACCCAGGCGGTGACGATCTGCCCGTAGTTATAGTCCGCCGCCACGATGTAGACCTTCTTGCCCCACTTCTGGGTCACGTGGGACACCAGCTTCTCCACGGTCTGCCCCGGCGTCACGCCGGTGCCGAAGAAGTTGCGATCGCACACGCCGCCTTCGTACTGGTTGTCGTAGAAGTACAGCGTCTTGTAGCGGTCCAGTACCGGCCGTACCACTTCGCGTGACGCCGAAGTGATGCCCGCGTGCACCACGGCAGCGCGATCCTTGAGCGCCGCCTGCTGGGCGTACTGCGCGTACAGCTGCATGTTGGACTGGGTGTCGTACTTGATCAGATTCAACGGCCGACCGAGCAGGCCGCCCTGGGCATTGAGTTCCTCGGTGGCGAATGTCAGCGCGTCCACGATCGGCTTGCCATAGATGTCCAGGCCACCCGAGCTGTCGTACAGCGAGGCGATCTTGATGGCGTCGTCGGCGGCGAAGGCCGACAGGCTCTTGAAGCTCAGCGCCGACAGTGCGGCAGCGGAAATGGCGGACGAACGCAGAAAGGTACGACGATTGATAGCCATGCTCAGTGCTCCTGGAACCAGCCCTGCGTGCCATCGCCTGCCGGTTTGCGCACAGCCGAAGGGGCTGCCCGTGCAAGCACCGGGAAACAGGAATGGAGTGGGGGCTGGATGAGATGCAGGCGAGGGGGGTAGGGCCTGATCTCACGTACCGACGACGCTGTCGGCTGAACGGGTGTCGAGCGTTTCGCTTGTGACCGCAGCCGCATCGTTGGGGCCGGGTCGCCCAGGGCATGAGGGCCGCTGGAGGAAACAGATGTCGCGTGGGGCGCGACGCCCTAAACGAAGCAATAATCAGGCCGCTGTCAGTAACTGGATGTTTTCACTGAATATTTTTTGTTGGTGCGCTTTTGAGAGCGCAATAGTGTGCTCCAGAATGGGAATCCTGCACTCAAACCGGGCAGGGTCCAACTGATGGGTAACAGGGGCGGCAGTGCTCAGCATGGGTCGAACACTGCCCCTCTGTATTGAACGCACACCTACGAACGGCTTCACCCTCCGGACGCGAGCCTCGAGATGGCAGCCTTGCTGCCTGCACGCTCGCGCAGCACGAATTTCTGGATTTTGCCGGTGGCCGTCTTCGGCAGCTCCGTGAAGATGACCTGTCGCGGGCATTTGAACCTGGCCAGTCGCGTTTGGCAGAACGCGATCAGCTCGGCACCGGTGGGCGCCGCGACACCGGCCTTGAGTTCGATGAAGGCGCACGGTACCTCACCCCATTTGTCGTCGGGCTGGGCCACGACAGCCGCGTGCAGGACGCTGGGATGGCAGTGGATGACATCCTCGACTTCGATCGAGGAGATGTTCTCGCCGCCTGAGATGATGACATCCTTGGAACGATCGGTGATTTGCACGTAGCCACCTTCATGCACCACCGCGATGTCCCCGGTATGAAACCATCCACCCGCGAAGGCCTTGCCGGTGGCCGACGCGTTCTTCAGGTATCCCATCATTACGGTATTGCCGCGCAGCAACAGTTCGCCGGTGGTGACACCATCGTGCGGCACCGCGATCAAGGTGTCCGGATCCGCCACCATCATCCCTTCGAACGTTGCCGCTCGCGTGCCCTGACGAACCCGGAATGCGCGTTGTTCGCTGTCCGTCAGCGCGTCCCAGCCGTCTTGCCACACGCAGCTCACCGGGGTGCCGGATACCTCGGTGATGCCGTAGACATGATCCACGTCGAAGCCCAGTGCAACCACCGCGCTGAGCACCGAAGCCGGTGGAGGGGAGCCGGCCGTGAGCACGCGCACAGGTGATCGCAACACCTCGCGATCACGCGCATCGGCAATCATGGCCATGACCACGGGTGCGGCGCAGAAATGGTCCACTCCGTGGGTATCGATGGCATCGAACACGGCCTCGGCACTGACCTTGCGCATGCACACATGAGTGCCCGCCGCTGCGGTGATCGCCCAGGTAAAACACCAACCGTTGGCGTGGAACATCGGCAGCGTCCACAGGTAGCGCGGCGCACGCGGCAGCGGCCAGTTGGTCATCTGCAGCAGGCTCATCAGATAGGTCGCGCGGTGGCTGGTGACGACCCCCTTGGGATCGCCCGTGGTACCGGAGGTGTAGTTCAGGGCGATAGGGTGCCATTCATCGACAGGCCAGACGCCGGCGAAGTCGGGATCGCCGTTGGCGAGCAGCTCTTCATAACCCACCACGCCGATCGATGGCCCCAACGGCGCGAAGGGGTCGTCGATATCGATCACGATCAGCGCCTGATCCAGCCGCTCGAGCGCCGCCGCAACCAGGCTTGCGTATTCGCGATCCACCAGAATGGCTTTGGACTCGGCATGCCTGAGAATGAACGCCACGCCTTCGGCATCGAGCCGGCAGTTGATGGTGTTGAGCACTGCGCCTGATAACGGGATGCCAAAATGCGCTTCGAGCATGGCCGGCGTATTCGGGCACAGAATGGAGACGGTATCGCCAGCGCCCAATCCTCGAGCGACCAGAGCACTGGCCAGTCGCAGGCAGCGCTCGCGCGTCTGCGCCCAGGTCCGCGTGATGGGTCCATACACCACCGCAGCCCGTGTCGGATGGGCCAACGCAGCCCTTTCCAGAAACCCCAACGGGGTCAGGGGGAGGTGATTGGCCGGGGTCTTGTCGAGGCACTCGTTGAGGGCTGCAGGCTTCATGGGCGAGTCTCTTTGTTATTGTGATGAAAGGTGGTGAATGCACTGACCGGTTCGCGCTCGGTGACCAGCTCGTTCTCGACGCTGGACGCGTCCGCATAGC
This sequence comes from Pseudomonas sp. CFBP 13727, assembly GCF_014841915.1. Classification (NCBI taxonomy): domain Bacteria; kingdom Pseudomonadati; phylum Pseudomonadota; class Gammaproteobacteria; order Pseudomonadales; family Pseudomonadaceae; genus Pseudomonas; species Pseudomonas sp. CFBP 13727. Next base: position 399,702 of record NZ_JACYUT010000002.1, read on the forward strand.
CCAGGCTCATGCCGCAGACCAGCATTTGCTCGTCGGGAATGCCAAGGACTTCGGCGATGACGTGGTGATACTTCAGAAAGGCGGCCTGAGGGCACGTGTGCAACCCGCGAGCCCTGGCAGCCACCATCACGCTTTGCAGGAACATGCCGTAGTCCAGCAGGCTTCCTTGCTGGAGCACGCGGTCGATGGTGAACAGCAGGCCTACCGGCGCATCGAAGAACCGGTAGTTGCGGCCGTGCTGCTCATGCATGCGTTGCTTGTCGCCCTTGGCGATGCCCAGCAGCCCGTACAGCTCCCAGCCGACTTTCTTTTTCCTGTCCGCATAGGGCGTCACCCACTCTCTGGGGTAGTACTCGTAGGGGTCGAGCAGCTGGTTGGCATGGGCGGGATCGTTGTCTATATCCGCTATGGCGTTGGACAGCTGCCGTTTGGCGTCGCCAGTGACCACGTGCACACGCCAGGGCTGCATGTTCACGCCCGTCGCGCAGAAGCGGGCGACATCGAGGATGCTTTCCACGTCTTCCTGGGCCACGGGGTCGGGAAGAAAAGCCCTGATGCTGCGCCGAGACCTGATCGCCCAGTCCACAGCCTCCACAACCAGGGCGGGGCTTGACGGCGGTTGAGACAGTCGATTCATAAGTGCCCCCAGTCAGGTGGATTTGGAGGTTGCAGGATTCAAGGCCGCACTGTCGGTGGCCGATGGCGCGCGGCGGGTCGAGCGTGCCTGGGAAGAATCGGCGAGGGACTGATTGATCAGCGAAACCGCCGCCGCACCGATCAGCCCGGCAAGGGCGATGGCCATGAAGTTCTGCTCCAGCGGCAAGTGCATCGAGATCAACCAACCGATCAGTACCGGGGCCACGATGGCGCCTATGCGGCCCACGCCCGATGCAAAGCCGACGCCGGTGGCCCTGATGGTCGAAGGGTAGAAATCGCCGGCGTAGGCGTAGGCCAGCAGTTGCGTACCCAAGGTCGATGCGCCGACCGTGAACACCACGGCGTAGAGCAGGCCCGGCGAGCGGGTGTAGGCAAGCATGACCAGCGCCAGGGCGCCGACGATGTAGAAGCACACCAGCACACGCTTGATGTTGAACCTGTCGCCCAGCCAGCCACCGCCCAGCGCGCCGACAATGGCACCGACGTTGAACACGATCACGAAATTCAGCGCCGATCCCAGGCTGAAACCCGCCATGGCCATCAGCTTGGTCAGCCAGGAGTTCAGCGCGTAGACCATGAACAACCCGGTCATGAATGCCGCCCAGATCATGACCGTGCTGAAACCGCGGCCATCGGCGAACAGGTTGCGCACCGGGGAATCCTGTTTGTCGAGGATATCCGGGTTGCCGGCCATCACCGCATCGTCGGGAATCATGTTGCCGGGATCGAGCTTTCGCGCCACCTCCCTGAGTGCGTCCTGCTGGCCCTGTTTGAGCATGTAGCCGATGGAGTCAGGCATGCTCTTGAGAATGAACGGGATCAGGATCACGGGCAGTCCCGCGACGTAGAACACCCATTGCCAGCCGTGACTTTCGATCAGCTGTTTTGCGGTAAGGGCGACCAGGATGCCACCCACGGAATAACCGGCGAATACCAGCGTTACCAGGCGGGTGCGCAGTTTCAATGGCGAAAACTCGCCCATTTGCGCGGTGCAGATCGGCAGTACGCCGCCAATGCCCAGCCCTGCGATGAAACGCATGACGCTGAAGCTGATGGGGTCGTTGGTCAGCCCGGCACCCGCAGTGAACAGACTGAACAGCGCAACGCAGATGGCCGTCATCTTCGGCCGACCGATGCGATCGGCCAGCGTGCCGAGAAAGATCGCGCCGAGCATGGTGCCGAACAGCGCCGAGCCGGCCATGATGCCGGCACTGGTGGCCTCGATGTTCATGTCCTTCATGATGGCCGGCAGTGCCGCACCCACAACGGCGAGGTCATAGCCGTCGATGATCAGGATGAGCACGCACCAGAACAGGATCAGGCCATGGAAGCGGTTGAACCTTGAATCCTTTGCCAGCGCGAAAACGTTCACGGGTTGCATAGCGTGTCTCCTTCGGTTTTATTCTTGTTTTGAAGTGCACAGGTGTTCCGCCGACCAGGCCATGGGCAGCGGCCATGGCTGGAGTTCGGCTATCGTAGGCGCCGGCATGGGCTACGCCCATGTCCAAAGTCGTCGTTCTGATTGGGGTGTTTGGACAGTCCGGGGCGGGGACAGGAAAGGGACGGATCGTGAATCTTTCAGAAGGGGGAGCAGTGAGGCCTACGTTTCATCGGCTTCGTTGCGGCGATAGCAACCGGGACTGACGCCCGTCCACTTCTTGAACGCGCGATGGAAGGCACTGGCATCCTGAAAACCGGTTTGCAGTGCCACTTCGACCACTGTCAGCTCTTCACGGCCAAGCAGATGAATGGCCATGTCCCGGCGAAGGTCATCTTTCAGGCGCTGGTAGCTCAAGCCTTCGATGTGCAACCGTCGTTGTAATGTCGAACTCGACGTGCCCAGCGATTTCGCCAACCGGTCGAACTCAGGCCAGTCCTCCGGATTCACACCGCGCAGCTTCTGAAGAACCTTCGCTCCCGTGCTTTCATCGTTGCGGTACTTGACCAGCAAATTGCCGGGCGACTCTTCCAGGAAGGGTGTGAGGGTTGCGGGGGTCTGCACGACCTTGAGGGCGAGGAGGCTGCGATCGAACCGGACGGTGGTCTGGGCGACACCGAACACCAGCGACTCGCAAAAGCGCAGGCGGTAGTCGCTGTCGTCCAAAGGTTGCGCCGGCCGGAAGCCGATGCTTTGGATAGGCAAGCGCCGGCCGCCCAGCCAGCAGAGCAGTCCGTGCACCAGGATCAGCCAGGTGCCATAGCTGAACAGGCGTCTTTCCACGCCGTGGTCGTGAATGACCAGCACCGCCGAGTCGTCTTCGTACGTCAGCTCGCCGTAGACATCGTCCAGGGCGCTGCGCAGAAACATCAGGATCCGCCGCAGCGCCTGCTCCAGCGAGTGGCAGCCCAGGGCCACATGGCACATGAGCCGAAAGCTGCCTCTGCGCAGAGGATGGCTGTCGATGGCGAAGAACTCGTCGTCCAGCGCATTGGCCAGCGCAATCCAGAGTCGAGAAAACGCGACTGCGGAGACTCTGGCCTGGGGCGCGTCAAGCAAGCCTGGGTCGATGCCCGCGTCTCGCAACACCGGCTGGATGTCGACTCCGCGCTGCATTGCACCGTGCAGGGCTTCGTGCACCAGGCCTATGGAAGTCGTGCCTTTGTCTGCAACTACAGCCATGACGTGTCCCTGTGAGCGATGCACCGAGTGTCGACCAGTGGCCTGAACGGTAAACAAACCCGCAACGACAGGCAATCGGTCCGGGCACACCAGTCAATCGTCATCTGATCATTGCTGCACCCAGTGCAGGTATATACTGCAGATTCACCGTCTTGTGTAACGCTGGGCGCGTTTCCATACTCGTCGGCACTATTGACCGACTGGAGAACGACATGGCCGCAGTGATCCGTTTCAATCAACCCGGTGATTCCTCCGTGCTGTGGGAAGACACCGTGGTCGAGCAGGCGCCGGGCGAAGGGCAGGCGTGGCTGCAGCAGGCGGCCGTGGGCGTGAACTACCTGGATGTCACCCAGCGCAATGGTGCGGTCAAGGTACCGCTGCCGTCCGGCTTGGGCCTGGAAGGCGCGGGCACCGTGATCTCGGTGGGGCCAGGGGTGACCAACGTGCAGCCAGGCGACCGCGTCGCCTATGCCACCGGGCCCTTGGGCGGCTATGCGGCGCAAAGGCTCTATCCGGCCGAACGGCTGGTGAAGCTGCCGGCCGGGGTCAGCTTCGAGCAGGCCGCGGCCGTGTTGTTCAAAGGCATCACTGCACAGTACCTGTTGAAATCCACCTACCCGGTAGGCCCCGGTACGACGATGCTGCTGTACGGCGTCGCCGGCGGCCTGGGCCAGATCATGGGGCAGTGGGCCAAACACCTGGGGGCGTACGTCATCGGTGTGGTGTCCAAACCCGAGAGCGTCGAGCGGGCAAAGGCGGTGGGCTGCGACGAGGTGCTGGTATTCGATGCGGCCACGCTCGCCGCGGACGTGGCCAAGCTCACCCAGGGGCGCAAGGTCGATGTGGTCTACGACCCGATTGGTCGTATCTCCTTCGAAGCGTCGCTGGACAGCCTGCGTCCGCGCGGCCTGATGGTGTCGTTCGGCGCATCGTCGGGTGCGCCCGGCGCGGTCGAGCTGTCGACTCTCAACGGCAAGGGGTCGCTGTTCCTGACCCGACCTTCCATCGTTGCGCACACCGCGTCCACAGCCGAGTACCAGGAGCGCGCGGCCGACGTGCTGGCGGCGGTCGAGGCGGGCATCATCACCCCGCGGATCTGGAAGACCTATCCCTTGACCGAAGCGGCTCGCGCCCATGAGGCGCTCGAATCGGGTCAGTCCGGCGGGGCGATCATTCTCGCCCCATGACCCCGGACCTGCTCGACGGTCAGCACAGCGACGAGATCGCCGCCTTCCTGGCCGTGGCCAGCCAAGGCTCGTTCGTCGCTGCCGGTCGCTTGCTCCAGCGTCATCCCACGGTGATCTCCAAGCGTCTGGCCGCCCTGGAAAAGCGGCTGGGCGTGCGCCTCATGGAGCGCTCCACTCGCCAGGTCCGGATTACCGAAGTCGGCGCCAAGCTGGAACAGCGCCTGCGCTCAGCCCTGAGCCAGATTGCCGAAGCCGAGCAGCAGGCCACGTCAGGCGTTTCCCAGGTGCGCGGGGTCCTGCGCCTGGCGCTGCCAGCGGCCATGGGGCGCCTGTGGGTGGCCCCGTTGTTGCCCGAGTTCTTGAGCGCACACCCCGGTGTGTCGATCGTTGCCGACTACAGCGAGCACGTCGTCGACATCATCGAGCAAGGCTATGACCTGGCCTTGCGCATCGGCGAGCTGGAAGACAGCCGACTGATTGCCAACAAGCTCTGCGACCATCGCCGCATTCTCTGTGCATCCCCTGCCTACGTGGAACGCTGCGGCATGCCGCTGATGCCTGCAGATCTGGTCAGGCACAACTGCCTGCGTTTCAGCGGGCTGGCCTCGTTTCCGGAATGGAAGCTGCACCGCGCAGACCGTCAGGAAAGCGTGACCACGCAAGGCACCCTGACATCCAACGACAGCGAAACCCTGCTCAGCGCCGCAATGGCCGGCACGGGCATTCTGGGTGCGGGCGAATGGCTGATGAGCCGCCAGCTGGCGTCCGGCGACCTGGTTCAGATACTGCCCGACTGGCGATTGGACTCAGTGGGCGGAATCTACCTGATACGACCTTCTTCGAAGTTTCCGGCAGCAACCGTCCTGGCATTCAAGGCCTGGATCGAATCGCACTTCGTCGATGGGCCGCCTTGGGAGTAGGTGTGCGGCGCAAGGGTCATGCTGGCGTCCGCCAGCGGAATCGGAACCACGTCACAGTAGTAGCATATTGCTATTAAAGACTTCCTCGACCCGTCCGATACCCTTTTCACTGTGCAACCAAAATAAATGGCCATGTGCCATTATTCTTGTTGCCGGTGAAAGATGGATGATGTCATAATGTCATCATCGGCCACCACGTCCCGAATTTTGGAGCGTCGTGGCTTTGGTTGGCCGGACGTGGCGTTCGAAGGCTCGCAATGCTTCGCGATCATGCCCACCAACACCCGATCACGCTGTCAGTCACGATCCGACAGGATCGCCAGGGAACAATGGCGGCCTGGAACACCGCGTAGCGCACGGCATCAACGCGCCGGTTTCCAGGGTCTTTACAAACACTCGCGCACGCGAACCTATTCTCGTCCAGAGGGATGAGAACCACGCAAGCAAGGTTGCTTCAATAGTCCCAGAAATGGGATTGCTACACTGGAATACGATGAATCGATCTATCTGCCTGATGTTCGGCCTGCTTCTGTCCGGCTGCAATGGCATGCCAACTCCCTTTGTCAGCGATGCCGCCTACAAAGACGCTTTCATGGTCACCTCGAGTCTTCCCGCCCCTCTCCTGTATCAGGCCTCGGCCGTGCAATGGAATGAGGATTACGCGGTTTCTGCCAAGCACACCCCTTACCTCAGTGACGTTGCGCACCGTGGTCGTGGCGATGTGGTCTTCATCAAGCGCAAGGCTGCTGCGGCTCCCCACTGGCGTCAGGCATCGGTCGGCGAAAACGTCACCGCCGTCGGCTTCAGTCCACTGTTGATGCCCGTCAAAGGCAGCGGCAAGGTGAAGGAAGGCAAGTTGCTGCTCAGCAACCTCAACGATGGCGTGCTCTATTCCATCCACGACGGTCCGAGTGCCATGGGCATGTCGGGTGGTCCGGTGTATGCGGATGACGGCTCGGTAGTCGGCATTACGGTGGCATTCGTGCCGACGCGCTACACCCAGTCCATGACCAATACCGACCTGGCCGACGCCAAGCGGGTGAGTGTGTTCATGAGCTACAAGGAAATCGACAAGGAATGGCATCGCTTTCAGGGCGACGTCAAAGTACCGGCCCCAGTCATGGGCTATGTGACACGTTGAGTCGATCGGGTAACGGCGGGGATGTTGTCAAGGCGGGGGGCGTTGCGGGTAAAGCACGGCTCGGGCGGCCTTGGCAGCCGCCCAAGCCCCTCACTCATTTCTGAGCGCGAGCTGCGTCACGCAGTGCCTTGATCTTGTCATGGTTGCGCATGACGCCATCGAACTGCTTCTGGATCACGGCGCGTACCTCAGGGGTCACGTCATGGTTTTCCAGCGCTTTGGTGTAGCTCTTCTTGGCAACGTCTTCGCCGCGCTCTGCTTCGTTGAGCAGTGCGACGTCGTCCTTGCCGGTGATGGCCGACTTCAGGTCGACCCAACGACGGTGCAGATCGCCTGCAACGCTGGTGGTGGTTTCGGGTTCGCCACCGAGCTTGCGTACTTCGTTCTGCAGTTCTGCAGCACCGCTGGCGGTGTCGGAAGCGGCGGCTGCGAAGACTGCCTTCAGCTCAGGGTTGTTGGTGTTTTCGGCGAGATCCTTGAAACCAGCCTCACCATCTTTCGATGTTTCGATGAGGTCGTTGAGTACCTTGATCGTTTCTTTATGAGCGTCGGTCATTTCAAAATCTCCTTGGTGGACGGTCTGGCTCAGACCCAAGAGGCAGCCATGGCGTAGGCATGGTACGTACGCTGTGTTTAGGTCGCCCTGTTTGGCGGAAGGTTCCGATTTTTTTGAAATGGGCGCTTAGGCAGTCCTTTCAGGCGCATTTTTGCGGAGCACAAATCGGCCAGGCGCCCACCACCGTCAGGTGTTCGGCCCTGGCGCGCCGGCCAACTCTCTGACCAGTCGGTCCAGCTCGTCGAGTTCGAACGGTTTGCGCAGCACCACCGCACCGTCGATGGCATCCAGTGCAAGGGTGTCGGCATAGCCACTGATGAAGATGATCGGTAGCTGGGGGACGAGCTGGCGTGCCTTGCGCGCTAGCTCGGCGCCATTCATCTCCGGCATCAGGAAGTCGATGACGGCTGCGGCGCAGCGCGTGTTGCCCAGTATTGCCAGGGCCTTGCCACCACGATCGGCCTCGAGCACTTCATAGCCGCGTCCACGCAGGTCGTCGACCAGTACCGTGCGCACTGCATCGTCATCGTCGACCACCAGCACCGGCAGAGCGAGAGGGGCGAGCGGCGCCGCGACGCTGGTCGGCTGTGGGCCGATCGAGTTCGCGCGCGGACGCTCGGCCATTGGCAGCACCAGCTCGAAGGTCGAGCCTTGGCCCGGCTCACTGGTGATCTTCAGGTCGCCGCCACATTGACGGCACAGGCCGTAGACCTGCGCCAGGCCCAGCCCGGTGCCGCGGCCCGATTCCTTGGTGGTGAAGAACGGCTCGCACGCCTTGGCCAGCACTTCCGCGGACATGCCGGTACCACTGTCGCTGACCCGGATCGATACGCTGGGCGGTGTACCCGGCGGAGCGGTCGGCGAGCATTTGACGGTGAACCAGCCGCCGTCGGGCATCGCGTCCCTGGCGTTCAGGGCGAGGTTGAGTATGGCCATTTCCAATTGCAGGGGGTCGGTGCTGACGAACAGGCTGCGGTCGGGCGTCTGCATGTCGATATTGATGTCGGGGCCCAGCGCGTTGCCAACCAGTTCGAAGGCCGCAGTGACGGTGTCGGCAAGGCTGACTGCCGATACGTTCAGCCGTTGCGTACGCGAGAACGCTAGCAGCTGCCCGGTCAGGCGAATGCCCTTTTCCGTGGACAGCGTCGCCCGAGTCACGTACTTCGAGGCCTTGGGATCGCTCTCGACGTGGCGATGCAGCAGCTCGAGGTTGCCTGAAATACCCATCAGCAGGTTGTTGAAATCATGGGCGATACCGCCCGTCAGTTGTCCGATTGCATCCAGGCGTTGGGCGCGGTTCATCACCTGTTCGGCGACGATGCGTTGCGCCGACTCCTGTTCCAGTTCGGCGCGCTTCTGATCCAGCTCCAGTTCCAGACGCTGCCTGATGGTGGTTTCCAGGCGACGCTGCTTCTGCCGTTGCAGGTCCAGGCGCGCCGTGACCCGGCCGTCCTTGATGATCAGGATGACCAGCGGCAGAAATACCGTCGCCACCACCAGGGCCAGGGCGGCGGGCGCACCGATGGCGCGGGCGTTGATGGCCGACAGCAACAGCCAGCCGATCACTGGCAGGATGGCCGTGAGCAGCAATTGCCGACGGGTGACTGCGCCTGCACGGTTGCTCAGCGTGACCACGTTCAGCCAACCCTGATCGGCCTGAAAAAGCATCGTTGAAACAGCCAGGCAGGCCAGCGCTGCAGCGGTGTGGACCGCCATGGCATTGAACAGCAGCACCGAGTACAAATCCTTGACGCCGTAGGCATAGCCCAGCAGGCCGATGCCGGCCAGGCCGAAGGCGAGCAGGGCAAGCACATCGCAGGCTTTGTGGCGGCCAGCCAACTGAGCCATGCGGGCCACGCCCAGCAAAGCCAGGCAGCTCGCCGTGGCCGGCGAAACGCTACCGACGAAGAGCTCCGAAGGCGGAAACAACCAGGCGTTCACCGTCGGGCTCAAGACGTCGGCACCAAGCAACAGGTGTGCGCCCAGCAAGGCGAATGCGATGCTCGAAGCCAGGCCGGCGAGCAACCAGCTGGGGCGTGCGCGACGTCCCAGGAGGCTGGACAGCGCCAGACCGCAAAGCGCCATGGCCGTCAACGGCGACATGCCCATCAGGCCCGCAAAGAGATAGCCCAGCAATGGCTGGCCAAGCACATATTCGCAGAGCGCCGTGGCACCGGTAAGCAGGGCCACCCATGACAACAGCTTGGCCACCCACCTGACCGATGTCGCGGCGTGCAGACGGCTCAGTCCCCAGCCGGAGGTGTGGGCACCGGTGTCCAGGTCGTCGTCGGGTGCGTGCATCGGCAATGGGACTCCGTGATGGGATGGTCGATCGAGGGCAGGTCGGCGCGGGGCGACGGACCGGGCATGGCGATGACATTTGTAAAGCCACTGCCACCAATTCTCAAGGCTTTGGCATCGACCTTTGGCACGGGAAACTGCAGCCGCGGCTTGGCAGGTGGGGAATCGTTACCGGCTGGCAAACCCCCGTGCAGCTCAGCAATCTGGCCGCGCTGGGCGAGCAGCCGGGACAGCCGCGAGGTTGTCGTCCAGTCCTGCCGCTACGGCCATTCACACGCAGAGATCACCATGACACACATTCAGCAGGTACACGACGTCGTTGCGCGAACGCTATGGGGTGAAGCCCGTGGCGAAGGCATTGCAGGGCAGATCGCGGTGGCGTGGGTCATCCGCAACCGTGTGCATGATGCCAATCCCCGGTCGTGGTGGGGCGAGGGCTACATCGGCGTGTGTCACAAATCCTGGCAGTTCAGTTGCTGGAACCCTGGTGACCCCAACTACCCCTACCTCAGCGGCGCTCGTCCCATTCCGCAGGCGCAATGGGCGCAGGCCCTGGTGGTGGCCGAGCAGGTCATTGCTGGCCGTACGGCGGACCCCACCGACGGTGCCACGCATTACCATGCGTTGCGCCTGTCCCCACCGCCAGCCTGGGCCGCTGGCGCGACGCGTACGCTAGTACTCGGCGGCCATGCGTTCTTCAAGGATGTGCCTTAAGGCCAGGTGCCGCTGAGGAAAACCCAGGCAGCGTTACAATCGGCGCAACAGTGTTTCACCCATCCACGCCGGGGCGATTTGTCGCAGCTGTCGGTTTTTTTTGATATCGTTGCGTAACTAACTAATTAGTTAATGCTGTGACGGCGCCCGTCGTTCCTCTTTGGAACCTGATCGGGAAGCCGTGCAGGTCGTGAAAGTTCGTCACGAGCATCGTCCCGACCAGCGTGTCGCGATGGCTTGCCTACACTTTGCTCAACCTTCCAGAAACGTTCATGCGTCAACAGGATCATGCAACATGACTAAGCCTCAACCTTCACCAGCGGTGCGCCGCTGGCCCATCTGGGTCGCTGCCTTGGGCGTACTCGTATTCGGACTGCTCTACCTGGCTGGCGGTGGCTACCTGGCCACCCTGGGCGGCAGTTGGTATTTCCTGCTGGCCGGCCTGGGCATGACCGTCGCCGCCATTGCCCTGTTCAAGTCGCGCCTGCTCGGCGCATGGCTGTTCGCAGCGGTCATGGTGCTGTCGGTGATCTGGGCGCTGGTCGACGCCGGGCTCAACTTCTGGCCGCAGATTTCCCGCCTGTTCGCGCTGGGTGTGCTGAGTCTGGTCGTGGCATTGGCGTATCCCACCTTGCGTCGCGCCAACGGGCTTAGCGGCGGTCGCGCCGGCTATGCGCTAGGCGCGCTGCTGGCAGTGGCCGTCGTGGCTGGCGCCGCCGGCATGTTCGTGCCGCATGCCTCGGTCGCCCCGACTGGGGAAGGCCCAGGCCTGACCCAGGTCACCCCTGCCAGTGCGCAGAAGGACTGGGCCCATTACGGCAACGACGAAGGCGGCAACCGCTTCGCCGCTCTCGACCAGATCAATCGCGACAACGTCGCCAGCCTGGTTCCAGCCTGGACCTACCACACCGGTGACGTCGCCATCAGCAACGGCAACGGAGCGGAAGACCAGGCCACACCGCTGCAGGTGGGTGACAAGGTGTTCATCTGCACTCCGCACAACAACATCATTGCGCTGAACGCCGACACTGGCAAAGAGCTTTGGAAAAACCAGATCAATGCTCAGGCTGCGGTCTGGCAGCGTTGCCGCGGCCTGGCCTACTTCGACGCCAGCAGTGCGGTGGTGGAGTCGAGCGAAGGCAATACGCCGGTCAAGGCCGTTGCGGTCGCGCCGGGTGCCAATTGCCAGCGTCGCTTGTTGACCAACACCATCGATGCCCGCCTGATTGCCGTGGATGCCGACACGGGCGAGTTCTGTGAAGGTTTCGGCAACAAGGGCCAGGTGGACCTGAAAGCGGGTCTGGGGAATGTCCCGGATTCCTACTATCAGTTGTCCTCCGCGCCGTTGATGGCCGGTACCACGGTAGTGGTCGGTGGTCGTGTCGCCGACAACGTCCAGGCGGACATGCCGGGCGGTGTGATCCGCGGTTTCGATGTGGTCACTGGCGAAATGCGCTGGGCGTTCGATCCGGGCAACCCCGAGGACAAGCAGGCGCCGACCGGCGACAACACCTATGTGCGCAGCACGCCCAACAGTTGGGCACCGATGTCGTACGATCCGAAGATGAACACCGTGTTCCTGCCCATGGGCAGTTCGTCGACCGATATCTACGGTGTCGAGCGCACGCCGCTGAATCACCGCTACGGTGCTTCGATCCTGGCGTTGAACGCGACCACCGGTGAAGAGAAGTGGGTCTACCAGACCGTACGCAACGACCTCTGGGACTTCGACCTGCCCATGCAGCCAACCCTGATGGACTTCCCCAAGCCTGACGGCAGCAGTGTGCCGGCAGTGGTGATCGGCACCAAGGCGGGGCAGATCTATGTGCTGGACCGCGCGACCGGTCAACCGCTGACGGCCGTGCAGGACATTCCAGTCAAGGGCTCGGACATTCCTGGCGAACCCTATGCCAAGACCCAGCCGTTGTCGGTGGGCATGCCGCAGATCGGCGCGCAACACCTGACCGAGTCGGACATGTGGGGTGCGACTCCGTTCGACCAGATGCTGTGCCGGATCTCGTTCAAGAAAATGCGCTATGAGGGTCTGTACACCGCGCCGGGTACCGATGTGTCGCTCAGCTTCCCGGGGTCTCTGGGTGGGATGAACTGGGGCAGCCTGTCGACCGATCCGGTGCATGGCTTCATCTTCGTGAATGACATGCGTCTGGGCCTGTGGGTACAGATGGTGCCTCAGCAGAAGGATGCCAAGGCGTCTTCGGGTGGCGAAGCGCTCAACACCGGCATGGGCGCGGTACCGCTCAAGGGCACGCCGTATGCGGTGAACAAGAACCGCTTCCTATCCATCGCCGGCATTCCGTGCCAGGCGCCGCCGTTCGGTACCTTGACCGCAATCGACATGAAGACCCAGAAAGTTGCCTGGCAGGTGCCAGTGGGGACCGTGGAAGATACCGGGCCGATGGGGGTGAAAATGCACCTGCCGCTTCCAATCGGCATGCCGACGCTGGGCGGCACGCTGTCGACCCAGGGCGGCCTGGTGTTCATTGCCGGTACCCAGGATTACTACCTGCGTGCGTTCAACTCGGCCACCGGCGAAGAGGCCTGGAAGGCTCGTCTGCCGGTTGGCAGCCAGGGCGGCCCGATGACCTTCGTTTCGCCCAAGACGGGCAAGCAGTACGTGGTCATCACCGCGGGTGGTGCGCGCCAGTCGCCGGATCGCGGTGACTACGTGATCGCGTACGCGCTGCCCGACAAGAAGTAACCCCCACGCCGCGTGCATGGCACTCGCCGTGTACCCGGCAAACCGCGCCGAGGCCGGACGCGGCTTGCGCCGCTGCTACAGGGGATCGCAGCGTCAATGTTGCACGCGGTGTGCCAAACAAACCGCGTTGCACACAGAGGCGGCTTGCACCATCCCTGTAGCAGCGGCGCGAGCCGCGTCGGCGGCGCATGCGGTGTATCAGACAATCCGCGCCGAGGCCGGACGCGGCTTGCGCCGCTGCTACAGGGGATCGCAGCGTCAATGTTGCACGCGGTGTGCCAAACAAACCGCGTTGCACACAGAGGCGGCTTGCACCATCCCTGTAGCAGCGGCGCGAGCCGCGTCGGCGGCGCATGCGGTGTATCAGACAATCCGCGTTGAGGCCGGACGCGGCTTGCGCCGCTGCTACAGGGGATCGCAGCGTCAATGTTGCACGCGGTGTACCAGGCAAGCCGCGTCAACGGTTCACGCGGTGTGTCTACTTGCGCCGGGCGTCAAATCACCTGGGCAATGACCTGAACATTGCCCGCCATGCTGACCTCATCATCCACGCTCTTGCCCAACAGGCTTTGCCCCAAGGGCGAGCGCGGGGTGATGACCATGACCGGGCAGCCTTCGAAATCCAGCTTCAACCCCGCCGCATCGGGCCCCAGGAAAAACCACTGGCGCACACCGCTTTCCGAATCCAGCGCCACCAGTGCGCCCAGTTCGATCCCTGCCTGAAGATCACGCAACTGCAGTGCACGGAATTTCGCCAACCCGTGGCGAATCTCTTCCATGCGCCGCGCTTGCCCGGTGGCCAGGTAGGACGCCTCCAACCCGAGCGTGTCGTACTTGTTCTCGGCCACGTTCTCTTCATGGGTGGCGGTTTCATAGGCCGTCTGCGCGGCACGCTGAGCCACGTCCAGATCAACGGTCAGGCGTTCGATGATGGCTTGCAACAGGGCAGGTTTGTTCATGGTTGGACTGACGGTGGGAACGAGCGGGCAATTGTCGCACGAACCGCCTTTAGTGCTTCTGTGCGCGGACGTTTATGCGGACAATAGCCGGCTTTGTGTAAACGTTTGCGTTGGAGTCAGCCATGAAGGCCACCTGGGACATTTTCTGCACGGTCGTGGACAACTACGGCGACATCGGCATCACCTGGCGCCTGGCCCGCCAACTGCAGGTCGAACACGGTATGCAGGTGCGCCTGTGGGTCGACGATTTGGTGCCATTCGCCCGTCTGTGGCCTGCCGCCAGCGCCGAACAGCCGCAGCAGTGGCATGACGGCGTGGAAGTCCGCCATTGGCGCGGCGAATGGCAGGCCACCGAGGTTGCTGATGTGGTGGTAGGTGCTTTCGCCTGCAAGCTGCCGCCTGAATACGTCGACGCCATGGCAGCGCGCAGCCGGTCCCCGTTGTGGTTGAACCTTGATTACCTCAGCGCCGAAACCTGGGTCGATGGCTGCCACGGCTTGCCGTCGCCGCAGCCGGGCGGGCTGCGCAAGTTCTTCTTCTTTCCCGGCTTCACCACCGGTACCGGAGGTTTGCTGCGCGAAGCCTGCCTGGTCGAGCACCGCGAGGCCTTCGAAGCCGATCCCGCAGCGCGGCAGAGGTTTCTGGCCGGGCTGGGTGTCGAGCCCGAACCGGGCGCCCGCCTGTTGTCGCTGTTCGCCTATGAGCACAGCGGGCTGGGGTCGTGGCTGGATGCCCTGGCCGATGACACGCGCAGCAACCACCTGCTGGTCCCCGAAGGCCGAGTGCTGGCCGACGTGCGCCAATGGTTGGGCGAGGCATCGCTGGACGTCGGCAGCCAGGTACAACGGGGCAGCCTGAAGGTGCAGGTGCTGCCGTTCGTCCGTCAGAGCGAATACGACCGGCTGCTGTGGTGCTGCGATTTCAATGCCGTGCGCGGTGAGGACTCGTTCGTTCGCGCCCAGTGGGCGGCCGCACCGATGGTCTGGCATATCTATGTCCAGGAGGAATACGCGCACTGGGAAAAACTCGAGGCGTTTCTCGATCGCTACGGCCAGGGCCTCTCGCCCGCAGCCTATGCCGCGTTGCGCGGGCTGTGGCGGGCCTGGAACCAGAGCGTGGAGGGCGCCGACATCGGCCCGGCATGGCGCGAGGCCATTCGGCACTGGCCGGAACTGGTCGCGCACGCGCGGCAATGGTGCGCCACACAGGCCACTCAGCCTGATCTTGCAACGACGCTGGTGCAGTTTTACCGAAATTGGCTATGATACGCGGCCTAGATTTTTGTAAATCACCATCCAAATTCGGATATTCGTAATGAAAACTGGTAAAGAACTGAAACCCGGTACCGTGATCCGTATCGACAACGACCCTTGGTTGGTTCAGAAAGCTGAATTCACCAAGTCGGGCCGTAACAGCGCGATCATGAAGACCAAGCTGAAGAACCTGCTGACCGGCTACAAGACCGAAACCGTCTACAGTGCCGACGACAAGCTGGACGACGTGATCCTGGACCGCAAGGAAGCGACCCTGTCGTTCATCAGCGGTGACAGCTACACGTTCATGGATACCACCGACTACACCATGTACGAACTGAACGCCGAAGACATCGAGGCCGTTCTGCCATTCGTGGAAGAAGGCATGACCGACGTCTGCGAAGCCGTGTTCTTCGAAGAGCGTCTAGTCAGCGTCGAGCTGCCGACCACCATCGTGCGCCAGGTCGACTACACCGAAGGTTCCGCTCGCGGCGACACTTCGGGCAAGGTGATGAAGCCTGCCAAACTGAAGAACGGTACCGAGCTGAGCGTTGCGGACTTCATCGAGATCGGCGACATGATCGAGATCGACACCCGTGAAGGCGGTTCGTACAAAGGTCGCGCCAAGTAAGCTTCCGGCCTGCTTGACTGCGATGCAAAAACCCGACCTGGAGTCGGGTTTTTTTATGCCCAATCACCGCCTATTCCGTAGGAGCGGTCATCGGCCGCGAAAAATTCACCACGGTATACCTGTCACACCGCGGTGCTCTTTTCGCGGCCACTGGCCGCTCCTACAGGCCGGCGGGGCGGGGGGGTCAATGCGAATGCCGCGGCACCTCGGACCCCCTGCAGCCGACCAGGAAATCGAAATCACAGCCCTGGTCTGCCTGCATCACGTGGTCGATGTACAGCTGCCGATAGCCGCCCACCAGCAACGATTGCGCCGGTGCCTGCCAGTCGGCCAGGCGGGCCTGCAGCTCGCTGTCGGAGATGTCCAGGTGCAACCGTCCGCTGGCGCAGTCCAGCTCGATGAAATCACCCTCGCGAACCACTGCCAGCGGGCCCCCGGCGGCCGCTTCCGGCGCCACGTGCAGCACCACCGTGCCGTAGGCCGTGCCGCTCATGCGCGCATCCGAAATGCGCACCATATCGGTCACTCCCTGTGCCAGCAGCTTGGCCGGCAGGCCCATGTTGCCGACCTCGGCCATGCCTGGATAACCCTTGGGTCCACAGTTCTTCATGACCAGGATGGAGCTGGCGTCCACGTCCAGGTCCGGATCGTTGATGCGTGCCTTGTACATGTCGAAGTTTTCGAACACCACCGCGCGGCCGCGATGGGTCATCAGCGCCGGGGTCGCGGCCGAGGGCTTGAGCACTGCCCCCAGCGGCGCCAGGTTACCGCGTAACACGCAGATTCCGCCGTCGGCCACCAATGGATTGTCGATGGCGCGGATCACCTCGTCCTCGCCATAGATCGGCGAATGCTGCACGTTCTGCCACAGTGACTGACCGTTGACCGTCAAGGCGTCTGGATGAGGAATCAGGCCGTTTTCACCCAGGCGTCGCAGCACGGCTGGCAGGCCGCCGGCATAGTAGAACTCTTCCATCAGGAAGCGCCCGGAGGGCTGCAGGTCCACCAGGGTCGGCGTGCCACGGCCGATCCGGGTCCAGTCGTCGAGCTCCAGCTCGACGCCGATACGCCCGGCAATCGCCTTGAGATGGATCACCGCATTGGTCGATCCGCCAATGGCCGCATTCACGCGGATGGCGTTTTCGAACGCCTCTTTAGTCAGGATCTTGGACAGGCGCAAGTCTTCGCGGACCATCGCCACCGCCCGCATGCCGGACATGTGCGCCAGCACGTAGCGGCGCGAATCCACCGCCGGAATGGCCGCATTGTGCGGCAGCGAGGTGCCCAGTGCCTCGGCCATGCAGGCCATGGTGGAGGCCGTGCCCATGGTGTTGCAGGTACCGGCCGAGCGCGACATGCCGGCTTCGGCGGAGAGAAATTCGTCCAGGCTGATCTGGCCGGCCTTGTACGACTCATGCATCTGCCAGACGATGGTGCCGGCACCGATGTCGCGGCCCTTGTGCTTGCCGTTGAGCATCGGCCCGCCCGTGACCACGATGGCCGGTACGTCGCAGCTCGCCGCGCCCATCAGCAGGGCAGGGGTGGTCTTGTCGCAGCCGGTGAGCAGCACCACGCCGTCGATCGGGTTGCCGCGAATGGCTTCCTCGACGTCCATGCTCGCCAGGTTGCGGGTCAGCATCGCCGTGGGCCGCAGGTTGGACTCGCCATTGGAGAACACCGGGAATTCCACCGGAAAACCACCGGCTTCGATCACGCCCCGCTTGACGTGTTCGGCGATGGTACGGAAGTGGGCGTTGCACGGCGTCAGCTCGGACCAGGTGTTGCAGATGCCGATGATCGGCTTGCCGTTGAACTGGTGGTCGGCGATGCCTTGGTTCTTCATCCAGCTGCGGTACATGAAGCCGTTCTTGTCTGCCGTACCGAACCATTGGGCCGAGCGCAGGGGCGTTTTGTTATCAGGCATGGTGGCTCTCTTATTGTAAGACTTGTTTTTGTGTATGCCCTAAAAATAGGCCATTGAAACGACGATTGGAAGAGCTTGTGCGGTAAATAGTAATACTATAAAGTCGATTTCAATGAGGGCTGCAGGTTTCAGCGAGACACCGGCGAGTGTCCGTACAGCCGTCGCACGTCAACGACCATAAGAACAAGAAAGTGGAGATCGATCCCATGAGCCAGGAATTGGGGCTTATACGCCGCATCACCTTCAAATTGATTCCGTTCCTGATTCTGCTGTACCTGATCGCCTACGTGGATCGCTCCGCAGTGGGCTTCGCCAAGCTGCACATGGGCGCAGACGTGGGCATCGGCGATGCGGCCTACGGCCTGGGTGCCGGCTTGTTCTTCATCGGCTACTTCCTCCTGGAGATTCCCAGCAACCTGATGCTCGAACGCTTCGGCGCACGCCGCTGGTTCGCGCGCATCATGATCACCTGGGGCGCCATCACCATCGGCATGGCCTTCGTGCAGGGGCCGCACAGCTTCTATGTCATGCGCTTTCTGCTGGGCGCTGCCGAAGCGGGCTTCTTCCCCGGCGTGCTGTACTACATCACGCAGTGGTTTCCGGTCCGTCATCGCGGCAAGATCCTCGGCCTGTTCATCCTGTCCCAGCCCATCGCCATGATGATCACCGGGCCAGTGTCCGGTGCGCTGCTGGGCATGGACGGCGTACTGGGCCTGCATGGCTGGCAATGGCTGTTCATCGTCATCGGCACCCCGGCCATCCTGCTCACCTGGCCGGTGCTGCGCTGGCTGCCCGACGGCCCGCAGCAGGTCAAATGGATGAACCAGGAGGAAAAGAACTGGCTGGCCAGCGAACTCGAGAAGGACCTGCAGGCCTATGGGCAGACCCGGCATGGCAACCCACTGCACGCGCTCAAGGATTTTCGCGTGTTGCTGCTGGCGCTGTTCTACCTGCCGGTCACCTTGAGCATCTATGGCCTGGGCCTGTGGTTGCCGACCCTGATCAAACAGTTCGGCGGCAGTGACCTGACCACCGGTTTCGTGTCGTCGGTGCCTTATGTATTCGGCATCGTCGGTCTGTTGCTCATCCCGCGCAGTTCCGATCGCCTCAACGACCGCTACGGTCACCTGGCCGTGCTGTACGTGCTGGGCGCTGTCGGCCTGTTCCTAAGCGCCTGGCTGAGTGTGCCGGCGGCGCAGCTGGCGGCTTTGTGCCTGGTAGCGTTCAGCCTGTTCTCCTGCACGGCGGTGTTCTGGACCCTGCCGGGCCGCTTCTTCGCCGGTGCCAGTGCGGCGGCGGGCATTGCCCTGATCAACTCGGTGGGCAACCTGGGCGGCTACATCGGGCCGTTCGTGATCGGCGCACTCAAGGAGTACACCGGCAACCTGGCCAGCGGCCTGTATTTTCTCAGCGGCGTGATGGTGTTCGGGCTACTGCTGACCGCAGTGGTCTACCAGCTCCTGGAGCGCCGCCACGTGCTGCCGGCCGATGCGTTCGCCGCCAGCGCCCGTACCTGAATTCAGCAAGAGGAAGCGATCATGCATCTGGTGCAATTCGAATTGAAAGACGGGCAACGTCGGGTGGGGTTGGTCGATGGCGACCGCGTGCACGAAGTGCGCGGCGCCCACAGTGTCCGCGAGCTGGCCATGAACGCCATTGCCGCAGGCCACGGCCTGGCCCAGGCGGTGGACGGGTGTGGCCTGGGTGAACAGCATGACTACGCGCAGCTGCTCGAACAGGGTCGCGTTCTCGCGCCTCTGGATCACCCCGACCCGGCCCATATGCTGGTGACCGGCACCGGCCTGACCCACCTGGGCAGCGCCGCCACCCGCGACAAGATGCACCAGCAAAGCGGTGACGCCGCCGTCACCGACAGCATGAAAGTGTTCCAGTGGGGCGTGGAGGGCGGCAAGCCTGCTGCAGGCCGGCCTGGCGTGCAGCCGGAGTGGTTCTACAAAGGCGATGGCAGCATTGTCGTGCGGCCCGGCCAGGCATTCCCGGTCCCGCCGTTTGCCGAGGACGCCGGCGAAGAGCCCGAGCTGGGTGGGCTGTACGTGATCGGCCCGGATCGACGGCCGTATCGCGTGGGGTTCGCCCTGGGCAATGAGTTCTCCGACCACGTGATGGAGCGCAAGAACTACCTTTACCTCGCCCATTCCAAGCTGCGCAGCTGCAGCTACGGCCCCGAGCTGCGCGTGGGTGAGCTGCCCGAGCACCTTGTCGGCACCAGCCGTATCCGCCGGGCTGGCGAGGTGATCTGGGAGAAGGAATTCCTCAGTGGCGAAGCGAACATGTGCCACAGCTTCGACAACCTCGAGTACCACCATTTCAAGTACGCGCAGTTTCTCAATCCTGGCGACGTGCATGTGCATTTCTTCGGCACCGCCACGCTGTCGTTCGCCGACGGCGTCGTCACCCAGCTGGGTGACCAGTTCGAAATCAGCCTACCCGCCTTCGGCGCCCCTTTGGTGAACAGCGTCGGCCAGGCCGAGGCCGCATTCGCACCGGGCAGCGTGGGCATCCTGTAGGCGCGTACTGGCGAGCAGGCCAGAGGCGCGCATCGCGGTTATCATGGTCGGATATCACCCCCGGAGATCCGACCATGAGCCTGCCTATCGCGCTGCAAACCTGCGACATGCTGCTGATCGACACCCTGCACGCCTTCGATTTTTCCTTCGACGAGGAGCACACCCTGCACATCCAGTGCATGGACGGCCGCGAACTCAAGCGCTGGCAGTTCACCCTGCAAGAACAGCAGGCCGCCCAGCCCGGCGCCGAACCGAACAGCTTCGTCATCAGCCAGGCCGGCGTGTCTCACCAACTGACGTGCCTCAGCGCGTTTTCGGCCCGCGACGAAGAAGATGAAACCCAGGCTTGAACGCGGCGGTCTCTAGAGTCCGATCCACGTTCGCTCCTGCTGCCGCTACAACACTCGGTGCCACGAAAAATCGGCCACTCACAACAGGCTCGGAGAGACCTTCATGAAGCGAGTTCTGCTATCTATGCTTGTCAACGGTTTGGTCCTGACCTCACTGCACGCCGGCGCAGCCGAAAAATACGACCTGCTGGTGGGCACCTATACCCAGGGCGCCAGCGAAGGCATCTACCGCTATGCCTTCGACAGCGCTACCGGCCAGATCGAGGCGCAGCCACAGCAGACATTCAAGAGTTCCAACCCGTCCTGGCTGACCTTGTCCCAGGACCAGCGGCGCCTGTTCGTGGTCAACGAAAACGGCCCCGGGCAGAAAGAGGTGGTCGGCAAGGTCAGCAGTTTCACAGTGGACGGCAACACCCACGAACTCAACCAGGTCAGCCAAGTCGCGACCCGTGGCGATGAGCCAACCCATTCCAGCCTGAGCCAGGACGGGCGCTACCTGTTCGTTTCCAACTATGCCGTGAACGTCAACCCAGGTGGCAGCCTGAGCGTGTTCAAGGTGGCCGAGAACGGCACGCTCAGCGAGGTGGTGCAACAGCTCAAGCACGTTGCCAGCCAGGTGAATCCCGAGCGTCAAGCCGGGCCGCATGTGCATTCGGTGGTATCGCTGCCCTCCGGCAACTACGTCTATGCCAGCGACCTGGGCGCCGACCGGGTGTACGTGTACCGCTACCAGCCCGAGTCTGCCGAGCGCCCACTGGTGCCAGCGCAACCGGCCTCGGTCCAGTTGCCGGACGGCAGTGGCCCGCGTCATCTGCTGTTCAGTCGCGATGGCAAGCACGCCTACCTGACCCTGGAAATGAGCGGTCAACTGGCCATGTTCGACGTCAGGGACGGCAACCTGGTACGCCAGCAACTGCTCGAACTGGGCACGGCCGGCAAGCAAAGCGCAAGCGGCGCGTTGCACCTGTCGGCCGATGGCCGCTTTCTCTATGTGAGCAACCGCGGCACGGCGAATCAGATGCTGGTGTTCAGCGTTGCAGCCGGCAATGGCCAGCTCGAGGAAATCCAGCGTCGTGACGTGGACGGCGATCATCCGCGTGAATTCACCCTCGACCCTACCGGCCACTTCCTGTTGATCGCCAACCAGAAAAGCAACCAGATCACCGTGCTCAAGCGCGATGCGAGCACCGGCATGCTGGGTGAGACGGTGCAGCGCTTCGCGCAGGATGCCCCCTCGGACGTGAAATTCCTGACCCGGTGATGGTCGGCCGTTGACCCCCGGCTGCGCGGCAGTGCGCGCAACCGGGGGAACGCCGCCTCAGCCGGTGACCTGCACGCTGCTCAAGCCGTTGCCCAGGCGCCGCACCTGAATCTGCACCGGAATGCGCTCGTGCATCTCCTGCACGTGGGAAATCACTGCTACCTTGCGTCCCTGCGCCTGCAGGCCGTCGAGGGTGTCCATGGCCAGCTGCAGCGACTCGGGGTCGAGGCTGCCGAAGCCTTCGTCGATGAACAGCGACTCGATGCGCAGTGTGCTCGAGGCCATCGACGCCAGGCCCAAAGCCAATGCCAGTGAAACCAGAAACGTTTCCCCGCCCGACAACGAATGCACCGAGCGCAGTTCGTCGCCCATTTCCGTGTCCAGCACCAGTAACCCGAGCATGCTGCCGCCGCGCTTGAGCCGGTAGCGCCGCACCAGCTGGCGCAGTTGCACGTTGGCGTGGTGCACCAGCAGGTCGAGGTTGTAGGCCTGGGCAATCTTGCGGAAGCGATCGCCCTCGGCCGAGCCGATCAGCGCCGCCAGTCGCGCGCAGCGCTGGTAGAGCGCATCGGCCTCGGCAATCTGCGTCTGCAGGGCCTGGTTGGCACCGTGCCGGCGCTGGTCTTCGGTCTGCCGGGCGCGCAGTTCGGCGCAGTGATGTTCCTGCCGTTCGGCGTCCAGCAGCAGGGCGGCGTGTTGTGCGTCCAGTGCTTCGGCGCTGGCAATCGCGTCGAGCTCTGCGCGATGGGCCTGCTGGCGCTGTTCGCGTTCGTGCAGGCGGATGCGCGCCTGTTCCAAGGCCCTTTCCGTGGTATGCAGGCGGCTGCGCAGCGCATCGACCTGGGGTTCATCGATGGCGAGCAGTGCCCGCAACCCATCGTCGTCCAGTTGCGGACGCTGCTCGCGCCAGGCGTGCAGGGCTTGCTGCACGTCGGCCAGGGCTCGCTGCAGTTGGGTCTGCTGCTGAGTGTCGGCCTCCAGGGCGCTGGCGGTCTGCACTGTCTGGGTTCGTAGATCCTGTTGCTGGCGGTCGACTTGCCGTTCCTGCTCGCGCGCCGTTTCGACCTGATCGTGCAAGGCCGTCTGCCAGGCGGCAGCCTGGGCATGCTCGCCCAGCAATTCGTGCAGCCGTGCTTCGCAGGTCTGCAGGTGCGTGGACAGTGCCGCGACCCGCTGGCGTTGCTGCTCGCAGTCGGTTTGGTGCCGCGCATGCTCGCTGCGGGCCTGCTCGATGCGGCGCGCGCGGGTGTCGAACTCGGCCTGTTCCTCGTCCCGTTGCTCGATCTGTGCCAGACGCTCGCCGATGCTCTGCTCCAGCGCCATGAACGTCTGTGCCGGTTGCTCGCGCAGGGCCTGCAGGCGAGCGGCGGGCAACTGGCTGGCCAACGCCTGCAGCTCTTCGTCGAGCCGTTGCCGGTCGGCGTCGACGTGGGCCTGATGCGCCTGCAGCGTCTGCCGCGCCTGCTGGCTGGTTTCCCCGGCTTGCGCCACGGCGCGCTGCAAGGTGGTTGCCTGCTGTTGCAAGGCCAGCAGGCTGTTCTGCTGCCGTTCATCCTCATCGATCAGGCGCGTGTGGCTGGCCACGGTGTCGCGCAGCCAGTCATCCGCCTGCTCGGCGTCGGCAAGGGCAGGGTAGAGCGGATGCCGGGTCAACTCGGTGCCATCCGGCTGGTCGAGCAATTGTTGCTCCTGCGCCTTGAGCTGCTTGTGCTGCTCGATCAGCGCGCCGACTTCGGTACGCAGCTCGATCAGGCGTTCGGACAGCGGCTTCAGCGCAGCGCGCGCGCGTTGCTCTTCATCGTCATCGTGGGCCGATAGCGCCTGCAACAGCGCCTCGGGAGCGCGATAGGGGTGTTCGACACTGCCGCAGACCGGGCAGGGCTGTTCGGGCTGCAACCGTTCGCGCAACTGTTCGACGCTTTCGCTGCGCGCCAGGCGCTGGCGTTCGAGCAGTTGCAGGGTCAACGTCAGGGCTTGCTCGGCCTGTTCGTGGGCCGCGCGGACCTCCAGCCCCTGGGCGGTCAGTTGCTCGCGCCGGGCCAGCAAGGTGGCCTGCTGCTGGCGTCCTTGTTCAAGACGTTCCTGGACAGCGTTGCGCCGCTGCCACAGCCGTTCCAGTTCCTGTACACCGCCCAGCGCCAGGCGTTGCTGTTGCAGACGTTGGGTCAGTTGCTGCAAGCGCTCAGGCAGCTCCTCGACGCCGCACGGGGCATGCTGAAAGACGCGGGCAAGGTCCGTTTGATGCGCTTCCAGGCTCGTCTGTGTGGCGTGTGCCTGCGCCTGCAAGTCTGGCAGCTCGGTCTGACCCTGGCGCAGGCGACTGCTCAGCGTCACCACGTGCTGCAGGCGTGGCAGGTAGGCGTTCCAGGTGGTGGCCAGCGGTGCCAGCTCGGCGCTGCGTTCGAGCGCGTCGGCGACCTGCTGCAGGCGTTTGCCAGTCTCGGCCTGTTGCTGCTCCATGCCCAGCAACGCCTGCGCCCCAGACGAAAGCTGCCGCTCGGCTTCGGCCAGCGCCGGGCTCAGGGGTTCTAGCTCGGCCTGCAATCGGCTCCGGTTCGACTGCTCGTCGAAGGCCTGCTGCAACCGGGGCTGCGCTTCGGCCTGTTGCGCCAACGCCTGTTGCAGCGTGCGCTCGGCCTGTTCGCGTTGCTCGTCCAGTTGCTGGCGCTGCAGCGCTTGCTGTTGCTGCCGCGAACGCGACAGCTCGATGCGTTCGGCCAAGGGCAGGAGTTGGGTGCGCACTTCCTGCTCGCGGCCGAACAGGTAGCGTTGCGGTGCCAGTTGTTCGAGCATGTGCAGTTGCAAACGCTGCTCGGCGCCTGCTTCCCACGCCTGGGACGCGTCTTCCACCTGCTGCCGGGCCGCCTGGCAGTCGTCGGTCAGGCGCTGGTCTTCGCGGTGCCACTGCTGCTGCCGTTCCACCTCCTTGAGGCGCGCTTGCTGCTGGCGCAGTTGCTCGCTGGCGCTCTGGAACTCCAGGTCCAGGGCCGTACGGGCCTCGACCGCCAGTGGCGCGATACCGGTGGCCTGGTCCTGCCAGTGCTTGAGCTGCTCGCGGGCGTCGCGGCTCTTTTCGAAGGCGCGCTTGCCCAGGCGGGTGTACAGCGCCGTGTCGGTAAGCTTTTCCAGCAGCTCGCTGCGCTCGTTGTCATCGGCCTTGAGAAAGGCACTGAACTCGCTCTGCGCCAACATCACCGCACGGGTGAACTGTTCGAAGTTGAGCCCCAGGCGGGCCTCGAGCAGTTGCTTGTATTCACCTTTCTGGCTGGCCAGTAGCTGGTCGTTGTCCAGGTCGCGCAGCGACTGCCGGCTGTTCTGCAACTTGCCGCCGGGTTTGTCCCGTGCGCGGTTGGCTTCCCAGCGCGCGCGATAGCGACGACCGTCGACGCCGAGGAAATCCACTTCCGCGTAGCCTGCCCCGGTACCACGACGCAACAAGGTGCGCGGGTCGTAACTGCCGATCTCGCCATCGGCGTCCGGCACCTTGGCGCTCTGCGACGCGTTGCCCAGGCGCGGCACGGCGCCGAACAAGGCCAGGCACAGGGCATCGAGCAAAGTGCTCTTGCCCGCGCCGGTGGGGCCAGTAATGGCGAACAGACCAGCACTGGCCAGTGGTTCGGCAGTGAAATCCAATTCGAACGGGCCGGCCAGCGAGGCCAGGTTCTTCAGGCGAATGGCCAGGATCTTCATGGGGTTTCGCCCTCCAACTGCACTTCCTGCAACAACCGAGCAAAGTCATCCAGGGTCTGTTCGTCCACCTCGCTGCCATAACTGTCCAGCCAGGCGCGGCTGAACAGTTCGTGGGGGCTGAGCTGATCCAGTTCGATCAAGACGCCGACGTCTTCGTTGTCGGCGTTGGCGCGCCCGGCGTACTCGGCGGCGATCCGCACCAGACGCACGGCTTTGCCTTGCAGGGCGGTTTCGATGTGCTGGCGCAGGTCCGGTTGTGGCTCGTCGAGTACCACTCGCACTTCCAGCCAGGGGTAGCCCAGGAGGTCGGCCAACAGGTCCACGTCCGGCAGTTGCTGTAACTGTTCGCGCACCTGCGGCAAGGGCGCCGGGCCGATGCGCAGCAGGTCGACGGCGCGTGGGATGAGGATCGGTTCCACACTCATCAGTTGCTCGCCAGCGCATTCGATCTCGAGGATCTGATGCGGGTATTCGATTTCCGAAAACGACAGTGGAATGGGTGAACCGCTGTAGCGAATGCGCGATTCGCCGTTGACCTTCTGCGGCTTGTGCAGATGGCCCAAGGCAACGTAGCTGATGCTGGCATCGAACAGGCTGGCCGGCAGGGCCTCGGCGCTGCCGATCACCAGGCTGCGCTCGGACTCCATCGACACCGAACCGCCGGCCATGTGCGCATGGCTGATGGCAATCAGCGCCTGCCCCGACGAGCGTCGGGCATTGGCGGCGGCAATCAGCATTTCGTGCACACGGGCGATGCCCTGCAGGTAATCCTCGCCCAGGGCTGCGCCGGTCACCTCGGCAGGGCGCAGGAAGGGCAGGGCCAGGCACCAGGCTTGCACTTCGCCCTTGGCATCGGGCAGCGGCAGCAACAGCCGTTCGCTGTCGAGGCGGCCATCCTCGAGCCACATCACCCGGCCCAGCGCGTGGGTGCGCAGGCGGCGCATCAACGGCCCAGGCAGTTCGATGCGCGAACCCGAGTCATGGTTGCCGGCGATCATCACGATGGTCAGCTGCGGCTGCTGCTCGTGGGCGCTGACGATGAAGTTGTACAAGCGCTCCTGGGCGCGCACGGGCGGGTTGACCGTGTCGAAGATATCGCCTGCCACCAGCAGCACGTCGGGTTGGCGCTCGGCGAGCTGGCGCAGCAACCAGCGCAGGAAGCTTGCGTGTTCGAAGTCGCGCTCCTGACCGTGCAGGCTTTGGCCGAGGTGCCAGTCGGAGGTGTGGAACAGGCGCATGAAGGCTCCAGGGGGCAGGGAAGGCCGCCATGATAGCCGTTCGGCCCCGACGTTCCCATGCGCCGCGCTTGGCAGGATGTGACCCACCGATCTTTACGCGTTCTTTACGGCGACGCCTGGGTATCGATCTCGCGCCTTTACGCCCAAGCCTTGGAGAATGTCGACAAGCGGCGCCCGCCGTGCCTGGAGATATTGCTCATGTCTGTTCTGGACGGCCTGTTCCTGCTGCTGGCCATCGGCTTGTTCGTGTACCTGCTCGTCGCCCTCTCGCGCGCCAGTGGAGGCTAGTCGGTCATGCACAGTCACGATTTCGCACTGATAGCGGCCTTCCTCGCCCTGGTGTTGCTGCCCGCGCCCTGGCTCGGACGTTTCTACTACAAAGTCATGGAAGGCCAGCGCACCTGGCTCAGCGTACCGCTGCAGCCAGTGGAAAGGCTTTGCTACCGGTTCGCCGGTATCGACCCGCAACAGCAGCAGAGTTGGCAGCGCTACGCCCTGGCTCTGCTCGCCTTCAATCTGGCCGGGTTCGGCGTGTTGTTCGCCCTGCTCATGCTGCAAGGCTACCTGCCGCTCAATCCCCAGCACCTGCCTGGCCAGGAGTGGACCCTGGCGTTCAACACCGCCGTCAGCTTCATGGCCAACACCAATTGGCAGGCCTACAGCGGCGAAACCTCGCTCAGCTACCTCAGCCAGATGGCCGGGCTGGGTGTGCAGAATTTCCTCAGCGCCGCAACCGGCCTGGCCGTGCTGGTAGCGCTGTGTCGCGGCATCAGCCGGCGCTCGGCCAGTACTCTTGGCAACTTCTGGGTCGATGTGACCCGCGCCACATTGTATGGCCTGCTGCCGCTGGCGCTGCTGCTGGCCGTGTTCCTTCTATGGCAGGGCGTGCCGCAGACGTTCGCCCCGTACGTGGACGCGCTGACCCTGCAAGGCAACGCGCAGACCATCCCGCTCGGCCCGGCTGCAAGCCAGATCGCCATCAAGCAGTTGGGTACCAACGGCGGCGGATTCTTCGGGGTCAACTCGGCGCATCCGTTCGAGAATCCCACGGCGTGGAGCAATCTGTTCGAATTGGCAGCCATTCTGACCATCCCGGCCGCCCTGGTTTTCACCTTCGGTCATTACGTCAAGGACCTGCGCCAGAGCCGGGCGATTCTGGCCTGCATGCTGACCCTGTTACTGCTGGGCATCGGCTTGTCGCTGTATGCCGAGCAGCAACCCAACCCGCTGCTGGCCAGCGCCATGGTCGAGCAGGCCGCTCCGCTGGAAGGCAAGGAAAGCCGCTTCGGCACCACCGCCAGTGTGCTCTGGTCGGTGACCACCACGGCCGCCTCGAACGGTTCGGTCAACGCCATGCACGACAGCCTCAACCCGCTCTCCGGGATGGTCGCTCTGGTCAACATGATGCTCGGCGAGGTGATTTTCGGCGGGGTTGGCGCCGGTCTCTACGGCATGCTGCTCAACGTGCTGCTGACCGTGTTCCTGGCCGGACTGATGATCGGTCGAACCCCCGAGTACCTGGGCAAGAAGCTGCAGGCACGCGAGGTCCGCTGGCTGGTGGCGAGCCTGCTGGTGATGCCGGTCGGCGTGCTGGTGCTCAGCGCCATCGCCGTCAGCCTGCCGGGGCCGGCGAGCGCCGTGAGCAACCCGGGGCCCCATGGCTTCACGCAGTTGCTGTATGCCTACACCTCGGCCAGCGCCAACAACGGTTCGGCCTTCGCCGGCCTGTCCGCCAACACCGCCTTTCACAACCTGATGCTGGGCCTGGGCATGCTGATCGGGCGCTTCGGCTACATTCTGCCGGTACTTGCCCTGGCCGGGGCGCTGGCCAGCAAGAACGCCAGTGCGCCCAGCGCCGACAGCTTCGCCACCCATGGCCTGCTGTTCATCACCCTGCTGACCGTGACCCTGCTGATAGTGGGCGGCCTGACTTTCCTGCCGGTGCTGGCCCTGGGGCCGATCGCCGAGCACTTGAACCTGCATTTCTGAGGCCTGGACAATGAACCGATCGACCGTTGCCGCTGCCAAGCAACCATCACCGCCCGCCGGGGCCACCCTGAGTGCCTTGTGGCGACCGGCGCTGCTGCAGGCCTTCGTCAAGCTCGACCCGCGGCGACTGCTGCGCAGCCCCGTGCTGTTGGTGGTGGAGTTGTGCGCTGTATTGACCACCGGCCTGTGCCTGCTGCCTGACCCAGCGGTGCCGGCCGCGGTCGCCGTACAGATCGCCGTGTGGCTGTGGTTTACCCTGCTGTTTGCCAATTTTGCCGAAGCCTTGGCCGAGGGCCGCGGCAGGGCGCGCGCCGACAGCCTGAAAGCGGGCAGCCAGGGCTTGCAGGCACGCCGACAGTGCGCCGACGGCAGTTTCGAAAACGTCGCCGCCACTGTGCTGCGCAAGGGCGATGTGGTGCGCGTCGAAGCCGGGCAGATGATTCCCGGCGACGGCGAGGTGCGCGAGGGCATCGCTGCGGTCAACGAGGCCGCCATCACGGGCGAATCGGCGCCGGTGATCCGCGAGTCGGGCGGCGATCGCTCGGCGGTCACCGGCAACACCCTGGTGGTGTCCGACTGGCTGCTGATCGAGATCAGCACCGACCCCGGCGAATCGACCCTGGACCGGATGATTGCGCTGGTGGAAGGTGCGAAGCGCCAGAAGACCCCCAACGAAGTGGCGCTGGACATCCTGCTCATCGGCCTGACCATGGTCTTCCTGCTGGTGGTGGTGACCCTGCAGCCCTTCGCCCGCTTCTCCGGGCACAGCTTGCCCCTGGTGTTCCTCCTGGCGCTGCTGGTGACGCTGATTCCGACCACCATCGCCGGCCTGCTGTCGGCCATCGGCATCGCCGGCATGGACCGCCTAGTGAGGCTCAACGTCGTGGCCAAGTCCGGGCGCGCGGTGGAAGCGGCCGGCGACGTCCATGTGCTGCTGCTCGACAAGACCGGCACCATCACCTTCGGCAACCGCCGGTGCAGCGCTTTGTACGCCGCCCCCGGCGTCAGCGATGCGCAGATGGCCGAAGGTGCGCTGTTGGCTTCGCTGGGCGATGAAACGGCGGAAGGGCGTTCGGTGGTCGAGTTCATCCGTCCGTTGTTCAGCGTCGACGAGCCGCCCGCCGAGCGCTGGCAGTCGGTGCCGTTCAGCGCGCAGACGCGCCTGTCCGGCGTCGACCTCGACCAGCAGTGCTACCGCAAGGGCGCAGTCGACTCGCTGCTGGCCTACATCGGCCAGTCCAGGGCGCAGCTTCCGGCCGCACTGGCCGACCATATCGAGCGCATCGCGCAAAGTGGCGGCACGCCGCTGCTGGTGTGCCGAGACAAGCAATTGCTGGGGGCGATCCACTTGAAGGATGTGGTCAAGCCGGGCATTCGCGAGCGCTTCGAGCAATTGCGCAAGCTGGGCATCCGCACCGTCATGGTGACCGGCGACAACCCGCTCACCGCGGCGGCCATCGCCGCCGAAGCCGGCGTCGACGATGTGCTGGCCGAGGCCACGCCGCAGAAGAAGCTGGCGCGCATTCGCCAGGAACAGGCCGATGGGCGGCTGGTGGCGATGTGTGGCGATGGCGCCAACGACGCACCGGCGCTGGCCCAGGCCGACGTCGGCGTGGCAATGAATGACGGTACCCAGGCTGCACGCGAGGCGGCCAACATGGTCGACCTGGACAGCGACCCGACCAAGTTGCTGGACATCGTGCGCATCGGCAAGGAACTGCTGGTCACCCGCGGCGCGCTGACCACCTTTTCCATCGCCAACGACGTCGCCAAGTATTTCGCCATCCTGCCGGCACTCTTTGCCGCGGTGTATCCGTCCCTGGGCGTGCTCAACGTGATGAACCTGGCCAGCCCGCAAAGCGCGATCCTTTCGGCCATCGTCTTCAACGCCCTGATCATCATCGTGTTGATTCCCCTGGCCCTGCGCGGTGTGCGGGTGCAGGCCAACAGCGCTGCGCAGTTGTTGCGGCGCAACGTGCTGATCTATGGCCTGGGTGGCCTGGTGGTGCCCTTCATCGGCATCAAGGCGATTGACCTCGTCCTCACTGCATTGCATCTGGTCTGACCCTGGAGCTTGAAAGATGAACAGTTTGTTGCGTCCGGCCTTGAGCCTGATTCTGCTGATGACCCTGCTCACCGGCGGGGCCTATCCACTGCTGGTGTGGGCGGTAGGCCAGTTGGCATTCTCTACCCAGGCCAACGGCAGCCTGGTGCGCGATGCGCAGGGCGAGGTGCGTGGCTCGACCTTGCTCGCGCAAGCCTTCACCGGCGAGCACTGGTTTCATTCACGGCCTTCGGCGGCGGACTACGCCACACTGGCCAGCGGTGCGAGCAACCTGGCGCCGAGCAACCCTGCACTGCGAAGCCGTGTGCTGGCGCAGGCCGATGAACAGTTCGATGCGCAGCAGGGCCCGATCCCCCTGGCGCTGTTGACCACCTCGGCCAGTGGCCTGGACCCTCATCTGCCACCGGCGGCGGTGAACTACCAGGTGCCACGGGTGGCGCGCGAGCGCGGCCTGGCCGAGTCGACCCTGCGCGCGCTGGTGCAGGCACATACCGAATCTCCCCTCATCGGGCCGGCCGTGGTCAACGTACTGGCTTTGAACCAGGCGCTGGATCGGCTACCGTCGCAGTCCCGATGATGACGAGCCTGCGCCATGAGTGATTCCGGCCGCGCCGATGCCTTGCTGGCCGCCTTGCCCAGCGCTGGGCGTGGGCGTTTGAAAGTGTTCCTGGGGGCCGCCCCCGGCGTCGGCAAGACCTACGCCATGCTGCAGGCCGCCCATGCCCGTCAGCGTCAGGGCATCACCGTACTGGCCGCGGTGGTACAGACCCACGGTCGTGCAGAAACCGAAGCGCTGCTGGTCGGCCTGCCTCAGCAGGCGCTGCTGCGTTGCCAGTACCGCGACGTGATGCTGGAGGAAATGGACCTGGACGCGGTGCTCGCTGCCCGCCCGGCCCTGGTGCTGGTCGACGAACTGGCGCACAGCAATGCCCCCGGCAGCCGCCACGCCAAGCGCTGGCAGGACGTGCAGGAGCTGCTCGCCGCCGGTATCGACGTCTACACCACGGTCAACGTGCAACACCTGGAAAGCCTGAACGACCAGGTCCAGACGATCACCGGCGTGCAGGTGCGCGAAACCCTGCCCGACTGGGTGGTGCAGGAAGCCGACGATCTGCTGCTGATCGACCTGCCGCCGCGCGAGCTGCTCGAACGCCTGCGCGAGGGCAAGGTATACGTGCCCGAGCAGGCGCGGGCGGCCATCGACGCGTTCTTCACCCAGACCAACCTCAGCGCCCTGCGCGAGCTGGCCATGCAGACTGCGGCGGCCCAGGTCGACGACGATCTGCACGAAGGGTATCGCAGCCTCGGCCAGCAGGCACCCAGCGTCCGGGGACGGCTGCTGGTGGGCATTGCCGGCGACGAGCAGGCCGAGCGCCTGGTGCGCCACGCCAGCCGCGTCGCGCGTCGCCGCCATCTGCCCTGGTCGGTGGTCCATGTGGACAACGGCGCGCTGCTCGACGAAGCGGCGCGCCAGCGCCTGCAGCTGGCCCAGCAGATGGCCGAACGCCTGGGCGGCGAGGTGGTGGAGCTGCGCGATGCGGAAGTGGCCAGGACCTTGCTGCAGCATGCCGCCGACCGTCGCGCCAATCTGGTGCTGGTCGGCCAGTCGCGTCGACGCCGCTTCGGCGCGGGCCTGGCCGAGCGCTTGCTGCGCCAGCCCAGCGGCATCGAGATCAACGTACTGGCGCGCACTCAAGAACATGCGCCGCAACCCCGCCGTGCGCGGCCCGTTGGACGCTGGCGCGAATATGCCTTGGCGCTGACCGCCACGCTGCTGGCCAGCGGGCTGGCCTGGGCGGTGGCGCAGGTGCTGGACCTGCCCAATATCTCTCTGGTATTTCTCGCCGCAGTGCTGCTGGTGGCGGTACGCAGCAGCCCGGGGCCGGCGCTGAGCTGCGCGGCGCTGTCGTTCCTGGCGTACGACTTTCTGTTCATTCCGCCCAACTTCTCCCTGAGCATCCAGCGTCAGGAAGACGTCTTGACCCTGCTGTTCTTTCTGTTGATGGCGGCGCTCACGGGCAATCTGGCGGCCCGCCAGCGTCAGCAGCTCAGTGCCCTGCGCGAAACCCAGGCACACACCGCGCAACTGCTGGAACTGTCCCGGCTGCTGGCGGCGGCGACCGACCGCCAGGCGGTGTTCAGCGCGGCCGCGCAGCACTTGCACGGTTGGCCTGGGCTGGACATCTGTCTACTCGAGCGCGGCGAGCAGGGCTGGAAGGTGGCCCACAGCAGCACAGCGCAGTTCTCGACCACCGAACTGGCCGCCGCGCAGTGGGCCGGCAACCATGCCCAGCCGGCTGGGCTGGGCACGGCGACGTTGCCCGCCGGGCGCTGGTGGTGGTTGCCGCTGACCTTGGAAGGGCAGGTGCTGGCGCTTCTGGCGGTGAGCGAACGACAGCCTGGGCGGCTCGACGGCCATGGCCGACGCTTGCTCGAGGCCCTGGTGCAGCCGGTGGCCCAGGCCCTGGCGCGGGCCAACCTGGCCCAGGATCTGGAAGCGGCGCGCCTGCACGGCGAAACCGAACAGTTGCGCAGTGCCTTGCTGGCCTCGGTGTCCCACGACCTGCGTACACCGTTGACGGCCATGCGCGGCAGTATCGACAGCCTGCTGGCCCTGGGCACGGCGCTGGCGCCGGACGATCGCCAGGCCTTGCTCGAAGTCACCCGTGACGAAGCCGAGCGCCTGGACCGCTACATCCAGAACCTGCTGGACATGACGCGCCTGGGCCACGGCGCCCTCAAGCTGGCTCGGGACTGGGTGGCAGCCGGCGATATCGTCGCCAGCGCCGTGGCTCGGCTGCGCGCACCCCTGGCGCCGTTGCAGGTGCAGGTGCAGGTGCCTGCGCAACTGCCCCTGCTGCATGTGCATGCGGCGCTGATCGAGCAGGCCTTGGTCAATGTGCTGGAGAATGCCGCTCGGTTCTCGCCGCTCGGCGGGCGCCTGCAGGTGTCGGCCAGCGTGCGCGACGACAGCCTGGTGCTGGCGGTCAGCGACGAGGGCCCCGGCATTCCCGAAGCCGAGCGGGCGAAGATATTCGACATGTTCTACACCGCTGCTCGGGGTGATCGGGGCGGGCAGGGCACGGGGCTGGGCCTGGCGATCTGTCAGGGCATGGTTGGCGCCCATGGCGGTCGTGTCGAAGTGACCAGCGGCATCGATGGCCAAGGCACCTGCATCGCCTTATGCTTGCCACTGCGCGCTCAACCGGGCGCAGACCCGGACACCTGAGCATGAACCTTTCCAGCACCTCTGGGGCCAGCAACGCCCTGGCCAACACGCTTCTGGTCATCGACGACGAGCCGCAGATTCGCAAGTTCCTGCGCATCAGCCTGGCATCACAGGGCTACAAGGTGATCGAAGCGGGCACCGGCGCCGAGGGCCTGAGCCAGGCCGCCCTGATGCGCCCCGACCTGGTGGTGCTGGACCTCGGTCTGCCGGACATGGACGGCCAGCAGGTGCTCGAGCAGCTGCGCCAGTGGAGTACCGTGCCGGTTCTGGTGCTCTCGGTCCGCGCCAGCGAGGCGCAGAAGGTCCAGGCCCTGGACGGTGGCGCCAACGACTACGTGACCAAGCCCTTCGGCATTCAGGAGTTCCTCGCCAGAGTCCGTGCGCTGTTGCGTCAGTCCAGCGGCAGCGAAACCTTGGAGTCTGCCTTGCAATTGGGGCCTCTGCAGGTCGACCTGGCGTTGCGCCGAGTCATCCTCAACGACGCGCCGGTGGCCCTGACCCGCAAGGAATATGCAGTGCTGGCACAACTGGCGCGCCATCCAGGGCGCGTCATCACCCAGCAGCAGCTGCTCAAGGATATCTGGGGCCCCACCCATGTCGACGACACCCACTACCTGCGCATCGTCGTCGGCCATCTGCGTCAGAAGCTCGACGACGACCCAGCCGCGCCGCGCTTCATCGTCACCGAGCCAGGCGTAGGCTACCGACTGGCAAGCCCGGACTGACGTGCCACTCCCACAATGACAAACCGTGGACCTGGCAATGGCACTTTTTAGATGGCATACCGTCTGACCCAGCATTACCCTGATGTTTTTCCCGAGGTGTCATCGATGAAAGCCTGGATCTGTGTGCCACTGGTGGCACTGGCCTTGAGTGGTTGTGCTGGCAAGACCGCCTACCGCGACAGCTGCGCCACCCAGCTCGATGGTGCCTGGCATGAACTCGATCTGGCCAAGGCCGAGGGTCTGGCCGGAACCGTCAGCTATTCCAAGGCCCTGTCACTGCTCACCGGGGCCAAGACCCAGCAACAGTTCGAAGCCTTCGAAGGCTGCACCAGCAAGGCCGAGAAGGCGCGGTTCTACATTCGCGAGTCACGCGCCGGACGTTGAAGCACGGTAGTCGCCCAAGGTCGCCGCTAGGCGCCGGGCGCGTTCTGCAGACGTAGTATCGACAAGGAGTGTCTGCCATGCGCAGTCGACTGGATGAGTGCCTGCAAGCGGTCAACGAAGTCCTGCTGGGCAAGGAAACCCAGGTGCGTCTGGCGATGACCTGTCTGATCGCCGACGGTCATCTGCTCATCGAGGACCTGCCCGGCATGGGCAAGACTACCCTGAGCCACACCCTGGCCAAGGTGCTGGGCCTGAGTTTCCAGCGCATCCAGTTCACTTCCGATCTGTTGCCCAGCGACATCCTCGGCACTTCGGTGTTCGACAAGGACAGCGGGCGCTTCGTGTTCCACCCCGGGCCGATCTTCGCCGAACTGGTGCTGGCGGACGAAATCAACCGCGCCACCCCGAAAAGCCAGAGTGCCTTGCTCGAAGCGATGGAAGAAGGCCAGGTCACCATCGAAGGCGCCACCCGGCCATTGCCTCAGCCCTTTTTCGTGATCGCCACGCAGAACCCCACGACCCAGGGCGGCACGTTCGCGCTGCCCGAATCGCAGCTGGACCGCTTTCTCATGCGCCTCTCGCTCGGCTACCCGGCCAAGGCCGCAGAGAAAGCCCTGCTGATGGGCGAAGCGCGACGCGATCTGCTGCCGCGCATGAACGCGGTGCTCGATCATGCGCAGTTGGCCGCGCTGCAAGCCCAGGCGCGTGCGGTACGCGCCAGCGACGCTTTGGTGGATTACGTGCTGCGCCTGGTGGAAGCTACCCGCAGCCAGCCCCAGTTTGCCTACGGGCTGTCGCCGCGTGGCAGTCTGGCGCTGCTCGCTGCCGCCAAGGCCTGGGCGTTGCTGATCGGCCGCGACTACGTGATTCCCGAGGACGTGCAAGCCGTGCTGCCGTCGGTGGCCAGTCATCGCCTGCGCGAGCGCGCCGACCCCGCCGGACAAGGTGGCGGGGCGCTGGTGCAGTGGCTGCTGCGGGAGGTGCCTGCGCTGTGAAGCGTCTGCTGGGCGAGCGCTGGCGGCGCTGGCAGGTGCGTCGGCTGCGAGCGGCGCCGCGCATCGAGCTGGATCAGCGCCGAATCTTCATCGTTCCCAGCCGCAGCGGCATGGGCTTTATCGTCGTCTTGCTGCTGATGTTCCTTGCCGCGATCAACTACCAGAATAGCCTTGCCTACGCCTTGGTATTCCTGCTGGGCTCGGTATTCGTGGTGGCCATCCTGCACACCTATCGCAACCTCAGTGGGTTGCTCGTCAGTGGCAACGGCGCCACTTCGGTGTTCGTCGGCGAGCAGGCACGCTTTGGCTTGCGCCTGGAAAGCGGCGGCAAGGAGCACCAGGCCATTGGCGTTGGCTGGGATGCCCGGCAATTGCAACGCAGCGACGTTGCCCCCGATCATGTACAGGCGCTGGAATTGAGCCTGCCTACCGAGCGCCGCGGCTGGCTGGTAGCACCGCGCATGCGCGTGGAAACCAGCTTTCCGTTGGGGGTGCTGATGGCCTGGACCTGGGTCGATCTGGGCCAGCGCGTGCTGGTGTATCCCCAGCCCCTGCAAGGCGAAGTGCCAACGCTGCACAGCGAATCGGCCGACATCGAAGACCAGGCGCAGCGTCTGCACGGCCAAGGCGTGGATGATTTCCAGGGCCTCAAGCCATACCAGCCCGGTGATTCCTGGCGGCGCATGCACTGGAAGGCCTGGTCGCGCGGTGAAGGACTGCTGGTCAAGGACTTCGCCGACCTTCGCGGCCAGGAGCTGTGCCTGGACTTCGTGGCCCTGGGCGGCGATGTCGAACAGCGCTTGTCGCGGCTCTGCTACTGGGTACTGGCCCTGTCCCGCGAGCAGCGACCGTTCGCCTTGCAGCTGCCCGGCAATCGCCTCGACACCGACAGCGGCGATGCTCATCGCGAAGCGTGCCTGCGGGCGCTGGCGCTGTTTGGAGAGCAGCCATGAGTACGCCCGCCGCCATTCCGCGTGTCAGCCTGACCTGGCTGCTGCTGGCACAATCGCTGGTACTGGTACCGCTGTGGTTGCACGTGCCGTTGTGGCTGCTGGGCTTGTGGTTGGGTTGCACGCTGTGGCGGGTGCAGGTGTTTCGCATGCGTGCGCGCTATCCAGGGCGGCTGATCAAGGTGGCGCTGATGCTCGCGGTGGCCGCCGGCGTCTATCTGTCCAGCGGCACCTGGGTGGGCCTGGAGGCCACCGCCGCGCTGCTGGTGGCCGCGTTCCTGCTCAAGCTGCTGGAGATGCAGACCGCCCGCGACGCCCGCGTGGTGATTTTCCTCGGCCTGTTCTGTCTGGCAGTGGCCTATCTGTTCGATGCCAGCCTGGGCTGGGCGCTCTACAGCGTATTGCCGCTGCTGGCCTTGTTGGCGGCCCTGATCGGTCTGCAGCAGACCCAGCTGATTGCCCGGCCCATGGCGACCTTGAAACTGGCGGGCAGCCTGGTGTTGCAGGCACTGCCGCTGATGCTGCTGTTGTTCGTGTTCTTCCCACGCCTGGAACCGCTCTGGTCGCTGCCGCTGCCCAAGCCGGGCCAGGGCGTGACCGGCCTGTCGGAAAGCATGAGCGCGGCCGACGTCGCCAGTCTCAGCCAGTCCGGCGAAGTAGCCTTTCGTGCCAGCTTCGACGGCGCCATACCGGCCAAGCGCGACCTCTATTGGCGTGCCCTGAGCCTGGATGTCTACGACGGCCGGACCTGGAGCCAGTCGCCGTGGATCCAGACCCAACTGGCAGCGGATTGGCAGCCAACGGGTCCGTCCCTGGATTATCAGATCATCCAGCAGCCCAGCGGCAAGCCCTGGTTGTTTGCGCTGGACGTGGCACGTACCGCGCTGGCCGGCGTGCGCCAGTTGAGCGATGGCCGCCTGCAGCGCCGCCGTCCGGTCGACCAGCCACTGATGTACGCGGTGACGTCGTGGCCGCAGGTGATTCGCGAGCCGCAGTTGGCCGCCCCGGCGCTGCGCACCGCGCTGCAACTGCCGGCCCAGGGCGATCCGCGCACGCGCCAGTGGGCGCAGGGTCTGCGTGCCCGTTTCGACACGCCTCAGGCACTGGTGGACGAAATGCTGCGGCAGTTTCGCGAACTGCCTTTTCACTACACGCTCAATCCGCCAGTACTGGGTCGCGACAGTATCGACGAATTCATGTTCGACAGCCGGCGCGGCTTCTGCGCCCACTACGCCGGGGCCATGGTCTATGCCTTGCGTGTGGCAGGGGTGCCCGCACGGGTGGTGGCCGGCTACCAGGGCGGCGAACTCAACCCGGCGGGCAATTACCTGACCGTGCGCCAGTTCGAAGCCCATGCCTGGGTCGAATACTGGCAGGCAGGCACGGGCTGGCAACGGGCCGATCCCACTGCGGCGGTGGCCCCGGCGCGGGTCGAGCAGGGCTTGCAGCAGGCGCTGTCGGCCGACGAGGAATTCCTTGCCGGCTCACCCTTTTCGCCGCTGCGCTACCCTCATCTGACCTGGCTCAACGACCTGCGCCTGCAATGGGACAACCTCAACTACGGATGGCAGCGCTGGGTGCTGGAGTACCAGGGCGAGCGCCAGATCGAATTTCTCGCTCGCTGGTTCCAGGGCCTGCAACGCTGGGCGCTGCCGATCGGCGGGCTGTCGTTCATGCTGCTGGCCAGTGTCTGGCTGCTCAAGCCCTGGCGCCGGCGGGTCGATCCGCAACTCAAGGAGTTCGCAGCGTTCGAGCGCCTGTTGCGCCGTCGTGGCCTGGTGCGCCATGCCGGCGAGGGCGCCATGGCCTTCGCCGAGCGCGCAGCCGTTCAATTGCCCGCGCAAAGCGAGGCCATCCTGACCTTCGCCTACGCCTTCATGGCCCAGCGCTATGGCGGTCGACCGGTTTCGCGCGAGCAATTGCGTGCTGCGCTGACCCGCTTGCGCCGGCAACTGGGCCGTACGGCTGGGCGCGTGACTTCGTAGCGCGGCATGCCTGGACGACCGCTTGAACTGGAAATTGGCCGATATGAAAGCTGCGCGCTGACGCCGAGCTGTCTACCATCAAGCCCATCGACAACCACCCCAAGGCCGGCCCATGAACCTTCGCGACTTGCTGGCAAGCGCACGACGTCCACCCCACAGCGTTACCGTACCTCGCGAATGGAGCCAGGGTCGCGCCTGCTACGGCGGGCTCATGGCCGCTTTGCTGCACGAGGCCATGGCGGCGCAGGTCCCTGGCCGGCCGGTGCGTTCGATGGCGATCACGTTCGTGGGGCCAGCCGAACTGGAAGTCCCCATGGATCTACAGGTGGAAATATTGCGCGAGGGCAGTGCGGTCACATCGGTGCTGGCTCGGGCAGTGCAGAACGGACGCACAATGACCGTGGTCCAGGCCAGCTTCGGCCTACCACGCGAATCGGCGATCACCCTCAGCGCAGTGCCGGTGCCGGCCATGAAAACGCTGGAGCAATCCACGGCGTTGCCGTACCTGCCTGGGGTGACGCCGGAGTACATTCGCCATCTGGACATGCGCTGGGGAATCGGCGCGCTGCCCTTCAGCAATACGCCGGTCGCTGGTATCGGCGGATGGATGCAGCTGCGT
The DNA here is from genome assembly GCF_014841915.1 of Pseudomonas sp. CFBP 13727. NCBI lineage: Bacteria > Pseudomonadati > Pseudomonadota > Gammaproteobacteria > Pseudomonadales > Pseudomonadaceae > Pseudomonas > Pseudomonas sp. CFBP 13727. The sequence goes on from NZ_JACYUT010000002.1 coordinate 439,292, forward strand.
GAGCATGATCGCGATGAGCCGATCACCGAAGCGTTGTTACTGGTATTGGGCGACGCCTGGCCGCCTGCATTGCTGCCCTATCTGAGCAAGCCTGCGCCCGGCAGCAGCCTGACCTGGACTATCGAGTTCATTCAACCGATGCCTGCAATGCGCAGCGGCGACTGGTGCCGCTATCAGGCCCTGATCGAGCATGCCCGCGATGGCTATGGGCACACCTCTGCGGCCATGTGGAACCCCGAGGGGGAGCTGCTGGCTATCAGCCGGCAGACGGTGACAGTTTTTGGCTGAGCTCGGCCTGGCTGGGTTCACGCTGGCCGCGGCCCAGGGCGAACGCTGCGACCAGGCCAATGACACCGATGGCCGCTTCGCCAATGCTGGCACAGGCGGCGGCATCGACCAGCATCAAGGCTGAAAGAGCCAGCAATGGCAGGGCAATGGCGCGCGACACACGCAGGCCGTTGTTCGGGTCGTTGACGATCTTCAATGCGGTGGTGTCGTTCATGGCTCAATGCTCCCTGGGCGCGGTGCAACGGGACCTGGATCAACAAGACGATGTCGCTTGAGCCATTTCTGGATGGCATGACCTGTAGAGTCCTGCCACCGGCGAATTGTTCAGCTCTATCCTGGTCCGGATCAGTTGAGAACGATAATAGTCAGCCCTCGCATTGGCCGCGAATCAAGCTTCGCTATCGGCGCCATAGAGGCCAGCGGCGGCGCCGGGGATTTCGGGCAGGGCGAAAAACGCCCGCGCGCAGGCCGTCGTGCTCAGCGCCAGTTCGGCCATGCTTTCACCGCGATGCAGGGCCACTTCGCGCAGCACTTCACTGAGGAAGGCCGGCTCGTTGCGGCCACTCTTGGGTTTGGGGCGCAAGGTGCGCGGCAGCAGGTACGGGGCATCGCTCTCGAGCATCAACCGCGCGGCGGGAATGCTGCTCACCAGCGGGTGCAGGTGGGTGCCGCGACGCTCGTCGCAGATCCAGCCGGTGATACCGATGTGCAGGTCCAGGTCCAGATAGCCGAACAGCGCCTGCCGCTCGCCGGTAAAGCAGTGCACCACGGCGGCAGGCAGGTGGTCGCGGTAGTCCTTGAGAATGTCCAGCAGGCGCTGGTGGGCGTCGCGTTCGTGGAGAAATACCGGCAGCTGCAGCTCCACGGCCAGGGCCAGATGCTCCTGCAGCACCTTTTCCTGCTGTGGGCGCGGCGAGAAATCTCGATTGAAATCCAGGCCGCATTCGCCTACGGCCTTCACCCGCGGCACGCGCAGCAGGTCGCGCAGGCGTGCGGCGCTGTCGCCGTTCCACTCGCTGGCGCTGTGTGGATGAATGCCCGCAGTGCTGAACAGCCGCTCGCTCGACTCATCCCACTGCTGGCACAGTTGCAGCGCCTGTTCGCTGCCTTCGACGCTGGTCCCGGTGAGCACCAACTGACAGACGCCGGCCTCGTAGGCCCTCTGCAGAACCGCCTCGTGCTTCTGCGCGAAGCTGTCGTTGGTAAGGTTGACGCCGATATCGATGAGTTGCATGGTGCTACCTCGAAGCAGGAGGCGAAAAGCATACCAGAGCTTGGCGATTGGCAAGAAAGCCAAGAACTTCAGAAGGTTGTGGCGGTCCGTGAGGGGCTGCTCAGGACATTGCCGGGGAACCATGGGCCTTAGATCACTGATTGTCATGCTCTGTCTGGCCCTCGGGCTGCCCTCGGCTGCCGCCGCTCGTCCGGCGGGGCCTCCCCTGGCGGCGCACCCGGCCAAGGTCCGCGACCTGGCGCAGATCCAGTCGAGCAAGGTATTGCGCGTGCTGGTCAACCAGAGCCGCAACAGCTCTGGTCAGGTTCGCGGTCAGGCCATTGGCGTCGAATACCACCGCCTGCAGGCTTTTCAAGGTTATCTCAATGCTCACGCCGGCAAAGGCCAGGCGCTGCAGCTCAAGATCATCCCGCGCGCCAAGGAGCAACTGCTCGGCGCCCTGCAGCGCGGCGAAGGCGACCTGGTCGCGCCGGGCGAGTTGATGGAGCTGCACCCTTCCAGCAAGGTCGCGGCCAGCGATGCGGTGGTCGCCAATGTGCCTTTCGTGCTGGTGGGCGGCAAAGGCGGACGGCGTTACGTACGGGTCGAACAATTGGCCGGCAAGACCCTGGCCCTGTCCAACGGCAGCGCCGCAGGCGCTGCAATCGAACGTTTGAACCAGAAACTGGCGTTGCGCAAGCTGGCGCCCATCGACATCGAATGGGTCGACCCAAGCCTGGCCGCAGAAGACGTACTGGAGATGGTTCAAGCCGGGATCTACCCGTTGACCGTAGTGGAACTGCCTATCGCCGAGCGTTGGGCCAAGGTCATGCCGCGACTGCGGGTAGACCGTCGCGTGGTGCTCAGCGCACCGGGCTCGGTCAGCTGGTACGTGCGCCGCGACGCACCGCAGCTGGGCGCCAGCGTCGATCGCTTCCTGGCCTCTTACAAGGCGCCGAGCGACCAGGATGCCGCCTTCGTCAAGGTCTACCGCGGCTTGTACAAGGTTCACTATCCATTGGCCCGCAGCGACCGCCAGCGCCTCGAAAAGCTGCGCCCGGTGCTCCAGCGGCACGCCCGCGAGCAGCACATGGACTGGCTCAACCTCGCGGCGCTGGCCTTCAAGGAATCCAAGCTCGATCCGGCCGCCCGCGGTGGTGGCGGCGCGACCGGCCTGCTGCAGATCACCCCCTCGGCGGCGCGGCGGGTGGGCGTGGGCAACATCCAGAACCTCGACAACAACGTGCAGGCCGGGGCCAAATATCTGGCGATGATTCGCCGCAAGTTCTTTTCCAGCAACAAACTCAACGAACGTGAACGCATGGCCTTCACCCTGGCCGCCTACAACATGGGCCCTGAACGGGTGCAGGCAATGCGCAAGGAGGCCCGCCGCCGCGGCCTCAACCCCGATCAATGGTTTTTCCAGACCGAACGCATCGCCATGGAGCAGATGGGCATGGCCTCGGTGAGCTATGTCAACAGTGTGAACAAGTACTACCTGGCATTCGCCCGCGAACGCGACTCACTGGAGCCCGGCGCCCGCAAGCTGGCGTCTGCTCGCTGAACGCCCGGCGTACTGGCAGGGCAGGGCGTTTGCTGTAGGCTACGGCTTTGAGCCTGGCTGGAGACCGTGTTGGCAACGAACATCATTACCCGTGAAGGGCACGAGGCATTGAGGGCCGAACTCGATCATCTGTGGCGCGTCTATCGTCCGGAGATTACGCAGAAGGTCGCCTGGGCAGCATCGCTGGGCGATCGCAGTGAGAACGCCGACTACCAGTACAACAAGAAACTGCTGCGCGAGATCGATCGCCGGGTGCGCTACCTGCGCAAGCGCCTGGAAGACGTCAAGGTCGTCGATTATTCGTCCGAACAGGAAGGGCGGGTATTCTTCGGTGCCTGGGTCGAGATCGAGAACGATGAAGGCGCGCGCAAGACATTCCGCATCGTTGGCTATGACGAGATCTATGGCCGCAATGACTATATCTCCATCGACTCACCCATGGCCCGTGCCCTGCTGAAGAAGCAGGAGGGCGACGACATTGTCGTGCAGATCCCCGATGGCGAAGCGCTCTGGTACGTAAACCAGATTTCCTACAAGCCTGCCTGAATCCGGTGCGCATCCGTCGCAAGCCCTGCGAGTCAGGCGGTTGACTCGTGCCTGCCCGTTCACTAGGATTACCGCTCATGCGCCGATTTAGACAGCTACTTGCGGGGCGCCTGGGGGTTTTCACGAGCCCTCGAAATACCGCTAAAGCGCTGGTTCGGTGATGCCTCCCACCGCTGCCCAGCTCTCCCACATGAAGCGGTCGAGGCTGAGAACACCATCATGAACTGTCCCCGTCCCATCGTTTGCCTTGCGCCGATCCCGGCGAGCCCGTCCCTGCGCAATCCCCGTATCCTGCTGGTTGGCCAGCATCAGCCGAACCTGCTGCGCAGCCTCGATGGCTGGCCGCGTCGCCGTGGCAAGCCCGGTGCGTTCGTGGCGCGTTTCATCGACCAGCACAGCGCCTTGAAGAGCCTGCCCGACAACAGCTTCGAGCTGGCCGTGATCCAGGCACCGTCGGCCCGCGACGCCCACGAAGTGATTGCCCATGCCGTGCGCATCGCCCGGCAGGGGCTCATCACGCTGCGCTGAATCGCCCGTGGCGTTTCAGCCTTCCCTGAGCACCTGCAACGGGCTTGCGTTGAGGGCTCGACGGGTGCCGAACACCCCGGCGCCACCCACCAGCAGCGCGCCGATCAGTGGCAAGCAGAGCAGCCAGGGGTGCGGCGTCCAGACCAGGTCGAAGGCGTAGCGATACAGCACGAAGCTGATCAACTCGCTTCCCAGTGCTGCCAGCACACCACTGGCGGCGCCCAGCAGTCCGAACTCGATGCGCCGCGCCTTGACCAGCAGTTTGCGCTCGGCACCCAGCGCACGGAGCAGCGCGCCTTGGCGGATGCGTTCGTCCAGCGTGGCCTGCAGCCCGGAAAACAACACCGCCATGCCCGCTGCCAGCACGAACAGCAGCACGTACTCCACCGCCAGGGTGACCTGGGCGAGGATGCTGCGCAGCTGTTCCAGCAGCGCCTCGACCCCCAGAATGGTGGCCGCCGGGAATGCCCTGGACAGTTCGACCACCTGTGAATCATGACCAGGCGCAATATAGAAGCTGGTCAGGTAGGTGGTCGGTAGGTCGTCGAACGTGCCGGGCTGGAAGATCATGAAGAAGTTGGGCTGGAAGTTGTTCCAGTCCACCGTGCGCAGGCTGGTGACCACGGCATCGCGGTTGGAGCCGCCGATATTGAACGTCAGACGGTCGCCAAGCTTGAGATGCAGACTCTGCGCCACCCCTTCTTCGACCGACACGCCAGGTACGTCAGAGCGCTGGGCCGCATTCCACCATTGCCCGGCGGTTATCCGATTGCCGTTGGGCAGGTGCTCGGACCAGGTCAGGCTCAGGTCCCGCTGCACCGCGCGTTCACCGCGCGAGTCTTTTTCGACCAGCTCCTGCACTGGTGCATCGTTGATGTCGACCAGACGCCCCGGCATGACCGGGTACAGCGGCGCCGAGCGGGCGCCGGCCTGCTGCAGGTGGCCGGCAAAGGCATCGCGCTCGTCCGGCAGGATGTTCAGGGCGAAATAGTTCGGCGCGTCCTCGGGTAGCTGGTTCTGCCAGTTGTCCAGCAGCTCGCCGCGCAGCAGTGCGATCAGTGTCATTGCCAGCAGGATCAGGCCGAAGGCCAACGCCTGCCCGGCAGCCGCCAGGGGATGGCGCAGCAGTTGCCCGAGCCCCAGGCGCCATGGCAGGGGTGAACGCGCCAGCAAGCGGCGCAGGCTTTTCAAAGCCAGCAACAACAGGCCACCCAGGATCAGCGCCGCCAACAGGCCGCCGGCGAGCAGGGCGAACGTCAGCACCAGGTCCAGGCTCAACCGCCACATGATCAAGCCCAGCGCCAGCAGCGCGGTGCCATACACCAGCCAGGTGCTTGGCGGCACTGGCAGCAAATCACGACGCAGCACGCGCAAGGGCGGCACCGCGCCCAAGGCCGCCAGGGGCGGCAGGGCGAAACCGGCCAGCGCCACCAGCCCGGTGCCGATGCCGGCCAGCGCAGGAAACAGCCCTCCGGCCGGTACCACGGCTGGCAGCAGTCCGTGCAGCATCTGGAACAGCACCAGCTGCGCCAGCCAGCCGATCAGCGCGCCGCTCAGGCACGCCAGCAGCCCCAGCAGGGCCAGCTGCACGCAGAACATCAGCATCACCTCGCGCCGCGAAAGGCCGAGGCAGCGCAGCAGGGCGCTGGCATCGAAACGTCGCGCGGCGAAGCGGCTGGCCGACATGGCCACTGCCACGCCGGCCAACAGCACTGCCACCAGGCTCGCCATGTTCAGGTAGCGCTCGGCCTTGCCCAGGGCGCCGCCGATCTGCTGGTTGCTGTCCCTGGCATCACGCAGGCGCTGGTTGGGTTCGAGTCCCGGCTCCAGCTGCTTCTGATAACCGGCCAACCGTTCGGGAGCGCCGCGCCACAGTTCACGGTAGGTCACCCGGCTGCCCGGTTGCACTACATTGGTCGCAGCCAGGTCCTGCAGGTTGATCATCACCCGGGGCGTGAGGCTGTAGAAATTGCCGGCACGGTCCGGCTCGTAAGTCAGCACCCGTGCCAGGCGCAAGGTCTTGCTGCCTACATCCAGGGTATCGCCCACTTTCAGGTTCAGCGCGGCCAGCAGCCGTGACTCGGCCCACGCCTCGCCGGGCTTGGGCCCGTCCCCGGCGGTTTCCTCGCCATACGGCTGCGCTGCGCTCTTGAGCTCGCCGCGCAAGGGGTAAGCCTCATCGACCGCCTTGACGCTGGACAGCTGGATACCACTGTCGGCGGCAATCACGCTGGCGAATTCCACCACCCGCGCATGATCCAGGCCAGCGTTGATGCCTGCATCGATCTGCTCCTGACGCGCCGGGCTGCTGCCCTGCAGGATCAGGTCTGCGCCGAGAAACTCGGTGGCGCGCAACTGCATCGCGCCGTTGAGGCGTGCTCCGAAGTAGCCAATTGCGGTACTGGCAGCAACCGCCACCAGCAAGGCGAAGAACAGCACGCGCAGCTCGCCGGAACGCGCATCACGCAACAGCTGACGGGCGGCAAGGGCCACCAGTCGCAACATCGGCAGGCCGGCCATCAGGGCTCCAGGGGCGCGACGAGGCGCCCGGCATCGAGGCGGATCAGGCGGTGGCAGCGATGCGCCAGGCGTTCGTCGTGGGTTACCAGCACCAAGGTGGTACCGCGTTCCTTGTTGAGCTCGAACAGCAGGTCGCTGATGCGCTCGCCGGTATGGCTGTCAAGATTGCCGGTGGGCTCGTCGGCGAACAGCACGTCCGGTTCGGCCGCGAATGCGCGGGCGATGGCGACACGCTGTTGTTCGCCGCCCGAGAGCTGGCGGGGCGAGTGGGTCAGACGCTGGCCCAGGCCGACCCGTTCGAGCAACGTGCGCGCATGTTCTCGGGCATCCTTGCGGCCGTCGAGCTCCAGCGGCAGCATCACGTTCTCCAGGGCATTGAGGCTGTCGAGCAGTTGGAACGACTGAAACACGAAACCGACGTGTTCGGCTCGTACCCGCGCGCGCTGGTCTTCGTCGAGGGTGCCCAGGTCCTGGCCGGCCAGGGTCACGCTACCAGCACTGGGCAGGTCGAGGCCGGCCAGCAGGCCGAGCAGGGTAGACTTGCCCGAACCCGATGCGCCGACGATGGCCAGGCTGTCGCCTTTGGCCAATTCCAGCGAGAGTTCGTGCAGAATGGTCAGTTCACCTTCCGCGCTGGTGACCACTTTGCTAAGGTTCCGCGCTGTAAGAATGCTTGCGCCCATGGAGAGTCCCGATGCGAATGTGGTTGATGAGTGCTGGCCTGGGCCTGATGTTGGCCGCCCAGAGTGCAGCGGCAGGTACGGTACTGATCGTTGGCGATAGTATCAGCGCGGCTTTCGGCCTGGATACCCGTGCCGGCTGGGTCGCGCTGCTCGAGCAGCGCCTGGAACAGCAGGGTTTCAGCGACAAGGTGGTCAACGCTTCGATCACTGGCGACACCTCGGCCAATGGCTCGGCGCGGCTGCCCGCGCTGCTTGCAGCGCACAAGCCGGACCTGGTCGTGCTCGAGCTGGGTGGCAACGATGGCCTGCGCGGGATGCCCGTAACGCAATTGCAACAGAATCTTGCGTCGATGATCGAGGTCTCCCGCAAGGCCGGCGCCGAGGTCCTGTTGCTGGGCATGCAGTTGCCGCCCAACTACGGCGCGCGTTACACCCAGTCGTTCGCCCAGGTCTATCACACGCTGGCAGAAGAGAAAAAAGTGGCCCTGGTGCCATTTCTGCTCGAAGGGGTCGGCGGGGTGCCGACACTGATGCAGGCCGACGGCGTGCATCCCACGGCTGGCGCCCAGGGCAAACTGCTGGAAAACGTCTGGCCGACGCTCAAACCCTTGCTTTGACGCTTTTCTGCGCGCGGGCTTTCGGCTAATGTGGCGCCCCCTGTTTGGAGCCCCCGATGCCGCGTCCCGCCTGGTCCCTGTTTGCCTATCAATTGATCGAGCCCGACGATCAGCTGGACCTGTTCGCCTGCCAGGAAAGTCGCGTGCACCTGGCTGCGCGTCAGCTGGAACTGGGCGGTTCGGTGGACCGCACCCTGTGTGGAACCTTGCTCCCGGCCCAGCCGCGCTGGCTGGAAGTGCACAAGCTGATCTTTCGTGACCAACGGCTGTGCAAACTGTGCCGGGCCATCCTGTTCGCCCAGCGCAAGGGCACACGACCGGTATGGCCCGAGCTGCAGTCGATCCCCTGATCGGCGTCCTGACGGCCCCCGTCTACACGCGCCCGGCAACTGCGCGTACAATCGGGGCATTGTCCCGTTCAGTTCGACCAAGGATTTCCTGGATGCCGCCGAGCCTTTCCGTCCTCACCCGCAGCCTGTTGCTGGCCGCCGCATTCGCAGCGACGCCGGCCATGGCGCTGGAATTCCCGTTGCCACCTGCGGGTGAAGACATCATCGGCCAGGTGCAGACCATCACCGCCAGGTACGAGGACACCTTCGCCGACATCGCGACGGCCAATGACCTCGGCTATCTGGAAATGGTCGCTGCCAATCCTGGCGTCGACCCCTGGCTGCCGGGTGCCGGTACACAGATTGTCCTGCCGACTCGCTTCATTTTGCCGCCGGGTCCGCGCGAGGGCATCGTCATCAACCTGGCCGAGTACCGCCTCTACTATTACCCCAAGGGCGAGGACGTCGTGCGTACCTATCCGCTGGGGATTGGCCGGGAAGGGTGGGGCTCGCCCATCGCGCACACCAAGATCATCGCCAAGACCCCGAATCCGACCTGGACGCCGCCGGCCTCGATCAAGGCCGAGCATGCTGCAGACGGTGATCCGCTGCCCAATGTGGTGCCTGCCGGCCCGGACAACCCGCTGGGGCCTTTCAAATTCACCCTCGGCCTGCCGGGCTACCTGATTCACGGCTCGAACAAGCAGTTCGGCATCGGCATGCGCACCAGTCATGGCTGCTTCCGCATGTACAACGACAACGTGCTGGAGCTGGCCAGCATGGTGCCGGTTGGAACTGGCGTGCGCATCATGAACGAGTCCTACAAGTTCGGCATGAGCGGCGGCAAGGTGTACCTGGAAGCCCACGCGCAACTGACCGACAAGGGTGATCCGGTGACCCTGGACAGGCACACCGCCGTCATCAATGCGTTGCTCAACCGTCGCGACTTCGCCCCGGACATCAAGATGAACTGGGACGTGGTCCGTGATGTGGTCGCCGCCGAAGACGGCCTGCCGGTCGAAATTGCCGGGGCGGGTGTCCCGATGATCAGCAGCGCGCCTGGCAGCCCGCCCGCCCCCTAGTCGGCTGTTGCTGCGCCCATAAAAAAACCGACCCAGTGGGTCGGTTTTTTTACAGCCTCGGAAAAGGCTGTTACTTGCGGCTGGCCTTGTCGAGCATGCGCAGAGCGCGCTCGTTGGCTTCGTCGGCAGTCTGCTGGGCTTTCTGAGCGGCGGTCAGCGCTTCGTCAGCCTTGCGGTAGGCTTCGTCGGCACGGGCTTGCGAGCGCGCAGCGGCGTCTTCGGTAGCGGTCAGGCGAGCTTCGGTTTCTTTGGTTGCGCTGCTGCAACCGGTAGCCAGAACGGCGGCCAGGGCCAGTGCAGAGAATTTCAGAGCATTGTTCATTGTGTTCCCCTTCGAAGGACATTCTTTTAAGTAGCCATTTCTCATGAATGAGAAACTAGCCGCCGTACATACTACTCATTACTTGTAGTAAGTAAACGGACGCAGCGCAAGAGATGAAAAAAAATCCACCCATGCCCCGAGGGGCGGAACGTAACCCGCAAACCACGGTCTAGCGCTGGTTGGGCGCAATCCGGGGGCGTGCGCAAGTGCATCGCGTAATTGCTTGATGCATGAACTAAGGCAGGGTTTAAATGTCTTCGGCCGCACGCAGTTGAGGGATGGCCGGGAAGTCGAAAATGAGTTGCGGCGAAGACAATCAACTCGCCTGCACGCTGATGTTGTTTGCTGCCGTTGCAGGCATCACGATTGCGTTTGATGACAAAATCAGCACAGGCCTGCGCAACTGTTTCTTCGTTGTACAAAGAGCGGTAAGGTAGAGGTCTAAATCCAAGACCCGCGAGGAAACGCGATGAGCGAGGCGCTTTCGATCCACCACGACCAGGCCGGTCACCAGTTCGAAATCAATATCGACGGCCACCGTGCGTACCTCACCTACATGGACCTGGGCAAGCAGACCCTGGACATCTACCGCACCTTCGTACCCAACGCCTTGCGCGGTCGGGGCATCGCTGCGGCACTTACCGAGCAGGCTCTGGACTACGCCGAGAGTCATGGCTACACGGTGATCCCGTCGTGCTCCTATGTCGAGCGCTACATGGAACGCCACCAGCGCCGTGCGGCCAAGCTGTAGAAAGCCAGGCTGCGTCTGCATGCCGCAAGGCCGGGTCAGTGGAAGCTATGGACCCGGCCCTTGGCTTCAGCGGCTCCGCTTGGGCAACACATCCTTGAGTTTGGCGTGCATGCTGCGCAGTGTCTTTTCAGTGCTGGCCCAGTCGATGCACGCATCGGTGACCGATACGCCGTACTGCAGGTCGCCCAAGTCCTTGGGAATCGACTGACTGCCCCAATTCAAATGGCTTTCCACCATCAGGCCGATGATCGACTGGTTGCCTTCCAGGATCTGATTGGCCACGTTCTCCATCACCAGCGGTTGCAGTGCCGGGTCCTTGTTGGAGTTGGCGTGGCTGCAGTCGACCATGATGTTGGCCTTGATGCCTGCTTTTTCCAGCGCCTGCTCGCACACCGCCACGCTGACCGAGTCGTAGTTGGGCTTGCCGTTGCCGCCGCGCAGCACCACGTGGCCGTAGGCATTGCCCTTGGTGGTGACGATGGATACGCCACCTTCCTGGTTGATGCCCAGAAACCGATGCGCACTGGACACCGACTGCAACGCGTTGATGGCCACGGTCAGGCCGCCGTCGGTACCGTTCTTGAAGCCCACGGCCGAGGACAGGCCCGAAGCCATTTCACGGTGGGTTTGCGATTCGGTGGTGCGCGCGCCGATGGCCGACCAGCTGATCAGGTCCTGCAGGTACTGCGGCGAAATCGGGTCCAACGCCTCGGTCGCGGTAGGCAGGCCCATTTCGGCCAGATCCAGCAGCAGTTTCCGACCGATGTGCAGACCGTCCTGGATCTTGAACGAGTCGTCCAGGTACGGATCGTTGATCAGGCCTTTCCAGCCAACCGTGGTGCGCGGCTTTTCGAAGTACACGCGCATGACCAGGTACAGGGTGTCCGAGACTTCGGCGGCCAGCGCCTTGAGCCGGCGCGCATATTCGTGCGCTGCATCGATGTCGTGGATCGAGCACGGGCCGATGACCACGAACAGGCGATGGTCACGCCCATCGAGAATATCGCGCACCACTTCACGGCCAGCGGCCACGGTGGTGTGCGCGGCGGCACTGAGCGGGATTTCCCGCTTCAGCTGCGCAGGGGTGATGAGGGTTTCGTTGGAAGCGACGTTTAGGTCGTCGATCGGTAGGTCAGCCATCGTGTTACTCGTCAGGTCACGGGTGCCGGCCGCCAGCGAACCCCGCACGGCGAGGCACAGCATGATTATGAGCGGCGGGGGAGTCGAACCTTAGCGCGTTAGAGCGCATGCAGACAACGGATTTGTGCCATTGCCATGCGCCGACGACCGGTGCACGGCGGGCGGCACTGCTACGCTCAAGTATGCCTGTCGCATTGGCTACTTCGGAGGTCGCATGATCCGCTCCATGCTGTACGCCACTGACCTGGGGGTATATGCCCCGTTCGTCATGCAGCACGCCGTAGCCCTGGCGCGCAGTTTCAACGCGCAGCTGTATGTCATCCATGCCGTGGAGCCGATGGGCCTGATCGCCGAATCGGTGCTGCAAAGTTACCTGGACGAGTCCACGCTCGACCGCCTGCACAATCAAGGGCTCAATACCGTCATGGCCGGGATCGAGGAGAAGGTCCTGCAGAGCCTGCGCAGCGACCTGGGCGACGACGAGCCAGGCCTGGCCTTGATCCGCGCCGTGCGCGTGAGGCAAGGGGATCCAGCCGAGGTCATCCTTGACCAGGCGCAGCGACTGGCGGTGGACTTGCTGGTATTCGGCAGTCACAGCCACGGTGCCACTGTTGACGTTCCCCTGGGACGCACTGCGGCCCGCGTGCTGCAGCTGTCCCCGGTGCCGGTCTACATGGTGCCCCTGACCGAGCACCGCAGCCGACCCAGAGGATGAGTCTGGGTTGGTTATTTTTCCTACAAATTTAATAAAAAGTTCTAGATTTATTGTTACAACCTTTAATATAGTTATAACCCGTCGCCGACGACTGGCGGTTTTTCCTGTGTGAGGGATTCATATGAAGCTTCAGCAACTGCGCTACATCTGGGAGGTAGCGCATCATGACCTCAACGTCTCCGCCACGGCGCAAAGCCTGTATACCTCGCAGCCAGGTATCAGCAAGCAGATCCGCCTGCTGGAAGACGAATTAGGTGTTGAAGTCTTCGCACGCAGTGGCAAACACCTGACCCGCGTCACCCCGGCTGGTGAACGCATCATCACCACCGCCGGCGAGATCCTGCGCAAGGTGGAAAGCATCAAGCAGATCGCCCAGGAGTTCTCCAACGAGAAGAAGGGCACGCTCTCCATCGCCACCACCCACACCCAGGCCCGTTATGCATTGCCGACGGTGATCAGCAGTTTCATCAAGCAGTACCCGGATGTGGCCCTGCACATGCATCAGGGCTCGCCGATGCAGATTGCCGAAATGGCCGCCGACGGTACCGTCGACTTCGCCATTGCCACCGAAGGGCTGGACTCGTTCGGCGACCTGATCATGATGCCGTGCTACCGCTGGAACCGCTGCATTGCGGTGCCTCAGGGGCATCCGCTGACCAAGGTGCCGAAGCTGACGCTCGAGGCACTGGCCGAGTACCCGATCGTCACCTACGTGTTCGGTTTCACCGGTCGCTCCAAGCTCGACGAAGCGTTCTCGCGGCGTGGCCTGGCGCCGAAGGTGGTGTTCACCGCCGCCGATGCCGACGTCATCAAGACCTATGTTCGACTGGGCCTGGGTGTGGGCATCGTGGCCAAGATGGCGGTCGATACCAAGCTCGACAACGACCTGGTGGTGCTCGACGCCGATCACCTGTTCGAATCCAGCGTGACCCGCATCGGCTTCCGCCGTGGCACCTTTCTGCGCGGCTTCATGTGCGACTTCATCGAGAAGTTCGCGCCGCACCTCACCCGCGAGGTCATGGCCAAGGCCATCCAGTGCCACAACAAGCAGGAACTGGAAGCCTTGTTCGAAGGTGTCGAGTTGCCCGAGCATTGATTGCGCCGCCGTTCCCAGGCATGCCATGCCCAAGCGGCGTCCCGTGGCTCAGGTCTTGGCGATCAGATTGCCCGCGTGCAGCCCGCATTCCTTTTGCGTGGCTTCCTCCCACCACCAGCGCCCCTCGCGCTCGTGTTGGTTGGGCAGCACCGGCCGCGTGCAGGGCTCGCAGCCGATACTGATGAAGCCGCGCTCGTGCAGGCTATTGAAGGGCAGTTCGAGCATGCGGATGTAGCCCCACACCTCTTCGCTGCTCATCTGCGCCAAGGGGTTGAACTTGTACAGCGTGCGCTCGGCCGTCGAAAACGCGCCGTCCACTTCCACCGCCGCTACCTGGCTACGGGTGCCTGGGCTCTGATCGCGCCGCTGGCCGGTGGCCCAGGCGCTGACGGTGGACAGCTTGCGCCGCAGCGGCTCGATCTTGCGGATACCACAGCACTCGCCATGACCATCGCGATAAAAGCTGAACAGTCCCTTTTGCTTGACGAAAGGGTCCAGCAGCGCGTTGTCCGGCGAGACCAGTTCAATGGTGATCTGGTAGTGATCGCGTACCCGCTCGATGAAGCGATAGGTTTCCGGGTGCAGGCGGCCGGTGTCCAGGCTGAACACCTTGACGTTCTTGTTCAGTTTCCAGGCCATGTCCACCAGCACCACGTCTTCGGCACCACTGAAGGAAATCCAGAGGTCGTCGCCGAAGTTGGCGAAGGCGAGCTTGAGAATGTCCTGCGGGGACTTGGTCGCGTAGGTCGTCGCCATGTCGGCGACATCGAAGGGTTGGCTCATCAGGCGGCTTCCTGGTCAAAGTGGCGCTTGGCGCTCTATGTGGCGCAATGGTAACAAAAAAACACCGGGCGACATGACCCGGTTCAGAGCCCCGCGAGGGTATCCAGCAGCACGCTCACCTTGAAGATCGACTCTTCGTATTCGGCCTGCCACTGCGAGTCGGCCACGATCGCGCCACCGCCCCAGCAGCAGACCTGGCCGTCCTTGACCAGCAAGGTACGGATGGCGATGGAGCTGTCCATTTCACCGCGCACATCCAGGTACAGCAACGAACCACAGTAGATGGCGCGTTGTGTCGGTTCCACTTCGTCGATGATCTGCATGGCGCGGATCTTCGGCGCGCCGGTGATCGAGCCACCGGGAAAACTGCCGGCGAGCAGGTCCAGACAGTCCTTGTCCGCGGCCAACTCACCGGTCACGGCGCTGACCAGGTGATGAACGTTCGGATAGCTCTCCAGGGCGAACAGCTGCGGCACCCGCACCGAGCCGATCCGGCAGCTTCGGCCCAGGTCATTGCGCAGCAGGTCGACGATCATCAGGTTCTCCGAGCGGTCCTTGGCACTGGCCAGCAGCTCGCGACCCTGGCGCGCGTCTTCTTCGCGGTCGAGGCTGCGCGGGCGGGTGCCCTTGATCGGCCGGGTTTCGACATGACCAGCCGTGACCTTGATGAAACGCTCTGGCGAAAAGCTCAACAAGGCTGCGCCGCCAGCCAACTGCAGGTAGCCGGAAAACGGCGTAGAGCAGGCAGCGCGCACGGCCTGATAAGCGGCCCACGGGTCGCCTGCGCAGGCGGCACGAAAACGCTGGGTCAGATTGACCTGATAGCAGTCTCCGGCCTGGATGTAGGCCTGCACCTTTTCGAATGCCCGCCGGTACTGCTCCGCGGTTCGGTCCGGTGTCATCGAAGAGTGCAGCCGGAAGGCCGGCGCTTCGAGCGCGGTCGGTTGGGCGAACAGGTCGATCAAGCGTTGCCGTTCGCGTGCATCCAGCGCGGGATGGAACATCAATTCGCTGGTCTGCCGGCGATGGTCGCTGATCAGCGCCCAGGCGTAGAGGCCCAGGCTAGCGTGCGGCAGGTCGAGGTCGTCGTGGTTGGGCGCTGGCAGGGTCTCCAGCCTGCGGCCGAAATCGTAGCTCAGGTAGCCGATCAGCCCTCCGGCGAAGGGCAACTCGCAGCCGTCGGGCAATTGCGCCTGGCCCAGTCCGGCAAGCGCGACACGGGCCCGTTGCAGGTACTGCTGGCCGGACTCACCGGCGTGGACGCCGAAGGTCTGCAACGGCCAGGCGCTGATCAGGTCGAAGCGGCCGCGCTGGGCGATCGGCTGCGCGCTGTCGAGCAGCACCGCGCCAGGCGCGTGGCGAACCGCAGCGAAATAGGGCGCCGGGTCGGCCAGGTAGGGCAGGGCGTGAAGCGAGCAGGTTGGCATGATAGGTCGGTGGCCAGTAGCGGGGCTGGGATTGTAATGCAGCCGGGCGCCGCGTGTGCGGGTGGCGTGGCGTCCGCGCTCAGGTCACTGCTGCGGGCACATGACCGAACAGTGCCTGGACGAAGCGCGTGCGCTCTTCGACGGTTTCCACGATGCCTTCGGCCGCCAGCGCTTCCAGGTGTTTTTCCACGGCCTGGGTGCGCAGGGTCAGGCCGCAGTCGTTGGCAATCTGGATGTTCAGCCCGGGGCGGGCGTTGAGCTCCAGGATCAGCGGGCCTTTCTCCTGGTCCAGGACCATGTCGACGCCGATGTAGCCCAGCCCGCACAATTCGAAGCAGCCGGCGGCCAGGCGCATGAAGCCGTCCCAGTTGGGCAACTGCACACCGTCCACGGCGTTGGTGGTGTCGGGGTGCTTGCTGATGATGTTGTTCAGCCAGGTGCCGCGCAAGGTCACGCCCGTGGCCAGGTCGACGCCGACGCCGATGGCGCCCTGGTGCAGGTTGGCCTTGCCGCCCGACTGCCGGGTCGGCAAGCGCAGCATGGCCATTACTGGGTAGCCCATCAGCACGATGATGCGGATGTCCGGTACGCCTTCGTAGCTGATGCTCTTGAAGATCTGGTCGGGGATCACCCGGTATTCGATCAGCGCGCGGTCACGGTGCCCGCCCAGCGAATAGAGGCCGGTGAGGATGCTGGAAATCTGGTGCTCGATGTCTTCGCGGCTGATGATCTTGCCCGACACGGTGCGAAAGCGCTCCTCGAAGCGGTCGGCGACCACCAGGATGCCGTCACCGCCAGCGCCCTGGGCCGGCTTGACCACGAAGTCACTGCGCCCGCCGATGATCTCGTCGAGGCGATCGATCTGTTTTTCCGTGGAGATCACCCCGAACATCTCGGGCACATGGATACCCGCCGCGATGGCGCGTTCCTTGGTGATGATCTTGTCATCGACGATGGGGTACAGGCTGCGCCGGTTGTACTTGAGCACATAGTCGGCGTTACGCCGGTTGATGCCCATGATGCCGCGGGCCTCCAGCGCTTTCCAGGTTTTCCACAGGCCGAACATCAGGAGTCGGCCTGCTTGAGAAAGGCCTTGAAACGCACCAGTTCGGTCAGCCGGTAGCCGCGGTAGCGGCCCATGGCGAGCATGAAGCCCACCAGGATCAGCAGGATCGCCGGGAAGGTGAACACGAAGTACACCAGCTCCGGCACGCTCATCAGGATATGCGCCAGGGAGGCGGCGAACAGCGTGCCCACCGCGACCTTCAAGGCATGCCCGCTGCCGCGCTCTTCCCAGGTGATCGACAAACGCTCGATGGTCATGGTCAGGATCACCATCGGGAACAGCGCCACCGACAACCCGCGCTCCAGGCCCAGCTTGTGGCTGAACAGGCTGATCGCGGCAATCAGCACCACGACGAAAGTGAGCACCACGGACAGCCTGGGCAGCATCTGCAGCTTCAGGTGTTCCAGGTAGGAGCGCAGCGACAGCCCCAGCGCGGTGATCACCGTGAACAGGATGATGCCGAAGCCCAGCTGGGTTTCGCGGAATGCCAGGGCGATCAGCACCGGAGTGAAGGTGCCCAGGGTCTGGATGCCGATCAGGTTGCGCAGGATCAGAATCACCAGCACGCCGATCGGGATCATCACCATGATCATGAAGGTCTGCTGGGTCTGCAGCGGCAGGCCGTACAGGCTGTACTCGAGGAAGTCGGCGTCGGTGTTCTCGTCGGTCAGCTTGGCCAGGCGAATGGCGTTCATCTCGCTGTTGTTCATGGTGAAGGTGACGGTTGCCTTGCGGCCACCCTCGACGCTCACCAGGTTTTCGTCACCCGTCCACCACAGCAGGCGATCCTCGGGCAGGCCCTGCTCGCCGGTATCGGGGTTGAAGTACAGCCAGTCGTTGCCGTTGAAGCTGCGCAGCCACAGTTCCGGTGTCTGCGCCTGGTCGGCGAGCAGGCGCACGGTGTGGACCTTTTCCATCGGCACGTGGGCGATGGACAGCAGCAGGTCGATGATGCGTGCCTTGTGCAAGGTCGAGGTGTCGCCGGCCAGCAGCAGCTTGACGTTGTCGTCGGCCAGATTGTTGACCCGCTTGATGGTTTCGCCGACGAAAGTCTCGACATCGGCCGAATGCTGGCGGATGGGCGCCAGCAATGCTTCGGCGGCGATCTTTTCCGGGCCTTCCACGGCCAGGCTGTCGCGGAAGATCGGCCCCTTGACCTTGATTTTTTCGCCGCTGTAGCGCTTGGTCAGCACCAGGCGGTAGTACAGCGTCTGGTTGCCCGAAGCGCGCCGGGCCGACCAGGTCACCTTGCGGTTGCCGTCCAGACGATTGACGCTGACCCCGTAGTTGTTGGAGATGAAGCTCTCGTTGAGGCTCACATAGTCACGACTCAGTGGCGGCACGAACATCTGCACCTTCACCGGGTCCTTGGCGCTGGCGACGAATTCGACCTTGGCGTCGATGTTCCACAGATCGTCGGTTTCGTCTTCGGTCACCGGGATGCCGAGTACGAGGATCTGATAGGCGGTGATGGCGATGCCCAGCCCCACCAGCGCGGTGATCAGGATCTTCAAGTGCAGGGTTAGAGCGCGCATTGAAATTACTCTGCGATGGTGGCGACAGTGGCGCAGGCGGGTTTGCCGGCAGCGTGTTTGCGGCTGGGGTCGACCAGCGCATCGAAGCGGGTGAGCGCATCGGAGCCGATCAGCAGCGGGTAGTCGAATGCGGTGCGGTCGGTGAGGTTGACTTCGATGCGGCGCTGGGTATGGCCCATGCACACGTCGAGTTCGATCACCGGCCGCTGGGTGTGGGTCTTGCGTTCGCGGGCACTGCATTCACAATCGTCGGCGCGTCGCTTGATGGAGCTCACGCGCACCAGCGGCCGCTCGATGGGGTGGGAATGGGCATTGTCGATCGCCAGGTAGAAGCGCACCCAGGGTTGGCCATTGCGCTTGAAACGCTTGATGTCACGGGCACTGAGCGAGGCGGTCAATGCGCCCGTATCGAGTTTGGCTGCGACCCGCAGGTTGATGTCGGTCAACTGTGCGTACTCGTTCAAGCCGTAGGTGGTCTTTTCGGCAGCCAGGCCCAGGCCCGGAATGAACGGAATGAATAAAAGGCTGAACAGGCGGGAGAGGGGTTTGAGAGTCATGAATTGAAATTATGAATACCGAATCGGGCACCGCAAAAACGTTTCGCGGGTAACAGGAAGAGAGCACCGCATTCTAGCACGGTGCTTTCGTGCCGCCAGCGCAGGCACAGTCGGGCGAGGCCTTGGAGTGCGAAACGACCGTGAAGTTCGAGGGTCGACCGCTCGTCAGGGGTGGGCGCCACGGGTGCAGGCGCCTATTTGAAGCGCCGTTCGACGCCTTTCTCGACGAGGATCTTGGCGGAGATTTCTTCCACCGAAAAATGGGTCGAGTCGATGTTCGGAATGTTCTCGCGGCGAAACAGGCCTTCCACCTCGCGCACCTCGAACTCGCACTGGGCGAAGCTGGCGTAACGGCTGTTGGGCTTGCGTTCGTGGCGGATCGCGGTGAGTCGATCGGGGTCGATGGTCAGGCCGAACAGCTTGTGCTGGTGGGCCCTGAGCGCGGGTGGCAACTGCAGGCGCTCCATGTCGTCTTCGGTCAGCGGGTAGTTGGCGGCGCGGATGCCGAATTGCATGGCCATGTACAGGCAGGTCGGGGTCTTGCCACAGCGCGACACGCCCACCAGGATCAGGTCGGCCTTGTCGTAGTAGTGGGTTCTGGCGCCGTCGTCGTTGTCCAGCGCGAAGTTGACCGCTTCGATGCGTTCCATGTAGTTGGCATTGTGCGCAATGGAGTGGGACTTGCCCACCGAGTACGAGGAATGTGCGCTGAGCTCCATTTCCAGCGGGGCGAGGAAGGTCGAGAAGATGTCGATCATGAAGCCGTTGGAGGTGGCGAGGATCTCGCGGATGTCCTGATTGACGATGGTGTCGAAGATGATCGGTCGCACACCGGCCTTTTCGGCGCAGTTATTGATTTGCTGTACCATGGCCCGAGCCTTGTCCACGCTGTCGATATAGGGCCGCGTGAACTTGCTGAAGGTAATGTTTTCGAACTGCGCCAGTAGACTTTGCCCCAGCGTTTCGGCGGTAATGCCGGTACCGTCGGAGATGAAGAATGCAGATCGTTTCATTGTGCGCCCCGGCCCTTAGGCAACTGACGATTCTTGGATATGATAGGCCCGATTGACGGCCAGCATTGCCAGGCATTCTCGTTCATTTCCGAGGCTGCGGCCACAGCCCCCCGCGTGCGACGATTCGCGCCGGGCATCCCGAGCTTTTCCAACCCAGTCAGTGGAGAGATCACCTTGGTAGAGTACGTAGTTTCCCTCGATAAGCTTGGCAACAATGATGTGGAACACGTGGGGGGCAAGAATGCGTCCCTGGGCGAGATGATCAGCAATCTGGCTGGTGCCGGCGTGTCGGTGCCTGGCGGCTTTGCCACCACCGCCCAGGCCTATCGCGACTTCCTCGACCTGAGCGGGCTCAACGAGCAGATCCACGCGGCCCTCGATGCGCTCGACGTGGACGACGTCAATGCCCTGGCTCGCACCGGCGCGCAGATCCGCCAGTGGGTCATGGAGGCCGAGTTCCCCGAGCGTCTCAACGAAGAGATCCGCATCGCCTTCGCCGAGCTGTCCAAGGGCAACCCGGACATCGCCGTTGCCGTGCGTTCCTCGGCCACCGCCGAAGACCTGCCCGATGCCTCCTTTGCCGGCCAGCAGGAAACCTTCCTCAATATCCGCGGTGTCGAGAACGTCATTCGCGCGGCCAAGGAAGTCTTTGCCTCGCTGTTCAACGACCGCGCCATCGCCTACCGCGTGCACCAGGGCTTCGACCACAAGCTGGTTGCCCTGTCGGCCGGCGTGCAGCGCATGGTGCGTTCGGAAACCGGCACTGCCGGGGTGATGTTCACTTTGGACACCGAGTCCGGGTTCCGTGACGTGGTGTTCATCACCGGCGCCTACGGCCTGGGCGAAACCGTGGTGCAAGGCGCGGTGAACCCCGACGAATTCTATGTGCACAAGCACACCCTGGAGGCCGGTCGTCCGGCGATCCTGCGGCGCAACCTGGGCAGCAAGGCGATCAAGATGGTCTACGGCGACGAAGCGCGCGCCGGACGCTCGGTCAAGGTAGTGGACGTCGACAAGGCCGAACGTGCGCGTTTCTGCCTGACCGATGCGCAGGTCAGCGAGCTGGCCAAGCAGGCGATGATCATCGAGAAGCACTACGGCCGGCCGATGGACATCGAGTGGGCCCAGGACGGCGACGACGGCCAGCTGTACATCGTCCAGGCGCGCCCGGAGACAGTGAAGAGCCGCTCCAGCGCCAACGTGATGGAACGCTACCTGCTCAAGGAAAAGGGCACCGTGCTGGTCGAGGGCCGCGCTATCGGCCAGCGCATCGGCGCCGGCAAGGTCCGCATCATTCACGACGTCTCCGAGATGGACAAGGTCCAGGCCGGTGACGTGCTGGTTTCGGACATGACCGACCCGGACTGGGAACCGGTGATGAAACGCGCCAGTGCCATCGTCACCAATCGCGGCGGGCGAACCTGCCACGCCGCGATCATCGCCCGCGAGCTGGGCATTCCGGCAGTGGTGGGCTGCGGCAACGCCACGCAACTGCTCCAGGACGGCCAGGGCGTGACGGTGTCCTGCGCCGAGGGCGACACCGGCTACATCTTCGAGGGCGAACTGGGCTTCGACATCAAGCAGAATTCGGTCGACGCCATGCCCGAGCTGCCATTCAAGATCATGATGAACGTCGGCAACCCGGATCGCGCCTTCGATTTCGCCCAGTTGCCCAATGCCGGTGTCGGCCTGGCGCGCTTGGAGTTCATCATCAACCGGATGATCGGCGTGCACCCCAAGGCGCTGCTCAACTACGACACCCTGACCCCGGAAATCAAGGACAGCGTAGACAAGCGTGTGGCCGGCTACAGCGACCCGGTGAATTTCTACGTCGACAAGCTGGTCGAGGGCATCAGCACCCTGGCTGCGGCCTTCTGGCCGAAAAAAGTCATCGTCCGGCTGTCCGACTTCAAGTCCAACGAATACGCCAACCTGATCGGCGGCAAGCTCTACGAGCCGGAAGAAGAGAACCCGATGCTGGGCTTCCGCGGGGCGTCGCGCTACATCAGCGAGTCGTTCCGCGACTGCTTCGAGCTCGAATGCCGGGCGATGAAGCGGGTGCGCAACGAAATGGGCCTGACCAACGTCGAGATCATGGTGCCGTTCGTGCGCACCCTGGGCGAAGCGTCGCAGGTGATCGACCTGCTCGCCGAGAATGGCCTGGCCCGCGGCGACAACGGTCTGCGCATCATCATGATGTGCGAGCTGCCGTCCAACGCCATCCTGGCCGACGAGTTCCTGGAGTTCTTCGACGGCTTCTCGATCGGTTCCAACGACCTCACCCAGCTCACCCTCGGCCTGGACCGCGACTCGGGGATCATCGCCCACCTGTTCGACGAGCGTAACCCGGCGGTCAAGAAGCTGCTGGCCAATGCCATCCAGGCCTGCAACAAGGCCGGCAAGTACATCGGCATCTGCGGCCAGGGCCCGTCCGATCACCCTGACCTGGCCAAATGGCTGATGGAGCAGGGCATCGAAAGCGTGTCGCTGAACCCGGACTCGGTCCTGGAAACCTGGTTCTTCCTGGCAGAAAAGGAAAGCGTCGTTTAAGCCGTCCCACCCCAGACCGGTGTGTCCTTTCCGGCACCCCGGTCCCCTGTATCACCCCAGACCGGTGTGTCCTTTCAAACACCCCGGTCGCCTGTAGCAGCGGCGCAAGCCGCGTCGCCCTTGATCCTGCCCTTCACGCACAGATCAACACAGACGCGGCTTGCGCCCCGGTTACAGCCCCATTCATTCAGACGCAAGTGCCTTATGCAAAGCAGCAGTACCCTCTTTCCCGTCGCGCTGCTCAGTGCCGAGCGTCGCGGCGACCTCAGCGAAGACATCTACCGCATCAAGGCCGCCAACAGCCCCGACCCCAGTGTCGAGCTGGCGTTGACGCGCCTGGGCCTGGCCGATCAACCCGGTGCTCGCGGGGTGCCGGTGATCCTTCTGCATGGCAGCTTTTCCAACCGGCGCTTCTGGTACTCGCCCAAGGGCATAGGCCTGGGGCCTTGGCTGGCACGTCGCGGATTCGACGTATGGATAGCCGAAATGCGCGGCCACGGGCTGTCGCCGCGCAACCAGCACTACGCCAGCAATACCGTGGCCGACTACGCCCGCTACGATCTTCCGGTCATCGGTGCGTTCGTCGCCGAGGTCAGTGCTCAGACGCCGCATTGGATCGGGCATTCGCTCGGCGGCATCACCCTGGCCGCCGCCTTGGGTGGGGGCTATCTGCAAGGCGATCTGGCAGCGTCTGCGGCCCTGTTCGGTGCCCAGGTCAGTCGACGTCACTGGCAGTTGCGGATTCCTCCGCTGAACTGGGCCGCGCGCCGCCTGCTCAAGCGCTATCCACACATTTCCGGGGCCCGCCTCAAACGTGGCCCGGAAGACGAGCCGGTGGGCGTTGGCCTGGAATGGATGCGCTGGAAAGGCCTGTTCGGCCGTTTCGGCGATGCCGAGCGGGACTGGTGGCAGGGGCTGGGCGAAGTGAAGCTGCCCATCCTCGCCGTTGCGGCGGTCGGTGACCTGCAGGATCCAAGCTGGGACTGCCGCCAGCTGTTCGAGCAATTTGCCGGGAGCCACAACCAGTTCGTCAACCTGGGCCGCGCCCAGGGCTTCGGCGACGACTTCGACCACGTGCGCATGCTGGTCAGCGCGCAAGCCCAGGCCGAGGTCTGGCCGCTGGTCGGGACCTGGCTGAGCGACCCCTACCGGCCGCTGCTGCCCGGCGCGACACCGTTGGCGACGACCTGAGCATGGTCTAGGCTGTGAGGGCCGCGCCGCGTCCGGTGCAGGCTACTGGCTCTTGCAGCCGCCATTCGCCCCAGGAGCAATGCCATGCACTATCTGACCCCCGACCTGTGTGATGCCTACCCCGACGTCGAGGTGCTCGAGCCGATGTTCAGCAATTTCGGTGGCCGCGACTCCTTCGGCGGCCAGATCGTCACCATCAAGACCTTCGAAGACAACTCGCGAGTACGCGAGCAGGTGGCTCTGGATGGCACCGGCAAGGTGCTGGTGGTCGACGGTGGAGGCTCGCTGCGCAAGGCGCTGCTGGGCGACATGCTTGCCCAGAAAGCCGCGGAGAACGGTTGGGAAGGCCTGGTCATCTATGGGTGCGTGCGTGACGTCGACATGCTCGCGCAAACCGATGTCGGTGTGCAGGCCCTGGCCAGCCATCCGATGCCGACCGTCAAGCGGGGTCTGGGTGATCTCGATGTGAAGGTCAGCTTCGCCGGTGTCACATTCGTTCCCGGCCACTATCTGTATGCCGACAACAACGGCATCATCGTCTCGCCAGAGGCGTTGAGCATGCCCGAATGACAACTTTCCATCAGTAACGGGGACACGATGTACGAGGAAGAAAATGCGCAATGGGGGCTGGTGCATGCCCTGTTGCTGGACGGCAAGGGAGGTGCGCGGTCGGTTGCCCGGACCGATATCGACGGGCTGCAGCTGCAACCTCACCAGAGCCTGTGGCTGCACTGGGACCGCAGCCATCCCCAGACCCGTGACTGGTTGCGCCGCAATAGTGGCCTGAGCGAATTCAGCTGCGACCTGCTGCTGGAGGAGAACACCCGCCCGCGCTTGGTCCCGTTGCCCGACGATGAACTGCTGCTGTTCCTGCGTGGGGTCAATCTCAATCCAGGAGCCGAGCCCGAGGACATGGTCTCGGTGCGGATTTTCGCCCAGGCCCAGCGCATCATTTCCCTGCGACTGCGGCCCTTGCGCGCGACCGACGACCTGCTCGAACAGTTCGCCGCCTGCAAGGGCCCGAAAACCGCTTCGGAGTTGATTCTGTACCTGGCTCAGCACTTGACCGAAAAGGTCCAGGCACTGGTCGAAGACCTCTCCGACATCGTCGATATGGAGGAAGACAAACTCGACGCCGACGAACGGTACACGCCCGAGCACGGCAGCATTTTGCAGCTGCGCCGAAGGGCGGCCGGGCTGCGGCGCTTCCTCGCGCCGCAACGCGATATCTTTGGCCAGTTGGCGCGCAACAAGGTGCCCTGGTTCGTCGACGACGACGCCGACTACTGGAACGAACTCAACAACAGCCTGACCCGTTATCTGGAAGAGCTGGAACTGGCGCGCGAGCGCGTGGGGCTGGTGCTCGAGGCCGAAGACCGGCGTCAGAGCGAGCGCATGAACCGCACCATGTATCGCTTCGGCATCATCACCGGCATCTTTCTGCCGATGAGCTTTCTGACCGGTCTGCTGGGCATCAACGTCGGTGGCATTCCCGGTTCCGACAGCCCCTATGGTTTCACCATTGCCTGCGCATTGATGGTGGCCGTAGCGTTGGGCCAGTGGTTGTTGTTTCGACGCTTGCGCTGGGTCTGACACGGAATTTACCCTGTGCTCGCCGAGACCTTTGTGACTCACCGCCGCAGGGTCTCGTCTTTGAATGAAATTCGCGAGGTATGCATGCCTGATCCGTTCGAAGAATCCCTGCGAGACATGCTCAATGCTCACGCGCCGGGTCGCGACGACCGCGCCGCGCTGGGGCGAGTGCTCAAGACCGCCAATCGCCAGGTCGGCGCGGGCGATCTCTTCAGCCTGATAGGGCGCTGGGGTCAGGCATTCATGATCGCGGTGAACAGTGGTTCGGCGAATATCGCGCCGGTGTCTCGTCGTACGGATTCCGCCGCTGCGGATAAGGCTGATTGATCAATGGAACTGGACCCCTGGACTCAAAGCCTGGTGGCGGCGATGACTGCCCTGTGGACCAAGGTCGCCAATTTCATCCCCAACCTGTTCGGGGCGTTGGTGGTGGTACTGCTGGGCTTCCTGGTCGCCAAGCTGCTCGACACGTTGTTGTCCAAGCTGCTGGCCAAGTTCGGGCTCGACCGCCTGATGGCGGGGACCGGCCTGACCAAACTGCTTGGCCGTGGCGGCCTCAGGGTGCCGATCTCGACCCTCATCGGCAAGATCGTCTATTGGTTCGTGCTGTTGATTTTCCTGGTGTCGGCCGCCGAGTCGCTGGGGCTGCAGCGGGTTTCGGCGACCCTGGACATGCTGGCGCTGTACCTGCCCAAGGTGTTCGGTGCAGCCTTGGTGTTGCTGGTCGGTGTACTGCTGGCGCAACTGGTCAATGGCGTGGTACGCGGCGCTGCCGAAGGGGTAGGGCTCGATTACGCAGGTGGCCTGGGACGTGTGGCGCAGTGGTTGGTGATCATCATCAGCATTTCGGTGGCCATCAGCCAGCTGGAGGTCAAGACCGACCTGCTGAACCACGTGATCGTCATCGCCTTGATTACCGTTGGTCTGGCCGCAGCACTGGCCATGGGGTTGGGCAGCCGTGAAATCGCCAGTCAGATACTGGCCGGGATCTACGTGCGGGAACTGTTTCAAGTGGGCCAGCAGGTGCAGGTTGGAGGGGTCGAAGGGCAGATCGAGGAAATCGGCACCGTCAAGACGACAGTGATGACCGACGACGGCGAGCTGGTTTCGATGTCCAACCGCGAGCTGCTGGAACAGCGGGTGAGTAGCCGATAGGTCAACGTTTTGCTAATGTATGCCGCCGCAAAAAGGCTGAGCGATCATGCCTTGGCGGACAATGACCTGACCTTCGGGGACCTGACCTTCGGGCCGACCTGTTTTGAATAAAGTACATACGCTGCCCGTGCGCTACGACCCCCGCGAGCTCTCTGACGAGGAGTTGGTGGCGCGTTCGCACGAGGAGCTGTTCCATGTCACGCGGGCCTATGAAGAGCTGATGCGTCGCTACCAGCGAACCCTCTTCAACGTCTGTGCAAGATATTTAGGGAACGATCGTGACGCTGACGATGTCTGTCAGGAAGTGATGTTGAAGGTGCTGTACGGGCTAAAGAATTTCGAGGGTAAGTCGAAATTCAAGACGTGGCTTTACAGCATCACCTATAACGAATGCATCACGCAGTACCGGAAGGAAAGGCGCAAGCGCCGCTTGATGGATGCCCTGAGTCTCGATCCGCTCGAGGAGGCATCCGAAGAGAAGGCGCCCAAGTCGGAGGAGCGCGGTGGTCTCGACCGATGGCTGGTGTTCGTGAACCCGATAGACCGGGAGATTCTTGTGCTGCGATTCGTCGCGGAGCTGGAATTCCAGGAAATCGCCGACATCATGCACATGGGCTTGAGCGCCACCAAAATGCGGTACAAGCGGGCCTTAGATAAGCTCCGCGATAAATTTGCAGACCTGTCCGAAACTTAGTTCGGCGCAAAGGTCTCTAACCTACCGGCAAGGTCTGCTAGACTTGCCGTCAAGCTGCCCCGGATGAGGGGCGCTTAACAATCACCAGATGGGGATTTAACGGATGAAACTGAAAAACACCTTGGGCCTTGCCATTGGTTCTCTCGTTGCCGCAACTTCATTCGGCGTATTGGCACAAGGCCAAGGCGCAGTTGAAATCGAAGGCTTCGCCAAGAAAGAATACTACGACAGCGCTCGCGACTTCAAAAACGACGGCAACCTGTTCGGTGGCTCGGTTGGTTACTTCCTGACCGACGACGTTGAATTGCGTCTGGGTTACGACGAAGTCCACAACGTTCGCAGCGACAGCGGCAAGAACATCAAGGGCTCCAACACAGCTCTGGACGCTCTGTACCACTTCAACAAGCCAGGCGACATGCTGCGTCCGTACGTTTCGGCTGGTTTCTCTGACCAAAGCATCGGTCAGAACGATCGCAACGGCCGTAACGGTTCCACCTTCGCCAACCTGGGCGGCGGTGCCAAGCTGTACTTCACTGACAACTTCTACGCCCGTGCCGGTGTTGAAGCTCAGTACAACATCGACCAAGGCGACACCGAGTGGGCGCCAAGCGTCGGTATCGGCGTGAACTTCGGTGGCGGCTCCAAGCCTGCTCCAGCCGCTGCTCCAGCTCCAGTAGCTGAAGTCTGCGCTGACTCCGACAACGACGGCGTCTGCGACAACGTCGACAAGTGCCCTGACACCCCTGCCAACGTTACCGTTGACGCTGATGGCTGCCCAGCCGTCGCCGAAACCGTTCGCGTTGAGCTGGACGTCAAGTTCGACTTCGACAAGTCGGTCGTGAAGACCAACAGCTATGGCGATATCAAGAACCTGGCTGACTTCATGAAGCAGTACCCACAGACCACCACCACTGTTGAAGGTCACACTGACTCCGTCGGTCCTGATGCCTACAACCAGAAGCTGTCCGAGCGTCGCGCTGCTGCTGTCAAGCAAGTGCTGACCGGTCAGTACGGTGTTGAATCCAACCGCGTAAACTCGGTTGGCTACGGCGAAACCCGCCCAGTGGCTGACAACGCCACCGACGCTGGCCGCGCTGTAAACCGTCGCGTAGAAGCTGAAGTAGAAGCTCAAGCTAAGTAATTAGCTACCGCTTCAACGAAAAGCCCGGCTCATGCCGGGCTTTTCTTTGCCTGCGATTTGGCCTGTGCCACCCGCTACCATACCTAACCGACCGCGGATCTGGCACAATCGCACCCCTCTATCGCTTCCTCGGAGCCAAGCCCGCCTATGTACAATCTGGCCCGCCAGCTGCTGTTCAAATTGTCCGCTGAAACCTCCCATGACTTGTCTCTGGACCTTATCGGCGCCGGTGGCCGCCTGGGCCTCAACGGCCTGCTCGCCAAGCCACCGGCGGGCCTGCCGGTCACGGTCATGGGTCTGCAGTTCGACAATCCGGTGGGGCTGGCAGCGGGGCTGGACAAGAACGGCGCGGCCATCGACGGCTTCTCCCAGCTGGGTTTCGGCTCGGTGGAGATCGGCACGGTGACCCCACGTCCACAGCCGGGCAATCCAAAGCCCCGTTTGTTTCGCCTGCCTGAAGCCTGCGCAATCATCAACCGCATGGGCTTCAACAACCTGGGTGTCGACAACCTGGTCGAGCGCGTCAAGGCGGCCAAGTATCGGGGCGTGCTGGGTATCAATATCGGCAAGAACCTCACCACCCCGGTCGAGCGCGCCGTGGACGACTACCTGATCTGTCTGGACAAGGTCTACGACCACGCCAGCTACATCACCGTCAACATCAGCTCGCCCAATACCGCCGGCCTGCGCAGCCTGCAGTTCGGTGACTCGCTCAAGCAGTTGCTAGACACGCTGGCAGCACGGCGCGTGGTGCTGGCCGGGCAAAGTGGGCGGCATGTGCCGTTGGCAATCAAGATCGCCCCGGACATGAGCGATGATGAAACCGCACTGGTGGCACAGGCACTGGTCGACGCCGGTATGGACGCAGTGATCGCCACCAATACCACCCTCAGCCGGGTCGGTGTCGAGGGGCTGGTTCACGCAGACGAAGCCGGTGGGTTGTCGGGAGCGCCGGTGCGGGAGCAAAGCACTCACATCGTCAAGGTGCTGGCGCAGACCTTGAACGGCAGATTGCCGATCATTGCAGCAGGCGGGATCACAGAGGGTGGGCATGCGGCCGAAAAAATCGCCGCGGGTGCCAGTCTGGTGCAGATTTATTCGGGCTTCATCTACAAGGGGCCTGCACTGATCCGCGAGTCGGTGGACGCCATCGCGGCGCTGCGCGCCAGGCAATGATTCGAGGCGCGATAGGGGCCTCGCAGAGGCCCCTGGGCGCTAGCCCGCCGCCCTGGTTGGGCGTGCATGGTGAAAAGGAAAAAGAGTGTCAGCCGACGGCGTGAAGTTCGTTGAGCCTATGGATTCCCGCAGTGCCGGTCATACCGTCCCAGTTGTCGCCGCGTCCTTCGCGCCAGCCGTTGATCCAGGCTTGGCGTACCGACGGTAGAGTAAAAGGGCAAAGCTCGCGGGATTTGCCATGGATGCCATACTGGTATCCGCGTAGAAATGCTCGTTCCAACGGATCACGCTTAAGTCTTCTCATAGGGTGTTGCCCTCTGTCTATTGACTGTAATGTCCCGTTGGCCTCGTGTGAGGCCAGGCAGATGATCTGCCGGTATCGCGCTCGCTGCCGGCGTGGCGAGCAGTGATGTCTTCGCCATTGCGGCGACGACCTGAGGTGATTTCTAAACGTTGAACTGCGCGATGTGAATGATCGTTTTGTCATAAGCACGTAACTATTTCGCGGTATGGGCAATAAGTAAGCAGGTGCTTCAAGCTTCACTCGACTGCTAGCCCGTCCAAGACAAGGCTTGCAGTATGCAATGAGGTCAATATGCCATTGCGAATCATCTCGATTCCAGTGACGTGAAAAATCGACGAAGGGTCGCGCAGGCGATGCCTTTATCAGCAGAATCAGGTTCTGCCCCGGCTTCTCGCTTATCAAGGCGGCAGGTGGGGTGGATTGACACCACGGTGGTGTCGCTCGGGCGCTCCATTGCGTAAGGCGCCTGGTTGAACCTCGAGACGGCAATGCGCTTGCCGTCTCATCAATGCCCAAATGGGCCAGGAAGTACCATGTCGGACCGTTTTGAACTGTTTCTCACATGCCCCAAGGGCCTCGAAGGCTTGCTTGCCGAAGAAGCCACCGCCCTGGGCCTGGAAGAAACCCGCGAGCACACCTCCGCAGTGCGCGGCATGGCCGACATGGAAACCGCCTACCGGCTGTGCCTGTGGTCGCGGCTGGGCAACCGCGTGCTGCTGGTGCTCAAGCGCTTTGCCATGAAAGATGCCGAAGACCTCTATCACGGCGTTCTGGATGTCGAGTGGCAGGACCACCTGCTGCCCGACGGCACCCTGGCCGTGGAGTTCAGCGGGCATGGTTCGGGCATCGACAACACTCACTTCGGTGCGCTGAAGGTCAAGGATGCCATTGTCGACAAGCTGCGCACGCCCAGTGGCGAGCGTCCCAGCGTCGACAAGCTCAACCCGGACCTGCGCGTCCATCTGCGCCTGGACCGCGGCGAGGCGATTCTCTCGCTCGATCTGTCCGGACACAGCCTGCACCAGCGTGGCTACCGCCTGCAGCAAGGCGCTGCGCCGCTCAAGGAAAACCTTGCAGCCGCCATTCTGATTCGTGCGGGCTGGCCGCGCATCGCTGCCGAGGGCGGCGCACTGGCCGACCCGATGTGTGGTGTGGGGACCTTTCTGGTAGAGGCGGCCATGATTGCCGCCGACATCGCACCCAACCTCAAGCGTACGCGCTGGGGCTTCAGCGCCTGGCTCGGTCATGTTCCGGCTACCTGGCGCAAGCTGCACGACGAGGCGCTGGCAAGGGCCGAAGCCGGGTTGGCCAAGCCAGCCTCGTGGATTCGCGGCTACGAAGCCGACCCGCGGTTGATCCAGCCAGGCCGCAACAACGTGGAACGCGCCGGCCTCAGCGACTGGATCAAGATCTACCAGGGCGAGGTGGCGACGTTCGAGCCGCGCCCCGATCACAACCAGAAAGGCCTGGTCATCTGCAACCCGCCGTACGGCGAGCGGCTGGGCGATGAGGCCAGCTTGCTGTACCTGTACCAGAACCTGGGCGAACGCCTGCGCCAGGCCTGCCTGAGCTGGGAAGCGGCGGTGTTCACCGGTGCCCCCGACCTGGGCAAGCGCATGGGTATCCGCAGCCACAAGCAGTATTCGTTCTGGAACGGCCCGTTGCCGTGCAAGCTGCTATTGATCAAGGTGCTGCCAGACCAGTTCGTCACCGGTGAGCGACGTACGCCCGAGCAGCGCCAGGCCGCGCGTGAGCAAGCCGAGCAGGTGGATACCGCGCCAGCGCTGGCCGATCCGTATGCACGAGTGAACAAGAACGGCAACCCTGTCAAGCCGGCCCCGGCGCCCGCGCCCGTGGTTGAACAGGCGCGGCTCAGCGAAGGCGGGCAGATGTTCGCCAACCGCTTGCAGAAGAACCTCAAGACCCTCGGCAAATGGGCACGTCGCGAGGGTATCGATTGCTACCGTGTGTACGATGCGGACATGCCTGAATATGCCATGGCCATCGATCTGTACCACGATTGGGTGCACGTGCAGGAATACGCCGCGCCCAAGTCGATCGACCCTGAGAAGGCTTCGGCACGCCTGTACGACGCCCTGGCGGCGATTCCGCAGGCACTGAACATCGACAAGAGCCGGGTCATCATCAAGCGCCGCGAGCGCCAGAGCGGGACGCGCCAATACGAGCGCCAGAGCGCTCAGGGCCAGTTCACCCAGGTGCAGGAGGGCGGCGTGCAGTTGTTGGTGAACCTGACGGACTACCTGGATACCGGGCTGTTTCTCGATCATCGGCCAATGCGCCTGCGCATTCAGAAAGAGGCAGCGGGCAAGCGCTTCCTCAACCTGTTCTGCTACACCGCCACGGCGAGCGTGCATGCGGCCAAGGGCGGTGCGCGCAGCACGACTAGCGTCGACCTGTCCAAGACCTATCTGGATTGGGCACGGCGCAACCTGTCGCTCAATGGTTTCTCGGACAAGAACCGCCTGGAGCAGGGCGATGTGATGGCCTGGCTACAGGCCAGTCGTGACGAATACGACATGATTTTCATCGACCCGCCGACCTTCTCCAATTCCAAGCGCATGGAAGGGGTGTTCGATGTGCAGCGCGACCACGTCGAGTTGCTGGACCTGGCGGTCGCAAGGTTGGCACCGGGGGGCGTGGTGTATTTCTCCAACAACTTCCGCAAGTTCCAGCTGGACGCCAATTTGGCCGAGCGCTATGCGGTCGAGGACATCACGGCGCAGACAGTGGATCAGGATTTCGCGCGCAACGGCAAGATCCACCGGGCCTGGAAGATTCAGGCGCGGTGATTCACCGAGAGGGGGCGCTGCCTTTGCAAGCAGCGCGCCCCCCTTCCAGAGGGTCTGGGTGGATTACTGGATGTTGGGCGAAGTAGACGCGGCTTTTGGCTGCGAATACAGATCCAGCAGTGCCTGATCCAGTACCGACGAGGCGCCCCACGGGCGTGGGTCGTTGAGAATGGCGACCACCGCCCAGGTGTTGCCATTGCTGTCGCGGCTGTAGCCGGCGATGGCGCGAACGGTGTTCAGGGTGCCGGTCTTGATGTGGCCTTCACCTTGCAGGGCCGTGCGCTTGAGGCGCTTGCGCA
The DNA here is from genome assembly GCF_014841915.1 of Pseudomonas sp. CFBP 13727. Lineage (NCBI taxonomy): Bacteria > Pseudomonadati > Pseudomonadota > Gammaproteobacteria > Pseudomonadales > Pseudomonadaceae > Pseudomonas > Pseudomonas sp. CFBP 13727. Next base: position 471,980 of record NZ_JACYUT010000002.1, read on the forward strand.
TGGTGCCGTCCATGCCGACGATCGGCATCGACGCCATGAACTCGGCAGCGTACGGACTTTTCCAGGCCGCCTGCAGCAAGGTGGCCATCTCCCGCGCGCTGACGCGCTCGTCACGCGACAGCCCCGAGCCGTTCTCCATCACCAGATGCGATGCGGTGATGCCCTTTTTCGCCAGCCACCCACGAATCACCCGCTGCGCGGCCTTGGCGTCGTCGCCGTCGGCCTCGTTGCGATAGCGCTCGCCCAGGCTGAGGAACAGCTGCTGAGCCATGGTGTTGTTGCTGTACTTGTTGATGTCGCGAATGATTTCCACCAGATCCGGCGAAAACGCCCGCGCCAGTACTCGCGCGCTCTTCGGCACGGCCCCTAGACGGTCGCCGCCCTGGATGCTGCCGCCCAGTTCGTTCCAGATGGCCCGCACCGCGCCGGCTGCATAGCTCTGGTGGTCGAGCAGCGACAGGTAGGTTTGCGAACTGCAGCCCTCGGCCAACTGGCCGCTGACCACCACGGTCATGCCGTCGGCCTGGGTGATCGGGTTGTAGCGCACATCGCCCGTGCACTTGGTGCCGGGCAGGGCCTTGACCTGGTTGTCGATGCGGATGGTCGCGATCGGCGGTTCGACCGACACCAGCACCTTGCCGGTGTCGTTGCGGGTGACGAAGCGCAGCGCCTTGAGGTTGACCAGCAGCGAATCCGGACGCACCAGGAACGGTGCGTTTTCGTCGCCGCCGTCGTCGTTGAACGCTGGCAGTTGCGGCTGCACGAAATGGCTGCGGTCCAGCACCAGGTCACCCGTCACCTGGCGCACGCCGTTGGCGCGCAGGTCGCGCATGAGCAGCCAGAGCTTTTCCATGTTCAGCTTGGGGTCGCCGCCGCCCTTGAGGTAGAGGTTGCCGTTGAGCACGCCGTTGCTCAGGGTGCCGTCGGTGAAGAATTCGGTCTTCCACTGGTAGGTCGGCCCCAGCAACTCGAGTGCTGCATAGGTGGTGACCAGCTTCATGGTCGAGGCCGGGTTGACCGACACGTCGGCGTTGAACACGGTCGGGCTGCCGGGGCCGTTGAGCGGCAGCATGACCAGTGACAGTGCATCGTTCTGCAGCTTGCTGGCCTTGATGGCTTGCTGAACCTTGGGCGGCAGGGTGGTGTTCAGGGGGGCGGCAGCGATGGGAAATGCCAGTGGCAACATCAGGCCGGCGAGCAGTATTGGACGAAGAGATTTGATCATGTGCGTGAAAACCCTGCAGGCGAGGGGTGACGAAAACGAGGGCCATATAAGGAAATGAAGACCCCCACTACGGGTGAAACGCCAGCATTATGCCCCAAGCGTTGCGTGCTTTGGCCAGCCACGATCGGGATCGGGCGAATTTTTCCGGTGAAAGCGACCGACAGATCTATCTGTTAGCAAGCTAACCATTGCCTTGACATTGTCTGCCTAAGCAGTAACATTATGTTTCAAAGATGTGTTCACACAGTCGGGACAGCCTGCCAGCCCATGAATCACTACACCCCCGAGACCTTCCATACCTGCAATCTGGGCCTGCTGCTGGGCCGTGGATCGGCGTTGAAGGACCGTTTGCTGGACGCGCACCTGGTGCCTTACGGGGTAACCGCGGCGCAATTCAAGGTGCTGATCATCAATGCGCGGTTCGGTATCGACACACCGGCGGAAATGTCCCGCTACCTGGCGCTGGACAGCGGTTCGATGACACGCATGCTCGACCGCCTGGAACACAAGCAGCTGATCAGGCGCCAGCGCAGCGCCGCCGATCGACGCCAGGTGCAGCTGGTGCTGACCGAAGAGGGGCAGGCACTGGCGGCACGCTTGCCGGTCATCGGTGCCAATGCCATGAACGAGCTGGTGGGCATGCTCGAACGCGAAGAAATCGTCGAATTGGAACGGATTCTCACGAAGCTGCTGCAGGCTTCCGGGGACCCCCTGTTGGCGCTGGGTACCGCCGCTGGGTGAACCCGCCGCCGTGAGACCCCGGACTGACCTGCTCGATGCAACACCGACCGAACCCTTTCAGGTGAACTGCCATGGCCAATGCCACTGCCACTGATTCCAATGCCACCCAGCAACCGCCCGCAGCGCCGTCGGCCAACGACAAGGCGCCGGGCAACCGTCGCAAGCGCAAGCTTTGGCTGTTCATCCTGCTCGCCCTGGTGGTGCTCGGCGGTCTGGGCGTCTGGGCTTGGTACACGCTGTACGGGCGCTGGAGCGAAAGCACCGATGATGCCTACGTGAATGGCAATGTGGTGGAAATCACACCGTTGACCACGGGCACGGTGATCAGCATCGGCGCCGACGACGGCGACCTGGTCCACGAGGGCCAGCCGCTGGTGCAGTTCGACCCGAACGATTCGCAGATCGACCTGCAGAATGCCCAGGCCAACCTGGCCAAGGCGGTACGCCAGGTGCGTGGCTTGTACAGCAACGTTGACGGCATGAAAGCCCAGGTCGCTGCACGCAAGGCAGAAGTGCAACGCGCGCAGGACAACTATGGCCGACGCAAGAACCTGGCGTCCGACGGGGCGATCTCGCAGGAAGAGCTGTCCCACGCCCATGACGATCTGATTTCCGCGCAAAGCGCCTTGAGCAACACCCAGCAGCAACTGGCAACTTCGACCGCGCTGGTGGATGCCACGCAGGTGTCCAATCATCCCGACGTACGTGCCGCGGCAGCGCAGTTGCGCCAGGCCTATCTGGCCCATGCCCGCACCACCTTGATCGCCCCGGTGACCGGCTATGTGGCCAAGCGCACCGTGCAATTGGGGCAGCGCATCGAGCCGGGCACCGCGACCATGGCGGTGATCCCGCTCGACCAGCTGTGGATCGACGCCAACTTCAAGGAAACCCAGCTGCGCCACATGCGCATCGGCCAGCCGGTGGACATCACCAGTGACCTGTACGGCGACGAGGTGAAGTACAGCGGCACCATCGACAGCCTGGGCGCCGGTACCGGCAGTGCGTTCGCCCTGCTGCCGGCGCAGAACGCCACGGGCAACTGGATCAAGATCGTGCAACGGGTGCCGGTGCGGGTGCACATCAACCCCGCGCAGTTGCGCGAGCACCCGCTGCGCATCGGCCTGTCGACGGTGGTCGATGTGAATCTGCACGACCAGAGCGGGCCGGTATTGGCCCAGCAACCCCCGCAGCAGGCGTCCTTCACCACCAATGTCTACGACAAGCAGTTGGGTGAGGCGGACGCCATGATCGCCCAGTTGATCCACGACAACAGCGCAGCGCCCGGTACCACGGCCACGCGCTGATTCGCCTGCGCCGGGCCCTGAAGGGCGGGCGCGGCATCGCATTGCAAAGGGTGGATCATGGATTCCAAAGCCTCGTTCACGCCGCCAAGCCTGTTGCTCTGCACCATTGGCCTGTCGCTGGCGACCTTCATGCAGGTGCTCGACACCACCATCGCCAACGTCGCCCTGCCGACCATTTCCGGCAACCTGGGGGTCAGCTCCGAGCAGGGCACCTGGGTCATCACCTCGTTCGCGGTGAGCAACGCCATCGCCTTGCCACTGACCGGCTGGCTGAGTCGACGCTTCGGTGAAGTGAAGCTGTTTCTCTGGGCCACACTGTTGTTCGTGCTAGCCTCGTTCCTGTGCGGCATTTCCACCTCGATGCCCGAGCTGGTCGGCTTTCGCGTGGTGCAGGGGTTGGTCGCAGGGCCGTTGTACCCGATGACGCAAACCCTGCTGATCGCCGTGTATCCACCGGCCAAGCGCGGCATGGCCCTGGCGCTGTTGGCGATGGTAACGGTGGTGGCGCCGATCGCCGGGCCGATCCTGGGTGGCTGGATCACCGACAGCTACAGCTGGCCGTGGATCTTCTTCATCAATATTCCCATCGGCTTGTTCGCCTGTGCTGTGGTGCGTCAGCAGATGGCCAAGCGGCCGGTGCACCTGAGCAGACAGCCCATGGACTATGTCGGCCTGATCACGTTGATCATCGGCGTCGGTGCATTGCAGGTGGTGCTGGACAAGGGCAACGATCTGGACTGGTTCGAGTCCGGGTTCATCATCGTCGGCTCGGTCATATCGGCCGTAGCCTTGACGGCGTTCGTCATCTGGGAGCTGACCGATGAGCATCCAGTGGTGAACCTGCGACTGTTCGCGTTCCGCAACTTCCGCATCGGTACCTTGGTGCTGGTGTTCGGCTATGCCGGGTTTTTCGGCATCAACCTGATCCTGCCGCAGTGGCTGCAGACCCAGATGGGCTACACCGCCACCTGGGCGGGCCTTGCGGTAGCACCTATCGGTATCCTGCCGGTGCTGATGTCGCCCTTTGTCGGCAAGTACGCACACAAGTTCGATTTGCGTCTGCTCGCGGGCCTCGCGTTCGTGGCTATCGGTACCAGTTGCTTCATGCGTGCCGGGTTCAACAGCCAGGTGGACTTCCAGCATGTGGCACTGGTGCAGTTGTTCATGGGCGCTGGCGTGGCGCTGTTCTTCATGCCCACCTTGAGCATTCTGCTGTCGGACCTGCCACCGCAGCAGATTGCCGACGGGTCGGGCCTGGCGACGTTCCTGCGTACGCTGGGCGGCAGTTTCGCCGCATCGTTGACGACCTGGATCTGGATTCGCCGCGCCGATCAGCATCATGCCTACCTGACCGAGAGCATCAGCACCTACGATCCGGTGACCCGCCATGCACTGGAGCAGATGGGCGGCAACACGCCTCAGGCGTATGCGCGGATGGAGCAGATGGTCAACAGCCAGGCCTACATGTTGAGTACGGTGGACTATTTCACCCTGATGGGATGGATCTTCGCCGGGCTGGTGCTGTTGGTCTGGCTGGCCAAGCCACCGTTCACCGCCAAGGCCGGGCCGGCTGCCGGTGGTGGGCATTGAAAACCGTGGCGCCTGTTCGCGGCCACTGACCGCTCCTACGGAGGCACCGCGATCTACCTGTAGGAGCGGTCAGTGGCCGCGAACAGGACAGCGCGGTGTATCAGACCGCCGGCGCCGGGAAATCGAACGGCGCCAGGTTGAAGCCCCGGTCATCCACCTGCAGCACCCACCCTTGACGATCCCAGTCCCCCAGCACGATACGCTGTGCCTGCAGATCACCGATCTGCAGCTCATGCACTGCCGGACGATGGGTATGCCCGTGAATCAGGGTGGCCACACCGTGTTGGCGCATCACCCGCGGCACCTCTTCAGGGGTGACATCGACGATGTCATGGGCTTTCATCTGGGTCTGCGCCCGGCTTTCATTGCGCAGCTTGCGGGCAAGCGTGTGACGCGTGCCCAGCGGCAGGTTGCGCAGGACGAACAGGGTCAGCGGGTTGCGCAGCACGCGGCGCAGGCGCATGTAGCCTTCGTCGCGCGTGCACAGGCTGTCGCCGTGCATCAACAGCACCGCCTGGCCGTTCAAGCGCACTACACTCGGGTCCGCCAGCAGGCTGCAACCGGCCTTCCTGCAGAAGCTCGAGCCGATCAGGAAGTCGCGGTTGCCGTGCATCAGGAAAATCTTCGTGCCACCGTCGCTGAGCGCGCGCAGCGCTGCGCAGATGGACGATTGGAAAGGGGTCATGGCGTCGTCGCCGATCCAGGCTTCGAAGAAGTCGCCCAGAATGTACAGCGCCTCGGCTGAGCGCGCACGCCCGCCGAGGAAATCCAGAAACGCCCGGGTAATGTCCGGGCGTTCTTCCTGCAAGTGCAGATCGGAGATCAGCAGTATCACTCAGCGATCTCGGCTTTCTCGATGATCACGTCTTCAGCGGGTACGTCCTGGTGACCGGCCTTGGAGGTGGTGGACACGCCCTTGATCTTGTCGACCACGTCCTGGCCTTCGACCACTTCACCGAACACCGCGTAGCCCCAGCCCTGGGTGGTTTTCGCGGTGTGGTTGAGGAAGCTGTTGTCGCCCACGTTGATGAAGAACTGCGCCGAAGCAGAATGCGGCTCCATGGTGCGGGCCATGGCCACCGAGTACTTCTTGTTCGGCAAGCCGTTGTCGGCTTCGTTCTGGATGCTCGGGCGCTTGTCCTTCTTCTCTTTCATGCCAGGCTCGAAACCGCCGCCCTGGATCATGAAGTTGCCGATCACGCGGTGGAATACGGTGTTTTCGTAGTGGCCGGCCTGCACGTACTCGAGGAAGTTGGCCACGGTCAGCGGGGCCTTTTCGGCGTTCAGTTGCAGGACGATGACGCCGTGGTTGGTGGTCAGTTTGACTTTGGACATGGGTCTCTCTCTGTTCTGTGGAGAATGTTCTGTGGAAATTCGCTAGCGACGGCGCCCAGTTTACAGGCGACGATGCCTATTCAAAGGCTGTTTTTTGCCGCGCTGCAGGATTTACCCGATAGTTTGTCGGGGCTGGCCTGTCAGCCGGTTGACCGCTTCGGCTATGATAAGCGCTTTGATTTGGTCGGCCTACCCTGGCTGCCGCCGCATCGTTCGTTCAAGGATTCCAATGAGCAAGCCCACCGCCGACAACGCTCCCAACTCCAAAGGCAATGGCCCTGCCGTGCCCGCCAACTTCCTGCGCCCGATCGTCCAGGCCGACCTGGACGCCGGCAAGCACAGCCAGATCGTTACCCGCTTCCCGCCCGAGCCCAACGGCTATCTGCACATCGGCCATGCCAAGTCGATCTGCGTGAACTTCGGCCTGGCGCAGGAATTCGGCGGTGTCTGCAACCTGCGTTTCGACGACACCAATCCGGCCAAGGAAGATCAGGAATACATCGACGCCATCAAGCGCGACATCAAGTGGCTGGGCTTCGAGTGGGCCGGTGAAGAGCGTTACGCCTCGCAATACTTCGACCAGCTGCACGATTGGGCCGTGGAGCTGATCAAGCAGGGCGACGCCTACGTCTGCGACCTGACCCCCGAGCAGGCGCGCGAGTACCGCGGAAACCTGACCGAGCCTGGCCGCAACAGCCCGTTCCGCGAGCGCAGCGTCGAGGAAAACCTCGACCTGTTCGCGCGCATGAAGGCTGGCGAGTTCAAGGACGGCGAGCGCGTACTGCGTGCGCGGATCGACATGGCCTCGCCGAACATGAACCTGCGCGACCCGATTCTCTACCGCATCCGCCACGCCCATCACCACCAGACCGGCGATGCCTGGTGCATCTACCCCAACTACGACTTCACCCACGGTCAGTCCGACGCCATCGAAGGCATCACGCACTCCATCTGCACCCTGGAATTCGAAGGGCATCGTCCGCTGTACGAATGGTTCCTCGACCATCTGTCAGTGCCGGCGCACCCGCGCCAGTACGAGTTCAGCCGCCTGAACCTCAATTACACGCTGACTTCCAAGCGCAAGCTCAAGCAGCTGGTCGACGAACAGCACGTGCAGGGCTGGGACGATCCGCGCATGTCGACCCTCTCCGGTTTCCGCCGTCGCGGCTACACCCCGGCGTCGATCCGCAACTTCTGCGACATGATCGGCACCAACCGTTCCGATGGCGTCGTCGACATGTCGATGCTCGAATTCAGCATCCGTGACGACCTCGACCGCAACGCACCGCGCGCCATGTGCGTGCTGCGCCCGCTCAAGGTAGTGATCACCAACTATCCGGAAGGCCAAGTCGAGCAGCTCGAGCTGCCGCGCCACCCCAAGGAAGACATGGGCGTGCGCGCCTTGCCGTTCGAGCGCGAGCTGTACATCGACCGCGACGACTTCATGGAAGAGCCGCCCAAGGGCTACAAGCGCCTGGAGCCCAACGGCGAAGTGCGCCTGCGTGGCAGCTACGTGATCCGTGCCGACGAAGCGATCAAGGATGCCGACGGCAACATCGTCGAGCTGCGCTGCTCGTACGACCCGGACACCCTGGGCAAGAATCCGGAAGGGCGCAAGGTCAAGGGCGTGATCCACTGGGTTCCGGCCGCGGCCAGCGTCGAGTGTGAAGTACGCCTGTACGATCGCCTGTTCCGCTCGGCCAACCCGGAGAAGGCCGAAGACGGCGCGACGTTCCTCGACAACATCAATCCCGACTCCCTGCAGGTACTGCGTGGCTGCCGCGCCGAACCGTCGCTGGCCAACGCGGCGCCGGAAGATCGTTTCCAGTTCGAACGCGAAGGCTATTTCTGCGCCGACCTGGTCGACACGCAACCGGGTCGTCCGGTGTTCAACCGTACCGTCACCCTGCGTGACTCGTGGGGCTGAGCCTCGCCAGGCCAAGTTGAGGAATCGTTGTGCTGAACATCTACAACACGCTGAGCAAGAGCAAAGAGGTCTTCACGCCGCTGGATGGCAACAAGGTGCGCATGTACGTGTGCGGCATGACCGTGTACGACTACTGCCACCTGGGCCACGGTCGCAGCATGGTCGCGTTCGATCTGGTCACGCGCTGGTTGCGCTACAGCGGCTATGAGCTGACCTACGTGCGCAACATCACCGACATCGACGACAAGATCATCAACCGTGCGCGGGACAACGGCGAAAGCTTCGATGCCCTGACCGCGCGCATGATCGATGCGATGCACGAGGACGAGGCGCGCCTGAACATCCTCAAGCCGGATCAGGAGCCGCGTGCCACCGAGCACATCCCGGGCATGCTGGCGATGATTCAGACCTTGATCGACAAGGGCTATGCCTATGCGCCGGGCAACGGCGACGTGTACTACCGGGTCGGCAAGTTCCAGGGCTACGGCAAGCTGTCGCGCAAGAAGATCGAAGACCTGCGCATCGGGGCGCGCATCGAAGTGGAAGAGGCCAAGCAGGACCCCCTCGATTTCGTCCTGTGGAAGGGCGTCAAGCCCGGCGAGCCTAGTTGGGAGTCACCGTGGGGCCCAGGCCGTCCTGGCTGGCACATCGAATGCTCGGTGATGTCGACCTGCTGCCTGGGCGACACCTTCGATATTCATGGTGGCGGCAACGACCTGGAATTCCCGCACCACGAGAACGAGATCGCCCAGAGCGAGGCGGCCACCGGCAAGCCGTACGCCAACGCCTGGTTGCACTGCGGGATGATCCGCATCAACGGCGAGAAGATGTCCAAGTCGCTGAACAACTTCTTCACCATTCGCGATGTGCTGGAGAAGTATCAGCCCGAGGTGGTGCGCTACCTGCTGGTTTCCAGCCATTACCGCAGTTCGATCAACTATTCCGAAGACAGCCTGAAGGAAGCCAAGGGCGCGCTGGAGCGGTTCTACCATGCGCTCAAGGGCTTGCCGAAAGTGGCGGCAGCGGGGGGCGAGCTGTTCGTCGAGCGCTTTGCCAATGCCATGAACGATGACTTCGGCACACCGGAGGCCTGCGCCGTGTTGTTCGATCTGGTGCGCGAGATCAACCGTTTGCGTGACAGTGATGTCGACGCAGCTGCGGGCTTGGCCGGTCGTTTGCGCGAAATGGGCGACCTGCTCGGGGTATTGCAGCTCGATTCCGACGAATTCCTCCAGGCCGGCGCTGCCGGTCGCGTCGATGCGGCCCAGGTGGACACCCTCATCGCCGCACGTCTGGCGGCACGAGCGGGCAAGGACTGGGCCGAATCCGACCGCATCCGCGACCAGCTCACCGCGTTGGGCGTTGTGCTGGAAGACGGCAAGGGCGGCACCACCTGGCGCCTGGCGGACTGATACAGCAACATTCCCCGTAGGAGCGGTCATCGGCCGCGAACCGGGCACTGCGGTGTACCAGTTGGACCGCGTCGCGCCTTTCGCGGCCACGGACCGCTCCTACGGATTTTGCGTAGGAGCGGTCCGTGGCCGCGAAACGGGCGACTCGGTGCGTGGCCTAGCGCTCGATCGAGCGGCTCCAGCGGGCGTTCCAGGTAGGGCGCAGCTGGTTGACCTGATCCCAGTCGATGGCCACTGCCGTTTCCAGGTATTTCTCCATCGCCTGCACCTGCCCACGGGTCTTGTCGGTTGTTGGGGTATTGGGGTTGGACGGTATCTGATCGCCTTCCTCCAGTGCCGGTGCCTGGGCCTCGGGGCTCAGCAGGTAGGCCGCCAGCTTCTGGGCCAGCTCGGGCTGGTCGTTCTTGGCGATCACGCATTCCGCCACGTTGAGCACCACCGCGCCCTCCTTGGGTTGCGCGTACTCAACCGGTACACCGCGCAGTTTCAAGGCGGTCACCTGAGTCGGTGTGAGCGGAAACAACGCGGCCTCGTCGGTCTGCACCATCTCGGAGATCTTCGCCGAACTGGCGATGTACTCCAGCACATTGGGGCCTACCGTCTTGGGCCATGCCTTGAACCCCGGTTCGACATCGGTCTCGCTGCCACCCTGCAAGCGGTTGAACATCAGGAAACCATGCAGGCCGAAGGTCGAGGAGGCGAGTGACTGGAACACCAGTTTTTCCTTGAAACGGCTATCAGCCATGTCCATCCACGAGGTGGGGGCGGCCCAGCCATTCTTCTTGAACAGGCGCGTGTTGTAGGCCAGCCCAGTCACCCCCAGGCTGACCGCAGCCGCCTGATCCTTGATCCGCGCCTTGGCCGGGATGGCCGCCAGGCCGTCGCTGTCCTGCAGGGTGTCGCACAGGCCCATGGAGATGGCGCGGTACATGATGCCGTCGTCGAGAAACATCACATGGATCTGCGGGTTGTCCTTGCTCGCCTGGACCTTGGCGAGAATGTCGGAAGAAGTGCCCGGAACGATGACCACCTTCACATCATTGGCCTCCTCGAATGCCGGCAGCACCTTGTCGGCGTACAGGCGTTCCATGGTGCCGCCGTTCATGCCCAGGTAGAGCGTGGGCCCGGCCTGGGCGCCGGTGGCTGCAAGCAGTGCAGCGAGGGAGAGTGCGTGAACCGTAGGTTTGACTGGCTTCATGAAAGCGACCTTCCTTTATGCAGTTCAAGGGGAGAAAAGCGTTGGATGGAAAACGCGTCGATCGGCGCCTGGCTGCGGCCCTCGACGACCAGTTGCGACAAGGCTTCACCGACCGCAGGGCCGATCTGGAAACCGGCTCCGGCAAAGCCGAAGGCGTGGATCAGGCCCGGCTGCGCCAGGCTGTGGCCGATCACCGGCTCGCGGTCGGGCAGGTAGCCTTCGGTCCCGCTCCAGGTACGGATCGCCTGCGCGCCGTGCAGGAACGGGTACAACTCGACGGCGTTGCGCAGGATATCCAGGGTGGCCAGCTGACCGGGGCGTGCCCGCACCGTGTCCACGGCGAAACCCTGCCCGCCGCCGAGCACGCAATTGCCCCGTGCCACCTGGCGCGCGTAGATGCCACCGCCCTCGACCCCGGTGCTGACGTCCATGACCACAGGCAGCGGTTCGGTCACCAGCATTGCCGGGTGGCCGCTGGTCATCGGTACCTGCTCGCCGAACTGTTCGGCGATGTGGTTCGCCCAGGCCCCGGCACAGTTGAGCAGCCAGGGCGCGCGCAGCCGTTCGCCGTTGCTGCAGGCCAGCACGAACGCCTGGCCGTCATGGTCGAAGGCCAACGGCTGCACCTGCTCGAGGATCCGTGCACCGGCACGCCTGGCCGCTGCCGCGAAGGCGGGCGATACCAGGCGTGGGTTGGCATGCCCATCGGCGCTGCACAGCGACGCACCCACGGCCACGTCGCCCACCCAGGCAAAACGCTGGCGCAACTGACCACGATCGAGCAGCTCCACCCCCAGATCGAAACCCGCGGCGGCGTCGGCCCAGGCTTGCAGACGGGCCATGTCGGCGTCGCTGCGGGCCAGCTTGAGATGACCGGAACGCACGTACTCGCCGTCGATGCCGATCAGCCCGGGCAGGTCGCTCCACAGTTCATGGGCGCGCTGCGACAGCGGCAATTGCACCAGCGAACGGCCCTGACGGCGCACGCCACCGTAGTTCACGCCGCTGGACCGCGAGCCGCAGCAGTCGCGCTCCAGCAATACCACCCGCTGACCGCGCAGCGCCAGCATCAAGGCTGCCGAAGCACCGACGATTCCGCCGCCGACGATGATCACATCGGTTTCGCAGACCTGGCTCAAGGCTGCACCTCCACACCGAAGGGCAGCGGCTTGATGGGCGCCTGCGCGCGCAGGCGGCCGACGTCCTGCGGCGAGCACGCGGCGGCTTGGGCAATGATTTCCACGGTGGCGCTGCCACACATGCGCCCCTGGCACCTGCCCATGCCGACCCGGCAATGGGCTTTGACTCGGTTGATATCGGTATGGCCCTGGGCGACCACCCCGCGTACCTCGCCGACGCTGACTTCCTCGCATCGGCACAGCATCAGTTCATCGGGCGCCTGGCGAGCCCAGTCCTCGGGGAACGGGAATGCGTCTTCCAGGCCGGCACGAAACCCTTGGATGCGCGCCAGTTGCCTTTGCAGGTGCGCGCCACGCCTGGCGTCGATGGCGACACCCAGGTCTTCGAGCAGGGCCAGGGCGGCGCGCTCGCCGGCCATTTCCGCCGCATCGGCACCCATGATCCCAGCGCCATCACCGGCCAGATAGACCCCCGGCACGCTGCTGCGCCCGGCCGGGTCGCGGCTCGGCAGCCAGGCCCGGTTGAGCGCGCTCCAGGTAAACGCGCAACCGAGCAGGTCGGCCAGTTGCGTTTCGCTGCGCAGCGCGTGAGCGAAGGCCAACCCGTCACAAGCCAGGGTGTGTCGTTTGCCACCTTGCTGCCAGGTGACGGCTTCGACCCTGCGCTCGCCGTCGACCCTGACCAGATGCGCGCCCTGGTGCACGGCGATCCCATGGGCAGTCAGCCAGGCGCGGTAGTACAGACCCTTGGCCAGGGTCAAGGGCTGACGCAGCAGCCGGGGCAGGGCTGCGACCTGAGCAGCGAACGGCGAGCTATCCAATACCGCCAGCACCCGCGCGCCGGCCTTGGCGTACTGATAGGCCACCAGATACAGCAACGGCCCACTGCCGGCGAACACCACCTGCTCGCCAATGGCGCACCCCTGGGCCTTCAAGGCAATCTGCGCAGCGCCGAGGCTGTAGGCACCGGGCAAGGTCCAACCCGGCACCGGCAGGATGCAGTCGGTAGCGCCGGTGGCGATCAACAGGCGGTCATACTTGACGGTGCCGACGCGCTGCTGGTTGAGCGTGTGCAGGTAGCCATCCTCGGCGTTCCACACCAATGTGTCGGGTCGGTAGTCGATCTGCCCACGCAGCGCGTCCAGCGCCTGATGCACCGCACCTGCCTTGCGCGCTTCGAAGCCATAGAGCTGGCTGGCAGGACGTTGAAAGTTGCCCGGTGCTCGGCGATAGACCTGGCCGCCGCCCTGCAAGGCTTCGTCCACCAGGCACGGGCGCAGGCCATGGGCGGCCAGGGTCTGCGCGGCACGGATGCCGGCCGGTCCGGCGCCGACGATCACCACCGCGTTCACGAGCGCCGCCCCGGTTCGCGGTCGACCTGCATGCCGGCTTCCAGTGGCGTGGCACAGGCGCGCACGCGGCGGCCGTCGCCCAAGCGCACCCAGCAATCCTGGCAGGCGCCCATCAGGCAGAAACCGGCACGGGCCTGGGCACTGAAGTCGCTGCCGCGCAGGTGCTCGGCGCAGGTCAGTACTGCGACCAGCAGGGTATCCCCAGCCAGACCGGTCACCGCTTGTCCATCGAGGGTGAAGGGTACCGACGCGCGATCGAGTTCGGCCAGGCGCTTGAACAAAGCCATCAGTTTTTCCCCACCAGTACGCGGTCCAGGCCATACACCCGGTCGAGCAGAATCATGGTCGCGGCGGTCAAGGCGATCACCAGCGCCGACACCGCCGCCATCATCGGGTCGATGGACTCGGTGGCGTACACGTACATGCGCACCGGCAGGGTCTGGGTGGCAGGCGATGTAACGAAGATCGACAGGGTCACCTCGTCGAAGCTGTTGATGAACGCCAGCAGCCAGCCCCCGGCCACCCCCGGCAGGATCATCGGCAGGGTGATCTGACGAAACAGGGTGAAACGGCTGGCGCCCAGCGATTCCGCCGCCTGCTCGGCGCTGCGGTCGATGCCGATGGCGGCGGCGATCACCAGACGCAGCACATAAGGCGTGATCACCACCACATGGGCCAGCATCAGCCAGACGAAGCTGCCATTGACCCCCATCAGCGCGAACAGGCGCAGCATCGCCACGCCCAGCACCAGGTGCGGAATGATGATCGGCGACAGAAACAGCGCATTGAGAAAGTCGCGTCCCGGAAAGTGATAGCGGGTGATCGCCAGCGCCGCCGGCACGGCGATCAGGGTCGCCAGGGTTGCAGCCACCACGGCCAGGATCAGGCTGTTATAGAACGCATCGATGAAATCGGCGCGCTCGAAAACGGCGCGGAACCAGCGCAGGGAAAACCCGGAGGTGGGCAGGGTAAGGGTGTTCTCCGGGGTGAACGCCACCAGGCACACCACCACCAGCGGGGCCAGCATGAACACCACCACCAAGGCATGAAACGACAGGGCCAACGGACCGTTCTTGGACATCGATCATTCCCCCAGGGCTTTCTTGTAGCGACCTTCGACCAGTCGGTTCCAGGACAGCATGATCAGCAGATTGGCCAGCAACAGCGCCACCGCAATGGTTGCGCCCATGGGCCAGTTGAGTTCCGACAGGTACTGGTCGTAGACCACCGTGGCGACCATCTTCAAGCGGCGCCCGCCGAGCAGCCCGGGAATGGCGAACGAGCTGGCCGCCAGACCGAAGACGATCAGCGTGCCCGACAGCACGCCGGGCATGATCTGCGGCAGCACCACCAGGCGCATCACCTTGGCCTGGCTTGCGCCCAGCGATTGCGCCGCCTGCTCGGCAGCCGGGTCGAGCTTCTGCAGCGAGGTCCAGACCGGGATGATCATGAACGGCAACATCACATGCACCAGCGCCAGAATCACCGCGAAGGGTGTGTAGAGCATTTTCAGCGGCCGCCCGCCCAGCGCTGCGATAGCCTGATTGATCAGGCCATCGGCGCCCAGCAAGAGGCTCCAGCCAAAGGCGCGCACCACCACCGAAATCAGCAGCGGGGTCAGGATCAGAATCAGGAAGATCGAGCGCCACGGCGTGCCCATGCGGCTGAGGATGTAAGCCTCCGGCACGCCGATCACCACGCACAGCAGGGTCACCAGAGCGCTGATCCAGAAGGTCCGCCAGAAAATTTCGTAGAAATAGCCGTCGCTGAGCAGGGCGGCGTAGTTGGCCAGCGTGTAGCTGTCGCTCTTGACCCCCACTTCGTAGTCGAACAGGTTGAACGACAGCACCAGGGTCAGCCCCAGCGGGACGATCAGCAGACCGACGAACAGCGCCAGCGCCGGCGCCGACAGCAGGTATCCGCGGCTCATGCGCAGGCCTCGCTGGCGAGCACGCGAAGCAGCTCGCCCGGCCAGTCCAGGCCGACAGTGACGCCGGTGGCCAGCGGTGCGCTGCCATCGTTGCGCCGCACCACGGTGATCTCGCCGAGCACCGTTTCCAAGCGGTACAGCCACTGGCTGCCGAGAAAATAGCGGGTCACGATACGGCCCTGGATGCGCCCATCACCGGCGTTGCAGAAATCGATCTTCTCCGGGCGCAGGCTCAACATCAGTTCGCCTTCCCCGGCCTGTGCCAAGACCTGGGGCTGGCCCAGCGCGTCGTACTCGCCGGGCAGCAGGTTGGCCTTGCCGACGAAACCGGAAATGAACGGCGTGCGCGGGTGCTCGTAGAGCTTGTAGGGCTCGTCGATCTGCGTGACCTGACCGGCTTGCATCACCACCACCCGGTCGCTGATCGATAAGGCTTCGGCCTGGTCGTGGGTCACCATCAGCGTGGTGATGCCGACTTCACACTGGATGCGGCGAATCTCGAACTGCATTTCCTCGCGCAGGCTCGCGTCGAGGTTGGACAATGGCTCGTCGAGCAGCAGCACCGGCGGCTGGATCACCAAGGCCCGAGCCAGGGCCACCCGCTGGCGCTGGCCCCCGGACAGCTCGCGTGGGTAACGGTCGGCATGGGCGGTCAGGCGCACCAGCGCCAGCACCTGGTCGACACGGGTGCGGATGTCGCTGCTGCCAACCTTGCGCATCTTCAGGCCGAAGGCCACGTTGTCGCGCACGCTCATGTGCGGGAACAGCGCGTAGCTCTGGAATACCACGCCAAGGCCACGGCTGCTGGGTTTGGCATGGGTGATATCGCGGCCGTCGAGCACGATCCGGCCGCTGGTGACATCGACGAAGCCGGCGATCATCTGCAGCGTGGTGGTCTTGCCGCAACCCGAAGGGCCGAGCAGCGAGACGAACTCGCCCTGGCTGACGCTCATGTCGGTCGCTACCACGGCCTGCACGGGTCCGTAGCGTTTGCACAGTGCTTGAAGTTCGAGAAAGGCCATGGCTGCGTTCCACCTGTCGTTGTCGGCCGCATGTGCGGTGCGTTGATCGAGGGCAGAGGCGAAAGGGGTCCTGCAATGGGGTGGCGCTCGTTCTGAGTCGGCTGCCGGCTATTGTTGGTCTCGCCCCGTGGACGCAGAGTAGGACGAAGACTAGGATGGCGAAAGCGCTTATTTCACTGAGCGGATGGTTATTTTCGGATTAATCCTTTCAATGAAATCGGATGAATAAAACATGAATAACGATTCCACTGAGCGGAATTCGGAGCCAGGCACAGGCGGTGTCTCCCGGTTGTTTGCCGTATTGCGTGGATTGTCTGCAGCGCCCGCCGAGGGCGAGCGCGTCATCCAGCTCGCCGAGCGCATCGGCCTGTCGCAACCCACTACGCACCGCCTGTTGCGCGGGCTGGTAGAGGAGGGCATGGTCGAGCAGGATGTACGCAGCAAGCGCTATCGGCTGAGCCTGGAGTTCTTCGCCCTGGCCGCCCGCGCCGGCAATGGCAGCAACCTGCGCGAGCTGGCGCGCCCCAGCCTGCTGCGGCTGTCGGCGTCTTTGGGTGACTCGCTGTTTCTGCTGGCGCGCAGTGGTTTCGATGCCATCTGCCTGGACCGCAGCGAAGGGCCCTACCCGATACGCACCTTCACCGGCGACATCGGTGGCCGCGTTGCGCTGGGGGTAGGGCAAGGCAGCCTGGCGATCCTCGCGTTCCTGCCCGAAGACGAGCGCGAAACCGTGATCCACTACAACCTGCCCCGGCTCAGGGACCTGCACCTGTACGACGAGGTGCTGTTGCGTTCGGAAGTCGACAGCGTGCGCAAGCTCGGCTATGCCGCGCGCAACACCGGCGTGCTGCCCGGCATGGCGGGCCTGGCGGTGCCGATACTCGACCGCAACGGCCACGCGGTGGCGGCCCTCAGTGTAGCCACCATCAGCGATCGACTTGGCCCCGACCGTCTACCCACCGTGGTCGAACTGCTCAAGCGCGAAGCTGCTGCCATCGGCCCACGTCTGAACCCCTTCGACCCGACCCTGCGCAGGCCCTCGCAGACCTTCGGCAAGGTCTGAAGGGCCGGCGTGCCCGGCGTGCCCCTGTTCGCGCAGACGCTTGTAAAGCGTATTGCGGCTGACTCCCAGGCGCCTGGCCAGGCGCGAGATGTTGCCGTCGCTGGCCTGCAGCAGTTCGCCCAGGTCACTGACCTTGGCCAGGGTCAGCAGCGGGCGCGGCAAGGCCTGTTCCTGCGCCGGCAGCTGGCCCGCCTCGCGAAGAAAATCCTCGGGCAGATGGTCCAGGCCTATCACCTCCTCATCGGCCAGGACCAGGGCGACCTTGACCACCGCAGACAACTGACGCACGTTGCCAGGCCATGGGTGGGCCATGAATGCGGCCCACACCTCGGCGCTGAAACCGGCGCTCTGCTGGGGTTCGCGGTGCGACTCCCACACCTGTTCGATGAGCTCGCGCTTGTCGCTGCGCGCGTGCAGGGTCGGCAGGTGCAGGGTCATGCCAGCCAGGCGGTAGTAGAGGTCTTCGCGGAACAAGCCGGCCTGCACCCGCTGGCGCAGATCCTCATGGGTCGCGGAAATCAGACGAATGTCGACCGGTATCGGGTCGCCACAGCCCAGCGGCTGGATGCAGCGCTCCTGCAATACGCGCAGCAGCCGCGCCTGGGTCGGCAACGGCATGTCGCCGATCTCGTCGAGGAACAGAATGCCCTTGTCGGCCTTGCGCACCAGGCCAGGGCTGCCCTTCTGGCTGGCACCGGTGAAGGCACCACGCTCGTAGCCAAACAGTTCCGACTCCACCAGCTCGGCGGGAATCGCCGCACAGTTGACCGCAATCAGCGGGCAAGACGCGCGGCTGCTGGCCCGGTGCAGAGCCTTGACCAGCACTTCCTTGCCGGTACCGGTGTCGCCGCGCAGCAACAACGGCACGTCCTTTTCCAGCAGGCGCAGACCCTGCTGCATGGCTTTGTCCAGGCGCGGGTCGGTGCCACGTTGCGCTGCAGCCGGCGCCGGGCACGGTAAAACCGGCTTCTTGAGCAGACACTGCAACCGGTTGCGCCCTGGCGGTTGCAGGGCGAACGTGCGCTCCGGCGGGTGGTCGAGCAGTGCCTGCGGCGTCAGTCGGAACACCTGCTGCACGGTCAACCCCGGAAGCTCGACACCCAGCAGGCTGTCGGCACGACGATTGGCGGCCAGCACGCAACCGTTGTCGTCGAAGACCAGCAGTCCGGCCCACTGGCTGTCGAGGTTGTTGACTCCGGTATTGAAGATCAATTGGTGATGCCGGTCGGCGAACGCCTCGAGAATCAGGCGATTCTCCACCGTCTGGCTCATCATCTTCACCAACCCGAGCGTGTGCGAAGGCGGCAGGTGACTGTCGCTGGAAACGTCCAGCACTGCGACCATTCGCCGTTGCGCGTCGAATATCGGTGACGCCGAGCCGTTCATCAAGCGGTTGGCAAGCAGAAAGTGCTCGTCGGGCTCGACGTGCACGGCCTGGCGGCAGGCCAGCGCAGTGCCGATCGGATTGGTCCCGGCCGATGTTTCCAGCCAGGACGCGCCGGGGACGAAACCGGCATGGCTGTGGGTAGCGCCCGGCTGCTCTCCCCACGACCTGAGCACGCGCGCCTGCGGGTCGGCCAGCCGAATCAGGCAGCGCGAATTGCCCAGGATGTGTTCGTAGTAGGGCAACACCTCGCGATGGGTGGTGTGCAGCAGCGCCTGGTGGCGTTCGAGCATCTGTTGCAGCGCGGCCCGTGGCAGCGGCTCGAAGCGCGGCGCGTGATGGTGCTCGAGCCCCGCTTCGCGACAGCGTGCCCAGGAATCGTGGATGAGCCGGTCATGGGCAAGCATTGGATTGGATACGGACATGGTTCGAGTATCCCGGCACGCGGCCTTGTTGTTTTTGTTCATGCAGTGTTGTTCACGGTTGTTCATTGTCAATGCGCCAGGCGTTCATTTTTGTTCAGTGATGAACCCCGCCTGCCTTGGACACATACCTTCGAACCGTTTGGCTGGCGCTTTCAGCCTTGACTGGCGGCAATTGGCACGCTTATCGCTCTGGGTTTGCCAGCAGTCGTACCGATGCGAAGCCGCAACCGCTTCCAATAATAAAAAAGGCGCCGCCATGTCCCTTGTGCTCGAGCAGGTCACTCGTCGTGTGGAAAATCAGCTGTACATCGACAATGCGTCGCTGGTGCTGGAACCCGGTTCGTTCAACGTTCTGCTGGGACGTACCCTGTCTGGAAAGACCAGCCTCATGCGGCTGATGGCCGGCCTGGACAAACCTGACCAGGGCCGCGTATTGATGAACGGTGTGGACGTGACCGGCAAACCGGTGCGCCAGCGCAACGTCTCCATGGTCTACCAGCAGTTCATCAACTACCCGACCATGACCGTCTTCGACAACATTGCCTCGCCGCTGCGCCAGGCCGGCATGGCCCGCGAGCAGATCGAGGAGCGCGTGTTGCAGACCGCACGCATGTTGCGGATCGAGCCGTTCCTCAAGCGCCACCCGCTGGAATTGTCCGGTGGCCAGCAACAACGCACGGCCATGGCCCGCGCGCTGGTCAAGGATGCCGAACTGATCCTGTTCGACGAACCGCTGGTGAACCTCGACTACAAGCTGCGCGAAGAACTGCGTTTCGAGATGCGCGAGTTGTTCCTGACCCGCCATACCATTGCCGTGTACGCCACCACCGAACCCAACGAAGCCCTGGCGCTGGGCGGCACCACCACCATTCTTCACGAGGGGCGGGTGATTCAGAGTGGCAGGACGCCGGAGGTCTACCACCGGCCGGCCACGGTGCTCGCGGCCGAGCTGTTTTCCGAACCGCCGATCAACCTGATCGAAGGTCGCATCGGTGGTCAGGAAGTCAGCTTCGCCAACTTCGTTCACTTCGCCCGCAATCTCGACCTGTCCGGCGTCCCCGATGGCGATTACCGCTTCGGCGTGCGACCCAGCCACATCGGCCTGACCCCCAGCAATGACGACGACCTGGAACTGGCGGTAACCGTGGAGCTTGCGGAGATCAGCGGCTCGGAGACGTTCCTGCACGTACGCAACGAGTACTTTTCGCTGGTGCTGCATCTGCCGGGCGTCCACGACTATGCGGTGGACGCGGCCATACCGGTGTACATCCCGACCCACAAGCTGTTCGTGTTCCAGCGCGACGGGCAATTGGTCCAGGCTCCCGGCCTGCGTGTAGCGAGGGCTGCCTGATGGCCGAGATACGTCTGCAGCACCTGGCCCACAGTTACAGCGCCCACCCGGCTGGGCCGGAAGACTATGCCATCCGCGAGATGGATCACATCTGGGAGCAGGGCGGCGCCTACGCCTTGCTCGGCCCGTCCGGGTGCGGCAAATCGACCTTGCTCAACATCATTTCCGGGTTGCTCAGCCCGTCCCACGGGCAGGTGCTGTTCGACGGCAAAGTGGTCAACGAACTGCCGCCCGAGCAGCGCAACATTGCCCAGGTGTTCCAGTTTCCGGTGGTGTACGACACCATGACGGTATTCGACAACCTGGCATTCCCCTTGCGCAACCAGGGCAAGTCCGAGGAACAGGTCAAGGTTCGGGTGCAGGAAGTGGCCGAGGTGCTCGACTTGCAACGCTTGCTGCAGCGCAAGGCGCGCAATCTCAGTGCCGACGAAAAACAGAAAGTGTCGATGGGCCGTGGCCTGGTACGCGACGACGTCTCGGCGATCCTCTTCGATGAACCGCTGACGGTCATCGACCCGCACCTGAAATGGAAACTGCGGCGCAAGCTCAAGCAGATCCACGAGCAGTTCAACATCACCATGGTCTACGTTACCCACGACCAGCTCGAGGCATCCACCTTCGCCGACAAGATCGCGGTCATGTACGGCGGTCAGATCGTCCAGTTCGGCACCCCGCGCGAGCTGTTCGAGCGACCGGCGCACACCTTCGTCGGCTACTTCATCGGCAGCCCCGGCATGAACCTCGTCGATGTCCAGCCCGAGCGTGGTGGGGTCGGTTTCGGCGGCATTCATGTGCCCTTGTCGGAGGCCTTGCAGGCGCGCATTGCCCAGGGCGGCTGGCAACGCCTGCAGATCGGCATCCGTCCGGAGTTCATCCGGGTCTGGGACGAAGGCTTCGAGGCGGCCCTGCACAGCGAACGGGTCCATCTGGAAGACCTGGGCACCTACAAGATTCTCACCCTGCTGCTCGGCGGCCAGACCTTCAAGGTGCGTTTGCCCGAGGACCGCACCGTGCCCGAGGGCACGGTGTTCATCAGCTTTCCCGCGCAGTGGCTGATGGTCTATGCCGATGACCGCCTGCTGGAGGTGAAGCCATGAACAAGGTTCAGAACAACAAGGCCTGGTGGCTGGTGCTGCCGGTGTTCCTGCTGGTGGCGTTCAGCGCCGTGATTCCGATGATGACCGTGGTCAACTATTCGGTGCAGGACATCTTCGACCAGTCCAGCCGCTACTTCGTTGGCGCCGACTGGTACCGCCAGGTCCTCCAGGACCCGCGCCTGCACGATTCGCTGCTGCGCCAGTTCATCTATTCGGGCTGCGTGCTGCTGATCGAGATACCCCTGGGCATCGCCATCGCCCTGACCATGCCGGCCAAGGGCCGCTGGTCGTCGCTGTGCCTGATCGTCATGGCCATTCCGCTGCTGATTCCGTGGAACGTGGTAGGCACCATCTGGCAGATCTTCGGCCGCGCCGACATCGGCTTGCTGGGCTACACGCTCAACGCCATGGGCATCAGCTACAACTATGCGTCCAACACCGTGGACGCCTGGGTCACGGTGCTGGTCATGGATGTGTGGCACTGGACTTCGCTGGTGGCGCTGTTGTGCTATTCGGGCCTGCGCGCGATCCCCGACGTCTACTACCAGGCTGCGCGTATCGACCGCGCCTCGAACTGGGCGGTGTTCCGGCACATCCAGTTGCCGAAGATGAAAAGCGTGCTGTTGATCGCGGTCATGCTGCGCTTCATGGACAGCTTCATGATCTACACCGAACCCTTCGTGCTGACCGGTGGTGGGCCGGGCAATGCCACCACGTTCCTCAGCCAGACCCTGACGCAGATGGCCGTGGGTCAGTTCGACCTGGGCCCGGCTGCGGCCTTCTCGCTGGTGTACTTCCTGATCATTCTGCTGGTGTCATGGCTGTTCTATACCGCCATGACCCACAACGACAAGCAAGGTTGAGGCAGCCATGAGCAAGCGCAAACTGATCCCCCTGCTGCTGTACATCCTGTTTTTGCTGGTGCCCATCTACTGGTTGCTGAACATGTCGTTCAAGAGCAACGGTGAAATCCTCGGCGGGCTGACCCTGTTTCCCCACGAATTCACCCTGGCCAACTATCGGGTGATCTTCACCGACCCCAGCTGGTACACCGGCTACATCAATTCGCTGTACTACGTGAGCCTCAACACGCTGATCTCGCTCAGCGTCGCGCTGCCGGCGGCCTATGCGTTTTCGCGTTACCGCTTTCTAGGCGACAAGCACCTGTTCTTCTGGCTGCTGACCAACCGCATGGCGCCGCCTGCGGTGTTCCTGCTGCCGTTCTTCCAGCTGTACTCATCCATCGGCCTGTTCGACACGCACATCGCCGTCGCGCTCGCGCACTGCCTGTTCAACGTACCGCTGGCGGTGTGGATTCTCGAAGGCTTCATGTCCGGCGTGCCGAAGGAGATCGACGAAACCGCCTACATCGATGGCTACAGCTTTCCGAAATTCTTCGTGAAGATCTTCATGCCGCTGATTGGCTCGGGTATCGGTGTAACGGCCTTCTTCTGCTTCATGTTCTCGTGGGTGGAATTGCTCCTGGCGCGCACCCTGACTTCGGTCAATGCCAAGCCGATCGCGGCGGTGATGACCCGTACCGTTTCAGCCTCGGGCATCGACTGGGGTGTGCTGGCTGCGGCCGGCGTGCTGACCATCGTGCCCGGCATGCTGGTGATCTGGTTCGTTCGCAACCATGTGGCCAAGGGCTTCGCCCTGGGCCGCGTATGAGGAGCCTGTGATGGAGTGGATGGCCTGGACTCTACCGACTGCCCTGTTCTTCGGCGCCATCGCGCTGTTGCTCGCCGGCATGACGCTCTACGAATTGCGCTCGCCCTGCACCGAGCGGCGCGGGTTCCTGCCGATCGCGACCACTCGCGGCGATCGGTTGTTCATCGGTCTTCTCGGTAGCGCCTACCTGCACCTGCTGGTGATCGGCGTTACCGACTGGAGCATCTGGGTCGCCTCGGCGCTGTCCCTGGTGTGGTTGCTGGCGGTAATGCGTTGGGGCTGAGCCACACGGGTCTGCGCGACGCAAAAATTCCAAACAGGAGGTCACTATGTACAAGAACAACAACAAACTGCGACATAGCATTGCCCTGGCGACCGCGCTGGCGTGCGCCGGGCTGAGCGCCGCGGCTTGGGCGGATGCCTATGAAGACGCGGCGAAGAAATGGGTAGGCGCCGAATTCAAGCCATCCACCCTCACGCCCGAGCAACAGATGGCGGAGATGCAATGGTTCATCGAGGCCGCCAAGCCGTTCCGAGGCATGAGCATCAACGTGGTGTCCGAAACCCTCACCACCCATGAATACGAAGCCAAGACCCTGGCCAAGGCGTTCAGCGAGATCACCGGGATCAAGCTCACCCACGACCTGTTGCAGGAAGGCGATGTGGTCGAGAAGCTGCAGACGCAGATGCAGTCGGACAAGAACATCTACGATGGCTGGGTCAACGATTCGGATTTGATCGGTACCCACTTTCGCTACGGCAAGAGCGAATCGATCACCGACATGATGGCCAGTCCCGAGGGCAAGAAGGCCACCTCGCCCACCCTCGATCTCAAGGATTTCATCGGCATCTCGTTCACCACCGCGCCCGACGGCAAGGTCTATCAACTGCCCGACCAGCAATTCGCCAACCTGTACTGGTTCCGTGCCGACTGGTTCGACCGCCCCGAACTGAAGAAGAAGTTCAAGGAAATCTACGGCTACGAGCTCGGTGTCCCGGTCAACTGGTCGGCTTACGAGGACATCGCCAAGTTCTTCTCCGAGGACGTCAAGGAAATCGACGGCAAACGCATCTACGGGCACATGGACTACGGCAAGAAAGACCCCTCGCTGGGTTGGCGCTTCACCGATGCCTGGTTCTCCATGGCCGGCGGTGGCGACAAGGGCCTGCCCAACGGCTTGCCGGTGGACGAGTGGGGCATTCGCGTGGAGGACTGCCATCCGGTGGGTTCCAGCGTGACCCGTGGCGGCGACACCAACGGCCCGGCAGCCGTCTATGCGACGCAGAAATACGTCGACTGGATGCGTGCCTACGCACCGCCCGAAGCTCAGGGCATGACCTTCTCCGAATCCGGCCCGGTACCGGCCCAGGGCAACATCGCCCAGCAGATCTTCTGGTACACCGCCTTCACTGCAGACATGACCAAGCCTGGCCTGCCGGTGATGAATGGCGATGGCACGCCGAAATGGCGCATGGCACCTTCGCCCAAGGGCCCGTACTGGGAAGAGGGCATGAAGCTGGGGTATCAGGACACCGGCGCCTGGACCTTCCTCAAGTCGACGCCCGAGAAACAGCGCCTGGCGGCATGGCTGTATGCGCAATTCGTGACGTCGAAGACGGTCTCGCTGAAAAAGACCATCGTCGGCCTGACGCCGATTCGCGAATCGGACATCAATTCCCAGGCCATGACCGATCTGGCACCCAAGCTGGGTGGCCTGGTGGAGTTCTACCGCAGCCCGGCTCGCGTGCAATGGACCCCGACCGGCACCAACGTGCCTGACTATCCGCGTCTGGCGCAGTTGTGGTGGAGCCACATTTCCGAGGCAGCCAGCGGCGAGAAGACCCCACAGCAGGCGCTCGATGGCCTGGCCAAGGACCAGGACGCGATCATGACGCGCCTGGAACGCAGCAAGGTGCAACCCGTGTGCGGGCCGAAGATGAACCCCGAGCGCGACGCCCAGTACTGGTTCGACCAGCCCGGCGCACCCAAGCCCAAACTGGCCAACGAAAAACCTCAAGGTCAGACCGTGGGCTACGCCGAACTGGTCAAATCGTGGGAGGATGCAAGAAAGTAGCCGCAGGCGCGGTCAGCGGCCAGGAAAGCCGCGCTGCGATTGGCCTGCCACACCGCGCCGTTCTTTTCGCGGCCACAGGCCGCTCCTACGGAAGATGGATACCCCCGTAGGAGCGCTCAGCGGCCGCGAAAGCCGCGCTGCGATTGGCCTGCCACACCGCGCCGTTCTTTTCGCGGCCACAGGCCGCTCCCACGGAAGATTGATGCCCCGTAGGAGCGGTCAGCGGCCGCGAAAGCCGCGCTGCGGTGCAACGGATGCAGCGCGCATCAGGGCTTACGTCACTGGTGCAGCGTTTCTGCCGCATACAGGGTGTTTTCCAGCAGGCAGGCGCGGGTCATCGGACCTACGCCGCCTGGGACTGGAGTGATCCAGCCGGCACGGGGCAGGGCAGTGTCATACACCACGTCGCCCACCAGCTTGCCATCGGCCTGGCGATTGATGCCCACGTCGATCACGATCGCACCTTCCTTGATCCATTCGCCCTTCACCAGCCCTGGCTTGCCCGCGGCAACCACCACCAGATCGGCGCGGCCCACGTGGCCCGCCAGGTCCCTGGTGAACCGATGAGTCACGGTCACGGTGCAGCCTGCCAGCAGCAACTCCATGGCCATCGGTCGGCCAACGATGTTGGAGGCACCCACCACTACCGCGTCCATGCCATACAGATCCTGGCCAGTGCTTTCCAGCAGGGCCATGATGCCCTTGGGCGTGCACGGACGCAGCAACGGAATGCGCTGGGCCAGGCGGCCGACGTTATAGGGATGGAAACCATCGACGTCCTTGTCCGGACGGATGCGCTCGAGCAGCAGCGAGGCGTCCAGATGCTCGGGCAGCGGCAACTGCAACAGAATGCCGTCGATCTCGGTGTCGGCATTGAGCGTGTCGATCAGCGTCTCGAGCTCAATCTGCGAGGTGGTGCTCGGCAGGTCGAAGGCCCGGGAAACGAAACCGACTTCCTCGCAGTCCTTGCGCTTGTGCGAAACATAGACCTGGGAAGCGGGGTCGGTACCCACCAGAATCACCGCAAGGCCCGGCGTGCGCAGGCCTTGCCGACGACGCTCGGCAACCTGATGAGCGATCTGCCGACGCAGGTTGGCGGCGATCGTCTTGCCGTCGATAAGTTGTGCAGTCATGACGCGTGATTAACCATCGAAAAGGAATGAAAATGTGCGCGCATTCTCGCATGTCGCACGCCCAGGGCAAAGGCGCTTGCTTCGCGAAACCTCCTAAGCCCTTTAATTAAATGAATTTTTTTCAAAAAAGAGTTGACGACCCCAAGGCTCGCCTATAACATTCGTCGCACTTGTCGGGCAGGGCCTAGCACTGGTGAAGAAGGTAGAGCAAAACAGGCGGTTTCAAGGCTTGTTTGTCATCACCGACTGAAGCTCTGGATTTGTAATCTGCAAGGACTACAGACTCAAAAGCGCCCGTAGCTCAGCTGGATAGAGCATCCGCCTTCTAAGCGGATGGTCGCAGGTTCGAGTCCTGCCGGGTGCGCCATTAGGCAGCTTTGGCACAAGTAATGTAGTAAACGCAATATGGTGGGCGTAGCTCAGTTGGTAGAGCACAGGATTGTGACTCCTGTTGTCGTGGGTTCGATCCCCATCGTCCACCCCATATTCCGAAAGGCGCCCGATTCTTACCGATCCGGCGCCTTTGCTTTAAAAGCTACACGCGGACGTGGTGGAATTGGTAGACACACTGGATTTAGGTTCCAGCGCCGCAAGGTGTAAGAGTTCGAGTCTCTTCGTCCGCACCAACCCGTACAGTCAGGCCTAGGCCTGCTGCGCAACGTGAAAGCCGCCTTCGGGCGGCTTTTTCGTGTCTGCGTTTCAGTCGACGAGTCACGCCTCCACGGGCTGGACCATGCTGAAGGTGATGACATTGCCGTTCTGCTCGACGCTCAGGTTGCCACTGTGCGCAACCGCGATGGCCTGAGAAATGTACAGCCCGATCCCCAGGCCGTTCTTGTTGCGCAGGTTTTCACTGCTGTGCGGCTTGAACGGCTGGAACAGCGTCGACAGGCGCTCGGGGGCCACCGGGGTGGTCTGGTTGAGGACCGACAGCCGCGTGTTGTTTTGCTCCGTGCTCAAGCTGATCAGTACCGGCGTATCCGGCGTGCCATGGTAGCGGGCGTTGCCCAGCAGGTTGGTGATGACCTGCGCGTAGCGGTCCGGATCGACCATGGCGCGCACATCCGGTTGGATGCGTGCCTCGATGGTCAGGCCAGGGAAAGCCACCGCTGTCTCATCGACGATGCTTTCGACCAGCGCCGACAGATCGGTTTCAACCCGATTGACCATGATGCCGAGGCCGGACTGCAGGCGGCTCATCTCAAGGATCTGGCTGATCAGCCGTTCCATGCGACCACTGGAGTGGCTGATGTGCTTGCGCAGTTCGGTGTCGCGCGTCTCGCTCGAGGACAACATGGCCGCAGCCATGGAAATCGACTGCAGCGGATTGCGCAGGTCATGGCCGAGCATGGCGATCAGGCGCTGACGCATGCCATCGATCTCGCTGGCACGGCTCAGGCACAATTCGACCAGGTCGCGTCGCAGCTTCTCGGCAATGGTGATATCGGTATCGCCCCAGTTGGCCGAACGCCCACGCACCACTTCTTCCCAAGCCTCGAAGGAGCCCCGTGGCGTCAGGCGTGGCCCGGACGGCCCGACCTTGATGATTTTCTCCGGCTTGCCGCCCCAGCGCACATTGTTGATTTCTTCCTTGCGCAGCCACATCACCCAGCCCGATTCCTGGCGATGGAAACGGACCGCCAGAATGCCGCAGTAGCCGCTGGTATTGCGTTCACTCTCTGAACCCTGCCAATTGTCGGTGTGGAAGACCTCGAGGTTCGGGTCCTGCTCGACGTGCTCCAGCACCTGGCGACACAGTGGGTCGAAGTGCCCGCCGATGCTTTGGGTGCGACCCGACATGACCACTGCGGCGCCATCGCAGGGTATCAGCGCGGCAATGTTGTCCGGCTCGCCCGCCAATGCACTGACCAGGTCTTCGGAGTCGCGCGCCAGGGTCATGAGTTTTTGTTGTTGGTCGCTCGCCTGCTTCAAGGTCTGGGTGGCCAGGTTGTGCTCCAACCGCTCGACCAGCGCGCTGCACACCTGCGAGATGACCTGAAAAGACATGCGCAATGGATGCGCCATCGTCTTGGGTGCCATGTGATGGCAGGAGAACAGCCCCCACAGCTTGCCGCCGACGACGATCGACACGCTCATCGAGGCGCGCACGCCCATGTTGGTCAGGTATTCGCAGTGAATCGGCGAAACGCTGCGCAGGGTGCTGAAGCTGAGGTCGAACGGCTGGCCGGTCCGTGGATCCAAGGACGGCGTCAACGGCGCTGGCGCATAGGCCACGTCGGCGATCAGGCGAATCGGGTTGAGTATATAAAGCAGGCGTGCCTGGGCAGGGATGTCCGATGCCGGGTAGCGCTGGCCCAGGTAGCTCTCGAGGTCTTCGCGGTGGGCCTCGGCGATGACTTCGCCAGACAGGTCGGGGCGAAAACGGTAGGCCATGACCCGGTCGAAACCTGTCATGTTGCGGATTTCGGCAGTCACGCGGCTCAGCAGTGCGTCGATGTCGTGGCGGTTCTGCATCTGGCTGATGATGCGCTGCGCGTACAGGGCGAACTGGCTGAACGAGCCGCTGGCGGTCCGACGCGGTTCGAACTCCAGATACAGGACCTGCAGATGGCGATGGGCAACCACGTCGAACAGGCGGCCAAGCAGGACACTCTCGACGCTGTTCGCCCAGTGATCACTGCTGGCAAGGCCCTCGGCGATCAAGGCCAGGGCATCGGCGCCCAGCAGTTCGCTGTTCGGGGTAGTGCCCGGCAATACATCCAATCCGGTGATGGCCATCAGGTTGGCGCTGCGAGTCAGCACGCGACCTTCGCCGTCCAGTGCGATCAGCGCGCCGTGAGGCTGAATGGCCCCGGGCCGATGAATGGGCTCGTCCTCGCAATTGGCGAGGGAGACCGGCGTGTCAGGGCTTATGGCCATGAGGGTCCTGCAAGAATAGAGGTTGCTACGGGAAGCGACAGAATGGCCGAGATCTCCACGTGGAAGTGCAAGGTAATGGCTTTATCCTTTGCATAGGATACCAGCGAGCCTGAGATTATCTTGCAAAACTTGTCCGTCAGGGCATTTGCAGGCCTGGGCCAGCCTTCTTTTGCTGCCGTTTGACGGTTTCTTCAGCGACTTTGTGCGCATCCATGTGCATAGGGTGACTTCTTGAGTTCGAGCCTCTAGAATGCTTGCCCTTGATCTGGGGTCGGAAATGGCCGGCTAACGTCTGTGCAACGAGGAAAATCCATGCAAGTTTCTGTTGAAAACACTTCCGCTCTCGAGCGCCGCATGACCATCGGCGTTCCCGCCGAGCGCATCGAGGCCGAAGTCAACAAGCGTCTGCAACAGACCGCCCGTAACGCCAAGATCCCGGGCTTCCGTCCAGGCAAGGTGCCTATGAGCGTCATCCGTCAGCGCTACGAGGCTGACGCGCGCCAGGAAGCCCTGGGCAACGTCATCCAGGCTTCCTTCTATGAAGCCGTGGTCGAGCAGAAGCTCAATCCAGCCGGCGCACCCGCCGTCGAGCCGAAAGTGTTCGAGAAGGGCAAGGACCTGGAATACATCGCCACCTTCGAAGTGTTCCCCGAGTTCGAAGTCGGCGCGTTCGACAGCATCGAAGTCGAGCGTCTGAGCGCCGACGTCGCCGACAGCGACCTGGACAACATGCTCGAAGTGCTGCGCAAGCAGAACGTACGCTACGAGCAGACCGATCGCGCCGCGCAGACCGAAGACCAGCTGAACATCGACTTCGTCGGCGAGATCGAAGGCGAAGAGTTCTCCGGTGGTTCCGCCAAAGGTACCCAGCTGGTTCTGGGTTCGGGCCGCATGATTCCTGGTTTCGAAGACGGCCTGGTCGGCGCCAAGGCCGGTGAAGAGAAGGTCCTGAACCTGAGCTTCCCCGAGGACTACCAGAACCTCGAGCTGGCCGGCAAGGCCGCCGAGTTCACCGTCACCGTCAACAGCGTTTCCGAAGCCAAACTGCCAGAGCTGAACGAAGAGTTCTTCGGCCAGTTCGGCATCAAGGAAACCGGTCTCGACGGCTTCCGCGCCGAAGTTCGCAAGAACATGGAGCGCGAGCTGCGTCAGGCAATCAAGGCCAAGATCAAGAATCAGGTCATGGACGGTCTGGTATCGACCAACCCGATCGAAGTGCCCAAGGCGCTGCTCGACAACGAAGTCGACCGTCTGCGCGTTCAAGCCGTGCAGCAGTTTGGCGGCAACATCAAGCCTGACCAATTGCCGGCCGAGCTGTTCACCGAGCAAGCCAAGCGTCGCGTCGTGCTGGGCCTGATCGTTGCCGAAGTGGTCAAGCAGAACGAACTCAAGCCGGACGAAGCACGCGTGCGCGAGCTGATCCAGGAAATGGCCTCGGCCTACCAGGAGCCTGAGCAAGTTGTATCGTGGTACTACAAAAATGATGAGCAGCTGAACGAAGTCCGTTCGGTTGTGCTGGAAGAACAAGTTGTGGATACTGTTCTGCAGAAAGCCAAGGTGACCGACAAGTCGGTCTCTTACGAAGAAGCGGTCAAGCCGGCGGAAGCAGCACAAGCCGAGTGATCGTTCTCTGAGGTTCGAAAACACCATAAGCCAGCCTTCGCGCTGGCTTATGCGTATTCAAGACATGACTATTTGGGAGTGAGTGCGAGACATGTCCCGCAATTCTTATATTCAGCAGAGCTCTGACATCCAGGCCGCAGGCGGCCTGGTCCCGATGGTTATCGAGCAATCGGCTCGTGGCGAACGTGCGTACGACATCTACTCGCGCCTGCTCAAGGAACGAGTGATCTTCCTGATCGGCCCTGTGGAAGACTACATGGCCAACCTAGTCGCCGCGCAGTTGCTGTTCCTTGAGGCGGAAAACCCGGACAAGGACATCCATCTCTACATCAACTCACCAGGCGGGTCGGTGACGGCGGGGATGTCGATCTACGACACCATGCAGTTCATCAAGCCGGACGTGTCCACCACCTGCATCGGCCAGGCCTGCAGCATGGGCGCGTTCCTGCTTGCCGGTGGCGCCGCGGGCAAGCGTCATTGCCTGCCCAACTCGCGCATGATGATTCACCAGCCGCTGGGCGGTTTCCAGGGCCAGGCCTCGGACATCGAGATCCATGCCAAGGAAATCCTGTTCATTCGCGAGCGTCTCAATTCGCTGCTGGCGCACCACACCGGCCAGAGCATCGAGACCATCGAGAAGGACACCAACCGCGACAATTTCATGAGCGCCGAGCGTGCGGTCGATTACGGTTTGATCGACTCTGTGATGTCCAAGCGCAACTTGCCCGCCTAAGCAGCCAGATGGGGGTGGTGGCCATGTCAGCCACCTGTGGGCTTGAAAAAGCCCGCAATAGCCTTCATCTTGTGTTGCAAGCCTATCGGATTTGGATCGATCGAATGACTGACACCCGCAACGGCGAGGACAACGGCAACAAGCTGCTCTATTGCTCCTTCTGTGGCAAAAGCCAGCATGAAGTGCGCAAATTGATTGCCGGCCCCTCGGTCTTTATCTGCGACGAGTGCGTCGACCTGTGCAACGACATCATCCGCGAGGAGGTGCAGGAAGCCCAGGCCGAGAGCAGCGCGCATAAATTGCCCTCGCCCAAAGAAATAAGCGGCATCCTGGATCAGTATGTGATTGGCCAGGAGCGCGCGAAGAAGGTTCTGGCGGTAGCGGTGTACAACCACTACAAGCGCTTGAACCAGCGTGACAAGAAGAACGACGACGTCGAGCTCGGCAAAAGCAACATCCTGCTGATCGGCCCGACCGGTTCGGGCAAGACCTTGCTGGCTGAAACACTGGCTCGCCTGCTCAACGTTCCGTTCACCATCGCCGATGCCACCACCCTGACCGAAGCCGGTTACGTGGGTGAGGACGTCGAGAACATCATCCAGAAGCTGCTGCAGAAGTGCGACTACGACGTAGAGAAAGCCCAGATGGGCATCGTCTACATCGACGAAATCGACAAGATTTCGCGCAAGTCGGACAACCCGTCCATCACCCGTGACGTTTCGGGCGAAGGCGTGCAGCAGGCGCTGTTGAAGCTGATCGAGGGCACCGTTGCCTCGGTACCGCCGCAAGGTGGTCGCAAGCATCCTCAGCAGGAGTTTCTGCAGGTCGACACGCGCAACATCCTGTTCATCTGTGGTGGTGCATTTTCCGGCCTGGAAAAAGTCATCCAGAATCGCTCCACCCAGGGTGGTATTGGTTTCGGTGCCCAGGTGCGCAGCAAGCAGGAAGGCAAGAAGGTCGGCGAGTCGCTGCGTGAAGTGGAGCCGGACGATCTGGTCAAGTTCGGGCTGATCCCCGAGTTCGTCGGTCGTCTGCCGGTTCTGGCAACGCTGGACGAACTGGACGAGGCGGCACTGATCCAGATCCTTACCGAACCGAAGAACGCGCTGACCAAGCAGTACGGCAAGTTGTTCGAAATGGAAGGCGTGGATCTCGAGTTCCGCAGCGATGCCTTGAAGTCCGTTGCTCGTCGTGCTCTTGAGCGCAAGACTGGTGCGCGAGGCCTGCGTTCGATTCTCGAAGGCGTTCTGCTCGACACCATGTATGAAATTCCTTCGCAGACCGATGTAAGCAAAGTGGTCATCGATGAGAGCGTGATCGAAGGGACGTCCAAGCCGCTGTTGATCTACGAAAACAGCGAGCCGCCGGCGAAGGCTGCACCCGACGCCTGATCGACAATCTGAGCTGGAACAAGGAAGGGGCCTACGGGCCCCTTTCGTTTTTCAGACAGTGAACTTGTTTTTTGCGGGGCGAGCCCCCACATTGAAGGCATGCTCAATTCCATCTGTTTACGGCCTTCGGGGCCGCTGTAGAGGCGAAATCATGAAGACAACCATCGAATTGCCTCTCCTGCCATTGCGTGATGTCGTCGTCTATCCGCATATGGTTATCCCGCTGTTTGTGGGTCGTGAGAAGTCCATCGAAGCCCTCGAGGCGGCGATGTCTGGCGAAAAGCAGATCCTTTTGCTCGCGCAGAAGAATCCCGCCGATGATGATCCAGGTGAGGACGCCCTGTACCGTGTCGGTACCGTTGCCACCGTTCTGCAGCTGCTCAAGCTGCCTGACGGCACCGTCAAGGTGCTGGTCGAAGGCGAGCAGCGCGGCAGCGTCGAGCAGTTCCTGGAGATCAACGGCCACGTTCGCGCCGAAGTGCAATTGATCGACGAAGTCGATGCGCCGGATCGCGAGTCCGAAGTGTTCGTGCGCACGCTGCTGGGCCAGTTCGAGCAGTACGTGCAGCTGGGCAAGAAGGTCCCTGCCGAGGTGCTGTCCTCGCTGAACAGCATCGATGAGCCTGGCCGCCTGGTCGACACCATGGCCGCGCACATGGCGCTGAAAATCGAACAGAAGCAGGAGATCCTCGAGATCATCGAGTTGCCGGCGCGTGTCGAACACGTACTGGCACTGCTGGATGCCGAGATCGACCTGCTGCAGGTCGAGAAGCGCATTCGCGGGCGGGTCAAGAAGCAGATGGAGCGCAGCCAGCGCGAGTACTATCTGAACGAGCAGATGAAGGCCATTCAGAAAGAGCTGGGCGATGGCGAGGAAGGGCACAACGAAGTCGAAGAGCTGAAAAAGCGCATCGACGCGGCGGGCCTGCCCAAGGACGCCCTGGCCAAGGCCACGGCCGAGTTGAACAAGCTCAAGCAGATGTCGCCGATGTCTGCAGAAGCAACGGTGGTGCGGACTTATATCGACTGGCTGGTGCAGGTGCCTTGGCAGGCGCAGAGCAAGGTGCGCCTCGACCTGGCACGCGCCGAAAGCATTCTGGATGCCGATCACTACGGGCTCGAAGAGGTCAAGGAACGCATCCTCGAATACCTCGCCGTGCAAAAGCGCGTGAAGAAAATCCGTGGCCCTGTGCTGTGCCTGGTCGGGCCGCCCGGTGTGGGCAAGACCTCCCTGGCCGAATCCATCGCCCATGCCACCAACCGCAAGTTCGTGCGCATGGCCTTGGGCGGTGTTCGCGACGAAGCCGAGATTCGCGGTCACCGTCGTACCTACATCGGTTCGATGCCTGGTCGTCTGATTCAGAAGATGACCAAGGTGGGGGTCCGCAATCCGCTGTTCTTGCTCGACGAGATCGACAAGATGGGCAGCGACATGCGCGGCGATCCGGCCTCGGCGCTGCTGGAAGTGCTCGATCCAGAGCAGAACCATAATTTCAACGATCACTACCTGGAAGTCGACTACGACCTTTCCGACGTGATGTTCCTGTGCACCTCGAACTCGATGAACATTCCGCCGGCGTTGCTCGACCGGATGGAAGTGATCCGTCTGCCCGGCTACACCGAAGACGAGAAGATCAACATCGCGATCAAGTACCTGTCGCCCAAGCAGATCGAAGCCAACGGCTTGAAAAAGACCGAAGTCGAGATCGACGTCGAGGCGATCCGCGACATCATTCGCTACTACACCCGCGAAGCGGGCGTGCGAGGCCTGGAGCGTCAGATCGCCAAGATCTGCCGCAAGGTGGTGAAGGAACATGCACACCTGAAGAAATTCACCGTCAAGGTCACCGCCGAATCGCTGGAGCACTTGCTGGGCGTGCGCAAGTTCCGCTACGGCCTGGCCGAGCAGCAGGACCAGGTGGGTCAGGTCACCGGCCTTGCCTGGACTCAGGTGGGCGGCGAGTTGCTGACCATCGAGGCTGCCGTGGTTCCCGGCAAGGGCCAGCTGATCAAGACCGGTTCGCTGGGTGACGTGATGGTCGAGTCCATCACGGCGGCGCAGACGGTGGTACGCAGCCGCGCCAAGAGCCTGGGTATCGCGCCGGACTTCCATGAGAAGCACGACACGCATATCCACATGCCCGAAGGCGCCACGCCCAAGGACGGTCCGAGTGCCGGTGTCGGCATGTGCACTGCGCTGGTTTCGGCCCTGACCAAGATTCCGGTGCGTGCCGATGTCGCCATGACCGGCGAGATCACCCTGCGCGGCCAGGTATTGGCCATCGGTGGCCTCAAAGAGAAGTTGCTGGCGGCCCATCGTGGTGGAATCAAGACTGTAATCATCCCTGAAGAAAACGTGCGCGATCTCAAGGAAATTCCCGACAATATCAAACAGGATCTGCAGATTAAACCTGTTAAATGGATTGACGAAGTCCTGCAAATTGCGCTGCAATACGCGCCTGAGCCCTTGCCCGATGTGGCTCCCGAGATTGTCGCCAAGGATGAGAAACGCGATACGGATTCCAAGGAACGAATCAGCACGCATTGAGCCTTGATTTGACTGGGTGGCTTTCTTGACAGTTTTTTAGAGCCCTTGTTATAAAGCGGCACTTGCTGTCTCGACAGCCACCCGGCGCACGTTTCACCACATACTTAGAAACAACTCAAAATATCGATATAAGGGGACTTATAGTGAACAAGTCGGAACTGATTGACGCAATCGCCGCATCTGCTGATATCTCCAAGGCTACAGCTGGCAAGGCGCTGGACGCCGTGATCGAATCCGTGACGGGCGCCCTTAAATCCGGTGATTCGGTTGTGTTGGTAGGTTTCGGTACGTTCTCCGTGACTGATCGCCCGGCGCGCACCGGTCGCAACCCGCAAACCGGCAAGGCGCTGGAAATCGCGGCTGCCAAGAAGCCCAGCTTCAAAGCCGGTAAAGCCCTGAAAGAAGCTGTCAACTAAGCTTCGGCCACGCCTTTGCTACCTGCTGCCAGGCCATGCCGGCAACAGGAGTGGAGCTGAGCAAGCTCCGCGAGTTACGAGAAGGCGCATCCTCGGATGCGCCTTTCTTCTATCCGGATTCCTATTACTCTCCGCGGTCGCTCTATCTGTACGACCGTTTTCGGGGGATGCATGCTGCAGAACATCAGGGATAACTCCCAGGGCTGGATTGCCAAGACCATCATCGGTTTGATCATCGTGTTGATGGCGCTTACCGGTTTCGACGCGATCTTCCAGGCCGCCAGCCATAGCCAGGACGCTGCCAAGGTCAACGGTGACGAGATCACCTTGAACGAGCTAAGCCAGGCCACCGAGATGCAACGTCGCCAGCTGATGCAACAGCTGGGCAAGGATTTCGATCCGGCCCTGCTCGACGACAAGATGCTGCGCGAAGCGGCCCTCAAGGGCCTGATCGACCGCAAGTTGCTGCTGCAAGGCGCACATGACGCCAAGTTCGCCTTCTCCGAAGGCGCGCTCGACCAGATCATGCTGCAGACACCGGAATTCCAGGTTGACGGCAAGTTCAGCGCCGAACGTTTCGACCAGGTCATCCGCCAGATGGGTTATGGCCGCTTGCAGTTCCGCCAGATGCTCTCCGAAGAGATGCTCATCAGCCAGCTGCGCGCCGGCCTGGCAGGCAGCAGCTTCGTGACCGACGAGCAGGTTGCCGCGTTCGCCCGTCTCGAGAAGCAGACCCGCGATTTCGCTTCGTTGACCTTCAAGGCTGACCCGTCGGCGACCAAGGTCACCGACGAGGAGATCAAGGCGCACTACGACGAACACGCCAAGGAGTTCATGAGCCCCGATCAGGTGGTCATCGACTATGTCGAATTGAAGAAGTCTTCGTTCTTCGACCAGATCACCGTGAAGGACGAGGACCTCCAGGACGCCTACCAGAAAGAGATCGCCAACCTGTCCGAGCAGCGCCGTGCCGCGCACATCCTGATCGAAGTCAACGACAAGCTCGATGACGCGCAGGCCAAGGCCAGGATCGAGGAAGTACAGGCGCGCCTGGACAAGGGCGAGGATTTTGCCAAGCTGGCCAAGGAAGTCTCACAGGACCCAGGCTCGGCCAACAATGGCGGCGATCTCGGCTTCGCCGGCAATGGCGTGTACGACCCGGCGTTCGAAACGGCGCTCAATGCCTTGAGCAAGGGCCAGGTGTCGGCGCCGGTGCGCACCGATTTCGGCTGGCACCTGATCAAGCTTGAAGACGTGCAGGCGCCGGACGTACCGACCTTTGCCAGCCTCAAGGCCAAGCTCACCAGCGACCTCAAGACCCAGGAAGTGGAACAGCGCTTCGTCACCGCCACCAAGCAGTTGGAAGACTCGGCGTTCGAAGCCTCCGACCTCGGTCAGCCGGCTCAGGAGCTGGGCCTCAAGGTGCAGACCTCCGAGCCATTCGGCAGGGACGGCGGCAGCCAGGGCGTCACGGCGAGTCGCGCGGTGGTCCAGGCTGCGTTCAGCCCCGAAGTGCTGGAAGAGGGTTCCAACAGCGCCGCGCTCGAGCTGGATCCGGAAACCATGGTCGTGGTGCGTGTGAAGGAGCATCGCAAGCCTGCGCAGCTGCCGCTGGAAGCCGTATCCGGGCCGATCCGCACCGAGTTGGCCAGGCAGCACGCTGCAGCCCAGGTGAAGGCCAAGGGCGAAGCGTTGCTGGCCGGTCTGCGTGACGGCAAGGTGCCGTTGGCTGCCCGTCAGGACGGGCAGTCGTGGAAAGTGCTGGAGGCGGTCACCCGCGGTCAGGACGGCATCGAGCCGGCCGAGCTGCAGGCGCTGTTCCGCATGCCCAAGCCACAAGCCAAGGAGAAGCCCGAATTCACCAGTGTGTCGCTCAAGGATGGCAGCTTCGTGATTCTGCGCCTGGACGGCGTGAACGAGGCGGCAGCACCCAGCGATGAAGAGAAGACCCAGTATCGCCGGTTCCTGGCGTCGCGCATGGGGCAGCAGGATTTTGCCGCGTATCGCAAGTTGCTGGAAACCAAGGCGGACATCACCAAGTATTGAGGTGATGGATGTTTGAACAAAAGGCCGCGTATGCGGCCTTTTGTTTGTCCAGGCATCGGCGGCGCCCTTTCGCGGCCGATGACCGCTCCTACGGAGATTTCTGAATCTCAGGTAAAAAAACGCCGCTCGAGGTGAGCGGCGTTTTCTTCGATCGAGTGCAGCCTGACGACTTACTCTTCGATATCACCCATGGCGGTGGTGTTGAAGCCGCCGTCCACGTACATGATTTCGCCACTGATGCCCGACGCCAGGTCGGAGCACAGGAACGCGCCGGCGTTGCCGACTTCGTCGATGGTGACGTTGCGGCGCAGCGGGGTCTGCGCCTGGTTGGCGGAGAGCATCTTGCGGAAGTTCTTGATGCCCGAGGCTGCCAGGGTACGGATCGGGCCAGCCGATACGGCGTTGACGCGCGTGCCTTCCGGGCCCAGGGAGCCGGCCAGGTAACGCACGCCCGCTTCCAGCGAAGCCTTGGCCATGCCCATGACGTTGTAGTTGGGCATGGTGCGCTCGGCGCCCAGGTACGACAGGGTCAGCAGGCTGCCATTGCGGCCTTTCATCATGTCGCGACCGGCCTTGGCCAGTGCCACGAAGCTGTAGGCGCTGATGTCGTGGGCGATGCGGAAGCCTTCGCGGGTGGTGGCCTGGGTGAAGTCGCCATCGAGCTGGTCGCCAGGGGCGAAACCGACGGAGTGAACGATGACGTCCAGGCCATCCCACTTCTTGCTCAGGGCTTCGAAGACCGAGGCGATTTCAACATCGCTGGCCACGTCGCACGGGAAGCACAGATCGGCGCTCGAGCCCCAGCCGGCGGCGAATTCTTCGACGCGGCCCTTGAGCTTTTCGTTCTGGTAGGTGAAGGCAAGTTCAGCACCCTCGCGATGCATGGCGGCAGCAATGCCGGATGCGATGGACAGTTTGCTGGCGACACCGACGATCAGGACGCGCTTACCGGCGAGAAAACCCATGTGTTGTTCCTCTTCAGGTTAATCGACAGCCGTTGGGGCCAAGAAGGCTGCTTCCAACAGCTGCTGTGTATAAGGGTGCTGCGGCGCGGCAAAGATAGCCCGCGCCGCCCCTTGTTCGACGACCTGACCGTGCCGGATCACCATCAGTTGGTGGCTCAAGGCTTTGACTACCGCCAGGTCGTGGCTGATAAACAAATAGGTCAGGTTGTATTTCAGTTGCAGTGAACGCAACAGCTCCACTACCTGGCGTTGAACGGTGCGGTCGAGCGCCGATGTGGGCTCGTCCAGCAGGATCAACGCCGGTTTCAAAACCAAGGCCCGGGCAATGGCGATACGTTGCCGTTGCCCGCCGGAGAACTCGTGAGGGTAACGATGGCGGGTCTGCGGGTCCAGCCCAACCTCCTCGAGCGCGGCAATGATAGCCTGTTCCTGCTCGGCTTCGTTGCCGATCTTGTGTATTCGCAGGCCTTCGCCGACGATCTGGCTTACGCTCATGCGTGGGCTGAGGCTGCCGAACGGGTCTTGGAAGACCACCTGCATCTGCTTGCGCAGCGGTCGCACCTGCTGTTGGGCCAAGCCGTCCAGAGCAGTGCCCTGGAAGCGGATCGAGCCACGGCTGGCGATCAAACGCATGATCGCCAGGCCCAGCGTGGACTTGCCCGAGCCGCTTTCGCCAACGATACCCAGGGTCTGCCCACGGGGCAGGGTGAACTGGATGCCATCGACGGCTTTGACGTGATCCACGGTACGACCCAGCAATCCCTTCTTGACGGGAAACCAGACGCGCAGGTCGTCGACCGACAGAATCGGTTCGCCAACCCGTGTCGCCGCCGGCTCGCCACTGGGTTCGGCACCTAGCAGAACTTGGGTGTACGGGTGCTGGGGCGCTCGAAACAATTCTTCGCACGTAGCCTGTTCGACGATGCGACCGCGCTGCATGACACATACCCGGTGCGCAATTCGCTTCACCAGGTTCAAGTCATGGCTGATGAGTAACAGGGCCATGCCCAGTCGCGCCTGCAGGTTCTTGAGCAGTTCGAGAATCTTCAGCTGCACGGTGACATCGAGTGCGGTGGTGGGCTCGTCGGCAATCAGCAGTTCTGGCTCGTTGGCCAGGGCCATGGCGATCATCACCCGCTGACGCTGGCCGCCGGACAATTCGTGCGGCAACGCCTTGAGGCGCTTGTGCGGCTCGCCGATGCCGACCAGCTCGAGCAATTCCAGGGTGCGCCGGACAGCGGCAGCCCCGGTGAGCCCTTTGTGCAGGGCCAGCACTTCACCGATCTGTTTGCCGATGTTGTGCAGCGGATTGAGCGAACTCATCGGCTCCTGGAAGACCATCGCGATGCGGTTGCCACGGATGTGCCTGAGCTGTTTTTCCGGCAGCGTGAGCAGGTCGCGGCCGTTGTAGACGATGGTGCCGCTGGGGTGCTGGGCGAGCGGGTAGGGCAGCAGGCGCAGGATGGAGTGTGCAGTCACCGACTTGCCCGAGCCGCTTTCACCCACCAGCGCGAGGGTTTCGCCACGGCGGATATCGAAGCTGATGTGTTCGACCACCCGTTGCCGACTTTCGCCGGCGACGAACTCGACGGCCAGGTCGCGGACCTGGATCAGATTGTCCTGGCTCATGTCATTTCCTCGGGTCGAAGGCGTCACGGGCTGATTCGCCGATGAACACCAGCAGGCTGAGCATCAGCGCCAGCACGGTAAAGGCACTGATACCCAGCCAGGGCGCCTGCAGGTTGGACTTGCCCTGGGCGACCAGTTCGCCCAGCGATGGCGAACCGGCAGGCAGGCCGAAGCCGAGAAAATCCAGGGCGGTCAGGGTGCCGATCGCGCCCGTCAGGATGAACGGCATGAAGGTCATGGTCGAGACCATGGCGTTGGGGAGGATGTGGCGGAACATGATCGCGCCGTTCTGCATGCCCAGCGCGCGGGCTGCGCGCACGTATTCCAGGTTGCGGCCACGCAGGAATTCGGCGCGCACCACGTCCACCAGGCTCATCCAGGAAAACAGCAGCATGATGCCCAGCAGCCACCAGAAATTGGGTTGCACGAAGCTGGCCAGGATGATCAGCAGGTACAGCACCGGCAGGCCGGACCAGATCTCCAGGAAACGCTGGCCTGCCAGGTCCACCCAGCCGCCATAGAAGCCCTGCAGCGCACCGGCGATGACTCCGATGATCGAACTGGCGATGGTCAGCGTCAGGGCGAACAGGACCGAGATGCGGAAGCCATAGATGACCCGCGCCAGCACGTCGCGCCCCTGGTCGTCGGTGCCCAGCCAGTTCTGCGCGGAAGGCGGCGCCGGTGCCGGTACCCTGAGGTCGTAGTTAATGCTCTGGTAGCTGAACGGGATCGGCGCCCAGAGCGTCCAGCTGTCCTTGGCCGCCAGCAGTTCGCGCAGGTAGGGACTTTTGTAGTTGGCTTCGAGGGGGAATTCGCCGCCGAACGTCGTTTCCGGGTAGCGCTTGAAGGCAGGGAAATACCACTCGCCGTCGTAGCGCACCGCCAGGGGCTTGTCGTTGGCGATCAGTTCGGCGCCCAGGCTCAGGCCGAACAGCACCAGGAACAGCCACAGCGACCACCAGCCGCGCTTGTTGGCCTTGAACCGTTCGAAGCGCCGCCGATTGAGGGGAGACAGGTTCATCTCAGTGCTCCCGATGGCCGAAGTCGATGCGTGGATCGACCAGGGTGTAGGTAAGGTCGCCGATCAATTTCACCACCAGCCCCAGCAAAGTAAAGATGAACAGGGTGCCGAACACCACCGGGTAATCGCGGTTGATCGCCGCCTCGAAGCTCATCAGCCCCAGGCCGTCGAGGGAGAAGATCACTTCGACCAGCAGGGACCCGGTGAAAAAGATGCCGATGAAGGCCGAGGGGAAGCCGGCGATCACCAGCAGCATGGCATTGCGGAACACGTGGCCGTACAGCACGCGGCGATTGCTCAGCCCCTTGGCCTTAGCGGTGACCACGTATTGCTTGCCGATTTCGTCGAGGAAACTGTTCTTGGTCAGCAGTGTCATGGTGGCGAAGTGGCCGATCACCAGTGCGCCGACGGGCAGCACCAGGTGCCAGAAGTAGTCCAGCACCTTGCCGCTCCAGCTCAGCTCCTCGAAATTGTTGGACGTCAGGCCGCGCAGCGGGAACCAGTCCAGGTAGCTGCCGCCGGCGAACACCACGATCAGCAGGATGGCGAACAGGAAGGCGGGAATGGCATAGCCGATGATGATCGCCGAGCTGGTCCAGACGTCGAAATGGCTGCCGTGGCGGGTGGCCTTGGCGATGCCCAGGGGAATCGACACCAGGTACATGATCAGGGTGCTCCACAAGCCCAGCGAGATCGACACCGGCATCTTTTCCACGATCAGGTCGATGACCTTGGCATCGCGGAAGAAGCTGGTACCGAAATCCAGCTGCGCATAGTTCTTGATCATGATCCACAGGCGCTCGGGGGCTGGCTTGTCGAAGCCGTACATCTTCTCGATTTCCTTCACCAGCGCCGGGTCCAGGCCCTGCGCGCCGCGGTAGCTGGAACCGGCGACCGCCACTTCGGCACCACCGCCGGCGATGCGGCTGGTGGCGCCGTCGAAGCCTTCGAGCTTGGCGATCATCTGTTCCACCGGCCCGCCGGGCGCGGCCTGGATGATGGCGAAGTTGATGATCAGGATGCCCAGCAGGGTAGGAATGATGAGCAGCAGTCGGCGCAGGGTATAGGCCAGCATGTCAGGGCGTCTCGGAAGGCGTGGGGGTTACCGCCGGCGTGGCGTGGGGCTTGCGCCACCAGGTCTGCAGGCCCACGTCGTAGCGTGGCGTGATGGCCGGGTGGCCGATGTGGTTCCAGTACGCCACGCGCCAGGTCTTGATGTGCCAGTTGGGGACCACGTAGTGGCCCCAGAGCAGGACTCGGTCCAGGGCCCGGGCGTGATCGACCAGGTCCTGGCGCGAGGTGGCATTGATCAGGCTCTCCACCAGGCTGTCGATGGCCGGGTCCCTGAGCCCGATGTAGTTGCGGCTGCCAGGCTTGTCGGCGCTGGAGCTCGCCCAGAACTCGCGCTGCTCGTTGCCGGGCGAGGTGGACTGGGAGAAACTGCCGACCATCATGTCGAAGTCGCGCGAGCGAATGCGGGTGATGTACTGGGAGACGTCGACGCGGCGGATCACCAGTTCGATCCCCAGGTCCGCCAGGTTGCGCTTGTAGGGCAGCAGGACCCGGTCGAAATCGGCCTGGGTCAGCAGGAACTCGATCTTCACCGGCGTGCCCTTGGCATCGACCATCTTGTCGTCGACGATGCGCCAGCCGGCGTCCTGAAGCAGTTTATAGGCGCGACGCTGCTGCTCGCGCAGCATGCCGCTGGCGTCGGTGACTGGGTTGTTGAACGGCGTGTCGAAGATCTGCTCGGGAATCTGCCCGCGCAGCGGTTCGAGAATCTTCAGTTCGGCCGGGCTGGGCAGGCCCGAGGCCGCCATGTCGGAGTTTTCGAAATAGCTGTCGGTGCGCGTGTAGGCGCCGTTGAACAGCTGTTTGTTGGTCCATTCGAAATCGAACACCAGTGACAGGGCTTCGCGCACGCGCACGTCCTGGAACAGCGGCTTGCGCAGGTTGAATACAAAGCCCTGCATGCCGGTCGGGTTGCCGTTGGGTATTTCTTCGCGGATCAGGCGCTTTTCGCGGACGGCGGGAATGTCGTAGGCGGTGGCCCAGTTCTTCGCGCTGCTTTCGAGCCAGTAGTCGAACTGTCCGGCCTTCATGGCTTCCAGGGCCACGGTGCTGTCGCGGTAGTACTGGATGTCGAGCACGTCGAAGTTGAACATGCCGCGGTTCATCGGCAGGTCGCGTGCCCAATAGTCCTTGACCCGCTCGTAACGTATCGAGCGACCGGCCTTGACCTCTGCCACCCTGTAGGGCCCGCTGCCCAGCGGAATGTCCAGGCTGCCCTTGGTGAAATCGCGGCCTTCCCAGAAGTGCTTGGGCAGTACCGGTAGTTGACCGAGGATCAGTGGCAGCTCGCGATTGTTGCTGTGCTTGAACTTGAACAGCACCCGTTGCGGGTCTTCGGCGACCACTTCGGCGACGTCGGCGTAGTAGCTGCGATACAGCGGCGAGCCGCTCTGGATCAGGGTCTGGAAACTGAACACGACGTCTTCGGCGTGCATCGGCCGGCCATCGTGGAAACGCGCTTCGGGGCGCAGGTAGAAGCGCACCCAACTGTTGTCCGGGGCTTTCTCGATGCGCCCGGCCACCAGGCCATACTCGGTAAACGGCTCGTCCAGGCTTTGCCGCGCCAGGGTATCGTAGTTAAGGTCCATGTCGTCGGCAGGCACGCCCTTGCTGATGAAGGGATTGAGGCTGTCGAAGCTACCCACGCCTTTCTGGCGAAAGGTGCCGCCCTTGGGCGCGTCGGGGTTGACGTAGTCGTAGTGCTGGAAGCCGGCCGGGTATTTCGGTGCTTCGTCGTACAGGGTGAGGGCATGTTGGGGCGCGGCCTGTGCCAGGCTGGCCGCAAGGCTCAGCGCGCATGCGCCGAGGGCTCTGGCCAAGGCAGGTAATGGCATCATTGACTCTTCTCCGTAGGCTTGACCCACCAGGTACTCAGGCCCAGGGTGTACGGCGGTGTAGTGACGAATGCCAACCGGCTGCGGTACGCCAGGCGGTGGTAGTCCAGGTACCAGTTGGCCA
The DNA here is from genome assembly GCF_014841915.1 of Pseudomonas sp. CFBP 13727. Classification (NCBI taxonomy): domain Bacteria; kingdom Pseudomonadati; phylum Pseudomonadota; class Gammaproteobacteria; order Pseudomonadales; family Pseudomonadaceae; genus Pseudomonas; species Pseudomonas sp. CFBP 13727. Next base: position 516,636 of record NZ_JACYUT010000002.1, read on the forward strand.
CCATGTAGTGCTGCGACAGCAGCACGCGGTCCAGTGCCCTGGCGGCGGCTACCTGGTCGTCACGGTTCTGGGCGCCGAGCAGTTGCTCCAGCAGGCGATCGACCACCGGGTTGGCAATGCCCGCATAGTTCTTGCTGCCGCGCACGGTGGCTTGGCTGGAGTGAAAGTACTGCCATTGCTCCAGGCCCGGGCTCAGGGTCTGCGGCAGGGTCAGCGAGATCATGTCGAAATCGAACTGGTCCAGGCGCTGTTTGTATTGCGCGCGATCGACGCTGCGCAGGTTGGCCTGCACGCCGATACTGGCCAGGTTGGCGACATAGGGGCCCAGGATGCGCTCCAGATTGGAATTGACCAGCAGGATTTCCAGGCGCAACGGCTGGCCTGCGGCATTGCGCAGACGGTCGCCCTGCAGCGTCCAGCCCGCATCCCCAAGCAGCTTCAGGGCCTGGCGCAAGGTGGCTCGAGGAATGCCGTTGCCGTCGGTACCGGGCATGCTCGGCGCTTCCAGAAAGAGGGCCGGGTTCAGTGCATTTTTGTACGCCGACAGCAGCAGGCGTTCCTTGCCGCTGGGCAGGCCAGTGGCGGCGAATTCGCTGTTGGGGTAATAGCTCTCGGAGCGCCGATAGGCGCCGCTGAACAGCGCGCGGTTGGTCCATTCGAAATCCAGCAACAGCCCCAGTGCTTGGCGCACGCGGGGGTCGCTGTAGGCCGGGCGGCGAGTATTGAAGAACAGGCCCTGGGTCTGCGTCGGGATCTTGTGGGGAATCTGCGCCTTGATCACATCGCCGCGACGCACCGCGGGAAAGTCATAGCCGTTGGTCCAGTTCTTCGCCTGGTGCTCGATGTAGATGTCGAACTCGCCGGCCTTGAACGCTTCGAAGGCCACGTCGCTGTCGCGGTAGAACTCGACCTCCATGCGATCGAAATTGTACTTGCCGCGATTCACCGGCAGATCCTTGCCCCACCAGTTCCGATACCGTTCCAGCACCAGCCTTCTGCCCGGTACCACCTGCTTGATTCGATAGGGGCCGCTGGTCACCGGCGCCTCGAAAGTGGTCGCCTGGAAGTCCCGACCTTGCCAGTAATGCTTGGGCAGGATCGGCAGTTCGCCCAGGCGCAGGATCAGCAGCGGATTGCCCGAGCGCTTGAACACGAAGCGGATACGAGTCGGGCTCAGCACATCGACCCGCAGCACTTCCTGCAGGTTGGTGCGGTACATCGGATGGCCCTGGGTCAGCAAGGTACGGTATGAGAACGCCACATCGGCGCTGGTGATCGGGTGGCCGTCGTTGAACCGCGCCTGCGGCCTGAGATTGAACACCACCCAGCTGCGGCTTTCGTTGTATTCCACCGACTGGGCGATGAGACCATAGCTGGAGCTGGGCTCGTCCCCCGAAGGCGCGTACTGGCCGGTACCTACCATCAACGGCTCGTTCAGCTCGTTGATGCCGTACTGCAGGAAGTTCGCGGTCTGGACCGGGCTGGTGCCCTTGAAGGTATAGGGGTTGAGCGTGTCGAACGTACCGAAGGCCATCGTCCGCAACGTGCCACCCTTGGGCGCATCGCCGTTGACCCAATCGAAGTGGCTGAAGCGTGCCGGGTATTTGAGCGTTCCGAATTGCGCATAGCCGTGGCTTTGGATGATCGTCGCGTTGGCGCAGGCGCTCAATGCAAGGCCCAGCAGGCAGGCCAGCAGGCGGAAGGGAAGGGGACGCATCAATTCATGAATCCGAACCGGTCGGCGATGACTTTGTTGCGCTTACAGTAACAGTTTGTCTCAGCAGGAAGAAGAGTGGTGATGGCGTTAAGCTGGCGCTGGAACGCTCCTCAGGGGGAGCGTTCCAGGTCAGCGCGCACTCAGCGGCGGTTGAGGTAGACCGTAAGGGTCTGGCCAGGCTTGAGCGCGTGGCCGCTGCGCGGATTCCAGCGCTTGAGATGCTGCATCTCGACGTTGAAGCGCTTGGCGACCAGGTACAGCGAGTCGCCCTTGCGCACCTTGTAGGTGGTGGTCTTCTGCGCATCGCTGGCAGCCGAGCCAGCCTTGGCCACCAGGCGGCCCTTGGCCGGGGTTTCAGCCTGCATGACCAGGGTCTGGCCGGCCTTGAGGTTCTTGCCGGTCAGGCGGTTCCAGCGCTGCAGGTCGCGGGTATCGACCTTGTTGGCCTTGGCGATGGACGCCAGGTTGTCGCCGCGCCGCACGGTGTACGACTTGGGCCGGCTGGGCTGCACCACCGCCACTTCGTCGAAGACGCGCTGGGCAGGTGCCAGGGTCAGCAGTTCTTCGGGCTTCATGTTCGACAGGCTGGCGGTCAGCAACTGTGCCTTGGCCGTAGGCACCAGCAGGTGCTGGGTCGGCTCCATGGTGACGCGCTTCTTGAATGCCGGATTGAGCTGGAACATCTCGTCTTCGTCGATGCCGGCCAGCGCCGCGACGCGGGACAGGTCGACGCGCTGGTTGACCTCCACCACGTCGAAGTACGGTTGGTTGGCGATCGGGTTCAGATTCACGCCGTAGGCCTGGGGCGATTGCACCAGTTCGGCCAGGGCGAGCAGCTTGGGCACGTAGTCACGGGTCTCCTGCGGCAATGGCAGGTTCCAGTAGTCAGTCGGCAGGCCGAGCTTTTCGTTGCGCTCCATGGCGCGGCTGACCGTGCCTTCGCCGGCGTTGTAGGCCGCCAGGGCCAGCAGCCAGTCGCCGTTGAACATCTCGTGCAGCTTGCTCAGGTAGTCCAGCGCCGCACCCGTGGAGGCGGTGACATCGCGACGACCGTCGTAGAAGTTGGTCTGGCGCAGGTTGAAGTAGCGGCCGGTGGACGGAATGAACTGCCACAGCCCGGAGGCATCGGAGCGCGAATAGGCCATCGGGTTGAAGGCGCTTTCGATGACCGGCAGCAGCGCCAGCTCCAGCGGCATGTCGCGTTCTTCCAGGCGCTCGACGATGTAGTGCATGTACAGGCTGCCACGGCCGCTGGCACTTTCCAGGAACGATGGGTTGCTGACGAACCACAGGCGCTGCTGTTCGACGCGCGGGTTCATGGCAATGCTGTCTTGCAGCTGGAAACCGTCGCGAATCCGCTCCCACACGTCCTGTGGGGCTTTCTTCGGCTGGCTCTGGTTGACGAAAATCGGCTTGGGCCGCACGTGTGCGGTCAGGGCGTGAGGGCGGGCGTCCGGGGCGGCGCCCGAGGACACGCTGGCGGTGCTCTGGCAGCCGGCCAGGCCGGCGCACAGCGTGACCGCGATCGCCTGGGCCAGTCGCGTCAATGCGTCGGACTTGATGGTTTTACGTATGGATGACGACATTGGCTGGAGGATAGTTCCGCGCGAAAATGTCGGGCGATTCTAGAAAGTGACCGAAGGTCGGTCAACCTTTGAGAAATTTCCGACACAAATCAGTGCCCTTCAGAACTTATCTTTCCAACTACGCAAGGTTGCGAACACCGCCTGCGCCGTGCCGTGAGAGGTTCCGGCCCGTTCGTCTGCTTTTTGTTTAACGGATGTTTCAGCAGCCCGCAGAAACGGGTTCGTGCGCTTTTCCAGGCTGATCGAGGTGGGCAGGGTGATCGCATTGCGCTGGCGCAGCGCAGTGACCTCTTCCAGACGCTCGGCGATGTCCGGATTGCCAGGTTCTACCGCGCTGGCGAATTTCAGGTTGCTCAGGGTGTATTCATGGGCGCTGTAGACCAGGGTGTCATCGGGCAGCCCGGCCAGGCGCGACAGCGACGCGTGCATCTGCTGCGCAGTGCCTTCGAACAACCGCCCGCATCCGGCGGCGAACAGGGTGTCGCCGGGGAACAGCAGCGGCTGCGTGTCGCTCAGGTGGTAGAAGGCGATGTGCCCCGCAGTATGCCCCGGCACGTCGTGGACCTGCAGGTGCAGGCCGAGCACGTCCAGGCTGTCACCTTCGCGCAGGGCGCGGTCGCGGGCCGGGATCGATTCCCCGGCAGGCCCACTGACCTGCGCGCCGGTGCGCCGCTTGAGCGCCTGAACGCCGCCGACGTGATCGTTGTGGTGATGGGTGACGAGGATATCGGTCAGGCGCATGTCGGGATGGGCGTCGAGCCACCGCTCGACCGGCTCGGCGTCGCCCGGATCCACCACCGCGCACTGGCGCGCCGCAGTGTCTTGTAACAACCAGATGTAGTTGTCGGAGAAAGCGTTCAGCGCGTGAATCTGTATCATGGCTCGGTTCGCTTGATTTCGATTAATGGTCCATCTTAGTGCCCCGTCGGCATTAGGTGAACCTCAGTGTGGGAGATCGTCATGACCGATACCGCCTTTGCCCAGGCCGACCCACAGTGGCTGGCCCTGATCGGCCAGGCCCGCGAATGGTTCGCCGGGCCGCACGGCCAGTTGCTGCTGCGCGAAGAACAGCGCTTGCTCGAAGAAGAGCTGGCGCGTTTCTTCGGCGGCTATCTGGTGCATTACGGCCCCAGCGCCGAGCCACCACCGGTGGCCGGGCAAATCCACCGCAACGTGCGCATGGGTGCGCCCTTTCCAGGCGTCGAGATCGTGTGCGAAGAGCAGGCCTGGCCGCTGGGCGAACATGCCGCGGACGTCGTGGTGCTGCAGCACGGGCTGGATTTCAGCCTCTCGCCCCACGGCCTGCTGCGCGAAGCGGCCAGCGCGGTGCGGCCGGGTGGGCACCTGCTGATCGTCGGCATCAACCCGTGGAGCGCCTGGGGCGCGCGCCGGGTGTTCGCCAAGGACGGGCTGCACAAGGCGCGCTGCTTCTCCGCTTCGCGGGTGGCCGACTGGCTGAACCTGCTGGGCTTCGGGCTGGAGAAACGCCGGTTCGGGTGTTATCGTCCGCCGCTTGCCTCGCCCCGCTGGCAGGCGCGCCTGGCCGGCCTCGAACGCGTCGCCGGCAAGTGGCAGAGTGGCGGTGGGGGCTTCTATATATTGGTTGCGCGCAAGATGGTGGTAGGCCTGCGGCCATTGGTGCAGCAACGCCGCGAGCCAATGGGCAAGTTGCTGCCGCTGCCGATGGCCAAGGTCAACCGAGACAATTCGAACATCGATGGAAAAGCCTGATGAGTGACACTGTGGAAATCTTCACCGACGGCGCCTGCAAGGGCAACCCTGGCCCCGGCGGCTGGGGGGCATTGCTGGTGTGCAAGGGTGTGGAGAAAGAGTTGTGGGGCGGCGAAAGCACCACCACCAACAACCGCATGGAGCTGACGGCGGCCATTCGCGGGCTGCAGGAACTCAAGCGCGGCTGCGACGTGCTGCTGGTGACCGACTCCGAGTACGTGATGAAAGGCATCAACGAGTGGATGGTCAACTGGAAAAAGCGCGGCTGGAAAACCGCCGCCAAGCAGCCGGTGAAGAATGCCGACCTGTGGCAGCAGCTCGACGAGCAGGTCAATCGCCATCAGGTCAAATGGCAGTGGGTACGCGGCCACAACGGCCATGCGGGCAACGAGCGCGCCGACGACCTGGCCAACCGTGGGGTCGATGAAGTGCGTGGCATGCGTCAGGCGTAGGCGGCCCGGTCGTCAGGCAACCGGATAGGAGCCCCTGCTGCGCTGTGCTAGAGTTTCACCGGTTGCCGTTCATGCCCATCGCTCCACCTTGATCTTCGTTCACCCTGCTCGAGAGTTTTCTGCCCATGGCCGTTCGTTCCGTAGTATTCGACACCGAAACCACCGGTATGCCGGTCACCGATGGCCATAGGGTGATCGAGATCGGCTGCGTCGAACTGATGGGGAGGCGTTTGACCGGGCGCAATTTTCACGTCTATGTACAACCGGACCGGCCCAGTGACGAGGGCGCCATTGGTGTCCACGGCATCACCGACGAGTTTCTGGTGGGCAAGCCGCGTTTCGCCGAGGTCGCCGACGAACTCTACGAGTTCATCCAGGGCGCGCAGATCATCGCGCACAACGCGACCTTCGACGTGGGCTTCCTGAACAACGAATTCAAGATCGCCGGCATGCCCGAGCGGGCCAACATTGCCGAGTACTGCACGGTGATCGACAGCCTGGCGATGGCCCGCGAGCGCCATCCGGGGCAACGCAACAGCCTCGATGCGCTGTGCAAGCGCTATGGCATCGACAACTCCGGGCGTGAGCTGCACGGCGCGTTGCTCGACTCCGAGATTCTTGCGGACGTCTACCTGGCCATGACCGGTGGCCAGACCAGCCTTTCGCTGGCAGGCAACGCCAGCGATGGCGACGGCGGTGGCAAGCAGGGCAGCGAGATCCGCCGACTGCCGGCGGATCGCCGGCCCACGGCGATCATCCGCGCCAGCCAAGCCGAGCTCGACGAGCACCTGGCACGCCTGCAGGTCATCGCCAAAGCTGCCGGGGCCGATGCGCTCTGGACGCAGTTGGGCGCGTAGCCCGCTGTGTCGCCTGCGAACGGCCCGGCCAGTGGTTTGACCGATAGCCAGCCGTGCATTCGCCTGGCCGATGAGCGTTTCGACGACTACGTGCTGGGCGCCGATTTCAGTGCCCAGGTCTGTGGTTATGTATCTCCTGTATTCAATCAGCCGGTCGCCCAGTGGCCACTCAGGTCAGTGCGGGTATATCGCAAGGACTACGGCATAGACCCTGCCGAGTTCGCCCGCTATCGCCAACCCGAGGCCGGCGGTGCCATCTTCGTGGCGTGGCTCGGTGAGCAGGCCGTCGGTCACGTGGTGGTCAGCCGTCACTGGAACAACCTTGCCTATGTCGACGAGCTGGCGGTCGATGCGTTGGCGCGCGGGCAGGGCGTGGCCAAGGCGCTGCTCGATGTGGTGCGTTTCTGGGCAATCAAGCAGGGTTTGCCAGGCATCATGCTGGAAACCCAGAACAACAACCTGCCAGCGTGCCGGCTGTACGAACGCTGTGGTTTCAGGCTGGGTGGGATCGACTACTTGCGCTACCAGGCCATCGATGCGGCCAGCCACGAAACGGCGCTGTTCTGGTACACGTTATTCGCGGACGGGTGAGAGCAACGCCTGCGCGTTGTGCGCAATGATTTCGAGCAGGGTCTTTGCCGCCGCGCAAACCGATGCCTCACTGCGCGTGAGGGCGTAGAGGGTGACCGGCACGGCAGGCGACAGCGGGCACGTATCCAGCCCCTGGGCACGCGCACCCGCTGCGGTAAAAGGATCGACGATGGCCAGCCCTTCGCCGGCCTCGACCATGCTGCGCATCATCTGGTAGGTCTGCACGCGAGTCTGGATACGCGGGGGCGGATTCAGCGCTTGAAGCTTGTGTTCCAGCACTAGGCTCAGCGGGTCTTCCCCCTCCAGACCGATCATCGCCTGTCCCGCCAGTTCATGCAGTGCGATGTAGCGATGCTTGGGGGAGAGCCAGCCTTGAGGGGCGAGCAACTGCAGTTTGCCTTCGGCCAGCACCTGGCTGGTAATGGACGCGTGCTTGGGACTGTGCAGGCTCAGGCCGATGTCGGTCTGCTGCAGCAACAGGCTGCGCACCATGGCATCGGTATTCTGCACACCCAGCGTGCACGGGGTTTCACGAAAGCGTCGGCGCAGGGCAGCGATGCTCTGCGGCAGCAACTGGTGGGCCAGGGACGCTGTGCACACCACGTGCAGTCCGGGATCCTGATGCTCGCGCAGGCTGTCGGCCAGGCGTTGCAGGCGGTCCGCCTGAGTTTGCACGTTTGCGATGGCAGCCTGCATGCGCAGGGTTTCCGGGGTCGGCTGGAACCTCCCACGGGCCCGCGCAAACAGCAGGAAGCCCAGCTTTCGCTCGGCGTCCTGCAAGTTCTGTTCGAGGGTCTGCACGGAAAGGTCGAGCATTTGCGCAGCGCTCTTGAGTTCGCCGGTCTGGCAGAGCGCCTGGATGATTTCGATATGGCGCAGTCTCATGCGCGTTCCCTGCCGGCTAACAACGCGGGGGGCGTGTCAGCGTGAATGGGTGCACGGACTGTCAAGGGATTCGGATGATTTCCACGCCGCTCTGTACCAGTTGGAAACGGTCGTCGCCCAAGTGGTTGACTCGATCGCCGATGGCCAGCTTGTAGGTACGGGTCGGCGCACTGCCTTCGACCGCCGGGGTCGACTCCTGAAACTCATGCACCGGATAGATACGACCTTCCGCATCGCGTGCATGAAATTGCCCAACCAGGACTACCGCCATTTTAGTTCCAACCTCTGAAGAATTTTGCGTGTATCTCGCTGGCACTGTAGACCCCTGTTTATTCAGGTAGTTTTGCCAGCGAGAAAAAATAGTGCGGGCGCCTGACCGATGGCGGACAAACCGGGCCAAGTCATCTATAACTAGCCCTCGGTTCATTCATCACAGGGGTACAGGCATGAGCAAGGTCTATTCGGTTGCGGTACTGGTCGGCAGCCTCAGAAAAGAGTCGATCAACCGCAGGGTGGCACTGGCGCTGCAGGCCATGGCACCTGACAACCTGACGTTGAAAATCGTGGAAATCGGCGCTCTGCCGCTTTACAACGAAGATATCGATGTCACCCCACCCGCTGCTTATACCACTTTTCGCCAGGCGCTGGGCGAAGCCGATGCGCTGCTGTTCGTCACGCCCGAGTACAACCGCTCGGTACCGGCACCTTTGAAGAACGCGATCGACGTGGGCTCGCGGCCTTACGGTCAGAGCCACTTCACCGGCAAGCCGGGCGCGGTCATCAGCGTCTCGCCCGGTGCGGTAGGCGGCTTTGGCGCCAACCAGCATCTGCGCCAGTGCATGGTGTTCCTCGACGTGGCAATGATGCAGCAGCCCGAAGCGTACCTGGGTCACGCAGGTGGGCTGTTCGACGAGAACGGTCAGGTGGTGGAGAAGAGCCGGCCATTCCTACAGGGTTTCATCGACGGCTTCGGCAAGTGGGTGGCCCGCGTGGGTTGATGTTGCGCCCGGAGAATTTTGGTCGATGCGCTTGCGATGGGCAGGTAAACTGCGCCGCAACGCGCGGGCTGCAGTCGCCTGCGCATGGGTCGAGCGAACAAGAGAGCGGGTAAATGGGCGCACAGTGGAAAGCTAAACATCGCGAAGCAGCAGCCAACGCCAAGGGGCGGATCTTCGGCAAGCTGTCCAAGGAAATTTCGATCGCGGCGCGTTCCGGTACCGATCCGGACACCAACGCCCGCCTGCGGTTGGTGATCGAACAGGCCAAGAAGGCCTCGATGACCCGCGAGACGCTGGAGCGTGCCATCAAGAAGGGCGCCGGCGTAGGCGACGACGCGGTCAACTACACATTGGTCAAGTACGAAGGCTTTGCCCCGCACCAGGTGCCGGTCATCGTCGAGTGCCTGACCGACAACGTCAACCGCACCGTTTCGCAGATTCGCGTGCTGTTTCGCAAGGGCACCCTGGGCGCCGAGGGTTCGGTCTCCTGGGATTTCCATCACTACGGCATGATCGAAGCGACGCCTGATTCGGCCGACGTCGATGCCGAGGAAGCGGCCATCGAAGCCGGTGCGCAGGAGGTCGAGGAGGGCGACGAGGGCGCGTTCCTGTTCCTGACCGAAACCACCGATCTGGACGCCGTGTGCAAGGCGCTGCCGGGGCAGGGTTTTACGGTGGTGTCGGCGAAGATCGGCTACGTGCCGAAAAACCCGGTGACTCTGGATGACGCCGCGCAGTTGGCCGAAGTGGAAGACTTCCTCGACGCCATCGACGGCAACGACGACGTGCAGAACGTCTACGTCGGCCTCGCCGGCTGATCCGTAGTCGTCTTTACCGCTATAGGCCAGGCAGATCGTAAGGACGCGGCCGACACCACCCCTGTAGCAGCGGCGCGAGCCGCGTCCGGGTTCAACGCGGTGCGTCAGGTAGATTACGGCGGCCGTTGACGCGGCTTGCGCCGCTGCTACAGGGGATCTGGCGTCTGATCGTCAGGTACCCAGGCGCTGGGTGACTCGCGCGAAGCTGGGGCGGGCCAGTACCTGGGGCTGGACGCACTCGCGTTGCAAGGCCCACAAGCCGTCGTCGGTTTCAGTGCAACGGGTCAGCAGCTCCTCGAACAGCAAGCCGAAGGCGCGAACTTCGATCCGCTCCAGTGCTTGCGATACCTCGCCCCCGTCGCCGGGGTAGAACGAGGCCCCCCCGAAATCGCCGAACAGGCATTCGCCACTGTCGCGCCACAGCACGTTGTGGGCGTAGAAGTCACCGTGGTTGATCCCGCGCGCATGCAGATGGGCGCCGACTCCGGCCATACCCCGCAGCAGGCGCAACAGGGCATCGCGATCAATGGCGAAATCGGCCGAGTAGATGTCGCGCGTGCAAGAAGCCAGGCTGGGCGGACCCGCCAGGTTGGCGAACGACTGATCGATCAGCGCCATGACCAGCCCCGCAGTACCGTCGGGATGCCCGCTCAAGCGTCCCAGCACCTCGATCAACTGCGGATGTTCGCCCGCAGCCATGCAGGCGTTCATCTCGTTGACCGGCGAGCCATCGCTGGTCATCGCGCCCTTGTACAGCTTTACCGCCACCGGCTGCCCGCTTTCCAGGTGTGCACGATAGATGATGCCCGAAGCCCCTTCGCCCAGACGCTCGTCCAGGCGCAGGTCGCTCCAGGCGATGTGCCCGCGTGTGCCCTCGCTGTGGGGTGTGGTGAAGGCTTCGCTCATGGGGTTCCCGGCATACGCCAGCCAGGCCAGCCGTGGCAGGCGCAGCAGCCAGTCGGGCAGGGCCGGCAGGCGGTTTGCCGACAGGCGCAGCAGCTCGAGGTTTTCCAGCCGTGCCAGGCGCTCGGGCAAGGCTTGCAGACGGTTGCCCGAGAGCATCAGTTTCTGCAGGTGCAGGCAGTCACCCAGCGCGTCGGGCAAACGCTCGATGCGGTTGTCGGTGAGAATCAGCCAGCGCAGCTGTGGCGGCAACGCCTGCGCAGGTACGTGTTCGATGCGGTTGGCCTTGAAGCCGACCATGCTCAACTGCGGGCAGCGGCCGATGCAGGCAGGCAACTCGGTGAATGGATTGTCCGAGCAGAACAGCACCTTGAGCTTGTGCAGCCGGTGCAGGTCATCGGGCAGCCGGGTCAGGGCGTTGCCGCTGAGGTTGAGCACCTCCAGGCTGTCGGCCAGGGTGAAGATGGCCTGGGGAAATTCGGTCAGGCCGCAGGCCAGGTCCAGGCGGGTGGCGCCAGCCAAATGGCCGGCTTCGAGCAGCTCGAGGGTATTCATGGGACAACCGTCATCAAGGAAATCGCGGTGGCCATCATAGCGGTTCGTGCGCGCCACGCCACGTTCGACGTTCGACCTTGATCGGCTGGCAGCCCGGCCAACCCCAGCCATACTCAACGCTCGCCCTTCAATAACAACAATCCAGGGTTGGCTACCGATGAACTATGAGCAAGCGTACGAACGCTCCATTTCCGACCCTGCCGGTTTCTGGGCAGAACAGGCCCGCGCAGTCGCCTGGTCGCACCCGCCGCAGCAGGTGCTCGACGTACAGCCCGACGGCACCCATCGCTGGTTTGCCGATGGCCGTCTCAACACCAGCTATCTGTGCCTGGACCGGCAAGTGGCGCTGGGTCGCGGCGCACAGACTGCGCTGATCTACGACTCGCCGGTGACCGGCGTACAGCAACGCTTCACCTATCAGCAGCTGCTCGACCAGGTGGCGCGGCTGGCAGGCGTGCTCACCGGCCTGGGGGTGGCCAAGGGCGATGGCGTAGTGATCTACATGCCGATGGTGCCCGAGGCCGCCATGGCGATGCTGGCCTGCGCGCGGATCGGCGCAGTGCACTCGGTGGTGTTCGGCGGCTTCGCTGCCAATGAACTGGCGCTGCGCATCGACGACTGCCGGCCCAAATTGCTGCTCACCGCCTCGTGCGGTGTGGAATTCGACCGGGTGATTGCCTACAAGCCGCTGGTGGACAAGGCCATGGGCCTGGCTCGCCATGCTCCCGAACAGGTGCTGGTGCTGCAACGTCCGCAGGCTTTGGCGACACTGCAGGAGGGCCGCGACCTGGACTGGCAGGCACAGTTGGCCGACGCTGCGCCCGCGGCGGCCGTGGACATGGCCAGCGGCGATCCGCTGTACGTGATGTACACCTCCGGCACCACCGGCAAACCCAAGGGCATCGTGCGCGAAACCGGTGGTAACGCGGTGGCCCTGACCTTCGCCATGGGCGCCATCTACGGCATGCGCGCAGGCGATGTCTGGTGGGGAATTTCCGATGTCGGTTGGGTGGTTGGCCACTCGCTGATCGTCTACGGGCCGCTGATGTGCGGCTGTACCAGCGTGCTCTACGAGGGCAAGCCCATTCGTACGCCGGATGCCGGCAGCTATTGGCGCGTGGTCGAGCAGTATGGCGTCAACGCGCTGTTCTGCGCGCCCACTGCAATGCGTGCCATCCGCAAGGAAGACCCCGAGGGGTTGCTGCTGCGCGGTTACGACCTGAGTTCGCTGCGGCAGCTGTTCCTGGCCGGCGAGAAGCTCGACTCCAGCACCCATCGCTGGCTCGAAGCGCAAACCGGCAAGCCGGTTCACGATCACTGGTGGCAGACCGAGACGGGGTGGCCTGTGACCGCACCCTGCATGGGCCTGGAAGGCTCGGCCGTGCGGGTGGGCTCGAGCAACCGAGCGGTGCCGGGCTATCACGTTCAGGTACTGGATGAGCAAGGCGAGCTGATGGCGCCCGACGAGCAAGGCGCCATCGTCATCGCGCTGCCGTTGCCTCCCGGTTGCAGCCAGACCTTGTGGGGCGATCACCCGCGCTACCTGCAAAGCTACCTGGAGCGCTACCCCGGCTATTACCACACCGGCGACGGTGGCTATCTGGATGCCGACGGCTATGTCCACATCATGGGGCGCACCGACGATGTCATCAACGTCTCGGGCCATCGGCTGTCGACCGGTGAAATGGAAGACCTGGTGGCCCGGCATGCCGACGTGGCGGAATGCGCCGTCATCGGCGTCAGCGATGAGATCAAGGGCGAGGTGCCGCTGGCGCTGGTGGTGCTCAAGGACGGCAGCGCGGTGAGTCCGTCCGTGCTGCAGGCACAGTTGGTCGCGCAGGTACGCGAATCCATCGGGGCGCTGGCATGCCTGCAGCGGGTGCTGGTGGTCAAGCGCCTGCCCAAGACGCGTTCGGGGAAGATCCTGCGGGCGGTGCTGCGCAAGATCGCTGCGCAGGAGGTGTTCGTCGCACCTTCCACCATCGATGACCCGGCGATACTGGAGGAAATCGCCCAGGTGCTCGCTGCGCGCTAGGTGAGGACGAGCTACCGGCGCGGTGGCTCGCCCAGCATGATCAGTTGCCCCAATCGACTGCGTGTGCGCATCAGGTCGATGACCGACCCTGCCAGGCTCTCTGCCAGGGGCCGCTCGCTGACCAGTGTCAGCGTCTTGTCCTGGTCGTACAGCACGTCGATGAGGTTGATGAAGCGCTGCTGAACCGCGGTCGAACACTCGTCCAGCATCGGCAGATGGTCGATGCTCCAGTGCTGGAAGCGCCTGCACAGAGCCAGGTAATCAATGACAGCGGTCGGCTCCTCGCACAGGTCGGCGAAGTTGAAATGAATACGCTCGCCCGTGATCAGGCGGGCACGCAGCTCGCGGTGGCCGACGGTGAACGCCAGCGGTGCCAGGTCGGCGGGCGGCAATTGCAGCAGCGCACGCTGTGCCGGCGTGCCCGGCCATACGTAGTGACCGCGGGTGAAACACTGCTGTGCACCTGACTGGGCCAGGCTGCGGTAGTCGGTGGCGCCGCCGACTTCGAGCACCTGCATGCGCGCATTGATCAGTTCGATGACGGGCAAAAAGCGCTCGTGATAGAGCGGATTGGGCAGCAGGCCTTCCGGCGGGTAATTGGAGGTCACTACCAGGAGGATGCCGCGGTCGAACAGCGCCTTGAACAAGCGCGTGATCAGCATGGCGTCGCCGATGTCGTGCACGTGGAATTCGTCGAAACACAGCAGGCGGCAGTTATCGAGCAGTTCATCCAGGGTGCTGGCCAGCGGATCATCGGCCTGGCCGTGATGGAACATGCCCTGATGCAGCTTGGCGAAGAAATCATGGAAATGCAGGCGGCGTTTCTCATCCACAGGGGCGGCGCGGAACAGGCCGTCGAGCAGCCAGCTCTTGCCGCGCCCCACGGCCCCATACAGGTACAGACCCCTCGCCGGCGTGCCCTGCAGCAACGCGGGCATGCGCTCGGCCATGCTGTCGATGACCCGCGCCTGATCGGCGCCCAGCGTATAGCCCGCCTGCCGGGCGCGCTCGTCGAACCAGGCGCGCAGTGCGCCACCGGCGTGGCCAGTGTTGGCGCAGGGCTGGGCGTTGCATTCAGGTTTGAACAGACGCCTGTACAAGGCGAGCAGCGACGGCGGTGCGGTCAATCAGGGCGCTCCTTGAGCAACGTGGGGGTCAACGCAAGTTAGGCGCCATCTGCGCCAGCACGCTCAGCACATCGCCGCCCAGTCGCGCCGAGCGCTGGCCGTTCCAGCCGGTAAGCGCATCGGGAGCCGCATCGTGATCCTTGAACGGCATTTCCAGGGTCAGCGACAGGCAGTCGAATCGCTCGCCGACGCTGTTGCAGGCGAGAGTCATGTTGGCCTCGCCCGGCTTGTCGCGGGTGTAGCCGTGTACCGCCTGGAAATCCGCCGTATGATCACACAGCAGGTCGCGAAAGGTCTGCTCCAGCTGGGCGATGCGCGGTGTATAGCCGGGATTTCCCTCGCAGGCCGCGGTGAACACGTACGGGATTTCCTCATCGCCATGGGCGTCGATGAACAGGTCGACACCGTGCTTGTCCATCTGCTGCTGCACGAAGAACACCTCGGGGGTGTATTCGGCGCTGGAGTCTTGCCAGGCACGGTTGAGGTCGCGACCGCGGGCGTTGGTGCGCAGGTGGCCGTGGAAGGCGCCGTCGGGATTCATGTTCGGCACCAGGTACAGATCGGCCACCGCCAGCAGGGCCTGAATCTGCGGATCATTCGCCTGCAGACGATCAATCACGCCCTCCATGAACCACTGCGCCATGTGTTCGCCAGGGTGTTGCTGGGCGATCAGCCACAGCCGACGCTTGCCGGGCGCACCGTCGCCCTTGCGCAGCAACGGTATTTCCCGCCCCTCGCAGCTTTGCCCGACAGCCAGCAGTTGCAGGCCCGCCTGGGTGATCGCGCGATTGATCAGGGCGTCGTGCCGCTGCCGGCTGTAGGGCTCGAAATAGGCAAACCACATCTCGCTGCCCTGAGCGTCCAGACCGAACCGCAGTGCCTGGCCATCGAACGTACTGGGCACGCGGAACCAGGTCTGTTGGTCGCAGGACGCCACCGCGTGGTAGCCGTGCCAGGCATTGTTATAGGAAGACTGCGCAGCGTTCTGCAGCGTGAACTCGTAGCGTTGCCCGACCTGCAGCTCGGCAGCCTTGAAGTGAAACCACTGAAAGTGTGGGCTCTGCCGGTCCGGGCGAATCGCCAGTTGGATGTCGAGAGGGTCGCGTAGGTCGATCGCTTCGATGTTGCCGCTATCGAAGTCGGCGCTGATCAGCGGGGCTGGGCGGGTCACGGTAGGGTCCTGTGGGTGAGTTCTTGTACCGCCCACTGTACACCGAGCGCTGGGCCACTTCGCAACTAGCGCGCTGACTTCTGTCGTTGGTTTCATCAGCTCGGGCAAGGTTCATGACGAAGACTTCACTTGCGCACCCGCCATGTCCGCGTCGCCTCAATGCGTTGATGAGTGATGAATCGATTATCTATGCTTAGTTGTTGCGCAAACTAATATCGCACCACGGATTTTGTCCATCTCTTGTTCAATGATAGCAATGTGATATTCGAAAATTGTTATAAATCGTCAGCTCTTGAGTGCCATCACGTACTAGCCTAACCCATAGATGGCGCAGCGCCATAAAGCCTCAGTCAAGTTGAATGGATTTTAAAAGTCAATCTAAAACAAGCAGTTATAAGTTTAAGGTGGGCTCGTCATGGAAAGATGTCAATTGTTTATCGTTCAGCCGGGCTGTTACGGGTGAACCGACCCAGTGTGCAGTGCCCCGTCCGGGGCAAACATTAGAAGAGACCTTGAATCACTGGCCTCGGTTAGCGCCGAGTACGCGTGAAGTTGTTTGTGCAGTGCCCCGTAGTGCACTGCAAGAATCTGCTAGGAGTAGGTATGGACAGTATCGTTGTTGCTGCGAAGTCGGCGCAAAGCACCTCGGAAATCGCCTGGGGCAATATAAAGCTGTTGGATACCAGCCTGGTCAAACTGCCAGTGGATCCCAGCGATGTCGCTTCGGCCACGCGTTCCGGCAACAATCTGACCATCACCCTCAAATCCGGCGAGCAGATAACGCTCGGAGACTTCTTCAAGGTCGATGCGGCCGGGCAGCAGAGTGAATTGGTCTTCGAAGGCCAGGACGGTTTTCTCTGGCAGGCCAACTACGGTGAACCCTTCACCGGCTTTACCTTCTCCGAAGCCTCGACCGTGGACGAATTGCTGCTGGCCGGTGCGGCCGCCAGCGGTGCCACGCCTGGCTGGTTGCTCGCTGCGTTCGGCCTGGTAGGCGTAGGCGCCACCACGGCTGCAGTGGGCGGCGGAGGCGGTGGCGGCGGTGGTGGCGGCGGCGCGCCCGTACCGCCCGTGGAACCGGTACCGCCCGTTGATACGACGGCACCGGGCGCCCCGACCGGGCTCAGTTTCGCCGCCGATGGCAGCAGCGTTTCGGGCAGCGCCGAAAGCAATGCCTCGGTGATCATTCGCGATGCCCAAGGCAACGTGGTCGGCAGCGGAACCGTGGGTGCCGATGGCAATTTCCAGGTGGCGTTCCCCACGCCTCAGGCCAATGGTGAATCGCTGGAAGTGATCATCACCGACGGCTCGGGCAACAGTTCGGACCCGGTGGTCATCACCGCACCCGATATCACTGCGCCCGCAGCGCCCGGTGCACTGGCGCTCAGTCCCGATGGCAGCACCTTGACCGGTACCGGCGAGCCCGGCGCTACCGTCACCGTGACCACGGCCACCGGCGTGGTCCTGGGCTCGGCCGTGGTAGCGGCCGACGGCACGTTCAACCTGACCCTGACCCCGCCGCAGATCAACGGCGAAGCCTTGAGCGCCACGCAAACCGATGCAGCGGGCAACCAATCGCCCGCCGCAGGCCTGATTGCGCCTGACCTGACCCCTGGCCCTACTCCTGACCCAACGCCTGACCCAACCCCCGACACCACCGCTCCAAACGCGCCGACCGGCCTGGCCATCAGTGCCAATGGCAGCGTGCTGACCGGTCGCGGTGAGGCCGGCACGCTGGTCAATGTCACCGATGCGGCCGGTAACCTGATTGCCACCGGAACCGTGGATGCCAGCGGCAATTTCCGCGTCGATCTCAGTCCAGCACAGGCCAACGGGCAGGGCCTGGGCGTTACCCTGACCGACGCCTCAGGCAATGTTTCGTTGCCCGCCAACGTGCTGGCCCCGGACATCGAGGCCCCGTCTGCGCCGAGCAATTTGAGCATTGACGGCAGCGGTCTGGTGCTCAGCGGGCGCGCCGAGGCAGGCGCTACCGTGGCGGTGCGCGACGCCGCCGGTAACCTGCTCGGCACCGGTACGGCCAACGCCAGCGGCATCTTCCAGATCACCTTGAGCGCTGCTCAGATCGACGGCGAAACCCTCAGCGTGGTGGCCACCGACGCGGCGGGCAATGCGTCGCTGCCTGGCCAATTGCAGGTGCCGGACCTCAGCGTGTCCGAACCGATCACCGATTTCGTCGTCAGCGCCGATGGTTTCTCTTGCGGCGGCCGCGGCCAGGCGGGCGACACCGTGACCATCACCAACGCCGCTGGCGACGCCATCGGCAGCGCGGTGGTGAATGCGTTCGGCCGCTTTTTCATCCGTTTTGCACTGCGCCTCACCCCCAATGAACCGATCACTGCCACGCAGACCGACGAGAACGGTAACGTCACCTCCACGTTCAGCATGTTGGTGCCTGATGACATCGGCCCCGGCACCCCGGACAACCTCAACCTGAGCCAGGACGGGCTGACCCTGACAGGTACCGGCAATGCCGGCGATACCGTGCGTGTCTTTACCAGCCAGGGCGTGTTGCTGGGCAGCGCCATCGTCAACGTCGATGGCAGCTTCTCGATTACCCTTGGCCAGGCCCAGACCAATGGCGAGACGCTGACGCTCATCGCCACCGACTTCGATAACGAAGCCTCGGTGCCGGTGCCCTTCGTTGCGCCCGACAGCACAGCGCCAGCCGCCGTCGGCAACCTTGGTTTCAATGCCGATGGCACGACCCTGACCGGCATCGGCGAGCCTGGCGCCACCGTGACCGTGCGCAATGCCCAGGGCAACGTGGTAGGCACTGCTACGGTCAATGCCGCCGGCAATTTCGTTGTCAGCCTCTCCCCGGCCCAGGCCGATGGGCAAGTGCTCAGCGTCACCCAGACCGATGCGGCCGGCAATCCTTCGGTTGCGGTACCGGCGACGGCGCCGGACATCACCGCCGGCGTGGACCTCAGCGAAGTGGCTATCAGTGCTGACGGCAGCCTGGTGAGCGGTCGTGGCCAGCCGGGCGATACCGTCACCGTCACGGCAGCGAACGGGGCAGTGCTGGCCACCGGCGTGGTCGCGGCCGATGGCACCTTCAACCTTTCCCTGGCTGCGCCACAGACCAATGGCCAGGCGCTGCTCGTCGGTCAACAGGACGCCGCCGGCAATGCCTCGGCCAATGTCGGCCTGACCGCACCTGATCTGGAAGCACCGGTGGCGCCGAGCAACCTGGCCCTGAATGCCGGCGGTACCGTGCTCTCGGGCGTGGGCGAGGCCGGCACCACGGTGTCGGTGAAAAACGCGGCCGGCACGGTGCTGGGCACCGCCCTGGTCGCGGCCGACGGCACCTTCCAGGTCACCCTGTCGAGCGCTCAGGCCAATGGCCAGGCACTGACGTTGAGCGCCGTGGATACAGCCGGCAACACCTCGGCATCGGTTCCCTTCACCGCGCCGGACACCACCGCGCCGAATGCGGTCACCAACCTGTCGATCAGCGCCGACGGCCTGACCCTGACCGGGCGCGGCGAGCCGGGTGCCACGGTGACCATCAGCAATGCTGCAGGCGTGGTGATCGGCATCGCCACCGTCGGCGCCAACGGCAATTTCAGCACTGCGCTGGCACCGGCTGCCGTCGAAGGCGACCTGCTGAGCGCGGTGCAAGCCGATGCCGCCGCAAACGTTTCCACCCCGGTCTTCATCACTGCACCCGACGCGGTTGGTCCGGGCACGCCTGGCAATCTGGCATTGAGCAGCGACGGCCTGCAGCTGACCGGCACCGGCAGCGCCGGCAACACCGTCAACGTCTTCGGCCCGCAGGGCAATCTGCTGGGCATGGCCACCGTAGCCGCCAACGGCACGTTCGTCATTACCCTGACCCAACCCCAGACCAACGGTGAAGTGCTGTCGGTGATCGCCACCGATGCGCTGGGCGAAGCCTCGGTGCCGGTCGAAATCACCGCCCTCGATTCGACCGCGCCTGACCCGGTGAGCGGCGTCGCCATCAGTGCCAATGGCAGCACCGTGACCGGTAGCGGTGAAGCAGGTGCCAGCGTCATCGTGCGGGGCGCCAACGGTGCGGTGATCGGTACCGGCACCGTCGCCACCGACGGTACCTTCAGCGTCGCCTTGAACCCACCGCAACTGGATGCCCAACAGCTTCAGGTCGTCCAGACCGATGCGTCGGGCAACAGCGCCACCGCCGTCGACCTGACCGCGCCCGACCTGACCGCACCGGCCGCGCTCTCGCAATTGGCCGTGAGCAACGACGGCCTGACCCTGACCGGACGCGGCGAAGTCGGGGCCACCGTGACGGTGCTCGCGCCCAACGGCGTCGCGCTGGGCACGGCAACGGTGGGCAGCGACGGCTTGTTCAGCGTTACGCTCAACGCTGCCCAGACCAACGGCCAGAGCCTCAGCGTCAGCCAGAGCGACGCTGCCGGCAACCGCTCGCCCATCGCTCTTGCGCAAGCACCCGACACCGATGCGCCTGGCGCACCCGGTGCCTTGCAGCTCAACGGCAGCGGAACCGTATTGACCGGCCTGGGCGAGGCCGGTGCCACGGTGCGCGTGGTCGGTGCCAACGGCGTCGAGCTGGGCAATGCCGTGGTCGCGGCTAACGGTACGTTCCAGGTCAGCCTCTCTCCGGCCCAGGCCAACGGCCAGTTGCTGGAGGTCACCCAGACTGACGGCGCCGGCCAGACCTCGGTGCCGGTAGCGATCACCGCTGCCGATAGCACCGCTCCCGGTGCCTTGGCCAATGTGCTCCTGAGCCGTGATGGGCTGAGCGTGACCGGCACCGGTGAGAGCGGGGCCACGGTCACCGTTCGCGCGGCCAACGGCGCCGTCCTTGGCAGCGCCGTTGTGCGCAGCGATGGCACCTTTAGCGTTGGCCTGGCCAGCGCTCAGGTCAACGGCGAACGCCTGGGCGCCGCCCAGACCGACCCAAGCGGCAACGTGTCGCCGACCACCTTCGTCACCGCTGCCGATGTGACTGCGCCCGGCGCCCCGGCGGCCCTGGTGCTGGACGCCAGCGGGCTGGTGCTGACCGGTACCGGCGAGGCGGGCGCCACCGTGCGCATCACCAATGCACAAGGCACGCTGCTGGGCACCGGCACAGTGGCAGCCAATGGCACCTTCAGCATTACCTTGAGCGCGGCCCAGACCAATGGCCAGAGCCTCAAGGCCGTGGCCACCGATGCGGCCAGCAACAGCTCGGCGGCCAGCACCCTGGTCGCCGCCGACACCACCGCGCCGATTGCGGTCGGCAACCTGGCGATCAGCCCAAATGGCCTGACGCTGTCGGGCACCGGTGAAGTGGGCGCCAGTGTCGCCGTGCGGGCCGCCAACGGCGACCTGATCGGCACCGGCACCGTGGGTGCCAATGGTATTTTCGTCATTGCACTGAATCGTGCGGCGCTGCAGAGCGACGTCCTCAACGTGATCGAGACCGATGCGGCCGGCAATGCGTCGCCACCCGTGACTGTCAACGGGCCGGACGGCAACGAGCCGGCGGCCCCCGGCAACCTGGTGATCAGCCTCGATGGCGTGACGCTCACCGGTACTGCCTTGGCCGGCAACACCGTGACCGTCGTCGATGCGCAAGGCGCAGTACTCGGCTCGGCCGTGGTCAATGCCTCCGGCCAGTTCAGCCTGACCCTGTCGCCGGCGCAGAACAACGGCGAGCTGCTCAGCGTGCAGGCCAGCGACGGCGTGCGCGTGTCGGTGACGACCCTGCTCACGGCGCTGGACGTCACTCCACCCGATGCCCTCGACAACGTCCAGCTCAGCGCCAACGGCAGCACCTTGAGCGGTACGGGTGAGGTCGGTGCCACGGTCAACGTGCGCGGCGCCCAGGGCCAATTGCTCGGCACCGGCACGGTCGGCAGCGATGGCACCTTCAGCATCGCTTTCACCCCGGCACTGATCGACCGTCAGGTACTGACCGCCACCCAGACCGATCCGGGTGGCAATGTCTCGGCCGCGGTCAGCGTGACTGCTCCGGACTTCACCGCTCCGCTGGCTGCGTCGGGCTTGAGCCTGAACGCTTTGGGCACGGTACTCAGCGGTGTCGGCGAGGCGGGCACCACAGTCGCCGTGCGCGATGCGGCAGGCGTGATCATCGGCAACGGTAGCGTGGCCGCCAACGGCACGTTCCAGATCACCCTGACCACGGCGCAGCTGACCGGCACCACTTTGCAAGTGACGTTGACGGACGCGGCAGGCAACGTTTCGCCCTCGGCGGCGCTGCCTGTCGCCGACGTTACCGCACCGGGCGTGGTGACTGGCCTGCAGCTCAATGTGGCGGGCACGCTGCTGACCGGCAAGGGTGAAGTGGGCGCGACGGTCAGCGTGACCGCAGCCAATGGCGCGGTGCTTGGCAGCGCCGTCGTCGGTGCAACCGGCAGCTTCGTTGTCAATCTGGTACCTGCGCAAGCCAATGGCGAGGTGCTCGATGTGCAGCAGGTGGACGCTGCGGGCAACCTGTCGCTGCCGGTGGCGCTGGTCGCCGCCGACGTGACCGCGCCCATCGCTTTGAACACCGTTGCCATCAGCGCCAACGGCGCGGTCGTCACCGGTGTGGGTGAAGCGGGGGCGACCGTGCGGGTATTGACCAGTGCCGGTGGCGAACTGGGCATTGCGACGGTCGGCGCCGATGGGCGCTTCTCGGTCACTCTGAGCACGCCGCAGATCAATCTGCAGTCGCTCACCGTGACCCAGGCCGATGCCGCCGGCAACCTGTCGGCCAACGTCAACCTGACTGCGCCTGACCTGCAGGCGCCGAGCGCGCCCACCAACGTCGTGCTGACCGCGCAAGGCTCGGCCGTCACCGGCCAGGCCGAGCCCGGCACGGTGGTGTCGGTGGTGGTCAGTGACGCCCAGGGCAATGTGCTGGGCAATGCGACCGTCGCCGCCAACGGCACTTTCCAGGTCAACCTGAACACGCCGCAGACCAATGGCCAGACGCTGCTGGTGACCTCCACCGATGCCGCCGGCAACGTGTCCACCTCGATCACCGTCATTGCCGCCGACTTGACTGCACCCAACCAGGCCACCGATCTTGCGGTCAATCCCGCGGGTACCCTGCTGGCCGGCAAAGGCGAAGTCGGTGCCACGGTTACCGTGTTCGATGCCCAAGGCGCGCAGATCGGTACCGGCACTGTCGGGCCGACTGGCAGCTTTCTCGTCACCCTGACACCCGTCGCACAGAACGCCGTGCTGAGCGTGACGCTCACCGACCGTTTCGACAATGTTTCGCTGCCCGCCAGCGTGACGGTGCCCGACGCCAACGGGCCCGATCAACCTACCGCGCTGGTGCTCAGCGCCGACGGCCTGCGCCTGAGCGGGATTGCCGACGCGGGCAATACCATCACCGTGCGCGGCTCTACTGGCGTGCTGGGCACCACCACGGTCAATGCCGATGGTACGTTCCAGCTGACCTTGAGCGCGGCGCAGACCAATGGCGAACAACTGGATGTCGTGGCCAGCAGCGGTGGCTTCAATTCGCTGCCCGGCCAGCTTACCGCCATCGACAGCACAGCTCCGGCGCTGACCAATGTCGTCATCAGCAATGACGGCAGCCTGATCACCGGGCGCGGCGAAGCAGGCGCCACGGTCACCGTACTCAACCCGGCCGGCGTGGCGATTGCCACGGCCATCGTCGGTATCAGCGGGCAGTTCAGTGTGACGCTGACGCCGCCGCAGATAGATGCGCAGCGCTTGCAGGTCAACCAGGTCGACGGGGCAGGCAACAGTTCGGTGCCGGCCACTGTGACCGCACCGGACCTGACCCTGCCCGGCAGCGTGCTGCAGCCGCTGGTAAGCGCCGATGGCCTGGTGGTCAGCGGGCGTGGCGAAGCAGGTGCCACGGTTACCGTGTTCGCCAGCAATGGCTTGGTGCTGGGCACCGGCGTGGTCGATGCAAATGGTCTGTTCAGCGTCAACCTGAATCAAGCCCAGAACAATGGCCAGACCCTTACCCTGTCGCAACGCGACCTAGCCGGCAACGAGTCGGCAGTGGTCAGCGTGCAGGCAGGCGATAGCCTGGCTCCGTTGGCGCCCGCTGCGCTGGTACTCGACAGCACCGGGTCGTCGCTCAGTGGTACCGGCGAGATCGGTGCAACCGTTCAAATCAGAAATGCCAACGGCGACCTCGTCGGCAGTGGCGTGGTAGGCGCCAATGGCCGCTTCCAGATCAGCCTGGACACGCCGCAGGTAGCCGGGCAACTGTTGGCCGTCACGCAGAGCGATGCGGCGGGCAACACCTCGCCAGCCACACCGCTGAGCGCCCCGGACACCACCGCGCCGACCGCGCTGCTCAACGTCGTGCTCAGCAACGACGGACGGCTGGTCAGCGGTACGGGTGAGGCGGGAGCCAATGTGACCGTGCGCAGTGCCGCCGGTGTGTCGTTGGGCAGCACTGTAGTGGCCGCGGACGGCAGCTTCACTGTCATTTTGAGCAGTCCGCAACTCAATGGTCAGACGTTGTCGCTGGTGCAGGTCGACGCCGCCAGCAACGTCTCGCCCACCTTCAGCCTGCAGGCAGCCGACATCACCGCCCCGGCAGTGCCGACCGGGCTGTCGCTGAGCCTGGCGGGTACGCTGCTTTCGGGTGTCACCGAGGCAGGTGCTACCGTCAGCATCACCGGAGCCCAGGGCCAGGTCATCGGCAGCGGCGTTGCCGGCAGCGATGGCACCTTCGCCATCACCCTGGCGTCTGCCCAGGCCAATGGCCAGGCCCTGCGCGTCACGGCTACCGATGCCGCAGGCAATACCTCGGCGCCGGCCACCCTGCTGGCAGCCGACATCACCCCACCGGTAGCGGTCAGCAATCTAGTGGTCAGCGCCGACGGCACCTTGCTCAGCGGCTCGGGCGAGGCCAACGCCACCGTGCGCATCACCGCCGCCAACGGCGATTTGCTCGGCACCGGCACGGTGAATGCGGGCGGCACTTTCCTGATTACCTTGAACCGGCCCGCCATCCTCAGCGACGTGCTGACCGTGATCGAAACCGATGCCGCAGGCAACCCCTCGCTGCCGGCGCAGGTCAACGGCCCGGATGGCGGTGCTCCGATCACTCCGGCCAATCTGCTGCTGACACTGGAAGGCGCGATCCTGACCGGCACCGGTTCGGCGGGGGCGCTCATTCGTGTCACCAGTACCACGGGTGTGCTGCTGGGCAGCGGTACGGTCAATGCGTTGGGTACGTTCAGCATCCTGCTCGATGCCCCGCAACGCAACGGCGAAGTGCTGAGCGTGCAGGCGAGTGACGCGATTGGTCGTATCTCGATTCCGGTGTCGCTGACTGCCGGAGACACCACTGCGCCCGACCTGCTTGCCAACGTCCAGCTCAGCGCCAACGGCGCGCTGGTTACCGGCAACGGCGAGGCAGGCGCGCAAGTCACCGTGCGCAACGCGCTGAACCAGTCTGTCGGCACCGCCACGGTGGCCACGGACGGCACCTTCACGATCAACCTGGTGCCGGCCCAGACCAACCTGCAGGTGCTCACCGTGACCCAGGCCGATGCGGCCGGCAACCTGTCGCTGGGCGTGACCCTGATCGCGCCTGACCTGACCGCGCCCGCAGCACCGGTCGCGCTGGTGCTCAACGATGTCGGCACAGTGTTGACCGGCGCCGGCGAGGCGGGTGCCAACGTGGTGGTGCGCAACGCCCTGGGCGTCCAGGTCGGTACCGGCACCGTGAACGCCAACGGCACGTTCCAGATCACCCTGGACGCGCCGCAGATCGACGGCGGTACCCTGAGGGTCACCCTCGGCGACAGCGCGGGCAATCTGTCCGTGGTGGGCAGTGTGGTTGGCCGCGACACCCTTGCACCGGTGGCGGTGGTGGCGCCTGCCATCAACGCCGGCGGCAGCCTGATCACCGGGCGCGGCGAAGCCGGTGCGACCGTCACCGTCACCAGCGTCGCCGGCACCGTGCTCGGCTCGGCCGTGGTGGCCGCCAATGGCACGTTCAGCCTGGTGCTCGATCCTCCCCAGGCCAACGGCCAGCTTCTGGACGTGCTGCAGACCGACGCGGCCGGCAACGCCTCGGTGCCGGTTGCGCTGCAGGCGCCGGACATTACCCCGCCCACCGCGCTCAGCGAAGTGCTCATCAGCGCCGATGGCCTGGTGGTGACCGGTCGCGGCGAGGCCGGTGCTTCGGTTCGCGTACTGCTCGGCAACACCGAACTGGGCCGCGCCGACGTCAACGCCAGCGGTCAGTTCACCATCACGCTGAACAATCCTCAGGTGAACCTGCAGCAGCTCACTGTCAGCCAGGTCGATGCCGCCGGCAACTTCTCTGCCAACGTCACGCTGAGCGCACCGGACCTGCAGGCGCCGGCAGCGCCGACCGATGTCGTGCTCACGCCGCAGGGCGGGGCGGTGATCGGCAAGGCAGAACCCGGCAGCGTGGTCTCGGTCGTGGTCAGTGACGCCCAAGGCAATGTGCTGGGCACAGCCACGGTCGCGGCCAACGGCACCTTCCAGGTCGACCTGGCGTTTCCGCAAACCAACGGCCAGACGCTGCTGGTCACGTCGACCGATGCCGCCGGCAACACATCGACCAGCATCACCGTGATCGCCGCCGACCTCACCGCGCCCGATGCGCCCACTGCTCTGGGTGTCAGCCTCGATGGTCTGACCGTGGTCGGCCAGGGCGAAATCGGCAGCACTGCCACCGTGCGTGCCGTCAATGGCGACGTGCTCGGCACCGCAGCGGTCGGTCCGAATGGTATTTTCACCGTCGTGCTGCTGCGCGCCGCCAGCGAAAACGAGGTGCTCAACGTCACCTTGACCGATGCGGCCCGCAACGTGTCGACGGCAACCGTCGTGGTCGCCCCGGATGTCAACGGTCCCGATCAACCCACGGCGCTGCTGCTGGGCGGCAACGGCCTGACCCTCAGCGGGCAGGGCGATGTCGGCAACACCATTACCGTGCGCAGCGTGACGGGCGTGGTACTGGGCACGGCAGTGGTGGACGCCACGGGCAATTTCCAGGTCGCACTGAACGTAGCCCAGACCAATGGCGAAACGCTCGAAGTCATTGCCACCAGCGGCGCACTGGTATCGCTGCCTGCGCTGATCACGGTAGCCGACACCACGCCGCCCGGCCTGATCAGCAACCTGCTGGTCAGCCTTGACGGCACGCAGGTCACCGGGCGCGGCGAGGCCGGCTCGATCGTGACCATTCGGGGCCCCGACAACGCCGTGCTGGGCACGGCGACGGTCGGCGTCACGGGCGCCTTTACCGTGTCGCTGAACGTCGCGCAGACCAATGGTCAGGTGCTCAGTGCCGTGCAGGTGGACGGCGGCAACAACCCATCCACAGCCGTGACCGTGGTTGCTCGCGACAGCACGCTGCCCGACGCTCCAGCAGCGGTGCTCAATCCTGCCGGTACCCTGGTGACCGGCACCGCCGAACCCGGCACGCGGGTCACGGTCATCGTCAGCGATGCTCAAGGCAATGTGCTGGGCACTGCCACGGTGGCAGCCGATGGCAGCTACGAGGTCGACCTGGGCACCGCGCAGGCCAACGGCCAGACCTTGCTGGTAACCTCCACCGATGCCGCCGGCAATGTGTCCGCCAGCACCACGCTGTTGGCGCTGGACACGACCCCGCCTGCGCCGGTCACCGCGCTGGTGATCAGCCCGAATGGCGATCTGCTGGCTGGCCGCGGCGAGCCGGCTGCCGAGGTGACCGTGCGCGACGCGGGCGGCACCGTGATCGGTATCGGCGTGGTCGGTGCCACGGGCAGCTTCCTCATCACCCTCACTGCCCCCGTCGCCCCGGGGGACGTGCTCACCGTTGTACAAGAAGATGCCGTGGGCAACGCCTCGGACGACGTGGACATTACCGCACCCGACGGCACCGGTCCGGACCAACCCAGCGCGCTGCTGCTCAGTGGCAACGGCCTGCAGCTGAGCGGTCTGGCCGATGCTGGCAATACCGTGACCGTACGCAGTGCCACCGGCGTGGTGCTGGGCACCGCAGTGGCCGATGGCAACGGTGCTTTCACGGTCACGCTGTCGAGCCCGCAGCTCAACGGCGAACAGCTGGAAGTGGTTGCCAACCTCGGTGCGCTGGTCTCGGTGCCTGCGCAGGTGCAGGCCCTCGACCTGACCGCGCCGGGCGCAGTGACCGATCTGCTGGCCAGTGCCGATGGCACTCAGCTGACCGGTCGCGGCGAAGTGGGCGCCACCGTTACCGTGCTCGCGCCCGACGGTACTGCGCTGGGCAGCGTCGTCATCGGCGTTACCGGCACCTTCACCGTACCGTTCGCGGTCGCGCAGCTGGGCGGCGGCAATCTCGCCGTATCGCAGACCGACGCGGCCGGCAACCTTTCGCCGACGGCCTTGGTGCCTGCGGTGGACAGCACACCGCCCGTGGCACCTACCGCCGCCGTCGACCTCAGCGGTGGGGCAGTGGTGGGTGTTGCGGAACCGGGCACCGTGGTCACGGTGATCGTCAGCGATGCTCAGGGCAATGTGCTGGGGACCGCCACGGTCGCCCCCAACGGCAGCTACGAAGTGGTTCTGGGGGCGGCGCAGACCAATGGCCAGACCTTGCTGGTCACCTCCACCGATGCGGCGGGCAACGTCTCGTCGACCACTCTGGTGGTCGCGCCCGACACCACGGTGCCGAACCCGGTCACCGACCTTGTGGTCAGCGCCGACGGTGCGCTGTTGACCGGCAAGGGCGAAATCGGCGCACAGGTCACCGTACTCGGCGTGGGTGGTGTCGCGGTCGGCACGGCCACGGTCGATGGCAACGGCAATTTCACCGTGACGCTCGATCCGATCTCCGGCGACCGCACCTTGCTCAGCGTCACCCAGGCCGACCCGGCCGGCAACGTTTCGACCGTCGCCACCGTCACCACACCGGACACCAATGGCCCGGATGTACCGACCGCACTGGTGCTCAGCACCGATGGCCTGCAGTTGGTGGGCCAAGGTGATGTCGGCAACCTGATCACCGTGCGCAACCTGCAAGGGACCGTCCTGGGTACCGCGACCGTCGATGGCAGCGGCGTCTTCCAGGTGCAGCTTTCTGCTGCCCAGCTCAATGGCGAGATCCTCCAGGTCACGGCCGCCGACGGCGCGCTGACCTCGCTGCCGGCGCAACTGACAGCGCCGGATGTGACCGCTCCCAGCAACCTTGGCGCACTGTCGGTCAGCCTCGACGGCACGGTCCTGACCGGGCGCGGCGAAGCTGGTGCAACCGTGGTGATCACTGGCCCTGGCAACGTAGTGCTGGGCACCGCCGTGGTCGCAGTGACAGGGGTGTTCGTCGCCAACCTGGCCACGCCACAACTCAACGGCCAGGCCTTGAGCGTGGTGCAGACCGACCTGGCCGGCAACGCTTCGCTGCCCCTCGTCACGCTTGCCGGCGACCGTACGCCACCCGCAGCGCCGGCCGATCTGGCGGTCATCAACCAGGGCCTGGTGCTGACCGGCACGGGCGAACCGGGTGCAGTGGTTACGGTCACCAGCGCTCAGAACGTCGTTCTGGGCACCGCCACGGTCCTGCTCGATGGCAGCTTCCAGGTGGTGTTGAGCCAGGCGCAGGTCAACGGCCAGGCCCTGGGCGTGACCCTGACCGATGCCGCGGGCAACGTGTCGGTGCCGGGCGCCGTTCTGGCGGGCGACACCACCGCACCGGTGCCTTTGACCAATATCGCCATCAGCAATGACGGCGCATTGACCAGCCTGTTGACCGGCAAGGGCGAGCCCGGTGCCGTGGTCAGCGTGACCCGGCTGGACGGTACCGTACTGGGCAACGGCCCGGTATCGGCGGCGGGCAATTTCAGCGTCACTCTGACGCCAGCGGTGATCACCGGCGAGCTTCTGAACCTGATGCAGACCGATGCCGCAGGCAATGTCTCGCCAATCGCGACGATCAATTCGCCGGACACCACTGCACCCGAATTGCTGACCCAGGTTGCAATCAACCTCACCACCGGTGCCACTGTCACCGGCCGGGGAGAGCCTGGCGCCACGGTGACCGTGCGCGACGCCGCCGGTGTAGTCCTGGGCAGCGCCCAGGTGGCAGCCGACAACAGCTTCGTTGTGACCTTGTCGCCGGCGCAGATCAACAATCAGCCGCTGACCGTGGCTCAGACGGATGTGTCCGGCAACGTGGGTGCAGGCACCCCGATCTTCGCTCCGGACCTGACCCCACCGGCTGCGCCGACGCAACTGCTGCTCAATGCCAGCGGTACCGTGCTCAGTGGCGTGGGCGAAGCCAATGCCACGGTGCTGGTGAAGAACGCGGCAGGCGTGACCCTGGGCACGGCGACCACCGTAGCGGCCGATGGTACCTTCCAGGTGACGTTGCCGGCGCAGCTCAACGGTCAGTCGCTGGTGGTGACGCTGACCGACGCGGCTGGCAATGTCTCGGGCCCCGGCAGCCTGCTGGCCGGCGACACCACGCCTCCGGCGGCGCCGACCATTCTGGCGCTGAACGCGACTGGCACGCTGCTCACCGGTACCGGCGAGCCCGGTGCGCAGTTGATCATCCGCAACAACCTCAATGTGTCGGTGGGCACCGGCACGGTCAACGCCGATGGCACCTACAGCGTCACGCTCAGCGTGGCGCAGATCAACGGTGAAGTGCTCAGCGTCCGCCAGGTCGATGCCGCCGGCAACGCCTCCGCTGCGGTCACCATTACTGCCAGCGATCTCCAGGCTCCGACCGCACTGGTCAACCTGGCGGTATCGACCAACGGCCTGCAACTGACCGGTAGCGGCGAAGCGCTTGCGCGCATCGTGGTCAAGAACGTGCTGGGTGTGCAGATTGGCGCGGCGACTGCCGATGTCGACGGTAATTTCACCGTCAACCTGGCCACTGCTCAGCTCAACGGCCAGGTGCTTGTCGTGACCCAGGCCGACGTGGCTGGCAACGTCTCGCTGCCGTTCAACTTTGCCGTACCGGATGTCACCGCGCCACTGGCATTGACCCTGACGGCGGTCAGCGCCGACGGTCATATCGTCACCGGGCGTGGCGAAGCCGGCGCGACGGTGACCGTCACCGGTCCGCTGAACGCGACACTGGGCACCGCCGTGGTGGCCGCGGACGGCACTTTCAACGTGACCCTGAGCACCCCGCAGACCAACTTCGAAGCCTTGCTGCTGGTCCAGCGCGACGCTGCGGGGAACACCTCTGCCGGGGTCACCGTCAACGCCCCTGACCTGACCCCTCCGGCGCTGCCGACAGGGTTGGGCCTGAGCGCCAACGGCCTGCTGTTCAACGGCACGGCTGAGGCGGGCGCGAGGGTGTTCGTGAGCAACGCGCAGGGCGCGGCGTTGGGCAACGTGCTGGTCGGCGCCAATGGCACCTTCAGCGTGCCGCTGAGCCTGGCACAACTCAATGGCGGGACGCTGGAGGTGTACGCGCAGGATGCCGCTGGCAACAAATCCGCGCTGGCACGTTTGACCGTTCCAGATATCACCCCTCCGAGCCTGGCCACGCAACTGGTGGTGAATGCCGCTGGCACCGTGCTCACCGGCAAGGGCGAGGCCGGGGCGACCGTGACTGTCGGGTTGCTGGTCGGGCAGACCCCTGTGGTGCTTGGCACGGCTGTGGTCGACGTCAATGGCAACTTCCAGGTGCCGCTGCTGCCGGCTGCCCTCGGTGGTCAGCTGTTGACCGTGATCCAGACCGATGCGGCGGGCAATCCTTCGGCTATCGCCTCGTTGAACATTCCTGTGGAGCTGCCACCGGCCGCGCCGCAGGTCAGCACCATCACCAGCAACGGCGTGACCCTGACCGGCACCACCGAGGCGGGCACTACCGTTGTGGTGCGCAACGCCGCCGGGACCGTGCTCGGCACCGGTGTCACCACCGGTACGACCTTTACCGTGACGCTCAATCCACCCCAGGCCAACGGCCAGGTGCTCGAACTGCACGCCACCAAAGGCGCGCTCACGTCGATCGCGACCTTCTACACCTCGGTCGACAGCACCGCGCCAGTGCCCATCACCGCACTGGACGTCAACGGTACCGGAACGCTGGTCACCGGCCGAGGCGAGGTAGGCGCCACCGTGCGGGTCACCAATGCCGCCGGCGTGGTGGTAGGCACTGGTGTGGTCGGTTTGAACGGCAGCTTCGCCGTGGTACTGCCAGTGGCCCAGGCCAACGGCGGTACCCTGACGGCGGTGCAGGTGGATGCCGCGCAGAACGTGTCCACGGCGGTCAGCATCGCCGCGCCCGATATCATCGCACCCGTGGCACCGGTGATCACCGGCCTGAGCAATGCCGGGCAGACCCTCAGCGGTACCGGTGAAGCCGGTGCCATCGCCACGGTCTACAACGCTGCGGGGGTTGCCATCGGCACGGCCACCGTGCTGCCCAATGGCACCTTCGCGGTCACGTTGAGCAGCCCGCAACTCAATGGCCAACTGCTCAGCGTCAAGCTGGCCGATGCCGCCGGCAATGTGTCGGTGGGCACGCCGTTCCTGGCACTCGACACCACCCCACCGACGGCGCTGGTCAACGTTGCGCTGGCCACCAATGGCAGCAGCGTGAGCGGGCAGGGCGAGGCCGGCGCGCGGGTGACCGTCAGCGTCGGCGGCGTGGCATTGGGCAACGCCGTGGTCGATGCCAGCGGCAACTTCAGCGTCGGTCTCAGCGCCGCGCAGCTCAATGGTCAGCAACTGACCGTGGTGCAGACCGACGCCGCCGGGCTGACGTCGCCGATCACTACACTCACGGCCCGTGATGCCACCGCGCCGAACGCACCGACCGCGCTGTTGCTGGTCGGCGGCGTGAGCCTGAGCGGCGTCGGCGAAGCCAACAGCACCGTCAAGGTCTACGGGGCCAACAACGCTCTGCTGGCCGAGGGGCCGGTGAACGCGCTGGGTCTGTTCACGGTGACACTGGCTGCGCCGCAGCTCAACGGAGGCGCGCTGCGCGTGACCCTCACCGATGCGGCCGGCAACGTGTCCGCAGCGGGCCAACTGGGTGTGGCCGACACCACGCCACCGGCTGCGCCAACCGCCACTATCAGTGCCAGCGGCACAGTGGTGTCGGGCACCGGCGAGGCGGGGGCCACGGTCACCGTGCGCAGTGGCGCCAGCGTGCTGGGCACGGCGCTGGTCGCCGCCAACGGCACCTACAGCGTTACCCTCAATGCCGCGCAGATCAACAGCCAGGTGCTGACCGTCAGCCAGGCCGATGCCGCCGCCAACGTTTCGCCAACGGCCACCACCACCGCGCCGGACCTGACCCCGCCGAACCTGGCCACCGGGCTGGTAGTGGCGGGCGATGGTCTGACCCTGCGCGGGACCGGCGAGCCGGGCGCCACGGTCAGCGTCAAGGCTGCCAACGGCGTCGTGCTCAACGTGGCGCCGGTCACCGTGGGGGCTGATGGCACCTTCACCGTGGCCCTGAACGCCGCGCAGATCAACGGCGAGCGCCTAAGTGTCACGCTCACCGACGGGCGCGGCAACGTCAGCGGCGGCGCGGCCGTGGCGGCACCGGACATCGACGTCAACGAACCGGTGATCGCCTCCAACAACCTGGCAACCGCTACGGTCAACATCACGCCGGTCACGGTGGCCAGCGAGTACACCAACACCAGCGTCAGCCTGCTGCTGGGCCAGGTGAAGGCGTTCGGTTTCACGGTGGCTGCCGGTACCGTGACCGACCCGTTGATCACGGTGACCAACAACGCCTTGCTCGGTGTGCTGCCAGCGTCGGCCTTCGCTCTGGAGGTGCAGAACGCCGCCGGCAACTGGGTAACCCTGGCCAACAGCACGACCAATCCGCAGTTGCTCAATCTGATCGGGCTGGGGACTAACCAGGTGCAGGCCGACATAGGCTTGCTGCAAGCCGGCAACTATCGGTTGACGGTCGCCAGCAGTCTGGTTTCGCTGCTCGACAGCCTGACCACGCAGATCCAGTTCGTGACCACCAGCCTGACCCAGTTCACCGGAACCCCGGCGCCATTGGACGGCAACGTCATCACCGATCCCGGTGTGAACGGCCTGGCTGACCGCACCGGGCCAGACAACGGTGCGGTGCTCCAGGTACTCAAGAACGGCACCTACGTGACGGCCGGTGCGGGCACCATAGTGCAGGGCCTGTACGGCCAACTGACCATCGACAGTACCGGCAAGTACACCTACAACCCGAGCGGGGCGGTCGCCAGCGTGGGCAAGGTCGAAGACTTCCAGTACCAGTTGGTGCACCCCAATGGCTTGAGCTCGACGGCCCATCTGTACGTGCGCATCGACAGCGCCAACGTCAACGAGGTGTGGAACCCCAACAACCTGGCCGCCAACGCCACGCTGGTGGATGCCATCAATGACACCGCAGCGAGTGCCTTGAGCCTGGTCGGCCAGTTCACCGACACCACGGCCACGATCGGTCGCTATGACAGCAGCTTGCTCGGCGGTCGCGGCGAGTTCACGTTCACCGTGGCGCCGAACACCTTGAGCGACCTGACCTTGTCGGTCACCGGCAGCGGCCTGTCGCTGCTGTCGCCGGTCAACTTCGTGCTGTCCAAGCTGCAGGCCAACGGCACCTATGTTCAGGTAGGGTCCTATTCGGGTGCCAACCTGATCGCGATCGGCAGCGCCGGCCTGGGTGTGCGCGTCGAGGACCAGACTGCCGGCACCTACCGCCTGGTCGTCACCAACGGTGGCCTGGGAGTGGCATCGAGCTACACCGCAGCGGTACGTCAGGAGGCGACGTCCACCAGCACCTTCGTGGTCGGCAGCGCCACCACGGCGGTGGGCAACCTGCTGACCGGGGCGGGCGCCGATGTACTGGGTTCCTCGTACACCTCGCTCAGCGTGCTGAGTGCCGGGGCGTTCGTTCTGCCCGGAGTCAATGGCGTCACCATTGCCGGTGCCCATGGCGCGCTGCTGGTCAATGCCGATGGCAGCTATGCCTATACACCGACCTTGAACCAGGGCAGCGCCGTGATTGGCCAGACCGACGTGTTCACCTATCAACTCAACCACCCCACCGGAGCCAGTGATACCGCCACCCTGACCATCAACCTCAACAACGCTGCCGCGCCGGCCACTTTCGCGCGCCTGGCGTCGTTCGCCAGTGACGACACCAGCGCCGATCACGCTGCCGTTGCCGGCAGTGACCGGCACGACCCGCAAGGCACTTCAGGCGATGATCTGCTCGATGGCGCCCAGGGCGGGGCGCTGACCCTGCACGGTCACGACGGCAACGACACCATCGTCATCTACGACCAGACGTTCGCCTCGGTCGACGGCGGTGCCGGGACCGATACGTTGAAGTGGAGCGGCGGCGATGCCGACATCGACCTGAGCAACCTGGCAGCACGCATCAACAACATCGAGGTCATCGACCTGAACCAGTCCAGCAAGGTCAATCTGACCTTGAGCTTGAGCGACCTGCTGTCGGTCACCGACGCCAGCACCGACAAGCTACTGATCCTGGGCGACAGCCACGACACCGTGCACATGACCGGCGCAACCTGGGCGCCGGGCGCCACACAGACGGACAACGGCGTGCAGTACAACGTCTACACTCCCCAGGAGGACCCCTCGCACCATCTGTGGGTCCAGAGCGGTATCAGTGTCGTCTGATACCCGCTACCAGCGTCGGGCCTGCGGGCCCGGCGTCGCGGCAGGAAGTCGCACGCCGCCTGAATCGGGCGTGCCATCAAGAACAGGAAGTGGGGGATTGGCTTGAAGTGCACCTCTTTGGCGACACATATTTCAGTGGCCGTTCTGGCACTGGGCATCACACCGCTCTACAGCCTGCCGGCACATGCCGCAGACACCCTCGAACCCGGGCTCAAGGTCATCAGCCCGAGCCGCTTGGAAACCCGCCCCGAGCAGACCGCTCGGCCGCATCCACGCAATGTCGCCAGGCCTGCGATTGCGTCCGCGGCAACGGCGGCGGGGGCGAGGCTCGACGATTCCGATCTGGCCACGCCGGCCACCGGCACCCAGTTGGGCCTGGTCCAGGCCGTCCGCCTGGCCGTGGAGTGGCACCCGAGCATCGGTGAAGCGATCGGCACCCTGTACCAGCAGGGTGAAGGCATCAACGTGGCGCGTGCCGGCTACTATCCACGCATCACCGGCGGGCTGCGTGGTGGTCTCGACAGTTCCTACGGTGGCAATGGCACCAGCCAGGCGGTGAACATCTCGCTCAAGCAGATGCTCTACGACTTCGGCAAGGTCGACAGTGCGGTCGACGTCGCCAAGGCCCGCGTCGCCCGCAGTCAGGCGCAGGTACTGCTGAGCATCGATCAGGTGGCACGCGACACGTCCCAGGCCTACATCGAGGTGCAGCGCTATCAACGCCTGCTGCAGGTCGCTCGCGAGCAGATCAAGGGCATCGCCGGCATTGCCGAGCTGGCACGTCAGCGCAGCGACATGGGCGCCGCCACGCGTTCGGACGTGGTCCAGGCCAGGTCCCGAGAAGACGGCGCGCGTGCCACCCTGCTGCAATACCAGGCGCTGTACAACCGCTGGCGAGCCAACCTCATCAACCTGGTAGGACGCGCCGCGCCGTTCGACGTCAACGACGATTTTCCGCCGTCGCTGCTGGCCTCCTGCAACGCTGCAGAGCCGGACATGAACGCCTTGCCCGGCATCCTGGTAGCCAACGCGCAACGGGTCGAGGCCCAGGCGGCCATTCGCCAGGCCCGTGCCGATGGGCTGCCGACGCTGTCGGTCGACCCCACGCTGAACCACTACCTGGACAGCAACTACAACAGCAACAATTCCAATATAGACCGTACCCAGGCAGGCATCTTCATCAACCTCGACGTGCCGTTCTACCAGGGCGGTGCCACCACCGCGCGTACCGCCGCAGCTACCTATGCCCTGACTGCCGCCGACTCGGCCGAAGATGCCGCCCGCCTGCAGGCCCGCCAGGGCTTGTTCGAAGCGCAGGCGCAAACTGCCAGCCTGGACCGCCGGCTCGGCTCGCTGCAGTCGCGCCAGGGCAGCATTTCCGAAGCTCGCGAGCTGTATGGCCAGCAATACCTGGAGTTGGGCACGCGGCCACTGCTCGACCTGCTCAACGCCGAGCAGGAGATCCACCAGTCGCGCTTCGACCTGGCCAATACCGAAGCTGATCTGCGCCGCCTGCAGGTGGACTGCCTGTACAGCACCGGTGCCCTGCGCAGTGCCTACCGGATCGATCAAAGCACCATCCAAGGCGTGGAGATACTGCCATGAACGATGCCGTGAACCTGCCCCTGGACGCGGAATCGGTACAACCCGCGCAAACCTTCTCGCGCCAGGACTACCGGGTCTGGCTCGACGCGATCCTCGGTGTGGCGCGTCACTACCGCCTGGAATGCTCGGCCGAAAACGTGCGTATCGCATCGCTGCGTGCCGACGATTCCAGCGTCGAGGACGTCCTGCGGCAGATGGCCCGGCAGGCCGGCCTGACGATCAAGTTCGCCCGCTACGACCCCACCACCCTGACCCAGTGGCGCACGCCGCTGGTGGTGCAGCTCAAGGACGGTCAGGTCGGCATCATCCAGGTGCTCGGCGACGACGAGCAGATCGGCATCGCCTACAGCGGCGACCAAGGGCTGCAGAGCAGCATCGACCGCCAGACCCTGCTCGACAACGCCCTGCGCACGGTGATCCTGCGTCCGGCGCGGCCGGTCAGCGACGTGCGCACCAACGACTACATCAAGCCCTACGACGAGCACTGGTTCCGCAAGATCGTGCTGCGCGACCTCAGGCCCTACGGGCACGTCATGCTGGCCTCGCTGGTGGCCAACATCCTCGGCCTGGGCGGAGTGCTGTTCTCCATGCAGGTTTACGACCGGGTGATCCCGGCCGAATCGCTGCCCACCCTGTACGTGCTGTTCGGCGGCGTACTGCTGGCGATCACCTTCGACTTCATCATGCGCATCATGCGCATGAAAATCACCGACCTGCTGGGCAAGCGCGCCGACCTGCGCGTCAGCGACCTGGTCTTCGGCCACGCGATGCGCCTGCGCAACTCGGCGCGGCCCAAGTCCACCGGTTCGTTCATTTCGCAGTTGCGCGAACTCGAATCGCTGCGTGACCTGATCACCTCCAGCACTGCCACGGCCCTGGCCGACCTGCCGTTCTTCCTGATCTTCCTGGTGGTGTTCTACCTGATCGGCGGGCCACTGGTGCTGATTCCGCTGTGCGCCCTGGTGGCCATGGTGGTGCCGGGGCTGATGGCCCAGCGCAAGCTGGCGCGATTGGCCAACGAATCCATGCGCGAATCAGCGCTGCGCAACGCCATGCTGGTAGAAACCGTGCAGGGCATGGACGACATCAAGAGCCTGCAGGCCGAGCAGCGCTTCCAGCAGCAATGGAACCACTACAACGCCGTGGCGGCAGACAGCAGCCTGCGCCTGCGCACCTTGACCAACGGCCTGGTGGCCTGGACGCAGAACGTGCAGAGCGCGGTGTTCGCCATCGTCATCGTGTTCGGCGCGCCCATGGTGATCGCCGGCGACCTCACCACCGGTAGCCTGGTGGCCGCCTCGATTCTGGCCTCGCGGATGATGGCGCCGGTCTCGCAGCTGACCCATGTGCTGACCCGCTGGCAGCAGGCCAAGGTTGCCCTCGAAGGCCTCAACCGCTTGATGCTGCTGCCGGTCGATCACCCCGAAGGCGCCCAGCGCGTGCACCTGCCGGTGATCGGCGGGCGCTACGAGCTCAAGCGCGCCAGCTTCAAGTACAGCGAGGAGGCACGTACCCCGGCACTGACCGTCAACGAGTTGAGCATCGCACCAGGCGAGCGCATCGCCGTGCTTGGCCGCAACGGTGCCGGCAAGTCGACCTTGCTCCAGGCCCTGGCCGGCGGCCTGGACCTGAGCGGCGGCAGCATCAGCCTCGACGGCGTTGCCCTGGGCCATATCGACCCTGCCGACGTGCGCCGCGACATCGGCCTGCTCACGCAGAACTCGCGGCTGTTCCACGGCAGCCTGCGCGAGAACCTGATCATGGGTGCCGGGCAGGCGTCGGACCAGGAGATCATCGCGGCACTGGAAATCACCGGCGCGCTGGATTTCGTGCGCCAGTGCCCGACCGGCATGGATCACTTGATTCTCGAAGGCGGCCTCGGCCTGTCGGGTGGTCAGCGCCAATCGCTGCTGCTGTCGCGTCTGCTGATCCGCCAGCCGCACATCCTGCTGCTCGACGAGCCCACCGCGTCGCTGGACGAAACCACCGAACGCCGGCTGATCCAGAACCTGGCGACCTGGGGCCAGGGCCGCACGATCATCGTGGCCACCCACCGCACCAGCGTGCTGGCCCTGGTCGACCGGATCATCGTGGTCGACAACGGTCAGGTGGTGATCGACGACACCAAGGAAAACGCCATCGCCAGACTGTCGCGTCCCAAGGGCGCGGCTCAATGAAGGAGGGCAGGGCAATGGACACAGGCAAGTCTTTCAAGGTGCTGGGCTCCGGTGAATTCAAGCGCATCCCGCTGCTCAGCGAAGACGGTGCGCCAGGCCAGTCGTATTACCAGGACGGTGTCGACGACTCCACCGTGGTACGCGCGACCCGCGTGGTGTGGGTCGCGGTGGCGATGCTGCTGGCGTTCTTCGTCTGGGCATTCTTCTTCGAGGTCGTGGAAGTCTCCACCGGCACCGGCAAAGTCATCCCCAGCTCGCGGGAGCAGGTGATCCAGTCGCTCGAAGGCGGGATCGTGGCCGAGATGAACGTCACCGAAGGGGCAATCGTCGAACGCGGCCAGGTGCTGGCCCAGCTGGACCCGACCAAGACCGAATCCAACTTCGGCGAGAGCGCGGCCAAATACCGCGCGACCTTGGCCAGTGTTGCCCGCCTGCAGGCCGAAGTCGGGCTCAAGCCCCTGAAATTCCCGGCCGAGCTCGACGCCTATCCGGCTTTGCTCAAGGCCGAAACCGAGCTGTACAACGTTCGCCGTCGTGGTCTGGACGACTCGCTGGCCGGCATCAACGAATCCCTGCGGCTGGTGCGCAGCGAATTGCAGATCACCGAAAACCTGGCCAGAACCGGTGCTGCCAGCCGGGTGGAAGTACTGCGGCTGAATCGGCAGCGCTCTGAACTCGAGCTCAAGCTCACCGAAGCCCGTTCCGATTACATGGTGCGGGCCCGCGAGGAGCTGGCCAAGGCCAATGCCGATGTGGAAACACTGACCGCGGTGCTCAAGGGCCGCTCCGATTCGGTGTCGCGCCTGACCCTGCGCTCGCCCGTGCGTGGCATCGTCAAGGACATCGAAGTCACCACCATCGGCGGCGTGGTGCCGCCCAATGGCCAATTGATGCAGATCGTGCCGCTGGACGAGCGCCTGCTGATCGAAGCGAGAATTTCACCCCGCGACATCGCTTTCATTCATCCCGATCAGCAAGCCAAGGTAAAGATCACCGCCTATGACTATTCGATCTACGGCGGGCTCGACGGCCGGGTGGTGACCATCTCGCCCGATACCATCCAGGATGAAGTGAAACCCGAGGTGTTCTATTACCGAGTGTTCATCCGCACCGATTCCGACTCGCTGGAGAACAAGGCCGGGAAGAAATTCGCCATCGTCCCCGGCATGATCGCCACGGTCGACATCACCACAGGCCACAAGACAGTGCTGGATTATTTGATAAAGCCGCTGAACAGGGCCAAGGAAGCCCTGCGCGAACGCTAGGAAGAGCAGGGGGGCTCGGCAGCCTGGCCCCCCGGCGATTTCCAGCTTGGGCAATACGCCGAACGCACCACCTGGGCCAGGCAATAGCCGCGGTTGCGTACCGAGCGGATCAGGCGTTCGCCACCGCTGCATTGGCCAAACTTGCTTTGCAGGCGGCTCAGGGACATTTCCAGACCGTTGTACTGACTGGGGTTCTTGCCCAGTCCGGCAATCAGCGCTTCCTTGCTGACCACCCGCTCGCTGCTGAAGGCGAGCAGGCTCAGCAGCGAGCACTCGGTGCGCGTCAAGGCCACGCTGATGCCATTCTGGGTCAGGGTTCGGTCGATGTCGTTGAACCACCAGCGGCCGTGTGCGAGCTGCGCATCATCCGCTGTTTGATGGGCCGTATAGAGCTGCGTATAGACGGAAGAATATTTGTTGCCAAGGTCCGTAGGCATGGGGTCGTTCCTTCAAAACGTGGTGCTGGATCCAATTTCTCTATCAATTCAAGGCTAGTACGCTTTGAAAAAATCGCCAATGGCCATCGGTCAGTCGAAAAACGCTTTTCAGCGAAAGGCGATGGGCGGGGGCGAGATGCAGCCGCGAATCAGGCGGTAGCCGGTGCCGCGTACGCTCTGGATGACATGGGTGCCGAAGGCTCGGCGAATGCTGCTGCGCAGGCGACTGACGAATTTCTCCACCACCCGCACGTCGTAGGTGCGCATATTAAGCCCCAGCAGTTGCGCCAGATCGTCGAAGCTCAGCTGGTGATGAGGGGCGTAGAGCAGCGCCAGGACCACCTGAACCTGCACAAAGGTCAGGTCCAGGCGTCGCGTCGCGTCTTCCAGGCACAGACGTACGGGATCCAGCACCGGTGGGGCCAGATTCCAGTAGTCGGGGTTCTGGAACAGCGCGAGATAGAATGCTTCGCGCTCCTGCTCCGGGCCCGGCAATCGCAGCACGTGGTCGGCCCCTGCGTGTTGGTAGGCTTGGCGAATGGCGGGGTCGGCGCCGGTCAGGGCGACCAGCACCGACGCCCAGCTGTTGCCTCGACGGATGTCGTCGACCCAGCGGACGCCCTGTTGTCGTTCGCCACGGGCAGGCTCGACGAGAATGGCCTTGTGCCGGCTCTTTTCGTAGTCGAATGTCGGCTGCAAGTCCGGCTGCAGGCCCTCGACGGGCAGGGAAAGGTGGTGAAGGCAGCGCTCGAGCGAGTCGCTCCGTGAGGTATCGCTGCAAAGCATGAGAAGACGCGGTTCAAGCGGGTGAAACAGTGCAGCCAAAACATCCATGTGTATCATTCCTGCTGTTCGCCGAGCCGACGAACAAGGCGCAGCATCGAGCTGCTTGGATCCAAGTCACTACACTGTGTACTGGCGCTACGCTATCGGCAAGCGACTTGTTCGCAACGCTTCCTGCAGGTGGCTTGTCACTCGCCCGCTGCGTTGCGTATTTTGTGTACATCGCCGAGTACGGCATTGAGCGTCAAGGGCAGAGAAATGAGTAGCGAAGGACTGCGTACGGTCGCCGAGCGTTTGAGCGGTGTCGATGAAATCGAATGCGTCACACCTGATCTCAATGGCGTACCGCGAGGCAAGGTCATGACGGCAGAAGGGTTCCTGGAGGGTCGTCGTCTGCAACTGGCCAGCGGCGTGCTGCTGCAATGCATCATGGGCGGTTATCCGCCCAGCCGCTACTACGGCGCCGACGACGGCGACGTCGCACTGGTGGCCGACCTGACTCGGTTGCAGCGCCTGCCCTGGAGCGAGCCGCCCCGTGCCTGGGTGGTCTGCGATGCCGAGGAGTTGACCGGCGGGTCATCCCCGCTGTCGACCCGCGGTCTGCTCAAGACAGTGGTTGCACGCTATGCGCGCCTGGGCTTGGCCCCGGTGGTAGCGACCGAGCTGGAATTCTTCGTCTTCGCCGCCAATCCCGACCCGTTACTGCCGTTCCAGGCGCCGATCGGGTTGGATGGCCGACGCGAGGATGGCAGCAGTGCGTTCAGCGTGGGGTCCAACAATGGCTTGCGGCCGTTTTTCAACGAGGTCTATCGCAGCATGGCAGCGCTGGGGCTGCCGCGCGACACGGTGATGCACGAAATGGGCGTCAGCCAGTTCGAGATCAACCTGCTGCATGGTGATCCGCTGCTGCTCGCCGACCAGACTTTCCTGTTCAAGCACCTGCTCAAGGAAGTCGGGCTCAAGCATGGGTTGAGCGTGGTATGCATGGCCAAGCCGCTGGCACGGGTGGCTGGCAGTTCAATGCACATCCACCAGAGCGTCGTGGCACTGGACACCGGCCTGAACGTGTTCAACGATGCCCATGACCAGCCCACCGACACCTTCCGTCACTTCATCGGTGGGCAACAGGCGGCCATGGCCGATTTCACGGCGCTGCTGGCGCCCAACGTGAATTCCTACCAGCGCCTGTGTCAGCCCTATGCGTCGCCCAACAATGCCTGCTGGTCCCATGACAACCGCGCCGCCGGGCTGCGCATACCGGCCAGCGCTGCCTGCGCCCGCAGGGTCGAGAACCGTCTGCCCGGCGCCGATGCCAATCCCTACCTGGCCATCGCCGCCAGCCTCGCCGCCGGCCTGCACGGCATCGAGCACCGGCTCGAGCCCTCGCAGCCCATGCAGGGCGACCTTGCCGTGCCCGAAGAATTGTCGTTGCCATGTACCTTGCATGCGGCCCTGGAGCGTCTCAAGCGCAGCCCGTTGGCCAGGGAACTGTTCGGCAATGTGTTCATCGAAGGCTACATTGCGACCAAGACCCTGGAGCTGGCGAGTTTCTTCGACGAAATCACTCCTTGGGAACGCCGGGTGCTGGCGGCCCAGGCTTGATCCTGCAACAGCTTGTATGCAGGTGACGATTTTCCCCGCCGCGCTCAGCCGAGGTGGCGGAAAAGGGCGTTGCCTGTGAACCGATCGTTCCGACACCCTTTACCGCGGACCTGCAATGCGCCAAATCTGGAAAAACTTTCGAGCCCTGTACTTCGCCTCACTGATGATGCTGATCGGCTCTGGCTTGTTGAGTACCTACCTGGCCCTGCGCCTGTCGGCCGAGCAGGTCGACAGCCTGTGGGTGGGTGCGCTGATGGCCGCCAACTATTTCGGCCTGGCCCTGGGCGGCAAGATCGGCCACAGGTTGATCGCCCGCGTGGGCCATATCCGTGCCTATGCCACCTGCGCCGGTATCGTCGGCGCCGCCGTGCTGGGCCATGGCCTGGTGAACTACCTGCCAGCCTGGCTGTTCCTGCGGGTCATCGTCGGTCTGGGCATGATGTGCCAGTACATGGTGATCGAAAGCTGGCTCAACGAGCAGGCCGACAGCAAGCAGCGCGGAGCGGTGTTCAGCGGCTACATGATCGCTTCCTACCTGGGTCTGGTGCTGGGCCAGCTGATTCTGGTGGTGCATCCGCAACTGGGGCTGGAACTGCTCATGCTGGTCGCGCTGTGCTTCGCCCTGTGCCTGGTGCCTGTGGCTCTGACGCGGCGCATTCACCCTGCGCCCATGCACCCGGCGCCCATGGAGCCACGCTTCTTCATCAGTCGTGTGCCGCAGTCACTGAGCACCGTGCTGGGCTCAGGCCTGATCGTCGGCTCGTTCTACGGTCTGGCGCCACTGTATGCCTCGGCGCAGGGCTTGAGCACCGAGCAGGTCGGCTTGTTCATGGGTTCGTGCATTTTCGCCGGGTTGCTGGTGCAGTGGCCGTTGGGCTGGCTGTCGGACCGTTACGACCGTGCGCTGCTGATCCGCTGCGTGGCAGTCGGTATCGCCATTGCCGCGCTGCCGCTGGCGCTGATTCCGGCCGTGCCGCTGGAGGTGCTGTTCGCCGCCGGCTTCCTGGTGTCGCTGCTGCAGTTCTCGCTGTACCCGTTGGCCGTGGCGTTTTCCAACGACCATGTGGAGGCCGATCGGCGTGTTTCGCTGACCGCCATGCTTTTGGTGACCTACGGTGTCGGCGCCTGTATCGGGCCGTTGGTGGCAGGGGTGCTGATGAAGCAGTTCGGCAGCCAGATGCTGTATGCCTTTTTCAGCTTTTTCGCCGTGGTGCTGGTATGGCGGATCAGGCCGAAGGCAGTGACCAACCTGCACGTCGTGGACGACGCACCGTTGCATCACGTGGCCATGCCGGCCGCCAACTCGCCGTTGGCCGCAGCGTTGGACCCGCGGGTGGATGAGCACATGGTGCAGGAACAGATGCAGAACACCGAACCTGCCGAAGAAGAGCCGGTCAAGGCTGGCTAGGGTGCCGCCGGGCCGCGCTCGGGGCGCGGCCCGGGTTTAGAAATCGTCCCGGTCGAAGCGCTGTGCGTCGCGCTGCAACTGATGCACGAAGCGCTCGAGCTGCCGCTGCATCAGCCCCGGGATATTGTGGAAGCGCACGCCCACGAAAGTGGTGTCGATGCGCTCCTCGAAATGCAGGTGGCGCAGCTCGACCGCCG
Source organism: Pseudomonas sp. CFBP 13727 (assembly GCF_014841915.1). Taxonomy (NCBI): domain Bacteria; kingdom Pseudomonadati; phylum Pseudomonadota; class Gammaproteobacteria; order Pseudomonadales; family Pseudomonadaceae; genus Pseudomonas; species Pseudomonas sp. CFBP 13727. The sequence goes on from NZ_JACYUT010000002.1 coordinate 561,087, forward strand.
TATTCATGGCGCCGAAGGGAAGGCCGGCGCTGAAGCGCTCGTAGATCTGCCCCAGTTGCAACCGCTCGGCAATGTCGCCCTCGAAGCGCAGCTTGCAGCCATGGGCCGAGATGTCCAGCAGCTTGCCCACCAGCGTGCTCTTCAGCCGACTGCCGGCGATTTCCACATCGACCAGTTGCGACAACTTGAGTGCGGCACGAAAGGCATTGCGGCGCTGGTGGTAGACCACCTGGCCAGGCAGCGCGCCGACATAGCAGCGGCTGCCCTGCTTCTGGGTGATGGTCCAGTGGCCATGGCTTTCCCAGGCAACGCGCACGCCGTCATGAAAGCCTTCGACCTTGAACCCTTCACCTGCTTCCAGGTATTTCTCGCCTTCGCGGGGAATCATTTCATCAAGGACGATGCGCAGGTTGTCCCGGTCCACTTCCACCAGAAAGCTCTGGCAGCGCAGGGTGCGCTCGTGAAAAGTGATGATCAGGGGGTCGTGGCTTTCCTGGAGCATGCGCAGGTTGGCGGCGACTTCCAGGGGTGTGGCAAGCACCTTGGGCGGTTGCGGTGCGTCTTCCACGTTCGATGCGTTTGACACGTTCTGGTCTACTCCGGGGAACGCACAGGTCAGGCCTGGCTGAGGGCGCGGTAGGTGGCCATTCGCGCGGTCGAGCCACGGCTGTTGTAGAGCGACGGTGGCTCGGCGCCAGTAAGTATGCGGATCTGGTTGGCGGTCGCCACCTGCTGGCGCACGATGCCTTGGCCCACCTGTGCATTGATGGCCTGGCACTGTGCGAGCAACTGACTCAACGCATCGCCCCGGGCCAGCAACGCATCGCCCAGGTGCGACTGGCGCGCCAGCGCCTGCAGGCCGTCGCGATCGGCGGACAGGCCGAGCTGCATGAGCAGGTGGCTGCGCCGGCGTCCGTTCTGCTCGAGCAACACGATCAACGACTGCTTCTGCGCCAGAATCGTTTCCAGAAGCTCCATGTCGCGGCTTTGCAACGCCAGCGACTCGTCGCGCAGCAGCTCGAGCAGCTGCCCTGCGTACGGGAGGTCTTCTTCAATCAGCTGCAACAGCGTTTGATCGTGCATGGTGAGCCCTGGCGTTGACACGTCCAGAAGCCCCGGCGCCTAGACTGGGCTAGCGCTGGGCTTCGAAATTGAGCATTTTGCTGGCAACGCGCTCGCTGTCGACTTTATAGCTGCCCTCGGCGATAGCCTGCTTGAGCTCGGCGACGCGGGCGCTGTTGACAGTGGGCTGATCGCTCAGCTTGTCGGTAATTTTCTGCATTTGCTGGGCCTGATCGCTCAAGGTGACCGGTTCCCCGCTCTTCACGGCGGGCGTGCTTGGCACGGCCGTGTCGGCGGCCACTTCCTTGGCAGGGCTGGTACGCGAGGTACCCTGCACTGACGGCGAGTTGCCCACTCGGTTGAAGTCGATAACCATTGTTCTGAACCTCTGGGTATTTGGACGCTTGCCTTGTTTTCGGCCAAATCCCGATTAACTTTAGGCGCTGTTTCGCAAATGCCCGATGCCGCGGCTACGGGCCCGTGTAGGCCCCTAGTGTAGGAAAACTCCGGTTCGCCGGCCAGCTTTTACATCGCCACTTCCACTTGTCCAGGCCCGGTGACGCGCGCCTTGACTACTCGTTTGGAGTTCAGGTTGCGCACACGTATCTGCTCGCTCATGCCACCCTGGGCCAGCGCTTCGCCCGGCATGCGGACCGCCAGGGTGCCGCTGCGGGCAATGATCACCACTTGATCACCCTTGAGCACCAGCGCCTGTTGCTCGAGGAATACCGGCGTCAGCACCTGGTCGACCACCGTCGGTCGGATCAGCTTCATGCCCACGGCCTCGTCCATCGAAACCAGGAAGCCTTGACCCATGGCGCCGACGTCGCGTTCGCGCAACGCCACGTCGGCCTCCGTCAACACGCTGTCGCGCTTCAACGGCCGAGTGGTGGTCACCACCTCGCGAAAAAGCCGGACCTGCGCTGGAACGAATACCGTCCACGGCGCAGCGCCTTCGCAGCGCACTCGCACGGTCACCCGGCCCATGGGTTGCGCCGGGCTTTCCAGGCTGGCCGACAGTTGCCGGTCGCAACCGGGCATGCGCAGACGCGGGTCGAGATTGTTCACTTCGATCTCGTAGCGGCCCTGGATTTGCGAGGTCGCCAGATAATCTTCAACAGTGAACTCAAGAAAACCCTGGGTGACACCGATAAGCTGTTCGGGCAATGTGACATTGTCGGCGCGCGCCGCACTGCCGAGCACCGCGCCACCCACCGTGGCAACGGCCCAGAATAAATACGCGGCGATGTGTCGAGAAACTGTCGTTTTTGCGTTCATGCAGTGCTAATAGCAAGGCCCGTGCCGATATCGAGCGGGTCGCAAGAGGAGTTTGGGCATGGCGGGTGTAATGGATTCGGTGAACCAGCGCACGCAGCTGGTTGGGCAGAATCGCCTGGAGCTGTTGTTGTTTCGCCTCAATGGCAAGCAGCTCTACGGGATCAACGTCTTCAAGGTCAGAGAGGTGCTGCAATGCCCCAAACTGACGGTATTGCCGAAGTCCAACCCGGTGGTTCGCGGCGTGGCCAACATCCGTGGCGCGACCATCCCGATCCTCGATCTGGACATGGCCACGGGTGCTGCGGGCCTTGTGGCATCGACCGATACCTTCGTCATCATCACCGAGTACAACACCAAGATTCAGGGCTTTCTGGTGCATTCGGTGGAACGTATCGTCAACATGAACTGGGAAGAGATTCATCCGCCACCCAGGGGCACCGGCCGCGATCACTACCTGACGGCCGTCACCCGCGTGGATAACCAGTTGGTGGAGATCATCGACGTCGAGAAAATCCTCGCCGAAGTAGCGCCGACCTCCGAAGCGATCTCGGTTGGCGTGGTCGACGAGGAGACGCACAGCAAGGCCGTTTCCCTGCGCGTGTTGACCGTCGACGATTCATCGGTGGCACGCAAGCAGGTGACCCGTTGCCTGCAGACCGTGGGGGTAGAAGTGGTGGCCTTGAACGACGGCCGTCAGGCGCTGGAGTATCTGCGCAAGATGGTCGACGAGGGCAAGCGTCCGGAGGAGGAATTCCTCATGCTGATCTCCGACATCGAGATGCCGGAGATGGACGGCTACACGCTGACCGCCGAGATCCGCAGCGACCCACGCATGCAGAAGCTGCACATCATTCTGCATACGTCGTTGTCAGGGGTGTTCAACCAGGCCATGGTCAAGAAGGTCGGCGCCGACGATTTCCTTGCCAAGTTCCGCCCCGACGACCTGGCGGCACGGGTCGTCGATCGCATCAAGGCAGCAGTATGAATGCCGGGCGCCAGCGCCCGGCCTACCGAACCAGCAAGAGGCGGCACCGTGTCTACGGGTAATTTGGATTTTGATCAGTTCCGGGTCTTCCTGGAAAAAGCCTGTGGCATTCTCTTGGGCGAGAACAAGCAGTACCTCGTTGCCAGCCGCCTGAACAAGCTGATGGAGCAGCAGGGCATCAAGTCCCTGGGCGAACTGGTGCAGCGTATCCAGACCCAGCCGCGCAGCGGTCTGCGCGAGCAGGTGGTGGACGCCATGACCACCAACGAAACCCTGTGGTTTCGCGACACCTATCCCTTCGAAGTGATGAAGAACAAGGTTTTGCCCGAAAGCATCAAGGCCAGCCCCGGCGCACGCCTGCGTATCTGGTCGGCGGCGTGCTCGTCCGGCCAGGAACCCTATTCGCTGTCGATGACCATCGACGAGTTCGAGCGCAGCAACCTGGGACAGCTGAAATCGGGCGTGCAGATCGTTGCCACCGACCTGTCCGGCAGCATGCTGACCAACTGCAAGAGTGGTGAGTACGACAGCCTGGCGATCGGCCGCGGCCTCTCCCAGGAGCGGCTGCAGCGCTATTTTGATCCCAAGACGCCAGGGCGCTGGGCGGTCAAGGCGCCTATCCGCAGTCGCGTCGAGTTTCGTGCGTTCAACCTGCTCGACAGCTATGCGGCGTTGGGCAAGTTCGACATCGTGTTCTGCCGCAACGTGCTGATCTACTTTTCCGCACAGGTCAAGAAAGACATCCTCACCCGTATCCACGGCACCCTCAAGCCGGGCGGGTATCTGTTCCTGGGTGCATCCGAAGCCTTGAACGGCTTGCCTGAGCTGTATCAGATGGTGCAGTGCAGCCCCGGCATCATCTACCAGGCCAGGTGATCTTGCGCCTGGCGCGCTTCCTTCACCCAGGCGTGCGACCAAGGCGCACGGGCGGCAATTTTTCTGGCGCCAGCGTTGCCGCTTTTCCCCTCCAGCGGAAATTTCTTGCCGCTTTTCTGGCATCACCCAACGCCTGATAGGCCCGCAACCCGCATGGGACGGGCTTTTTGAGACTTGGCACACTGATTGCTATCTATCCTGCACGAACCATCTGGTCTGCCGCATAGGTACCAACATGAGCATCAGTTTCGACAAAGCGCTGGGCATTCACGAGCAGGCCTTGGGCTTTCGCGCCAAGCGCGCCGAAGTGCTGGCCAACAACATCGCCAACGCCGACACGCCCAACTACAAAGCTCGGGACCTGGACTTCGCCTCGGTGCTGGCAGCGCAGAACGAGCAGAACGGCAAAGGTGCCTTCGGCCTGCAGACCACCAGCAGCAAGCACATCGCCGCCCAGGGCTTCAGCTCGGGCGACGAGACCTTGCAGTACCGCATTTCCACGCAGCCTTCGCTGGACCAGAACACCGTCGATGCGCAGATCGAGCAGTCGAACTACGCCGAGAACTCGGTCAACTTCCAGGCCAGTTTCACCCTGCTCAACAGCAAGTTCAAAGGGCTGGTATCGGCCCTTCGCGGAGATTAAGCCATGTCCCTTGCCAGCGTCTTCAACATTGCCGGTAGCGGCATGAGTGCGCAGACCACGCGCCTGAACACCGTGGCGAGCAACATCGCCAACGCCGAAACCGTGTCGTCCAGCATCGACCAGACCTACCGCGCACGGCATCCGGTGTTCGCCACCATGCTTCAGGGCCAGCAGGCCGGCGACAGCGGTTCGCTGTTCCAGGACCAGGATTCGGCGGGGCAGGGTGTGCAGGTCACCGGCGTGGTCGAGGACCAGAGCGATCTGGAAGCGCGCTACGAGCCCAATCACCCGGCGGCGAACAAGGATGGCTACGTCTACTACCCGAACGTCAACGTGGTCGAGGAAATGGCCGACATGATCTCGGCCAGTCGTTCCTTCCAGACCAACGCCGAACTGATGAATACCGCAAAGACCATGATGCAGAAGGTGCTGACCCTGGGTCAGTGATAGAGGCGAGCGCAGATGACGACTACCAGCATTAACAATGGCGTGAGCGCCTCGGTCCTGGACTCATTGCAGAAGACCACCAGCAGCACCGACAGCTCGACCGGCACCGCCGGCAGTGCGTTGGGCAAGGACGCGTTCCTGCAGCTGCTGGTGACCCAGATGCAGAACCAGAACCCCCTCGATCCCCAGGACAATGGCGAGTTCGTCGCTCAGCTGGCGCAGTTCAGCAGCCTGGAAAGCATGCAGAGCCTGAATGCGTCGGTGGGCACCATCGTCAACAACTACCAATCGTCCCAGGCGCTGCAGGCCTCGTCGCTGGTCGGCCGCTCGGTCATCGCCCAGACCGATACCGCCGTGGTCGACCCCACCAAGGGCCTCACCGGCTCGGTGGCGCTGACCTCGTCGAGCAGCAACACCACGGTCGGCGTCTACGACGCCAAAGGTGACCTTGTGCGCAATATCGATCTGGGTAGCCAGTCCGCCGGCAACGCCGCCTTCACCTGGGATGGCAAGGACAGCAACGGCGCGGTTGCCGCTGCCGGCACCTACACCTTCAAGGCTGCAGCCACCGTCGACGGTACCGCCACGGCCATGAGCACCTACCTTCCAGCCACGGTGAACAGCGTCACCATGGGCACCAACGGCGGTGAATTGACCCTCAACCTCGCTGGACTGGGTAGCGTTGCGCTGTCGAAAGTCCAAACCATCGGAATTTGAGCCGCTTCGTCCGGCGCAGGAGTACAGCATGACTTTCAATATCGGCCTCAGCGGTCTTTCGGCAGCTAACAAGGCGCTCAACGTCACCGGCAACAACATTGCCAACGTCGCGACCACCGGCTTCAAATCCTCGCGCGCGGAATTCGCCGACCAGTACGCTGCGTCCATTCGCGCCACGGCCGGCAAGACCAGTGTGGGCAGCGGTGTGACCACCGCAGCCGTGTCGCAGCAGTTCACCCAGGGCAACATCGCCTCGACCGGGCAGAGCCTCGACCTGGCGATCAACGGCAACGGCTTCTTCGTGCTCAACGATGGTGGCCAGAAGCTCTACACCCGTGCCGGTGCCTTCTACAGCGACAAGGACGGCAACGTCGTCGACGTGAGCGGCAACAACCTGCAGGGCTACAACGCCCAGGACGGCGTAGTGCAGACGGGCGTCTTGACCAACCTGAAAATCGACTCCGCGAACCTGCAGCCCAAGGCGACCTCGAAAATCGCCGAAACGGTCAACCTCAACTCCAGCGCGCCGCAGGCGACCATTACCCCGTTCGACCCGAGCAACGTCAAAAGCTACAACTACACCTTCAACACCGATGTGTACGACAGCCTGGGCAACGCCCACCAGATGAACCAGTACTTCGTCAAGGATGCCACGGCCAACAGCTGGACCATGCACACCACCATCGACGGTCGCAATCCGTCCGATCCGACGGCCACCACGCCGTTGGTCAATACCTTGAGCTTCAAGTCCGACGGCAGCCTCATCGTGCCCGCTCAGGGTAACGTGCCTGGTGGCCTGGGCGTCAACGCCGACAAGAGCTTCAACCTTGCCGGCTGGGTGCCTTCCACCCGTGGCGCCGATGGCACCTGGACACCCAACGGCGCGACGGCCAATGCCGGTGGCGTAGCGTTGGACATGCTGGCGACCACGCAATACAACTCGGCATCGGCCACCTCGGCCAAGACCCAGGACGGCTACGCCACAGGTGAGCTGACCGGTCTGTCGGTGGACGGCACGGGCAACATGTTCGCCAACTTCACCAATGGCCAGAACAAGGTCATCGGTCAGGTGGCCATGGCCAGCTTCGCCAACATGCAAGGCCTGGCGCCCAATGGCGGCACCAACTGGAAGGAGTCGTTCGCTTCCGGTACCGCCGTGATCGGTACGCCCGATACCGGTGTCATGGGCAACCTGCAGTCCCAGGCGCTGGAAGACTCCAACGTCGACCTGACGGCCGAGCTGGTGAACCTGATCAAGGCGCAGAGCAACTACCAGGCGAACGCCAAGACCATTTCCACCGAAAGCACCGTGATGCAGACCATCATCCAGATGACCTGATGAGGGCAGGGCAGTGATCCGGTGTCTGTGTGCAGCCCTGGCCATCGCCGCAACCTGCGCGATGGCCGTGGCGGCGCCCGCGCCCTGGTACACCTACCAGAGCCTGGCGAGCGGCCGCTACCTGTGCAGTCAGGTCGACCCTGGCCCGCATTACCGTCGCTTCGCCGGGCCGTTCACCAACGCCGGCTGCCGTCGTTGAAGACGGCGCCGTCGAGCCTCGCCCTGATGTCGCGACGTAAATCCATTCTCCCGTTGCCGCTAGCGGCAATCCGGCGCCGACTTTTCGGCGTCAAGCTTTCAGTCCGCTTCGGCCGCACCGCTGCAACCCCCGTCCTAGAGGGGCTGTAGCCGTATTGGCAAAGTTGGCCCGCATATTGCTCTACCTCTCTCAGTACAGCAGTAGACGGCATTCGCCCGTCGAGGGAGACAACTGTGGACAAGATGCTCTATGTGGCAATGACCGGTGCCAGCCAGAACGCGCTGGCGCAGAAGGCGCATGCCAACAACCTGGCCAACATTTCCACCACCGGCTTCAAGCGTGACCTCGAACAGGCGCGTTCCATGCCGGTGTTCGGCGACACCTTTCCTTCGCGGGCCTATGCCCTGACCGAGCGTCCGGCCACCGATTTCAGTGGCGGCGCGCTGCAGGAAACCGGCCGGGATCTGGACGTCGCGGTAGGTGGCAACGGCTTCATCGCCGTACAGACACCCGACGGCGGCGAAGCCTACGTCCGCACCGCCAGCATGAACGTCGACGCGCTCGGTGTGCTGCGCGCCGGCAATGGTTTGCCGGTCATGGGCAACGGCGGCCCGATCGCCGTGCCGCCCGACGAGAAAATCGAAATCGGCATGGACGGCACCATCAGTATTCGTGGTCTGGGACAGGCTCCCAACGTCATGGCCCAGGTCGACCGCATCAAGCTGGTCAATCCGGACGTGAAAACCCTGACCAAGGGCCTGGACGGTCTGATCCACACCTCCAGCGGCCAACCGGCACCTGCCGACGCTGCGGTCCGCGTCGAGTCCGGCTTCCTGGAAGCGAGCAACGTCAATGCGGTCGAGGAAATGACCTCCGTGCTGGCGCTCTCCAAGCAGTTCGAACTGCACATCAAGATGATGAGCACCGCCAAAGAAGGCGACGAGGCCATGGCCCGGGTCTTGCAAATCTAATTCCAGCGTAGCGATCGCGCCGTAAACCAGGCGCTCCAGGAGAAGACACATGCTTCCAGCACTATGGGTCAGCAAGACCGGCCTCCAGGCTCAGGACACCAACCTGACCACGATTTCCAACAACCTGGCGAACGTGTCGACCACGGGTTTCAAGCGCGATCGCGCCGAATTCCAGGACCTGCTCTACCAGATCAAACGTCAGCCCGGTGCCCAGTCGACCCAGGACAGCGAACTGCCGTCGGGCCTGCAGGTCGGTACCGGTGTGCGCATTGTCGGCACCCAGAAGAACTTCACCGCCGGCAGCCTGCAGACCACCGACCAGCCGCTCGACATGGCCATCAACGGTCGCGGCTTCTTTCAGGTGATGCAGCCTGACGGCACCGTTTCCTACACGCGTGACGGTACCTTCCACCTGAACTCCGACGGCCAGATCGTCACCGCCCAGGGCCTGGCGCTGGAACCTGCCATCGTCGTTCCCAACGAAGCGCAGACTTTCACTGTAGGCACCGACGGCACCGTGTCCATCACCACCGCCGGCAACGCCGCTTCGCAGGTGATCGGCAACCTGCAGACCGCCGACTTCATCAACCCGGCCGGCCTGCAGGCCATCGGTGGCAACCTGTTCCTGGAAACCGCCTCCAGCGGCGCGCCGCAAGTGGCAACGCCCGGCCTGAACGGCGCCGGTACGGTACTGCAGAACACCCTGGAAAACTCCAACGTGAGCACTGTGGAAGAGCTGGTCAACATGATCACCACCCAGCGTGCCTACGAGATGAACTCCAAGGTCATCTCCACTGCCGACCAGATGCTGCAGAACCTGACCCAGAACCTGTAATTCGGGTCCATCCGTAATCCCCAAGCTACCTGGGCGCCGCGTGCGCCGGCTACACCGTGAGGTCTGTGTCATGCGTCGTGTCTCGATTGTTCTTGCCCTGAGTGGAATGGCCTTGCTGACCGGTTGCGTCGCGCCGCCGGCCAAGCCCAACGACCCGTACTACGCCCCGGTGCTGCCGCGCACTCCGATGCCTGCCGCCGCCAACAACGGCTCGATCTACCAGGCCGGCTTCGAGCAGAACCTGTACAGCGACCGCAAGGCGTTCCGCGTGGGCGATATCATCACCATCACCCTCAACGAGCGGACCAGTGCCAGCAAGAGCGCCAACTCCAAGGTCGGCAAGGACAGCAACAACAGCCTGGGCCTGACCTCGCTGTTCGGAGCGGGTGTGAACACCAACAACCCGCTGGGCAGTGGCGACCTGAGCCTCAATGCAGGCTACAGCGGCACTCGCGCCACCAACGGCACCGCGGCGGCAGCGCAGAACAACAGCCTGACCGGTTCGGTCACGGTCACGGTGGCCGACGTGCTGCCCAACGGCATCATCTCGGTTCGCGGCGAGAAGTGGATGACGCTCAACACCGGCGAAGAGCTGGTGCGCATTTCCGGTCTGGTCCGCGCCGATGACATCGCCACCGACAACACCGTGTCCTCGACGCGGGTAGCCGATGCGCGCATCACCTATTCGGGCACCGGTTCGTTTGCCGAGGCCAGTCAGCCGGGTTGGTTCGACCGGTTCTTTGCCAGTCCACTGTTTCCTTTCTGAGTGCGCCCGTCCATGCTCAACTTCAAACACCTGATCGCCGCTGCCCTGCTGTTGTCCGCCGCGTTCGGCGTTCAGGCCGAGCGCCTCAAGGACATCGCCAGCATTTCCGGCGTGCGCACCAACCAGCTGATCGGCTATGGCCTGGTCGTGGGCCTCAATGGCACCGGCGACCAGACCACGCAGACGCCATTCACCCTGCAGACCTTCAACAACATGCTCTCCCAGTTCGGCATCAAGGTGCCGCCGGGTTCGGGCAACGTGCAGCTCAAGAACGTCGCCGCCGTGTCGATCCATGCCGACCTGCCGGCGTTCGCCAAGCCGGGACAGGTGGTCGATATCACCGTGTCGTCCATTGGCAACTCGAAAAGCCTGCGCGGTGGCAGCCTGTTGATGACCCCGCTCAAGGGTATCGACGGCAACGTCTATGCCATCGCCCAAGGCAACCTGGTCGTCGGTGGTTTTGACGCCGAAGGCCGCGATGGGTCGAAAATCACCGTCAATGTGCCGTCGGCAGGACGGATTCCTGGCGGTGCCAGCGTCGAGCGTGCCGTGCCCAGTGGCTTCAATCAGGGCAACAGCCTGACGCTGAACCTCAACCGCTCGGACTTCACGACCGCCAAGCACATCGTCGACAAGATCAACGAGCTTCTTGGCCCGGGAGTTGCACAGGCTATTGACGGGGGCTCGGTGCGCGTCACTGCACCGGTCGACCCCAGCCAGCGCGTGGACTACCTGTCGATCCTCGAGAACCTCGATGTCGACGTAGGGCAGGCGGTGGCCAAGGTGATCATCAATTCGCGCACCGGCACCATCGTGATTGGCCAGAACGTCAAGGTATCGCCTGCGGCAGTGACCCACGGCAGCCTGACGGTGACCATTACCGAAGACCCGATCGTCAGCCAGCCAGGGCCTTTGTCCGGTGGCGAAACGGCGGTGGTGCCACGTTCGCGGGTCAGCGCCCAGCAGGAAGCCAAACCGATGTTCAAGTTTGGCCCTGGCACCACGCTCGACGAGATCGTCCGCGCGGTCAACCAGGTGGGGGCAGCGCCCGGTGACTTGATGGCCATTCTCGAAGCCCTGAAACAGGCCGGCGCATTGCAGGCCGACCTGATCGTGATTTGAGGTAACAGTTGATGGAAATGCCGAATGGTGGAGTATCGGGAACACGGGATTCGGGGGCTTACACAGACCTCAATCGCCTGAGCTCGTTGAAAGTCGGGGATCGCGACAGCGAGGCCAACCTGCGCAAGGTGGCCCAGGAATTCGAGTCGCTGTTCCTCGGTGAAATGCTCAAGTCCATGCGTTCGGCAAATGACGTGTTGGCCAAGGACAACCCGCTGAACACCGAAACCACCAAGCAGTACCAGTCGATGTACGACCAGCAGCTGTCCGTGACCCTCTCCAAGGAAGGTGGCGGTATCGGCCTGCAGGACGTGCTCATGCGCCAGTTGTCCAAGACCAAGGGCGTGGCCCGTGCCGGCGCGAATCCGTTCGCCCATGCCGACAACAGCCTGAACAAGCCACTGGGTGCCACTCGCGACGCCTCGGCCGATGCCAAGGCCGCCGGCAGCGTTGGTCACAACGACATGGCCTTGCTCAACCAGCGTCGGCTGTCGTTGCCCAGCAAGCTTGCCGACCGTCTGGTGGCCGGCATCGTGCCGTCGGCGGCCACCGAAGCAGGGGCAGCCAGCGGCAGCAAGAACCTCATCAACGTTGCGGCCGATGCACCGCTCAACAGCCTTGCCAAGACCGTGCGCAGTGGCGCTGCGGTCGAGGGCAGCAGCCTGGCGAAGAGCGTCGCCCAGCCGCCCCTGGCCCCGGCCAAGCGCGCGTTCGGCTCGTCCGACGAGTTCATCGCGACCATGCTGCCGATGGCCGAAAAAGCCGCTGCGCGCATCGGTGTCGACCCCAAGGTGCTGGTCGCCCAGGCGGCGCTGGAAACCGGCTGGGGCAAATCAATCATGCGCGCCGACGACGGCAGCAGCAGCCACAACCTGTTTGGCATCAAGGCCACCGGCAACTGGAAAGGCGAGAACGCCCGCGCGATCACCAGCGAATTCCGCGACGGCCAGATGGTCAAGGAAACCGCCGATTTCCGCTCATACACCTCGTACGAAGACAGCTTCCACGACCTGGTCAGCCTGTTGCAGAACAACGATCGCTACCAAGGCGTGGTCAAGTCCGCGGACAACCCCGAACAATTCGTCAAGGAACTGCAGAAGGCCGGCTACGCCACCGACCCGAACTACGCCAGCAAGATCTCTTCCATCGCCAAGCAGATGCAAGGCTATGAGAACTACGCTCGCAGCAGCACCAGCGCTACCACGAATCTATAAGGTTTGAACCCATGTCGAATCTGATCTCCATTGGGCTGTCCGGTCTGGCGTCCAGCCAGGCATCCCTGGCGACCACCGGTAACAACATCGCCAACGTCGCGACTGCGGGCTATTCCCGGCAGTCGGTGGTGAACACTGCCAGTGGCTTGCAGAACATCGGCGTGGGCTATCTGGGCACCGGCACCACGATCTCCGACGTTCGCCGTATCTACAGCAGCTATATGGATACCCAACTGCAGACCAGCACTGCGTTGAGCAACGACGCGAGCGCGTACAGCACTCAGATCAACAGCATCGACAAACTGCTGTCCGATGGCAGCACGGGTATCAGCGCCGTGCTCAGCAGCTTCTTTTCCGCCGTGCAGACCGCAGCGGCGAACCCGAGCGATACCTCGTCGCGGCAACTGCTGCTGACCCAGGCGCAAACCCTGAGCAATCGCTTCAATTCGATTTCGTCGCAGTTCAGCCAGCAGAACGACAGCATCAATGCGTCGTTGACCACCCTGACCGGCCAGGTCAACAAGCTGAGCGGCAACATCGCCGAACTCAACCGGCAGATCACCGAGATGTCGGGCACCGGTTCTACGCCCAACAGTCTGCTCGATGCGCGCAACGAAAACGTTCGCCAGCTCAACGAGCTGGTCGGTGTCAGCGTGCAGCAGCGTGACGGCAACTACGACGTCTACCTGGGCTCGGGGCAGTCGCTGGTCACCGGCAGCTCGGCCAATTCGCTGGTGGCCACACCCGGTGTGGCCGACAAGAGCCAGTATGGCCTGACCATCCAGTATCAGGGCTACAGCACCGACGTGACCTCGGTCACCACCGGCGGCGAGATCGGCGGCCTGCTGCGCTTTCGCAGCGATGCGCTGAACCCGGCAATCAACGAGCTGGGGCGCGCCGCCATTGTCGTGAGCGACACCTTGAACGGCCAGTTGGGCAAGGGTATCGACCTCAACGGTGACTTCGGTTCGTCGGTATTCGCCAGCATCAACAGCGCCACCGCCACGGCCAACCGCAGCCTGGCGGCGTCCACCAACAGCGCAGGTTCGGGCAACCTGAGCGTTACCGTTGCCGACTCCAGCAAGCTGAGCATCTACGACTACAACGTCAAGTTCAGCAGCACCACCGCCTACAGCGTGACCCGTTCGGACGGCACCTCGATGGGCAGCTTCGACCTGGGCGCCAACCCGGCACCGGTGATCGACGGTGTGACCCTGGGCCTGAACGGCAAGGTTGCCAGCGGCGACAGTTTCGTCGTCACACCGACGCGCAGCGGCGCGAGCGCTATCACCACCACACTCACCGATTCGAACAAGCTGGCTTTTGCCGCGCCGCTCACCGGCACGGCGACCGTTGGCAACTCGGGCACCGGCACCTTCACCCAGCCGGTGCTGGGCAGCAAGCTGGACATCTACAGTGGCACGGCCCTGAGCCAGTTGCAGAGCGGCATCGAAACCTCGTCGCCGGTCAAGCTGGTGTTCGGCAAGACCACCGACGGTGCGCAGAGCTACAGTCTGTTCAACGCATCAGGCACCAGTATCGGCAGCGGTACCATCGTGCCTGGCCAGAGCAACAACCTGAGCCTGACCGTGCCGGTGGTAGGTGCCGACGGCAAGCCCGTCAACGGCGCCGACGGCAAGCAGCTCACCTTCAGTTTCGACACCACCGTGGGCGGCACGCCTGCGGTCAACGACAGCTACACCGTGTCGTTCAACGCCGATGGCAAGTCCGACAACCGCAATGCCACGCAATTGCTGGCGTTGCAGACCAAGGCCACGGTTGGCGCCACGGCGGGCAACCCCGGCATGAGCTTCACCAGTGCCTACGCATCGCTTGTGGAGCGGGTTGGCGCCAAGGCCAGCCAGGCCACCGTCGACACCAAGGCCACCGGTGCGGTGCTGACCCAGGCCAAGACCAACCGCGACTCGGTATCGGGTGTCAATCTGGACGACGAAGCCGCCTCCCTGGTGAAGTTCCAGCAGTACTACACGGCGTCCTCGCAGATCATCAAGGCTGCGCAGGAAACATTCAGCGTCCTGATCAACGCCCTCTAAGGAATAGTCGACCATGCGAATTTCCACTTCTCAGTATTTCGAGACCAGCGCGACCGGCTATTCCAAGAATTTCTCGGACACCGCCAAGACCCAGGCGCAGATCAGCTCGGGCAATCGCATCCAGAGTGCCGGAGACGACCCGGTCGGTGCCGCCAAACTGTTGCAACTGCAGCAGCAGAGCAGCTTGCTGACCCAGTACAGCGGCAACATGACCAGCGTTACCAACTCGCTGACCCAGGAAGAGAGTGTGCTCGACAGCATCACTACGGCCTTGCAGCGGGCCCAGGAATTGACGATTCAGGCCGGTAACGGCGGCCTGAGCGATGCCGACCGCACCTCGATTGCCAGCGAAATCGGCGAGATCGAGAAAAACGTCCTTGGCCTGCTCAACACCAAGGATGCCAACGGCCAGTACATGTTCTCCGGATCCAAGACCAGCACGCCGCCTTATGTGCAGAACAGCGACGGCAGCTACACCTACCAGGGCGACCAGACCCAGCTCAGCCTGCAGGTGTCCGATACCCTGCAGCTGGCGACCAACGACACCGGCTACGGCATCCTGGAAACAGCGGTGAACACCAGCCGTACGCAAACCACCATGACCGCACCGGTGGTCGACGACGGCCTGGTGACCGTGTCCGACGGCCGCCTCGAATCGCTGACCACCTACAACAAGGCGTTCACCGACGGCCAGCCGTACAAGCTGACGTTCACCAGCAGCACCCAGTTCACCCTCACCAACAGCAAGAACCAGGATGTGACCTCGCAGGTCACTGGCAACGGCACCTTTGACCCGAAGGCCGACGGTGGTACCACTATCAGCCTGTACGGTGTGGAGTTCGACATCGACGTGGCGGCCAAGCAGAGCGCGCTGGGCACCGTTGCCGATGCCGACATGGCAGGGCGCACGTTCAGCCTGGGCAGCAAGCCAGACAGCATCAGTTCGACGCGCAACGCGGCCAACACCTCCACGGCGCAGCTGACCAGCGCGAACGTGACCGATACCGATCGCTACTCCGCAGCTTTCCCGGCTGGCGGGGCGGTGATCAAGTTCACCAGCGACAGCGAGTACGAGGTCTATGCCCAACCACTGACCGATTCCAGCCAAGCCATTGGCAAGGGAGCAGTGGTTGTCGGTGCCGCTGGCAGTTCGATCACGGCGGCGGGGGTGACCTTCACTGTTTCGGGCCAGGCCGGCGCGGGCGACAGCTTCAGTGTCAACGCGAACAGCCACAAGACCCAGAACGTGCTGGATACGCTGCATCAGCTCAAGTCCGCCCTGGAGATACCGGTGACCGACGCCAGATCCGCGCTGGCATTGAAGAACGCCACCGACTCGGCGTTGGGCAACCTGGCCAGCGCCAACGAGAACATCGACATTTCCCGTGGGCAGATCGGTGCGCGGCTCAACTCGCTGGCTATCCAGAACGACGAGAACGTCAGCCTGGCGTTGGCCAACAAGAGCACGCAGTCGGCGATTTCCGACACCGACTTCGCCACCGCATCGGTGACCTTGAGTCTGCAACAGACCATGCTGCAGGCTTCGCAGCTGGCCTTCGCGAAGATCTCCCAGCTGAGTCTGTTCAACAAACTCTGATCGGCGGGGCGCAGGCCCCGTCTCGCACGACCCCGCCGCGCGCCATTTCCTACCGCCTATGGCACAATACCTGTGTGACCAATGGGTCGAATCGTGCATCTTCACACTTATGTATTGCCGGGCCGCTGAATCAGCGGCCTGCAGCTGCTTCGTTTCTGGCAGCAGTGGCGCCGTCTTACCTGGGCCGACGCCGCCTGACACCCTTTTCGATGGCATTGCGCAAACGCTCCGCGTAATGGCCTCCAGCTACCTTTGTATTGGGAAGCCACAATGATTGGCATAAAAAGCATCGCGAGTTACGTGCCTGCCGAAGGCCTGGACAACTACGCCCAAGGTGCCAAATTCGCCAAGGATGAAGATTTCATCATCGGCAAGATCGGTTCGGCCTTCCTGCCGCGCAAGTCCGACGACCAGGAAACCTCCGACCTCTGCGTGGAAGCGGCCAACGCCTTGTTCGCCAGCAATCCGCAGCTGTCCCGCGAGTCCATCGACGCCTTGATCGTCGTCACCCAGAACGGGGACGAGGAGGGCCTGCCACACACCGCAGCTATCGTTCAGGACAAGCTCGGCCTGTCGACCAACGTTGCGGCGTTCGACATCAGCCTGGGTTGCTCGGGCTATGTGTACGGCATCTATGCGCTCAAGGGCTTCATGGAAGCGGCTGGCTTGAAGAACGGCCTGCTGATCACCGCCGACCCGTACTCCAAGATCGTCGACCCCGAGGATCGCAACACCACCATGCTGTTCGGCGACGCGGCCACCGCCACCTGGATGGGCGAGGACGCGCCCTGGCAGCTGGGCAAGGCCAAGTTCGGTACCGATGGTTCCGGCGCCCCGCACCTGAAGGTCACCGATGGGGTGTTTTTCATGAACGGTCGGCAGGTGTTCAACTTCGCTCTGCTGAAGGTCCCGGCGCATCTGCACGAATTGCTCGATGAGTCGGGCCTGACCAGCGCCGACGTCGACGCCTACTGCATCCACCAGGGCAGTGCGGCGATCGTCGATGCGGTAGCCCGGCGTTTCGAGGAAGAGCCGGAGAAGTTCATCAAGGACATGGTCGAAACCGGCAACACGGTGTCCAGCAGTATCCCGCTACTGCTGGAAAAGCACATTCTCGACTCCGCCTGGAAGCGCGTTGCCCTGAGCGGCTTCGGTGTCGGCCTGTCCTGGGGCTCGGCGCTCATTTACCGCCCCTGATCCACCGCGTTGCCCCCAGACGCGGCTTGCGCCGCTGCTACAAATGCGGCGTTGTCCGTTGACGCGGCTTGAGCTGCTGCTGCGGATACCACGTTGCCCGCCGACGCGGCTTGCGCCGCTGCTACAAATGCGGCGTTGCCCGCCGACGCGGCTTGCTCCGCTGCTACAGATACCGCGATCCCCTGTAGCAGCGGCGCAAGCCGCGTCCGGGCTCGCCGCGCTCTTGCATGCACACGGCGGCAACCGTGGCGCGATTCGGGCCACTGCTACCGTTGATCCGTTGACGCCAGAAATTCGCGCTATCGCTGTCCATTCCCCTCAAGTTCCCCCTTCCTCGGACGAAACAGTTATCAAGAGAGATCAAGCCAACGCTTGCTTTTTCCGGCTACAGCGGCTTGAAGGCGAAAAAACATTGCAATCGCCCTCAAGCAAAGCGCTGAACCGACGATAACTACTACGAAGGTTCTCTAGGCCACACCCGGCGCTCGCCAGGGCCGGAAGCCACAGCTAACAACCCCGAGGAATTTGTCATGGCCTTATCCGTAAACACCAACACCGCTTCCTTGACCGTTCAGAAAAACCTGAACAAGGCTTCCGATGCGCTGAGCACCTCGATGACCCGTCTTTCCTCGGGCCTGAAAATCAACAGCGCCAAGGACGACGCCGCCGGCCTGCAGATCTCCAACCGTCTGACCAGCCAGATCAACGGCCTGTCGGTCGCAGTGAAGAACGCCAACGACGGTATCTCCATCGCCCAGACCGCTGAAGGCGCGATGCAGGAATCCACCAACATCCTGCAGCGTATGCGTGAACTGGCCCTGCAGTCGGCGAACGGTTCGAACAGCGGCGATGACCGGACTTCGCTGCAGTCCGAGTACACCCAGCTGACTTCCGAGCTGACCCGTATCGCCAACACCACCACCTTTGGTGGTCGCAACCTGGTCGACGGCTCGTTCGGTTCCACCGCCTTCCAGATCGGCGCCAATGCCAACGAAACCATCAACGTGACGTTGGGCGATGTGTCTGCCAACGCTATCGGTTCGCAGCAGGTCAAGAGTATCGGTGTAGCCGTGTCGGCTGCCGGGGTTGCAGGTGGTGCAGTCAAGGTTACAGGCGGGGGTGAGACCAAAGATGTGACCATCGACGCCAAAGCGTCAGCCAAGACTATCGCCAGCCAGCTTAACGGTTCAGTACCCGGTCTGACCGCCAAGGCAAGCACCGAGGCATCTTTCGTCGTAGGCGCAGGTGCCGCAGCCGCTCCGGCAACCTTCACTATGAAGGTCGGCAGCAGCGAAACCGTCAGCATGGTTGGCGTGACCGATACCGCCTCGCTTGCCGATCAGTTGAACTCGAACGCGGCGAAACTGGGTATCAGTGTCAACTACGACAGCAAGGCAGGCACGCTGTCGGTCAAATCCGACACCGGTGAAAATATCGTGTTCGGCGTTGATACCACCGTCACCGGTGCCGCCGCCGCTGCTGCGAACGTGACGGTAGCTACCAAAGACGCTAGCGGTACTCCAGGCACTGCGGTAGGCGTTGCAGACACCTTCATCGCCACCGGTGCTGTCTCGCTTGATTCGTCCAAAGGCTACTCGGTCGCTGGTGTAGGTGTTACCGGCCTGTTCGCCACCGGTACTGCCGGTGCTTCGTCCAGCAAGGCCTCCGAGCTCACCTCGGTCAGCGAAACCGACATCACCACTGCATTCAACGCTCAGAACGCAATCGCTGCACTGGACAAGGCCATCTCCAACATCGACGCCCAGCGCGCCGACCTGGGTGCGGTGCAAAACCGTTTCGACAGCACTGTGTCGAACCTGC
The DNA here is from genome assembly GCF_014841915.1 of Pseudomonas sp. CFBP 13727. NCBI lineage: Bacteria > Pseudomonadati > Pseudomonadota > Gammaproteobacteria > Pseudomonadales > Pseudomonadaceae > Pseudomonas > Pseudomonas sp. CFBP 13727. The sequence goes on from NZ_JACYUT010000002.1 coordinate 580,210, forward strand.
AGAGCATCTCCGAGAACTCGTCGGCCGCTCGTAGCCGTATCCAGGACGCCGACTTCGCTTCGGAAACCGCCGAGCTGACCAAGCAGCAGACCCTGCAGCAGGCATCCACCGCGATCCTGTCCCAGGCCAACCAGCTGCCATCGTCCGTACTGAAGCTGCTTCAGTAATACGGCCCCTGGCTGACTGACGGAAGGGTGCCCACGCACCCTTCCGTTTTTTGATTTTCGGGGTGATCAAACATGGACATGAGCGTTACTGCAAGATTGCCTCTTGCCGCCACGTCAGCGCCAGCGAGCGCCGCCTCCCTGCCTGCGCGGCAGGTCAAGCAGGATGAACCCGCGGTCGAGTCGGTGACTCCCGAGCGGGCCGAATTGGAACAAGCGGTGAAGGACCTCCAGGCGCATGTGAATACCGCACAGCGCAATCTGGAATTCTCCATCGACGACTCGACGCATGCCGTCGTGGTCAAGGTCATCGCTACGGACAGCGGTGAAATCATTCGTCAGTTGCCAACCGAGGCCGCGCTCAAGTTGGCGCAGAGCCTGGCAGACAGTCGCAGCGGTCTGCTCGACGCGACCATCTGAGCTGGCACGAAAAATGTAGCTGGGTGTGCTTGGGGCGGTATCCGTCAAAAACACGCCTGACTCGATTCTAGGAGATACCGATGGCTACTGTTTCCTCCACTACCGGCACCACCGCCGCCACCACGACTGCCAGTACTTCAAGCACCACCACCTCAAGCACCAGCGGCGCGATCAAGTCCAGCGGCGTGGGCACGGGTATCGACACCGATGCCATCGTCAAGGCCTTGGTGAATGCCGAGAAAGCGCCCAAGCAAAAGCAGATCGATACCCAGACGCTGACCACCACCACCACCTTGACCGCCGTTGGCACCGTCAAGAGCTCGCTGGAAACCTATCGGGCCGCCGTCGCGGCAATGAACAAGGCCTCGGCGTTCAGCGGCTTGACCGGTGCCTCGTCCAACGACAAGGCGGCTTCGGTGACCGTGACCGATTCCGCCTCCGACGGTACGTACTCGCTTGAAGTAACGACCCTGGCGACTTCCTCGAAGATTTCTTCTGGCGTCTACGCCGACAAGAGCGCAGCCGTGGTCAATGCTACGTCTTCCGCCCAGACCTTGACGATCACTCAGTCATTCAAAGACAGCAAGATCAGCATTCCGGCGGGTGCGACGTTGGCGCAGACCCGCGATCTCATCAACACCCAGCTGGTCGGTCGCGGTATCAGTGCCAACATCCTGACCGACGCCAGTGGCTCGCGCCTGGTCCTGAGTTCGTCGACCACCGGGAAGGGTACCGAGATTTCCATGACCGCCGATGCGGGCAGCGGCCTCGACAAGCTGACTGCCTCCACCACTGTGAACGAGCCCACCAATGCGACGTACAAGATCGACGGCATCGAGATGGAGTCGTCGACCAATACGGTCGCCGCGGCCATCAGCGGCGTGTCAATCAAACTGTTGGAAGCAGGGGGCGCCAAGACGACCATCTCGGTCAGCACCAACACTGAAACCCTGAAAAAAGCCACCACTGGCTTCGTCGATGCCTACAACGCGCTGATGACCCAGCTCAATACCCTGACCAAGGTCAGCACCGGGGCCGACGGCACGACCAGTGGGGGAGGGCTGACCGGCGACTCCACCGTGCGCCACCTGATCCAGTCGATGCGCAACGAGCTGGTCACCTCCTCGGGCTCGAGCAAGCTGACCCTGTCGCAGTTCGGGATCAACACCGACCAGAAGACCGGTCTGCTGGCAATGGATGACGCCAAGTGGAGCACGGCCATGGGCGATCCCGCCAACGTGGCAGCCATCCAGGACATGTTCACCGGCAAGGACGGTCTACTTTCGCGGATGACCACCGCGACCGACTCCTATGCGGTGAAAGGCGGCATTCTCGCCTCGCGCTCGGATTCGCTCTCCGGCACGCTGACCAAATTGACCGAGCAACAGCAGGCCCTGGACCGCCGGATCAAGAACCTGACGGACACCTTGAATGCCAAGTACACCGCCATGGACACCCTCGTCGCGCAGCTCAACGCCACCAGCAAGAGCATCATGACCACGCTGAACGCGCTGAACAAAGCCGACAGCGATTGACGAAAAGTGCCACTCACGGGGCCCGGTCTATGCCGGGCCTTTGCATATCCGTCATTTGCACGAATGCTTCCAGATCGACGGCGTTCGTTACCTGATACCACGTTACTTTGCATATTCCATCAGGCTCACTAAAGTTTTCCCCAACCGCGACGACATAGTAACCAAGCGATACAACATCAAATCATGTGTTACGAGGTCCGCCACAATGAACGCCATGAGAGCGCTGAGCCAATACCAGAAGGTCGATTCCCATGCCCAGACATCCGAAGCCACGCCGCATCGGCTGGTGCAGATGCTGATGCAGGGCAGTCTCGATCGCATGGCCCAGGCCAAGGGTGCGCTGAGCCGTGGTCAGGTGTCGCAGAAGGGCGAGATGCTCGGCAAGGCCGTGGCCATCATTGGTGGCCTGCGCCAGGGGCTGGATCCAAGCAAGGCCGGCGAGTCGCAATCCATCAAAGACCTCGACGACCTTTACGCCTACATGTCCGGTCGCCTGACCGAAGCGAACATCAAGAATGATCCGCAGTTGATCGACGAAGTCGCCCGGCTGATGATCACCGTCAAGAGCGGTTGGGACGCCATCGCCAGCCACGAATCGGCACAGCCGGCCTGAGGAGTTTGCCATGAGTGCACTACAGCGGATTCAGCAGACTCGCCACGCCTTGGTAGACGCCATGCAGGCAGGCGATTGGGACGCGATCGGCGTTCTGGACATCGAATGCCGGGCTTGTGTCGACAGCGTATTGCAGGAAGTCCCGGAAGACCCAGTGCAATTGCGCAGTCACCTCGAGGATCTGCTCGAGGTCTACCGTCAATTACTCAACGTCACTCGATTAGCGCGTCAGTCAGTTGTCGACGAAATGTCACAGTTCACCCAAGCGAAGAACGCTGCAAAGGTTTACCATCTGTTCCGCTGACAGCCATTGCGCCATAAATTTGACTAAGTCGATTTTTTTGCCTTTACTAGTGGCTGTTACGATTCGTCTGGCGTCTGTTAGCTGAAACCATGGCCAAAAACGTCGAAAGCGCCCTTTCGGGCTTCGAGTTGACTAGGGAAGTTGCTATTGCATGTGGCGTGAAACCAAAATTCTGCTGATCGATGACGATAGCGTTCGCCGCCGGGATCTGGCGGTCATCCTGAACTTTCTTGGCGAAGAGAACCTGGCCTGTGGCAGCGCTGACTGGCAGATGTCGGTCGACGCGCTGTCGTCCAGCCGCGAGGTGCTCTGCGTCCTGGTGGGGGAGGTGTCTTCGGGCAACCTTGCCGGCCTGCTGAAGACGCTCGCCAACTGGGACGAGTTCCTGCCGGTGCTGCTGCTGGGCGAGCCAGGTGCTGTCGAGCTGCCCGACGACCTGCGTCGTCGCGTGCTGTCGCACCTGGAGATGCCGCCCAGCTACAGCAAGCTGCTCGATTCGCTGCACCGTGCCCAGGTCTATCGCGAGATGTACGACCAGGCCCGCGAGCGCGGCCGTCAGCGCGAACCCAACCTGTTCCGCAGCCTGGTGGGCACCAGCCGCGCCATCCAGCATGTGCGCCAGATGATGCAGCAAGTGGCCGATACCGATGCCAGCGTGCTCATCCTCGGCGAGTCGGGTACCGGCAAGGAAGTGGTCGCGCGCAACCTGCACTATCATTCCAAGCGTCGCGATGCGCCATTCGTGCCGGTGAACTGTGGCGCGATTCCGGCCGAGTTGCTCGAAAGCGAGCTGTTCGGTCACGAGAAGGGCGCCTTCACCGGCGCGATCACCAGCCGCGCCGGCCGCTTCGAGTTGGCCAACGGCGGTACCCTGTTCCTCGACGAAATCGGCGACATGCCGTTGCCGATGCAGGTCAAGCTGCTGCGAGTGTTACAGGAACGGACATTCGAGCGCGTGGGCAGCAACAAGACCCAGAGCATCGATGTGCGCATCATTGCGGCCACGCACAAGAATCTGGAAAGCATGATTGAGGTCGGCACGTTCCGTGAAGACCTGTATTACCGCCTCAACGTGTTCCCCATCGAGATGGCCCCGCTGCGCGAGCGCGTGGAAGACATCCCGCTGTTGATGAACGAGCTGATCTCGCGCATGGAGCATGAAAAGCGTGGGTCGATCCGCTTCAACTCGGCAGCCATCATGTCGCTCTGCCGCCATGGCTGGCCGGGCAACGTGCGTGAATTGGCCAACCTGGTCGAGCGGATGGCGATCATGCATCCGTATGGTGTGATTGGCGTGGTCGAGTTGCCGAAGAAATTTCGCTACGTCGACGACGAAGACGAGCAATTGGTCGACAGCCTGCGCAGCGATCTGGAAGAGCGTGTGGCAATCAACGGCCATACGCCCGACTTCGCTTCCAGCGCCATGCTGCCGCCCGAGGGGCTCGACCTCAAGGACTACCTGGGCGGATTGGAACAGGGTTTGATCCAGCAGGCGCTGGACGATGCCAATGGTATCGTCGCCCGCGCTGCGGAACGTCTGCGCATCCGCCGTACCACCCTGGTGGAGAAGATGCGCAAGTACGGCATGAGCCGACGCGAAGGCGAGGGCGAAGAGCAACAGGCAGACGATTGACGCCTGCGGCTCGACCGGCCGCTGCCCTTCAGGCAGTGGCCATGCTTCATACAACATTTGCCGTTTAAGGCAACGCGCGCCAAGCGCTTGAACTCCCACACTTTCCCTGCGCCATCCGACTGTTCCTCGCGGCGCTCGCAGCCCGCAGGGTTTCATCCGGCACGGCTATTGCTTTTATCCCTTTCACGATACCGTTTTTGACGGTGAGCCAAGTGAGAGAGACCCATGCCACAGGCCGCTATCCAGCCCTCCGCGCCCATGCCCCGCAGCGACGCTTCCGTGTCCGTAGCGCCATCAGACAGCCGCCAGGGGCTGGACCAGGCGTTTGTCCTGTTCGACCAGATGTCCGACCGCTTGAGCGACTCCTACAGCCTGCTCGAGGCGCGCGTGGCATCGCTCAAGGGTGAGCTGGAAGTGGTCAGCGCCCAGCGCCTGGCCGAATTGGCGGAAAAGGAACGGCTTGCCAATCGCCTGCAGAACCTGCTCGATCTGTTGCCCGGCGGCGTCATCGTCATCGATGGGCATGGTCGTGTGCGCGAAGCCAACCCGGCAGCCACGAATATGCTGGGTGCGCCTCTGGAAGGCGAACTGTGGCGCGAGGTGATCGTCCGCAGTTTCGCGCCACGCCGCGACGACGGTCATGAAATTTCTTTGATCGATGGGCGGCGTCTGTCGATTTCCACCCGCTCGCTGGACGCCGAGCCTGGTCAATTGGTGTTGCTTACCGATCTGACCGAGACCCGCCGTCTGCAGAGCGAAGTGGCGCGCAGTGAGCGCCTGTCGTCACTGGGCCGGATGATGGCCTCGCTGGCCCATCAGATACGCACGCCGCTGTCGGCAGCGCTGTTGTACGCCAGTCACCTGACCGAAAAACCACTGCCGGTGCAGACCCAGCAGCGCTTCGCTGGACGCCTCAAGGAGCGTCTGCATGAATTGGAAAACCAGGTTCGCGACATGCTGGTGTTCGCCCGCGGCGAGCTGCCGCTGCCCGATCGCCTCACGCCCCGCCAGTTGCTGCAGGCCCTGCAGGCCTCAGCCCAGCCCCATGTGCACAATGTCGCCGTGCGTTGGCAGTGCGACAGCCATGCCGGCGAGTTGCTGTGCAACAAGGACACCTTGGTGGGCGCGGTACTCAACCTGATCGACAACGCCATCCAGGCCAGCGCCGGTGAGGCACGGCTGAAGGTCCATCTGTATGCGCGCAACGACACCCTGCGCCTGTGCGTCAGTGACAATGGGCCTGGCATGGCCCCGGCAACGCTGGCGCGGCTGGGTGAGCCGTTCTTTACCACCAAGCCCACCGGTACCGGGCTCGGCCTGTCGGTGGTCAAGGCCGTGGCAAGGGCGCATCAAGGCGAGTTGATACTGCGCTCCACGCTCGGCCGCGGCAGCTGCGCCACCTTGACCCTGCCATTGGTGGCCCTGCAGGAGCGTGCTCCATGAGCATCAAGGTGCTGTTGGTCGAGGACGACCGGGCCCTGCGCGAGGCGCTGGGCGATACGCTGGAGCTGGGTGGCTTCGAATTCGAGGCGGTGAGCTGTGCCGAGGAAGCATTGTTGGCAGTGGCGCGCGAGCCCTTCGGGATCGTGGTCAGCGACGTCAACATGCCCGGTATCGATGGGCACCAGTTGCTTGCCAGGCTACGCGCCCGGCAGCCGCAACTGCCGGTGTTGCTGATGACGGCCCATGGCGCCGTCGAGCGTGCGGTGGATGCCATGCGCCAGGGTGCGGCGGACTACCTGGTCAAGCCATTCGAGCCGCACGCGCTGCTCGACCTGGTGACCCGGCATGGCCGCGGCCTGATCCCGGCCGGTACCGATCACGGCCCGGTCGCACTGGAGCCGGCCAGCCTGGCCTTGCTCGAGCTGGCGGCGAGGGTTGCACGCAGTGATTCCACGGTGCTGATATCCGGTGAATCAGGCACCGGCAAGGAGGTGCTGGCACGCTATATTCATCAGCAGTCACGGCGCGCAGAACGGGCTTTCGTCGCCATCAACTGCGCGGCGATTCCCGACAACATGCTCGAAGCCACGCTGTTTGGCCACGAGAAGGGCGCGTTCACCGGCGCTGTCGCGGCGCAGGCGGGCAAGTTCGAGCAGGCCGATGGCGGCACCTTGCTGCTCGATGAAATTTCCGAGATGCCGCTGGGCCTGCAGGCCAAGCTGTTGCGCGTGTTGCAGGAGCGTGAGGTCGAGCGCGTTGGCGCACGCAAACCCATTGCCCTGGACATACGCGTCATCGCCACCACCAACCGCAACCTGGCGGCCGACGTGGCGGCCGGGCGCTTTCGCGAAGACCTGTTCTACCGTCTTTCGGTCTTCCCGCTGGCGTGGACACCTCTGCGCGAGCGCCGCGCCGATATCCTGCCGCTGGCGCGACGCTTGCTGGCCCGCCATGTCGACAAGATGAAGCATGCGCCTGTGCGTTTCTCGCCGCAGGCCGAACAGTCTCTGCTCGATCATCCGTGGCCGGGCAACGTTCGCGAGCTGGACAACGCCATTCAGCGCGCCTTGATTCTGCAGCACGGCGGCTTGATCCAGGCAGCCGATTTCTGCCTGGCCGGGCCTGCAGGCGCGGCACCGTTGCCGCCGTTGAGCCTGGTGGTGCAAGCCCGTGCCCCGGCACTGCCGTTGGAAACCCAGGCGCCGGTCGGGCTGCCGGCCGGCGCGTTGGAGGACGATCTGCGCCGACGGGAATTCGAAATGATCATTGACACCCTGCGCAGCGAGCGCGGCCGCCGCAAGGAAGCCGCCGAGCGCCTGGGCATCAGCCCGCGGACGCTGCGCTACAAACTGGCGCAGATGCGCGATGCCGGAATGGACGTGGAGGCCAGTCTGTTCGCCTCGTGACGGACGCCCGCTGACTGGCAGCGACTGCGGCGATTCGTCGCCATCGATCTGTTTCGCAAGCCTGCGACTGCAACTGGCACCCTCCTTGCTACTACCTCTGTAGTGAATGCAGCAGTGTCAAAAAAACGCAGGTCGTCGCAGAGGGTCACCCATGAGCCAAGGTATTGAATTCAACCGCTTGATGCTGGACATGCGCGCCATGCAGGCGGACGCCATGGCCAGGCCTGCAGGGGTTGCGGCGCCGGAAGTCGGCGCCAGCAGCTTTGCCGACATGCTCGGCGGCGCCATCAACAAGGTCGCGGACGTGCAGGGTGCTTCCAGCCAACTGGCCACTGCTTTCGAGATCGGCAAGAGCGGCGTCGACCTCACCGATGTGATGGTCGCCTCGCAGAAAGCCAGTGTCTCGTTCCAGGCCTTGACCCAAGTGCGCAACAAGCTGGTCCAGGCATATCAAGACATCATGCAGATGCCGGTCTGAGGACGAATTGAGTCATGGCTGAAGCGACCACCGATAACCTCCCTGCCAAGAGCGGCAACAAATCGCCGCTCATGGGCTTGTCTGTCCTGCAGAATCTGTCGCAGATGACCATGCTGCGTCAGGTCGGCCTGTTGGTCGGCCTGGCTGCGAGCGTCGCGATCGGCTTTGCCGTGGTGCTCTGGTCGCAGCAACCCGACTACCGGCCGCTGTACGGCAGCCTGGCGGGCATGGACACCAAGCAGGTGATCGACACCCTGACCACGGCCAACATTCCCTATACCGTGGAACCCAACTCCGGCGCCTTGCTGGTCAAGGCCGACGACCAGTCGCGTGCGCGCATCGCCCTGGCCTCGGCCGGCGTTGCACCCAGCGACGGCAACGTCGGCTACGAGTCGCTCGACAAGGAACAAGGCCTGGGCACCAGCCAGTTCATGGAAACGGCGCGCTACCGCCGCAGCCTCGAAGGCGAGCTGGCCCGTACCATCGGCAGCCTGAACAATATCCGGGCTGCGCGCGTGCACCTGGCCATCCCGAAGAGTTCGGTGTTCGTCCGTGACGAACGCAAGCCAACCGCCTCGGTGCTGGTGGAAATGTACCCCAACCGGACCCTGGATGCCGGCCAGGTCGCGGCCATCGTCAATCTGGTGGCGACCAGCGTCCCGGAACTGAACAAGTCCAACGTGTCGGTCGTCGACCAGAAGGGCACCCTGCTGTCGGCACAGCTGGAAGACAACGCGTTGACCATGGCCGGCAAGCAGTACGACTACAGTCGCCGCATGGAAAGCATGCTGACCCAGCGTGTCCACAACATACTGCAACCGGTGGTGGGCAGTGATCGGTTCAAGGCCGAGGTGTCGGCGGACCTGGATTTCAGCGCGGTCGAGTCGACCTCCGAGCAGTTCAACCCGGACCAGCCGGCACTGCGCAGCGAGCAGTCCACCAGCGAGCAACGTTCCAGCGGTTCGGGCCCATCGGGTGTGCCCGGCGCCTTGAGTAACCAGCCACCGGGCCCGGCCACCGCACCGCAGAATGCCGCCCAGGGGCAGGCAGCCGCTGGCGCGATCCAGCCAGGCCAGCCGCTGCTCGACGCCAATGGCCAGCAGATCATGGACCCGGCCACCGGCCAGCCGATGCTGGCGCCGTATCCGGCCGACAAGCGTCAGCAGTCGACCAAGAATTTCGAGCTCGACCGCTCCATCAGCCACACCAAGCAGCAGCAGGGTCGCCTGACCCGGTTGTCGGTCGCCGTGGTGGTTGATGACCAGGCCAAGGTCAACCCGGCCGACGGCACCGTGACCCTGGCGCCCTGGAATGCCCAGGAGCTGGCACGTTTCACCCGTCTGGTACAGGATGCCGTGGGCTTCGATGCGAGCCGTGGCGACAGCGTGACCGTGATCAACGTACCGTTCGCGCCCAATTCGGCGGAAGTCATCACCGAGCCTGCGTTCTACAAGGAACCCTGGTTCTGGGACATCATGAAACAGGCGCTGGGCGTGCTGTTCATCCTGGTCCTGGTGTTCGGCGTGTTGCGCCCGGTGCTGACCAACATCACCGGTGGTGGCAAATCCAGGCCGGGCGATGGCGAACTTGGTGCCGCCGGCGGGCTGGGCGGTGTGGCCGCACTGGGCATGGACAGCGAGCTGGCCAACGATCGGGTCAGCCTGGGTGGGCCGCAGAGCATTCTGCTGCCCAGCCCGACCGAGGGCTATGACGCCCAACTGAATGCAATCAAGAGTCTTGTGGCCGAAGACCCGGGCCGAGTGGCCCAGGTCGTGAAAGAGTGGATCAATGCCGATGAGTAGTTCACAAGCCGTCACCCCCAAGCTGACCAAGGTCGACAAGGCCGCCATTCTTCTGCTGTCGCTGGGTGAAACCGACGCGGCGCAGGTGCTTCGCCACATGGGTCCCAAGGAGGTCCAGCGCGTGGGCGTGGCCATGGCGCAGATGCGCAATGTGCACCGCGAGCAGGTCGAGCAGGTGATGAGCGAGTTCGTCACCGTGGTCGGCGACCAGACCGGCCTGGGCGTGGGTTCCGACAACTACATCCGCAAGATGCTCACCTCGGCCCTTGGCGAAGACAAGGCCAACGGCCTGATCGACCGAATTCTGCTGGGCGGCAACACCAGCGGCCTGGACAGCCTGAAATGGATGGAACCCCGCGCCGTGGCCGATGTGATTCGCTACGAACACCCGCAGATCCAGTCGATCGTCGTGGCCTACCTCGACCCCGACCAGGCCGGCGAAGTGCTGGCGCATTTCGAGCACAAGGCGCGCCTGGACATCATCCTGCGCGTGTCTTCGCTGAACACCGTACAGCCTGCGGCGCTCAAAGAGCTCAATACCATTCTGGAGAAACAGTTCTCCGGCAACTCCAACGCCACGCGGACCACGCTGGGTGGGGTCAAGCGCGCCGCCGACATCATGAACTTCCTCGACAGCTCGTCCGAGGGCCAGTTGATGGACTCCATACGCGAGGTCGATGAAGAGCTGTCCGGGCAGATCGAAGACCTGATGTTCGTTTTCAACAATCTCAAGGATGTCGACGATCGCGGCATTCAGGCGCTGTTGCGCGAAGTCTCTTCCGACGTACTGGTGGTCGCGCTCAAGGGCGCCGACGAAGGCGTGCGCGAGAAGATCTTCAAGAACATGTCCAAGCGCGCGGCCGAACTGCTGCGCGACGACCTCGAGGCCAAGGGGCCAGTGCGGGTCAGCGATGTCGAGTCGGCGCAGAAGGAAGTGCTCACCATTGCCCGGCGCATGGCCGAGGCCGGTGAAATCGTGCTGGGTGGCAAGGGTGGGGAAGAGATGATCTAATCGTCCCTCTCCCGGACCTCTGTCGTGGAGGCTGGCCACCCTGGGGTGGTCGGCTCCGAGCGACCCCACTTCGCACCCAGGCGCCAGGAATCGCAAGCCATGTCCCGCCCCCCGCAAGAACCCGTCAGTGAACTGATCCGCGCCGTCGACGCGCGCAGCGCCGACCTGTGGGCGTTGCCCAGTTTCGATCCCGAACGGCCCGCCGTCGAGGTGGTGCTGGCGCCGGTGTCGGTCGAGGAGATCGAAGAGGTTCCCCTCGACGAGGTCCAGCCCATCACCCTGGAAGAACTCGAAGCCATTCGCCAGGAAGCCTACAACGAGGGTTTCGCCACCGGCGAAAAAGAAGGCTTTCATAGTACCCAGCTCAAAGTGCGTCAGGAAGCCGAGGCCGCACTGGCCAGCAAGCTCGTCCAGTTCGACCGGCTGTTGGGGCACCTGTTGACGCCCATCGCCGATCAGGACACCCAGATCGAAAAATCCCTGGTCGAGCTGGTAGGGCACATTGCCCGGCAGGTCATTCGCCGCGAATTGGTCACCGATTCCAGCCAGATCGAGAAAGTACTGCGTGAGGCGCTCAAGTTGTTGCCCATGGGCGCCAACAACATCCGCATCTTCATCAATCCCCAGGATTTCGAGCAGATCAAGTCATTGCGGGAGAAGCACGAGGAAAACTGGCGCATCCAGGAGGACGACGCGCTGCAGCCCGGTGGCTGCCGTATCGAAACCGAGCACAGTCGCATCGATGCCAGCATGGAGACGCGCATCACCCAGGCCATTGCCCAGCTGTTCGACCAACTGCACGAGCAGAACATGCACCCGGCCCCGGCCGACATCACCATCGAGCTGGGTGAGCCCGATGAAGCTTGATCGCACCAGCTTCGGCAAGCGCCTGGGCACCTACGAGGCGGCCATCGACCTGCCGCGCCAGCCAATCGTCGAAGGCCGCCTGCTGCGCATGGTCGGGCTCACCCTGGAGGCCGAAGGGTTGCGTGCCGCCATGGGCAGTCGCTGTGTGGTCATCAACGACGACAGCGACCAGCCGGTGCAGGTCGAAGCGGAAGTCATGGGCTTTTCCGGCAGCAAGATCTACCTGATGCCGGTGGGCAGCGTGAGCGGCATCGCGCCTGGCGCGCGGGTGGTGCCGGTTGCCGATACCGGGCGCCTGCCCATGGGCATGAGCATGCTCGGACGCATTCTCGACGGCGCCGGCCGTGCGCTGGACGGCAAGGGCGGCATGAAGGCCGAGGACTGGATCCCCATGGACGGGCCCACCATCAACCCGCTCAAGCGTGATCCCATCAGCCAGCCACTGGATGTCGGCATTCGCAGCATCAATGGCTTGTTGACCGTGGGCCGTGGCCAGCGCCTGGGTCTGTTCGCCGGTACCGGCGTGGGCAAGAGTGTGCTGCTGGGCATGATGACGCGCTTCACCGAGGCCGACATCATCGTCGTCGGGCTGATCGGCGAGCGCGGCCGCGAGGTCAAGGAGTTCATCGAACACACCTTGGGCGAGGAGGGCCTGCGCCGTTCGGTGGTGGTGGCATCGCCGGCCGACGAAGCCCCGCTGATGCGTCTGCGCGCGGCCATGTACTGCACCCGCATTGCCGAATATTTCCGCGACAAGGGCAAGAACGTCCTCCTCCTGATGGACTCGCTCACCCGTTTTGCCCAGGCCCAGCGGGAAATCGCCCTGGCTATCGGCGAGCCACCTGCCACCAAGGGCTATCCGCCCTCTGTTTTCGCCAAGCTGCCCAAGCTGGTCGAGCGGGCCGGCAATGCCGAGGCCGGGGGCGGCTCGATCACCGCTTTCTATACGGTGTTGTCCGAAGGCGACGACCAGCAGGACCCGATCGCCGACTCGGCACGGGGTGTACTTGATGGCCACATCGTGCTGTCGCGGCGCCTGGCCGAAGAAGGGCATTACCCGGCCATCGATATCGAAGCGTCGATCAGCCGGGTGATGCCCAGCGTGGTCAGCCCCCAGCATCTGGCCCAGGCCCAGCAGTTCAAGCAGCTGTGGTCGCGCTACCAGCAGAGCCGTGACTTGATCAGCGTCGGTGCCTACGTGGCCGGCGGCGATCGCGAGACCGACCTGGCCATTGCCCTTCAGCCGCAACTGGTGCGCTACCTGCGCCAGGGTCTGAACGACAATGAAAGCCTGCAAGCCAGCGCCGAGCGCCTGGCGGCAGTGTTCACGCCCGTGGCACCGGGGTAAGCGACCATGGCGATGAGTCGTGCGGCGCGCCTGGCGCCCGTGGTGGAAATGGCCGAAAGCACCGAGCGCAAGGCTGCCCAGCGGCTGGGGCATTTCCAGGGTCAGGTGAGCCTGGCCGAAGCCAAGCTGGCCGAGCTCGAACGCTTCCGCAACGACTACCAGCAACAGTGGATCAGCAACGGCAGTCGTGGCGTGTCCGGGCAATGGTTGTTGAACTATCAGCGCTTTCTCAACCAGTTGGAAACGGCCGTCGGCCAGCAGAAACAGAGCCTTGCGTGGCATCAGAACAACTTGAACAATGCGCGCGCCACCTGGCAACAGGCCTATGCTCGAGTGGAAGGGCTGCGCAAGCTGGTGCAGCGCTATATCCTCGAGGCCAGGCAGTTGGAGGACAAGCGGGAACAGCGGCTGCTCGACGAGTTGTCGCAACGCCTGCCCAGGCACGAGAACTTTTAGCCGGAATTTGTCAGTACCCCGTTGAACGCTCTGCAGAGCGGTGCTACATCTGGCCTGCAAGGCACACCCAAGGAGCATTACTACATGGCTGTAACCCAGAGTTCTGTCACCCAGACCTTCGACCTTGAAAGCAATACGTCATCGGTGGCCATTTCGGGCCGGTTCGATTTCAGCCTGCACCAGCAGTTTCGCGAAGCCTACGAAGACGAGCGTGCCGGCAAGCCCAGCCGTTATGTCATCGACCTGAAGAACACCACCTACATGGACAGCTCGGCGCTGGGCATGCTGCTGCTGTTGCGCGACCACGCCGGGGGCGACAACGCCGACATCGCACTGATGAACATTTCTCCCGACGTGCGCAAGATCCTGGCCATCTCCAATTTCGACAAGTTGTTCAAGATCTCCTGATGCAGCCAGCCAACGAGGAAGCGCTGACGGTCCTGATCGCCGACGACAACATGACCGACCGCATGCTGCTGTCCAGCATCGTGCGACGTCAGGGGCATGCGGTGATCACGGCCAGCAACGGCCAGGAGGCGGTCGAAGTGTTCCGCCAGCAGCGTCCGCAGTTGGTACTGCTCGATGCCATGATGCCGGTCATGGACGGCTTCGAGGCTGCGCGTGCCATCAAACAGCTAGCCGGTGAGGCCCTGGTGCCGGTGATCTTCCTGACCTCGCTGACCGAAGAACAGGCGCTGGTGCGTTGTCTGGACGCCGGTGGCGACGATTTTCTGGCCAAGCCCTACAACCAGGTGATCCTGGCCGCCAAGATCAAGGCAATGGATCGCCTGCGCCGCTTGCAGGCCACGGTGCTCGAGCAGCGAGACCTGATCACCCGCCACCATGACTACCTGCTCAACGAGCAGCGCGTGGCCAAGGCGGTGTTCGACCAGATCGCCCATTCCGGATGCCTCGACGCTCCCAACGTGCGTTACCTGCAGTCGCCCTATGCGCTGTTCAATGGCGACCTGCTGCTGGCTGCCTACACGCCTTCGGGCGACATGCATGTGCTGCTCGGTGATTTCACCGGGCACGGGCTGCCGGCGGCAGTGGGCGCGATGCCCTTGGCCGAGGTGTTCTATGGCATGACGGCGAAGGGCTACGGGCTCAACGAAATTCTTCGCGAGATGAACGCCAAGCTCAAGCGGATCCTGCCGGTGGACATGTTCTGCTGCGCCACCATGTTGCGCCTGAGCTTTCAGCGTTGCACGGTCGAAGTCTGGAACGGCGGCATGCCCGACGGCTACCTGCACCGCCAGGATGGCTCGGCGCGTGTCGCGCTGGTGTCGCGTCATCTGCCGCTGGGCGTATTGCCGGCCACCCGTTTCGAGGACCAGACCGAGGTGTGGCCGCTGGCGCCGGGCGATCGAGTTCTGCTGCTGTCCGACGGCGTCATCGAAACCAGCAATGCGCAAGAGCAGTCTTTCGGCGTGGAGAGGCTCGAACGCGTCTTCGACACGCACAAGGACCCTGAGTCGCTGTTCGAAGGCATCCTGCAGGCTTTGCATGATTTCCGCGGTGAATCGCGCGACGATGTGAGCATGGTGCAGCTGGCATTGATCGACGCCGAGCGCCAGCCCCCGGCCAGCCTGATCTATTCCGACAGCGGCCAGTCGAGCCCGCTCGACTGGTCGGCCATGTTCGAGTTTCGTGCCGACACCTTGCGCCGCTTCAATCCCTTGCCGTACATCCTGCAATTGCTGCAGGAAATTCATGGCCTGCGTCCGCAGAGTGGAGAGCTGTACAGCGTGTTTGCCGAGTTATACTCCAACGCGCTGGAGCATGGCGTACTTGGCCTCGATTCCGCGCTCAAGTGCGATGCCACCGGATTCGCCCAGTACTACGCGTTGCGCAACGATCGCCTGGCGGCTTTGGAAGAGGGCTATATACGCATACACTTGCAGATACGCCCGCACGGGGTTGGCGGAGTCCTGAGAATCGTGGTCGAAGACAGCGGCAAGGGATTCGATCCGAAACAGGTCCTGGCGAAGCCGCCGAGCGTGCACGGACTGTCTGGGCGTGGTGTCAATCTGGTCCGCCAACTGAGCCACAGCGCGGGCTGGTCGGAAGACGGGCGCAGCGCGCACGTCGAATTTACCTGGGAGTCTCAAGCGTAATCGGCTTGATCAAGGAGCGAACAAGTGCCCATCGAACAATTGGCTGAAGAACAACTGGCTGAAGCACTGCAAAAGCCCCATGTAGACCCCACGGCCCTCGAGGCCCTGCAGGAGGTCATGGAGGATGAATACCCTCTGTTGCTCGACACCTTCCTGAGCGACTCGCAACTGCGCTTGAACGAACTGCACCGGTCCCACGATCTGGTCGAACTGGGCCATGCCGCCCACAGCTTCAAGGGCAGCAGCAGCAACATGGGCGCCCTGCGCCTGGCGCAGTTGTGCAGCGAGCTCGAGCAGTACTGCCGACAAGGCGCGCTGGAGGGTGTGGATGCTTATGTACAGCGGATCGACCGCGAATTCGTCCTGGTCCTTCAACTGTACTCGCAGGAGCGCGCGCGCTTTGCAGGTTGAGCGTCGTTGACGTTGCTGGTTCCTCGCTGGCCCGATACTTGCTTTCTCCATGGCAATCAGCGTTAACGCCACCGTACCGGGGAGATCTTCATGGCTGTCGCTTCAAACCCTTTGTTGCTGCAACTGGGCGCCGCTGCTCGCGCCACATCGGTCACCGGCGCGGCCAGGCCCAGTGCAGCGGACAACGATTCGGCGCCTCGTTTCGCCGATCTCTATGCCCGTCAAAACCACGAAGTCGCGGTCAAGCCTCGGACCGAGCCTGCGCCGAGTGCCCCACGGGAAACCGCCACGCCGCCGGCCTCGAAGGCGGCTGGCGCCAACCCGACGATTGCCGATAGCGGCAAGAAGTTGCCAGTTGCCAAGGCCGACAAGCCTGAGAAGCTCGACAAGACCGACAAAACCGCCGCCAAAGACGACGACAAGGTCAGCGATACCGCCGACAAGGACGATCCCAGCGTTGGCGCTGCTGCGGCACCGGTCGATCCTGCCGCGGTACCCATCCCGGCCGATCCCGCCGCCAATCCGGCACTGGCCCAGGTGCCGCCACCGGCAGTGGCCGCTCTCAGCCCGGCGGACAGCGATAGCGTCGGCGCTGGCGAGGATTTCGATCCAGCTCAAGACGTGCTTGCCGATTTGCCGGCGCTGCGCCTGGCCCTGGAGCAGACGGCCAAAAATAATGGCACTACCTCTGCACATGCCAGCCAAACGTCATCGGGCGATCCCTCGAAGGCAGGCGAGCAGGGTATAGAAGGCAATTTCGTCAATGGTCTGGCGGCCATGGTGAGCAAGGAGTCGGCAGGCGAAGCGGGTGAGGGCGGCGATGACGGTTTTGCTGGTTTGATCGGCGGGGGCTTGAAGGATGCCGACACAACGGCCAGCGACAGCCGCCTCGATAACTTCGCCGACCGCCTGCAGGCCTTGACCCAGTCGACCACGGCCAAGACCGGCACTGCGGCGCCGCTGGCCAGCCCGCTGGGCCAGCCGTTGGCCATGCAGCAGTCAGGATGGACCGAAGGCCTGGTCAACCGGGTCATGTACCTGTCCAGCCAGAACTTGAAATCAGCCGACATCCAACTGACACCGGCGGAACTGGGGCGCCTGGACATTCGCGTCGACATCACCCCGGACCAGCAGACCCAAGTGACCTTCACCAGCGCCCATATCGGCGTGCGTGAGGCATTGGAGAGCCAGCAGCATCGGCTCAAGGACATGTTCAACCAGCAGGGCATGGGGCAGCTGGACGTCAACGTTTCCGACCAGTCCCGTCAGTCCCAAGGCGAGCAGCAGGCGCAACAGAGCCGCCGCACGGGTGGCGCACGCTCTGGTGCGGACGCGCTCGATTCCGCCGAGCCCGCCGTCGCGGCTGCGCAGCCCCTGACCTCCGGCACGGTGCTGGGGACTAGCGCTGTGGATTACTACGCCTGACAGTGCCTGAAGGGGTCGGTTGCCAGGCTCGAAATCGAGCCCACAGGATTGTTGGCATAACCCTTGCTCCATCGTCGCCATGGGTACGCTTACCCCTCAATGGTGACGGATTATTGGCATGGCAAAGACCGAAGAAGCAAAGGAACCCGCAGCCAAGGAAGGCAAGGGCAAACTCAAGCTGATCATCCTGCTGGTCGTGGGCCTGCTGCTGGCCGTCGGCCTGTCGGTCGGGGCCACCTGGTTCCTCATGCACAAACCCGCCGAAGCGCCCGCGGACAAGGCCACGGCAGATGCTGCCCACACCAAACCTGCGGCGATCTACGAGCCCCTCACACCCGCCTTCGTGGTCAACTTCAAGCAGAACGGTCGTGATCGCTACATGCAGGTCAGCATCGTCCTGCAGGCGCGGGACAAGGCCGACATGGACGCCCTGAAGGTGCACACGCCGGTCATTCGCAATAACCTGGTCATGCTTTTTTCCGGGCAACCGTTCGAAACTTTGACCACGCCCATCGGCCAGGAAATGCTGCGCCAGAAAGCTACCGCGAGCGTTCAGGAAGTGGCGCAGAAAGAAGTGGGCAAGCCCGTGATCGACCAGGTGCTCTTCACTAACTTCGTATTGCAGTAGGAACAACTCATGGCCGTACAGGACCTGCTGTCCCAGGACGAGATCGATGCGCTGCTGCATGGCGTCGACGATGGCCTGGTGCAAACCGAAGGCAATGGCGAGCCCGGGGGGATCAGGAGCTACGACCTGACCACTCAGGATCGCATCGTGCGTGGGCGCATGCCGACGCTGGAAATGATCAACGAGCGCTTCGCCCGCTACACCCGCATCAGCATGTTCAATCTGTTGCGTCGTTCTGCCGATGTGGCGGTAGGCGGCGTGCAGGTGATGAAGTTCGGCGAGTACGTGCATTCGCTGTACGTACCGACCAGCCTCAACCTGGTGAAGATCAAGCCGCTGCGCGGCACTGGCCTGTTCATTCTCGATGCCAAGCTGGTGTTCAAGCTGGTCGACAATTTCTTCGGCGGTGACGGCCGCCACGCCAAGATCGAGGGGCGCGAGTTCACCCCTACCGAGCTGCGCGTGGTACGCATGGTGCTGGACCAGGCTTTTCTCGACATGAAGGAAGCCTGGCAGGCCATCATGGAAGTCAACTTCGAGTACATCAACTCGGAGGTCAACCCGGCCATGGCCAACATCGTCGGGCCCAGCGAGGCGGTCGTGGTCTCCACCTTCCACATCGAGCTCGATGGCGGCGGTGGGGACCTGCACGTGACCATGCCGTACTCGATGATCGAGCCCGTGCGCGAGATGCTCGATGCCGGCTTCCAGTCCGACCTGGACGACCAGGACGAGCGCTGGAGCAAGGCCCTGCGCGAAGATGTCCTGGATGTCAGCGTTCCCCTGAGCGCCACCGTGGCGCGGCGTCAGCTCAAGCTGCGCGATATTCTCCACATGCAGCCCGGTGACGTGATCCCGGTGGAACTGCCGGAAGAGTTGATCCTGCGTGCCAATGGCGTGCCTTCGTTCAAAGCCAAGCTTGGCTCGCACAAAGGCAACCTGGCTTTACAAGTTATCGAACCGATCGAGCGTCGCTGATCGGTTTGACCTGATGATTTAGATGCCCGTCGAGGACCACTGATGGCTGATCAAGATGAAACAATTTCTGCCGAAGACCAGGCGCTCGCCGATGAATGGGCGGCGGCTCTGGATGAGTCCGGGGATGCCGGGCAGGACGATATCGACGCGCTGTTGGCCGCCGATACCCGCGGCAGTTCGAGTTCCTCCCGCCTGCCGATGGAAGAGTTCGGCAGTTCGCCCAAGTCGGGTAACGGCCCGGTCACGCTCGAGGGCCCGAACCTCGACGTGATCCTGGATATCCCGGTGACCATTTCCATGGAGGTTGGGGCGACCGATATCAGCATCCGCAATTTGCTGCAGCTCAACCAGGGCTCGGTGATCGAGCTCGACCGTCTGGCCGGCGAGGCGTTGGACGTGCTGGTCAACGGCACCTTGATCGCCCACGGCGAAGTGGTGGTGGTCAACGAGAAGTTCGGCATTCGCCTGACCGACGTGATCAGCCCCAGCGAACGCATCAAGAAGCTGCGGTGATGGGCCGGTTCCTGTGGGCCTTGCTGCTCTTGCCCGTGGTCGCCCTGGCAGCGCCGGAAGTGGCCCCTGCTGCGGCGCCGGTGGTGGCGTCGGGAGGCACTGGCCTGGCCGGTCAGTTGACCCAGACCGTGCTGGGGCTGCTGGCAGTGGTGGCCTTGATCTTCGCGCTGGCGTGGCTGATGCGGCGCGTGCAGCAGGCGGCGCCGCGCCAGGGCCAGGTCATCGACGTGATTGGCGCCAAGGCGCTGGGGCCACGTGATCGGCTGGTGCTGGTGCAGGTGGGCGAGGAGCAGATCCTGCTGGGTGTCAGCCCGGGGCGCATCAGCGCGCTGCACGTGATGAGCACGCCGGTGCAGCCACCCGACCGAACCACCCAGGCCACACCCGAATTCGCCCAGCGCCTGATGGAACTGCTGGGCAAGGACCAGAAGGATAAGAAGTGATGGGTGTGTTGCGCACTGTCCTGCCGCTGGGCCTGCTGTTGGTGGCGCCCCTGGCCATGGCCGCGGATCCGCTGCAGATTCCGGCATTGACCATGACCAGCGGTGCCAACGGCCAGCAGGAGTATTCGGTCAATCTGCAGATCCTGTTGATCATGACGGCGCTGAGTTTCATTCCGGCGTTCGTCATGTTGATGACCAGCTTCACACGTATCATCATCGTCTTTTCCATCCTGCGCCAGGCACTGGGCCTGCAACAGACGCCGTCCAACCAGCTGTTGACCGGCATGGCGCTGTTCTTGACCATGTTCATCATGGCGCCGGTGTTCGACAAGGTGAACCAGCAGGCCCTGCAACCTTATCTGAGTGAGCAGCTCAGCGCCCAGGATGCCGTGGCACGCGCCGAAGGCCCGATTAAGGATTTCATGCTGGCACAGACCCGGCAGAGCGACCTGGAGCTGTTCATGCGGCTGTCCAAGCGCACCGACATCGCCAGCGCCGACCAGGCGCCGCTGACCATCCTGGTGCCGGCGTTCGTCACCTCCGAGCTGAAAACGGCGTTCCAGATCGGCTTCATGATCTTCATTCCGTTCCTGATCATCGACCTGGTGGTCGCCAGTGTGCTGATGGCCATGGGTATGATGATGCTGTCGCCATTGATCATCTCGCTGCCGTTCAAGATCATGCTGTTCGTGCTGGTCGATGGTTGGGCGCTGATCATCGGGACCCTGGCCGGGAGTTTCGGTGGTGTATGACTTTGCCTTTCACAGGAGCGTGAATCCATGACCCCGGAAGTCGCCGTCGACCTGTTTCGCGAAGCGCTGTGGCTGACCACCGTGATGGTCGCGATCCTGGTTTTGCCGAGTCTGATCGTCGGCCTGATCATCGCCATGTTCCAGGCCGCCACGCAGATCAACGAACAGACCCTGAGCTTCCTCCCGCGCCTGCTGGTCATGCTGGTGACGCTGATCGTCATCGGGCCATGGATGGTGCGCACCTTCATGGAGTACATCACTACCCTGTACTCCAATATTCCGCAGGTGATCGGCTGATGCAGCCGCTGCTGCAATTGACCGATGCGCAGATCGGCGGCTGGGTGGCCAGCTTCATCCTGCCGCTGTTCCGCGTGGCCTCGATGCTGATGACCATGCCGATCTTCGGCACCCAGGTACTGCCGCAGCGCGTGCGCCTGTATGTGGCCGTGGCCATTACCGTGGTCATCGTGCCGGGATTGCCGCCGGCGCCCACGGTGGATGCGATCAGCGGCCAGGCGCTGCTGCTGGTGGCCGAACAGATCATCATCGGCGCGCTGTTCGGTTTCTCGCTGCAGTTCCTGTTCCAGGCCTTTACCGTTGCCGGGCAGATTCTCGCGATCCAGATGGGTATGGCCTTCGCGTCCATGGTCGACCCCACCAACGGCGTGTCCGTGGCCGTGATCGGCCAGTTCTTCAGCATGCTGGTGACCCTGGTGTTCCTGTCCATGAACGGCCATCTGGTGGTGTTCGAGGTGCTCACCGAGAGCTTCACCACGCTGCCCATCGGCGGCGGCCTGCTGACCGCGCACTACTGGGACGTGGTGCTGCGCATGGGCTGGGTGCTGGGCGCCGGGGTGTTGCTGGTGCTGCCTGCCATCACAGCCTTGCTGGTGGTCAACATTGCCTTCGGCGTGATGACCCGCGCGGCGCCTCAACTGAACATCTTTTCCATCGGTTTCCCGCTGACCCTGGTGCTGGGGATGTTCATCCTGTGGGTCAGCCTGGGCGACATTCTCAACCAGTATCAGCCGCTGGCGGCCAACGCCTTGCAGTGGCTGCGCGAATTGGCGCGAGCGGAGTAGGCAATGGCCGAAAGCGAAAGCGGTGCGGACAAGACAGAAGACCCCACGGACAAGCGCAAGAAGGATTCGCGCGAGAAGGGCGAGATCGCCCGTTCCAAGGAGCTCAACACGCTGGCAGTGATGGTCGCCGGGTGCGGCGCGCTGCTGGCGTTCGGCGGCCATCTGGCGCAAAGCCTGCTGGAACTGATGCGCAGCAACTTCACCTTGAGCCGCGAGGTGTTGCTCGATGAGCGCTACATGGGCATTTTTCTGCTGCAGTCGGGCAAGGTGGCGATTCTGGCGACCCAGCCGATTCTGCTGACCTTGCTGCTGGCGGCGCTGATCGGCCCGGTCGCGCTGGGCGGCTGGTTGTTCGCCGCCAGCTCCATGGCTCCCAAGTTCAGCCGCATGAACCCGGCCGCCGGCCTCAAGCGCATGTTCTCCATGCATGCATTGACCGAATTGCTGAAGGCGCTGGCCAAGTTCGCCATCACCCTGATCGTTGCCATGATGGTGCTGGCCAAAGACCGTACCGACCTGCTTGCGATTGCCAACGAGCCGCTGGAAATGGCGATCATCCACAGCGTGCAGCTGGTCGGCTGGAGCGCCTTGTGGATGTCCTGTGGGCTGGTGTTGATTGCCGCCGTGGACGTGCCGTTCCAGCTCTACAGCAGCAAACAGAAGCTGATGATGACCAAGCAGGAGGTCAAGGACGAGCACAAGGACTCCGAAGGCCGGCCCGAGGTAAAGGGGCGGGTACGCCAGTTGCAGCGCGAGATGTCGCAGCGCCGGATGATGACAGCGATTCCCGAAGCGGACGTGATCATCACCAACCCGACTCACTACGCGGTGGCGTTGAAATACGATCCGGAGAAGGGCAATGCGCCGGTATTGCTGGCCAAGGGCTCGGACTTCATTGCCTTGAAGATTCGCGAGATCGGCAACGAGCATCGCATCCAGGTGCTGGAGTCACCGGCCCTGGCGCGTTCGATCTTCTATTCCACCGAGATCGAACAGCAGATTCCTGCGGGGTTGTACCTGGCGGTGGCGCAGGTGCTTGCCTATGTCTACCAGATCCGCCAGTACCAGGCCGGGCGAGGCAAGCGTCCCGACCCGTTGCAGGACCTGCCGATCCCGCCGGATCTACAGCGGGACAGTTAGGCCGCGGCGAGCCCCCTGTGGGAGCGGGCTCTGCCCGCGAAGGCCGCGCCCCCGATAGATTGATTTCACTCCATCTCGGCAGCCCTTCAATAATCTTTAACCCCCTCCGGCAAAAGTTGGACCTCTTCTTGCACTGCCCCTTGGCAAGACGCCTGGCGCGTCAAAAGTTCGCTTGGGGAAGTGGGGAATGTCGGTGGATCGCTCTCAATTAATCAACACCGCTCGCAGCAACATCGTCGGCCTTGGCCGCGGCAACCTTGGCGTGCCGCTGCTGTTGCTGGTGATGCTGGCGATGATGATGCTGCCGATCCCGGCACTGCTGCTGGACGTGTTCTTCACCTTCAACATCGCCTTGTCCATCGTCGTGCTGCTGGTGTGCGTGTACGCGCTGCGTCCGCTGGACTTCGCCGTGTTCCCGACCATCCTGCTGGTGGCCACGCTGCTGCGCCTTGCGCTCAACGTGGCGTCGACGCGGGTGATCATGCTGCACGGCCAGGAAGGCCATGCCGCCGCAGGTAAAGTGGTTCAGGCATTCGGTGAGGTGGTGATCGGCGGTAACTACATCGTCGGTATCGTGGTGTTCGCCATCCTCATGATCATCAACTTCGTGGTGGTCACCAAGGGCGCCGGGCGCATCTCCGAAGTGAGCGCGCGGTTCACCCTGGATGCCATGCCCGGCAAGCAGATGGCCATCGACGCCGACCTCAACGCCGGCCTCATCGATCAGAACCAGGCCAAGGCGCGTCGTACCGAAGTGGCCGCCGAAGCCGAGTTCTACGGCTCGATGGACGGTGCCAGCAAATTCGTCCGTGGCGACGCCATCGCCGGTCTGCTGATCCTGTTCATCAACCTGATCGGCGGCATGCTGGTGGGCATGCTGCAACACAACATGCCATTCGCCGAGGCAGGCAAGGTGTACGCCCTGTTGACCATCGGTGACGGCCTGGTCGCTCAGTTGCCATCGCTGTTGCTGTCCACCGCGGCAGCCATCATGGTGACCCGTGCTTCGGGCTCCGAGGAGATGGGCAAGCAGATCCAGCGGCAGATGTTCGCTTCGCCCAAGGCACTGGCCGTCTCCGGCGCGCTGATGGTGATCATGGGCATGGTGCCCGGAATGCCGCACATGGCCTTTATCACCCTGGGTGCCATCGCCGGTGGTGGTGCCTACCTTTTGTGGAAAAAGCAGAACGACGTCAAGGTCCAGGCCCAGGCCGAAGTGCAGCGCCAACAAGAGCTGCTGCCTTCACCGACGCGCACCCAGGAAACCAAGGAACTGGGCTGGGATGACGTGACGCCCATCGATATGATCGGCCTGGAAGTTGGCTACCGTTTGATCCCGCTGGTGGACCGCAATCAAGGCGGCCAATTGCTGGCGCGGATCAAGGGCGTACGCAAGAAGCTGTCCCAGGACCTGGGCTTCCTGATGCCTACCGTGCATATTCGCGACAACCTCGACCTGGCGCCCAGCGCCTATCGTTTGACGCTCATGGGGGTGATCCTCGCCGAAGCCGAGATTTACCCGGATCGCGAGCTGGCAATCAACCCCGGGCAGGTGTTCGGCTCGTTGAACGGCATCACCGCCAAGGATCCGGCGTTTGGTCTGGACGCGGTATGGATCGACGTCAACCTGCGCAGCCAGGCGCAGTCGCTGGGCTACACGGTGGTCGATGCCAGTACGGTAGTGGCCACGCACTTGAACCAGATCCTGCAGAAGCATGCCCATGAGCTGATCGGCCACGAAGAAGTGCAACAATTGCTGCAAGTTCTGGCAAAAGGCTCGCCCAAGCTGGCCGAAGAGCTGGTTCCGGGCATCCTTTCGCTGTCTTCGCTGCTCAAGGTCCTGCAGGCCCTGCTGGCAGAGCAGGTACCCGTACGCGACATCCGCAGCATCGCAGAAGCCATCGCCAACAACGGGCATCGGAGTCAAGATACCGCCGCGCTGGTTCAGGCCGTCAGGGTCGGTTTGTCCCGCGCAATCGTGCAAAGCATTGTAGGCATTGAGTCGGAGCTGCCTGTCATCACGCTGGAACCAAGGTTGGAACAGATATTGCTAAATAGTCTTCAGAAGGCTGGTCAGGGTCAGGAAGAAGGCGTTTTGCTGGAACCGAGCATGGCGGAAAAACTGCAGAGATCCCTGATCGATGCGGCGCAGCGGCAGGAGATGCAGGGCCAACCGGTGATACTGCTGGTAGCCGGTCCGGTCC
The DNA here is from genome assembly GCF_014841915.1 of Pseudomonas sp. CFBP 13727. Taxonomy (NCBI): domain Bacteria; kingdom Pseudomonadati; phylum Pseudomonadota; class Gammaproteobacteria; order Pseudomonadales; family Pseudomonadaceae; genus Pseudomonas; species Pseudomonas sp. CFBP 13727. Next base: position 605,384 of record NZ_JACYUT010000002.1, read on the forward strand.
GCGCGATGCTGTCACGCTTCGGTCGCCTGGCGATCCCCAACCTTCACGTACTGGCCTATCAGGAAATCCCTGATAACAAGCAAGTCACCATCGTTGCGACAGTAGGGCCCAACGGCTGAGGTAGTGGGTTATGCAAGTGAAGCGATTTTTCGCCGCCGACATGCGTCAGGCGATGAAATTGGTCCGCGATGAGCTGGGCGCCGACGCTGCCATCATTGGCAACCGTCGCATCGCCGGCGGCGTCGAGCTGACCGCAGCGCTGGACTACAAGCTGTCGGCCCTGGCGCCGCGCGTGCCCAACCTGGAGTTGGAAGAAGAGCTGCGCAAGACCCAATCGCGGATCGTTTCGGCCCAGGCCGAGCTGAGCACCCGTGGCGAAAGCGATGCGGCTACCAACCGCCAGCTGGTTGCCGGCCTGCCGTTGACCGCCGCCGAGCCGCTGGTCGAGCCGCGTCGCGAAGAGCCCCCGCGTGTGCAGGTGGCCCCCGCGCCACAGCCTGCCGTCGACCAACGTCTTTTCGATTCCATGCGTTCCGAACTCAACGGTTTGCGCCAACTGCTGGAAGTGCAGCTGGGCTCCCTGGCCTGGACCCAGCTGCAAGGCAGCAAGCCGGCGCAGGCGAATCTGTGGCGTCGTTTGCAGCGCATCGGCTTGTCCGGCCCGATCGCTCGCGAGCTGCTCAGCCTGACCAGCGAAATCAACGAACCTCGGCAGGCATGGCGGATGCTGCTGGCGCACTTGGCGCGTATGATCCGTACACCGGAAGTGGAACCGCTCGAAGAAGGTGGCGTGATCGCCATGGTCGGCCCGGCTGGCATGGGCAAGACCACCACTCTGGCCAAGCTGGCGGCCCGTTATGTGCTCAAGTACGGTTCCCAGAGCGTGGCGCTGGTGAGCATGGACAGCTTTCGCATCGGTGCCCAGGAACAACTCAAGACCCTGGGCCGCATTCTCAATGTATCGGTGACTCAGGTCGATCCGGGCCAGTCATTGGTACAGGCCCTGGAACCCCTGCTGCGCAAGCGCGTGGTATTGATCGACACCGCTGGCCTGCAAGCCAGCGATCCGGCCCTGCGCATGCAGCTCGAAAGCCTGGCCGGACGCGGGATCAATGCGCGTAATTACCTCGTGCTGGCTACTACCAGCCAGAAGCAGGTGCTCAGCGCCGCGTACCATAGCTACAAGCGTTGCGGTCTGGCCGGGTGCATCCTGACCAAACTGGATGAAACGGCCTGTCTCGGCGAAGTGCTGAGCCTGGCCATCACTCAGGAACTGCCGATTGCCTATCTTACCGATGGGCCGCGCATTCCCGATGACTTGCATTTGCCGCGCCGGCACCAGTTGGTCAGCCGCGCAGTGAGCGTGCAAATGCAAGAAGAGCCCAGCGAAGAGGCCATGGCCGATATGTTCGCGGGTCTCTACCACAGCCCCGACAAGCGAGTTGGCTGAGGTGAAGAACGTTATGCAAGCACACTCTTCCTGCATCGTAGGGTTGCCAGGAAACACTCGAGCAATCGAACTGGCAGCCACTCGTGTGGCCTCGGTCTAGACAAGGTAAAGAACGAACATGGGCAGCATGCATCCCGTACAGGTGATCGCGGTGACCGGCGGCAAAGGTGGCGTCGGCAAGACTAATGTGTCAGTGAACTTGTCCCTGGCGTTGGCCGAGCTCGGCCGCCGGGTCATGTTGCTGGACGCCGACCTTGGCCTGGCCAACGTCGACGTGTTGCTGGGCCTGACCCCCAAGCGCACCCTGGCCGATGTGATCGAAGGTCGCTGCGAACTGCGCGACGTGATGTTGCAGGGCCCCGGCGGCATCCGTGTCGTGCCGGCAGCCTCGGGTACCCAGAGCATGGTGCAGTTGAGCCCGGCCCAGCATGCCGGCCTGATCCAGGCCTTCAGCGATGTGGGCGACAACCTCGACGTACTGATCATCGACACCGCCGCCGGTATCGGCGAATCGGTAGTGAGCTTTGTCCGCGCCGCCCAGGAAGTCCTGCTGGTGGTATGCGACGAGCCCACCTCGATCACCGATGCCTACGCCTTGATCAAGCTGCTCAACCGCGATTACGGCATGAACCGCTTCCGGGTCCTGGCCAACATGGCGCAGAGCCCCCAGGAAGGGCGCAATCTGTTCGCCAAGCTGACCAAGGTGACCGATCGCTTCCTCGACGTTGCCCTGCAGTACGTCGGCGCCGTGCCCTACGATGAGTCGGTGCGCAAGGCCGTGCAGAAGCAGCGCGCCGTGTACGAGGCGTTCCCCCGTTCCAAATGCTCGCTGGCCTTCAAGGCGATCGCGCAGAAAGTAGACACCTGGCCTTTGCCGGCCAACCCCCGTGGCCACCTGGAGTTCTTCGTCGAACGCCTGGTCCAGCAAACCAGCGCAGGGCCCGTATCATGAGTGCCAGCGGATACCGTATGTACAGCAAGGCGTCGCGCGACTCGCAGCAGCATCAGCTGATCGAGCAATACGCGCCGCTGGTCAAGCGTATCGCCTATCACCTGCTGGCGCGTCTGCCAGCCAGCGTGCAGGTGGAAGACCTGATCCAGGCCGGCATGATCGGTCTGCTGGAGGTCTCGACCAAGTACGACTCGAGCAAGGGGGCCAGTTTCGAGACCTACGCCGGTATTCGTATCCGCGGCGCCATGCTCGACGAAGTGCGCAAGGGCGACTGGGCGCCGCGTTCGGTGCACCGCAATACCCGCATGGTCAGTGATGCCATTCGCCGAATCGAGTCGAAAACCGGTCGCGACGCTAAAGATCACGAGATCGCTGCCGAACTTAGTCTGAGTCTGGATGATTACTACGGGATCCTGAACGATACCCTGGGCAGCCGCTTGTTCAGTTTCGACGATCTGCTGCAGGACGGTGAGCACGAGGGCCTGCACGAAGACGGCGCCAGCGGTTCGCTGGAGCCCTCGCGGGATCTCGAGGACGAACGCTTTCAAGGCGCGCTGGCCGAGGCCATCGCCAACCTGCCCGAGCGCGAGAAGCTGGTCCTGTCGTTGTATTACGACGAAGAGCTGAACCTCAAGGAAATCGGCGAGGTACTGGGTGTCAGCGAATCGCGGGTAAGCCAGTTGCACAGCCAGTGCGCGGCGCGACTTCGCGGGCGCCTGGGGGAATGGCGGGCACGCTGAAGGAACGGCAAGACCGGTGCGGGCTTTGTCGCGGGCAGAGCCCGCTCCCACAGAGGTCGAGACCGTGGAAGCGGGCTCTGTCCGTGAAGAGGCCCGCTGGCGTAGCGCGGGTAGGCGATCTGCAGCGGCAAGTGGCTCAGGCGAATTCGATTGTTATGCACGTCCAGGGGCTGGGCGTGTTCAAGACTGCTGGAGGTCTAATTGGACAAGAACATGAAAATCCTCATCGTCGACGATTTCTCGACGATGCGGCGCATCATCAAGAACCTGCTGCGTGACCTGGGCTTCACCAACACCGCCGAGGCCGATGATGGCAACACCGCCTTGCCGATGTTGCACAGCGGCAACTTCGATTTTCTCGTCACCGACTGGAACATGCCTGGCATGTCCGGCATCGACCTGCTGCGCCAGGTGCGCGCCGACGATCGCCTCAAGCACCTCCCGGTGCTGATGGTCACCGCCGAGGCCAAGCGCGAGCAGATCATCGAAGCCGCCCAGGCCGGGGTCAACGGGTATGTGGTCAAGCCTTTCACTGCGCAAGTGCTGAAAGAAAAAATCGAAAAGATTTTCGAGCGCGTCAATAGCTGAAGTCTGCAATGGGGGCGCAATGGACCACAAACAAAGCACGTTGGGGGACTTCGAGTCGACCCTGAAAAAACACGCCGTGGAGCTGGTCGACAGCCTTGAAAAAGGCCGTTTCGGCGACGCGGTGCAATTGATCCACGAACTGAACCAGACCCGCGATCGCGGCCTGTATCAGGAAGTGGGCAAGCTTACGCGCGAGCTGCACAGCGCAATCGTCAGTTTCCAGATCGATCCGAACATCCCCCAGGCCGAAGAGGTTTCGCAGATCACCGACGCGACCGAACGTCTGTCGTATGTGGTACGCCTGACCGAAAACGCGGCCAACCGCACCATGGATCTGGTCGAGCAGAGCACCCCGGTGCTCAATACGCTGAGTGCCGAAGCCAGTGCCTTGAGCGCCGACTGGCAGCGCTTCATGCGCCGCGAAGTGGCCGCCGACGAGTTCCGCGAACTGGCGCGCCGGGTCGACAGCTTCCTGACCCGCAGCGAGCAGGGCAATCGCGAAGTCGCCAGCCACCTCAACGACATCGTGCTGGCCCAGGATTATCAGGACCTCACCGGCCAGGTCATCAAGCGTGTCACCGCGCTGGTCACCGAAGTGGAGAGCAACCTGCTCAAACTGGTCCTGATGGCCAGCCAGGTCGATCGCTTCGCCGGCATCCAGCATGATCACGAACAGCTCCGCGCCGAAAAAGATCAAGAAAAACATCCCGCCAAGGGTGAAGGTCCGCAGATCCATGCCGATAAACGTGAAGACGTCGTATCCGGTCAGGACGATGTCGACGATCTGCTGTCCAGTCTGGGCTTCTAGGCCATCGCCTGCGCCTGACTGTGTTGACCGTTAATCACGTATTCCAGGGAGCATCCACATGAGCTTCGGCGCCGACGAAGAAATCCTTCAGGATTTCCTGGTAGAGGCCGGCGAAATTCTCGAGCAACTGTCCGAACAACTGGTCGAGCTGGAAAGCCGTCCCGATGATGCCGACTTGCTCAATGCAATTTTTCGCGGTTTTCACACTGTAAAAGGCGGCGCCGGCTTCCTCCAGCTCAACGAGCTGGTGGAGTGCTGCCATATCGCCGAGAACGTCTTCGACATCTTGCGCAAAGGTGAGCGCCGGGTCGACGCCGAACTCATGGATGTCGTTCTCGAAGCGCTGGACGCGGTCAACGGCATGTTCACCGAGGTGCGTGAACGCTCTCCGGTCACGCCGGCCAGCCCCCAGTTGCTCGATGCCCTGGCGCGCCTGGCCGAACCGGCTGCGGCGGTCGTTGCGCCGTCCGTGGCGGTGCCCGTTGCGGCGCCAGCCTCGACGCCGGGCGAAGACATCACCGACAGCGAGTTCGAGCAATTGCTCGATTCCTTGAGCGCGGCCAAAGCGCAGGCCGCCGCGCCCACCGCGTCCGCTGCTGCACAGCACGGTGCGGCCAGCGACGATATCACCGACGACGAATTCGAGTCGCTGCTCGACCAGCTGCACGGCAAGGGTCAGTTCGCGGTCGATGCGCTGGCGCCGGCTGCGGCATCGCCAGCCGCTTCGGCGCAGGCTGCCGTGGGTGCGTCTGGCGACGAGATCACCGACGACGAGTTCGAGGCGCTGCTCGACCAGTTGCATGGCAAGGGTACGTTCACTGCCGATGCGGTCACGCCACCGCCTGCCCAGGCGCAGGCGCAGGCTCCCACGAGCGACCAGATCACCGACGACGAGTTCGAATCACTGCTCGACCAACTGCATGGCAAGGGCAAGTTCAGCGATGTCGCCAGCCTGCCCGAGACGCAGCCGGCTCCGGCCGCGCCCGCGCCGGTGGCGGCACCGCGCAAGGTCGAGGCAGCCCCTGCACGTGCACCGGTGGCCGAGAAGCCGGTTGCCAGCGAAGCCGAGACGACCGTACGCGTCGATACCGCGCGCCTGGACGAAATCATGAACATGGTCGGCGAGCTGGTGCTGGTGCGTAACCGCCTGGTGCGCCTGGGCGCCAACAGCAGCGACGAAGCCATGTCCAAGGCAGTCTCGAACCTCGACGTGGTGACGGCCGACCTGCAGACGGCCGTCATGAAGACGCGCATGCAGCCGATCAAGAAGGTCTTCGGGCGTTTCCCGCGGCTGGTCCGCGACCTGGCCCGGCAGTTGAAGAAGGAAATCAACCTGGAACTGGTCGGTGAAGAAACCGACCTGGACAAGAATCTCGTCGAGGCCCTGGCCGACCCGTTGGTGCACTTGGTGCGCAACGCCGTCGACCACGGCATCGAGACGCCGGAAGAGCGCGAACGCAACGGCAAGGCGCGCGGTGGGCGCGTGGTGTTGTCGGCGGAGCAGGAAGGCGACCATATCCTGTTGTCGATCAGCGATGACGGCAAGGGCATGGACCCTGCGGTCCTGCGCGCCAAGGCCGTGGAAAAAGGCCTGATGGACCGCGACGCCGCCGACCGCCTCAGCGAGTCCGACTGCTACAACCTGATTTTCGCGCCGGGCTTTTCCACCAAGACGGAAATTTCCGACGTGTCGGGCCGCGGCGTCGGCATGGACGTGGTCAAGACCAAGATCAGCCAGCTGAACGGCTCGATCAACATCTACTCGGCCAAGGACCAGGGCTCGAAGATCGTCATCAAGGTGCCGCTGACCCTGGCAATCATGCCGACGCTGATGGTGATGCTGGGCAACCAGGCGTTCGCCTTCCCGCTGGTCAACGTCAACGAGATCTTCCACCTGGACCTCTCGCGCACCAACGTCGTCGATGGCCAGGAAGTGGTCATCGTGCGCGACAAGGCGCTGCCGTTGTTCTACCTCAAGCGCTGGCTGGTCAAGTCGGCGGCCCACGAGGAGCAGGGCGAGGGCCACGTGGTCATCCTGTCGGTCGGCACCCAACGCATCGGTTTCGTGGTCGACCAACTGGTCGGGCAAGAAGAAGTGGTGATCAAGCCGCTGGGCAAGATGCTGCAGGGCACGCCCGGCATGTCCGGCGCGACCATCACCGGTGACGGCCGAATCGCCTTGATCCTCGATGTACCGAGCATGCTCAAGCGCTACGCCGCACGGCGTATCTGATCGTAGTGGAGTGTTTATGGCAGTCAAGGTCCTGGTGGTGGATGATTCCGGTTTTTTCCGCCGCCGCGTCTCGGAAATTCTTTCGTCGGACCCCACCATCCAGGTGGTCGGGACCGCTACCAATGGCCGCGAAGCGATCGATCAGGCCCTGGCGCTCAAACCCGATGTGATCACCATGGACTACGAGATGCCGATGATGGACGGCATCACTGCCGTGCGTCATATCATGCAGCGCTGTCCCACCCCGGTCCTGATGTTTTCCTCCCTCACCCACGAGGGCGCGCGGGTAACCCTCGACGCCCTCGACGCGGGGGCGGTGGATTACCTGCCGAAGAATTTCGAAGACATTTCTCGCAACCCCGAGAAGGTCAAGCAGATGCTCTGCGAGAAGATCCACACACTCTCGCGCAGCAACCGCCGGCTGGGTGCGCACATGGCCACGCCCGCTCCGGCGCTCGCGGCCGCGGCCTCTCCAGCCGCTTTGACACCGTCGCGGCCCGTGCCGACGCGTACGCCCGCACCGGTGACGCCGGTGCGGGCGCCGGCGCCGACCGCCAGCAGTGCGACGCCGCGGCGCAAGCCTTACAAACTGGTGGCCATCGGCACCTCCACCGGAGGGCCGGTGGCGCTTCAGCGCGTGCTGACCCAGCTGCCGGCACATTTTCCAACGCCGATCGTGCTCGTCCAGCACATGCCGGCCGCCTTCACTCGCGCGTTCGCCGAGCGCCTCGACAAGCTGTGCCGGATCAGCGTCAAGGAAGCCGAGGACGGCGACGTGCTGCGTCCCGGGCTGGCATTGCTGGCGCCCGGCGGCAAGCAGATGATGATCGACGGCCGCGGCGCGGTGAAGATTCTGCCCGGTGACGAGCGCCTTAACTACAAACCCTGCGTGGACATCACGTTTGGTTCGGCGGCCAAGTCCTACGGCGACAAGGTCCTGGCGGTGGTGCTTACCGGCATGGGCGCCGACGGTCGAGAGGGCGCGCGCCTGCTCAAGCAGGGCGGCAGTCACATCTGGGCCCAGGACGAAGCAAGCTGCGTGATCTACGGCATGCCCATGGCGATCGTCAAGGCTGGCCTGGCCGACGCCATCTACAGCCTCGACGACATTGGCCGGCACCTGGTCGAGGCGTGCGGCTGATGGATGTACTCAGCCTGATCGGGATCATCCTCGCGTTCGTTGCCATCATCGGTGGCAATTTTCTCGAGGGTGGCCACCTGTCGGCGCTGCTCAATGGTCCTGCCGCGCTGATCGTGGTCGGTGGCACGCTGGCGGCGGCGCTGATCCAGTCGCCCATGAGCGCTTTCAAGCGCGCACTGCACAATGTGCGCTGGATTCTCTTTCCGCCCAGGATCGACATGGCCGGCGGTATCGATCGTGTGGTGAACTGGAGCCTGGTCTCGCGCAAGGAAGGCTTGCTGGGGCTGGAAGCCAGTGCCGAAGCCGAGCCCGACGACTATGCGCGAAAGGGGCTGCAGTTGCTGGTCGATGGCGCCGAGGCAGCGGCCATCCGCAGCGTGCTCGAAGTCGATCTGTACAACCGCGAAGCCCGTGACCTGCAGGCAGCCAAGGTGTTCGAAAGCATGGGTGGCTATGCGCCCACCATCGGCATCATCGGCGCGGTGATGGGCTTGATCCACGTCATGGGCAACCTGGCCGACCCCAGCCAGCTGGGCAACGGCATCGCGGTGGCGTTCGTGGCGACCATCTACGGTGTAGCCAGCGCCAACCTGCTTTTGCTGCCGGTGGCGCACAAGCTCAAGGCGCTCGCCCAGCGTCAGGCGGCCTATCGGGAAATGCTGCTCGAAGGGCTGCTGTCCATCGCCGAAGGTGAGAACCCACGCTCGATCGAAATGAAGCTGCAAGGCTACCTCGACTAGGAGAGCATGGCATGGCCCGTCGTCGTCGCCTAGAAGAGCCGGAAAACCACGAACGCTGGCTGGTGTCCTACGCCGATTTCATCACCCTGCTGTTCGCTTTCTTCGTGGTGATGTATTCGATCTCGTCGGTCAACGAAGGCAAGTACAAGGTCTTGTCGCAGGCGCTGGTCGGGGTGTTCAGCGACCCGGACCGTAGCATTAGGCCCATCCCGATCGGCGAGGAGCGACCCTTGACCACCCGTCCTGTGCAGCCGCTGGTCACCGACAGCGAGCAATCGGAAGCGGCCATCGGCGAGGCGGTCGACCCATTGCAGACCATTGCCGACAATGTCCGTCAGGCGTTCGGCGACCTGATTGCCTCGGATCAACTGACCGTGCGCGGCAACGAGCTGTGGATCGAGATCGAACTCAAGTCCAGCCTGCTGTTCGGCAGTGGCGATGCCATGCCCAGCGACATGGCGTTCGCCATCGTCGACAAGGTGGCGGGCATTCTCAAGCCCTTCGACAATCCGGTTCATGTCGAGGGTTTCACCGACAACCTGCCTATCAGTACTGCGCAGTTCCCGACCAACTGGGAGCTGTCGACCGCTCGGGCAGCGAGCATCGTGCGCATGATGGCCATGGAAGGCATCGACCCGCGGCGCATGGCGGCCGTCGGTTATGGTGAGTTCCAGCCAGTGGCCGACAACGCCAGCGCCGATGGACGAGGGCGCAACCGTCGGGTGGTGCTGGTCATTTCGCGCAACCTTGACGTGCGTCGCAGCATCACCAGTTCTGGCAGTGCCAACGCCCAGCCGGATGCAGCATTGCGCCGGGCTGGCACACAAACTGCAAAGACGCCCTTAACCGTGCCGTCCGCGCCTGGGTCTGTCAAAAGTCCGCCGCCCGGCCCATAACCCGAAAGCTTCACTATCTCGGTAGTGCGCCGTTTACCGAGGGGAAATCATCACCATGAGAGTCTGGGCAGTAGCCAATCAAAAAGGCGGGGTAGGCAAGACCACGACTTCGATCGCCTTGGCCGGTTTGCTCGCCGAGGCGGGCAAGCGCGTGGTCATGGTCGATCTCGATCCGCATGGCTCGATGACCAGTTATTTCGGGCACAACCCCGATGAACTGGCGCACAGCTGTTACGACCTGTTCCTGCACAAGGGCGCCGTGCCGCCAGGCCTGGCTCATCAACTGCTGCTGCCGACCGGCGAGGCCAACGTCTCGTTGCTGCCTTCAAGCACCGCACTGGCGACGCTGGAGCGCCAGCAACCTGGGCAGAGTGGCCTGGGCCTGGTGATTGCCAAGACCCTGGCGCAACTGTGGCAGGATTTCGACTACGCCGTGATCGACAGCCCGCCGCTGCTGGGCGTGCTCATGGTCAATGCATTGGCGGCGAGCCAGCAACTGGTGATCCCGGTACAGACCGAGCACCTGGCAGTCAAAGGCCTGGAGCGCATGGTCAGCACCTTGACCATGATCAACCGTTCGCGCCGTCAGGCCCTGCCATACAGCATCGTTCCGACGTTGTTCGACCGTCGTACCCAGGCGTCGCTGAGCACCCTGCGCACCTTGCGCGACGATTACCCGCAGCACATATGGCCGGGTTACATCCCGGTCGACACGCGTCTGCGCGACGCCAGCCGGGCAGGACAGACACCCTCGCGCTTCGACGGCAAGAGCCGCGCCGTGGTCGCCTACCGGGCCTTGCTCAAGCATTTGCTGGCCCAACAACTCGTCGCGCAGGTAGCCTGATGAACCGTCCCGTCGATATTGCCCAACGGCCCCAGGTGGCCTTGCAGTCCTACCTGGACGGCCTGTTGCATGAAGCCACCGAGGCGTTCGAAGCGCTGGATCTCGACGCCGGCCTGGACAGACTCGACGAGTTCCAGGCAGCCGTGCTCGAGGAACAAGTGCGCGATGCTGCAAGCCTGCAGCCGGTACCAGTGCCAGTGCCAGTGCTTTTGCCGCCGGTGCAGGTGCAGGTGCACACGCCCATTGTCGATTCAATCCAGTCGGCCGAGTCGGCGCTGGTCGCACCGGTGGTCGATGTCCATCTGCCGTCGGCAAGTCTGCAGCCGCTCTCGGCAACCGTAGATGGCCGCCCCAGCTGGGCCGCCGAGCCGTTCGAGTGCCTGCTGTTCGACGTTGCCGGGCTGACCCTGGCCGTGCCGCTGGTGTGCCTGGGTTCGATCTATGCATTGGCTGGCCAGACCCTGACGCCGCTGTTCGGCCAGCCCGACTGGTTTCTCGGCATCCTGCCCAGCAACAGTGGCAACCTGAAAGTGCTCGACACCGCGCGTTGGGTGATGCCCGATCGCTACCGCGATGATTTCCGCCAGGGGTTGCAGTACGTGATTTCAGTGCAGGGCTACGAGTGGGGTCTGGCCGTGCACCAGGTCAGCCGCTCGCTGCGCCTGGACCCCAACGAGATCAAGTGGCGCAGTCAGCGCGGCCAGCGGCCATGGCTGGCGGGAACCGTCATCGAACACATGTGCGCGCTGCTGGACGTCGCCGAACTGGCCGAGTTGATCGCCAGTGGCGGCGCACGCCATCTGCGTCCAGTCGCCTCGGCGCCAGGCAAGCCTGCCGCCACCACCGCTATCGTCAAGAATTGAATGAACACGCCGCCGTCATGGCATTTGAGGGGTTAGTAGTATGAAGAAGTCGTCCGCCCAAGGTTCCGAAGATCCGATCCTGCAGTGGGTCACCTTCCGTCTGGACAATGAAACCTACGGCATCAATGTGATGCAGGTGCAGGAAGTGTTGCGCTACACCGAAATCGCACCGGTGCCGGGTGCGCCCAGCTACGTGCTGGGTATCATCAACCTGCGCGGTAACGTGGTCACGGTGATCGATACGCGTCAGCGCTTCGGTCTGGATTCCAGCGATGTCAGCGACAATACGCGCATCGTCATCATCGAGGCCGACAAGCAGGTGGTAGGGATTCTGGTCGACAGCGTGGCCGAGGTGGTCTACCTGCGCCAGTCCGAAGTCGAAACGGCGCCCAACGTCGGTAACGACGAGTCGGCCAAGTTCATCCAAGGCGTGTGCAACAAGAATGGCGAACTGCTGATTCTTGTCGAGCTGGACAAGATGATGTCCGAAGAAGAGTGGTCCGAGCTGGAGAATATCTGATTGATCTTCGAGGTTGCAGTCGTCCTGCTGGCGGTGCTGTGGGTTGGAACGGTCTCGCTGTTCCTGTCCTACCAGAAAAGCCAGCGCCTGCTGGCTGCTGAACAGGCGGCAGGCGATGCGCTGCGCGATCAGCGGCTGCGCGAGCTGACCAAGCGCCTGGACGATTACCAGAATCTCAACGTGCGCCTGGGCGAAGCACTGCACGAGTTGCGCGCGGTGGTTGGGCCATTGCCGGAGAAGCTGGCCCAGCTCGAGCAACGCGACCCCGGCAGCCTGTCGTTTGCCCAGGCGGGCAAGTTGGTGGCCATGGGCGCGTCGGTGGATGAGCTGACCCAGGCCTGCGGCCTCACCCAGGCCGAGGCCGAGCTGATGAGCAAACTGCACCGCGGCTGAGCGCCCAGCGCCTGTTGCTCGTCAGCATCCGGCGGTGTCACTCAGGTGTGGGTCCAGCTCAGGCTGCTGCCTACCCGCGAAAAGCGGTTGAGTGGCGTGAGTGTCTGATACGCATCGTTGAATCCCGACCAGTCGAGGACGCCGTTGATGTCACGGATCGGCAACGCCGCCAGGTTCCACGCCTCGCGGTACTGCGCCAGCTCAAGCAACCGCTGGCTGATGGTGTGGTTGAGTGCACCGGGCCCGCTGATGTGGTTCAAGGTAATGGCATAACGCTGGAAGCCTTCGGGATCGGTCGCCCGATCCGGACGGCTATCGTAGAACCGTGGCTGCGCCTCGAAGCGCTCCAGCATCGTTTGCGACACTGCATCCAGGGTCGGATTGCCCGCGTGGCTGCCGATCATGCTGTTGCCGAACTGGATGTTCATGCCCAGGGTTTCATTGGACAGGGGCACCGAAAGGATCAGGCCTCGGTCCGACGTGCGCAGCGGTACGCTGTCGATGGGCTCGGCCAGCTGCCCCATGGGGGTTTTCTCTCCGGGTGCGAGGATGCTGTCGTCCATATCCATGTACAGGCCGCCTTCGCTTTTCAGAATTCGATAGCGCAGCACGTCGGATGCCGAAGCGTAGTTGGTGGCGATGCCGCCGTTGCCTTCGATGGCCGCCTGGTATTGCCGGAAATAGCGACTGCGTTTGAACGCCGTGTACAGCGGATGCGGTTCGAGCGGGATGACCCGCAGCGAGGGCGCATGCTGGGCCAACAGCTCGACGTTGCGCGCATAGGCTTGCGGTGAGGTCGTGGAAAGGAACAGGCGGTATTGGTAACTGCTGTCGCGCAGCAGGGCGGCATTGCGTCCTACGTTTTCCAGCAAGGCAGCGCTGATGACCTTGTCGCCGACCCACAGGCAGGAGATTTTCTTCGCAATGGCTTTCATGACCGGCGGGCGCAGTTCGCCAAGGCTCAGCGGCAGTGTCAGATCGACCCCCAGCGCCCGTAGGGTTTGCGCGCGCTGGGCGTCGGTGACGGGCCGCTTGACGTTCGGCAACCGCGACAGCGAGCGCCCGCCAGGCTGCGGCGCCACGTAGCACGGCGGATCGATCTCGTTGAGGTCGGTGCTCTGGACGAAGGCGTCGTGCTCCACATCGTAGTGAACGGCAGCGACGTATCCGTCTATTTCACATTCCAGAAGGTCGTGCCTGCCACTGTAGCTGGGCACGCGAATGATGGCATCGCAAAGCGCCTGGTCCGCCCCGGCCACGGGTTGTACCGATTGCGGCAGGCTGAAGGCGGTCTCCAGAACCGGCTCCAGGGCCGCAAGGTGCGGAGCCTGCACCGGGCTCAGCGGGTAGCCGAGCTGGCCGTTGATGCGTGCCGGGATGACGAACTCGGCACGCTTGAAGCGGAAGATTGCCGGTCTTTGGGGAATCTGCAGGTGCAGCAGTGGTGTTGCATTGAGCATCCCCCAGACCGCATCGTCGGCGCCGGCGGCGCGCTGCTCCAGGTTTTTGCCGTTGATTGCCCGATCCAGCCCAAGGCCTAGTTGAGCAAGGCCGCCCAAGGCAAAGATTGGCGCCAGTTCCGGCACCACCATCGCGATCGGGGCCAGGGTGTTGATAGCCGAAGTGAAGTAGCCGCGCCACTTTTCCTGGGTTACCGAGCTGTCGGTGTCGATGATGAACGCGGCGTCCTGCTCGCTGCGTTTCTTCTGTTGGCGGGCCATGGCCATGAACAGGTCGCCTTCGATGGGCGGGCTGTAGTGGCTCGTCCGGTAGTTGACCGTATCCTCGGGTACCCACAAACCGCTGGTGGCGAAACCGGGATGTCTGTCGGGATCGAAATGGTGGTAGGCAGGGTACAGGCCCAGACCCGTAAGCGCGGTGGCGAGGCCACTGAAACCCAGCGTGTCGGCCTCGTCGCCGGGTGGAAAGTGCGCTTCGAGCGCTTGACGCGTGTGTGGGTGCTTGCAGTGCTTGGCCACCCACCGCTTCATCGACGATTCGTCGGTGAATTCGTGGAACGGCGAGCTGTTGCCGGGTATGTACAGCACCGTCAGCCCGGTCGCAGTGTTTTTCAGGCACAGCAGATTGGTCGCTGCATAGCCGTAGATATTCAGGCAGGCGACGTGTACGGCATGGGGCCGCGGCAGCAGGCCTGCAATCTGCCAGGCCAGAACCCGACCGGCATCGCTCAGGCTCGCGTGGCTCGTCTGCCTGTTGCAGGCCGCGATGAAATTGACTTTGGCCGCGTCGCGGTAGGCTTGCAGTCCGTTTTTCCAGTAGCCCTTGAGCATGTGATTGTAGGGCGTCTGGAAGTCCATGTGCCAGATGAAGCGTTGAAACTCTTCGGCAGGAAGGCGTATGTGGTTGGCCGGGTCGTAGCCCGCCGACGATGTCTGCCGGTACAGGCCGTTGTACACCAGGTACTCGCTGCCGTAGTCGAACGAACCCTTTTCATCCAGATGGTCGACCAGCGTGATCGGGTAGGGCGGCGGGGTGCCGGCCCAGGCAGCATGCAGGGCGGCGCCGATCAGATCATTGTTCGATTCGCCCTGCCAGTTCGACAGCAGCGCCTGGGTCATGGTCAGCTTGCGCACGACCTTGGCGATGCAGCGCTGGCCTTTGAATTGATAGTGCAGGGTAACGGCGTCGACCTTGTCCGGATTCAGCTCCAGGCCCTGTTTCGACGCCCACTTGCGTACCGCATCGGCAGCGGCGCGATCGGGCCTGGGGTAATCCTGGAGGGCGTCGCGGACGGCTTGCACACCCTGCGGGCTGATGAATCGGGAAGTCATGGCGGTATTCCTTTCAGAGCACGGAAAGTCGTGCCAGGCCATGATTCGTTCGGCGCATCGGGTGGACGTGGTAACTATCTAGGGCGGCCGCCGCCGGTACCGATAGCAAACCGGCCCGGTAAAGGCTATCGACGCGATCGCCGTAGACTCGATTCGAGGGGTGGAAAAAGCCTTCTGGCCCAGGCGCTACAAGGCCTTGGGCGTGATGTCTCGCTCGGCCGGCGCAGGCGCCAGTTCGAAGCCGGAAGGGGTCTTGCCTTGCAGGTGCCAGGCAAAGGCGATGATCTCTGCGATGGTCAGGTACAACTCGTGGGGGATGCTGTCGCCCAGTTCCATGCGTGCCAGCATCTTCACCAGCTCGGCATTTTCATACACCGGTACTTCGTATTCGCGCGCCATGGCCAGGATCGCTTCAGCCAGCTCATCGTCGCCCTTGGCGGTGAGGGTAGGTGCCTTCTGGCCGTCGTAGCGCAGGGCGATGGCTTGGCGTGGGGCTCGTTCGTTCATGCGGTTTCATCCACCCAGCGTTGTTCCAGACGCGTACGGGCGCCTTGCGGAGCGGTGCCTTGGTGGCACTGCAGGTCGGCGACGTTCAAGCCGCTGGCCTGCAGGCGCTGCCGCAGATTGTCCAGTTGGTTCTCGATGAGCAGGGCGGTGGCTGGTCGTTGCGCCCATAACTGGCTGGAGAGGCTGCCGTGGGCCAGTTGCGCCTGCACCTGCAGCGGGCCCAGTGCATCCAGATCGAAAGCCAGGTCCAGGCGCCAGATCTTTTCCTGGGCGGGCCTGGGCTCGTTCTTGTCGTGGGGCTGTTGGTCCGGTGGTGGGTCTTCGCGTTGCACCTTGACCTGCAGCGGGATGAAATCGTGCAGGTGGCGCATGGGGATCTCCAGTTGCCAGGTGGTCTGCGTGGCGCCATCTGGGGTACGCCCGGTCTGTTCCAGGCCAGCGAGCTGATGACTCTGCAGGCGCGCCACCGCCGCACCGGCCAGGCGCAGCAGGTGTTCGAGATCGTCTTCGCCTTCGCTTTTCTGCGCCGTGCGGGCGGGCAGGGGAAAGCTTGCCGGGACGATTTTTTCGCTGACCTGCCCCCAGGCATTCAGGGCATTGCGCACGCGCCCCGGCAGCACCTGAGCGAGCACATTGGCCGCCACCGCCGGTTGCGCCGCCGGATTGGGCACCGCAGCAGGCGCGATCTGCGCCATCAGGCGCAGCAGCGCCGACTTGAGATCGGGTGCCGGTTGGCCGTTGAGCAGATTGGCTTCCAGGAATGCGCCGCTGGCGACCACGGCCTGTGCAACGGTTTTCGGGTCGGCCATTTGCTGCATGTCCGGCAAGCTGGCCAACAGACGCTCCAGGCCCGCCCGCGTCGGCGGCGCGAGTTCCGGGTTCTGCCGCAGGCTCTGCACCGCGCTCAGGAGGCTGTCCAAGGAACCCTGCCGAGCTTGCTGGGCGCCCAATTGCTGGGCCACGGCCAGTTGGTCCATGCGCCCGCTCAAGGGCACGAAATTCAGGCTGCGGTCGCTCATCACCTGGGCGCTGAGCAGGCTGCCCAGGCGCAGCGGCTGAGGGCTCTCGATGGCCAGGATATTGCCCGCCTGAGCGGTGTTGAGCAGGGTCACCATGGCCCGATACACCGCCGGCTGCCCGGCGATCTGCGGCAGCATCTGGCTGCTGCTGACCTTGCCCTGCAACAGCGCGCCCACCGGCAATGCCTGGGTGTCTATGCGGGTCAGGGTCAGCGGGGCGCCGTTGCCGCGCTCCTGGGTGGCGACCAGGGCCGCGCCGCCGGCCAGGTGCGAAACCAGCAATGCAGTGCCCTGGGGCAGCGGTTGCAGGCTGCTGGCGGTGATCGTCGCCACCCCGCCACCGGCCAGGCTCAGGCGCAGCAGCAGTTGAAAGTCCTGGGCGCCGGCCTTGACCGACACCACCTCGGCGTCGACTGTCTCGCCCAGGGCCAGCAGGTTGTCCAGTGGCTGGGTGATCTTCACCATCTCGGTGTTCGAGGCACTGGCGCGCGCGGCTCCGCTGGCAGACGGCAGCGCGGCTAGGTTGCTGATCAGGTCAGGCATGGATGAAACCTGTGTCGGTTGCGCCCTTGGGCGTGAGCTGCGCATGTATAATGCGCGGCCACTGCGGCCGGCTCTGCTATACAGTGCCATGGAAGTATAGCGGCCATGCCCTGCAGAACTTGAACACGGCTCGACGCCGTGACGTGCGATCCGATTTCATAAGGCCGAGTCTTGACCCCATACCTGCACGCCATCGATCTATCCTGCGAGCGCGATGGGCGGCTGCTGTTCGAGCGTCTGCAGGTACAGGTGGCAGCCGGCGACATGCTTCAGGTGTGCGGCCCCAACGGCTGTGGCAAGACCAGCCTGCTGCGCCTGCTGGCCGGGTTGATGCAGCCCGCTGAAGGGCAGGTCGCCCTGACGGCGCAGACGCAGACCGCACACCGGCGCGAACGTGGCTGCCCGCTGGTATGGATCGGCCACGCGCCCGGCATCAACGAGACACTCAGCGCCGAGGAAAACCTGGCCTGGCTCTGCGCGCTGCACACCCCGGCCAGTCGCGAGCGCATCTGGGCGGCATTGGCGGCGATCGGCCTGCGCGGTTTCGAAGACGTGCCGTGTCACCGGCTTTCAGCCGGCCAGCGGCGCCGCGTGGCGCTTGCTCGTCTGCATCTGCCCGGCCCGCCGCTGTGGATTCTCGACGAGCCGTTCACTGCACTCGATGCACAGGCAGTGGAGCAGTTGGAACGGCACCTGGTCGGACACTGCGAGCGAGGCGGCATGGTCGTGCTGACCACCCACCATCTGCTGGCGCAGACCCCCGGCAGCTACCGGCGGCTGGAACTGGACGCGCAGGCGGCATGAGTGTTTTCGTCCTGTTGCTCAAGCGCGAAGCACGGCTGCTGTGTCGACGGCCCGCCGAGCTGGCCAACCCGCTGGTGTTTTTCGCCCTCGTCATCGCGCTGTTCCCGCTGGCTGTGGGTCCGCAGATGCAGGTGCTGCAAGGTCTTTCCCCCGGCCTGGTATGGGTAGCGGCGCTGCTGGCCGTGCTGCTGTCACTCGACGGCCTGTTTCGCAGCGATCTGGAGGACGGTTCGCTGGAACAATGGATATTGTCCGAACATCCACTGCCCTTGCTGGTGCTGGCCAAGGTGCTGGTGCACTGGCTGTTTTCCGGGCTGGCGCTGGTGCTCGTCTCCCCGCTGCTGGCGCTGATGCTCGGGCTGCCCGAGCGCTGCCTGCCGGTGCTGTTGCTGTCGTTGCTGCTCGGCACCCCAGTGCTCAGCCTGCTCGGCGCAGTGGGGGCGGCGTTGACGGTCGGGCTCAAGCGCGGCGGCCTGCTGTTGGCGCTGCTGACGCTGCCGTTGTACATCCCGGTGCTGATTCTGGGCAGTGGCGCCCTGCAGGCGTCGTTGCAGCAGTTGCCAGCCACGGGTTACCTGTTATGGCTGGGCAGCCTGACAGCGGTGTCGGTGACCTTGGCGCCTTTCGCCATCGCGGCGGGGCTGAAGATCAGTGTCGGCGAATGAACGGGCCAGGCCGCGTGTGCGTCTGGCTCATGCTTTTGGATACGGGGTCATGAAGAACAAGGTGATGAACTGGACGTGGTTTCACAAGCTCGGCTCGCCCAAGGCATTCCATGCCCTGAGCGGACGCCTGCTGCCGTGGTTGAGCGCGGCGGCGGCACTGCTGATCGGCACGGGCGTTGTCTGGGGGCTGGCTTTCGCGCCGCCGGATTACCAGCAGGGCAACAGTTTTCGCATCATCTACATTCACGTGCCAGCAGCCATGCTTGCCCAGTCCTGCTACGTGATGATGGCGCTGGCCGGCGTGGTGGGGCTGGTGTGGAAGATGAAGATCGCCGACATCGCGCTGCAATGCGCTGCACCGGTGGGCGCCTGGATGACCGTGTTGGCGCTGGCCACGGGCGCCATCTGGGGCAAACCGACGTGGGGCAGTTGGTGGGTCTGGGATGCGCGCCTGACCTCCATGCTCATCCTGCTGTTTCTCTACCTGGGGCTGCTTGCCCTGGGGCAGGCCATCGGCAACCGCGAGAACGCGGCCAAGGCCTGTGCGGTACTGGCCATCGTCGGCGTGGTCAACATTCCGATCATCAAGTATTCGGTGCAGTGGTGGAACACCCTGCATCAGGGCGCCACGTTCAGCCTGACCGAAAAACCGGCGATGCCCGCGCAGATGTGGTTGCCGCTGCTGCTCACGGTGCTCGGCTTCTACTGTTTCTTCGGCGCCGTGCTGTTGTTGCGCATGCGCCTGGAGGTGCTCAGACGCGAAGCCCGCAGCCGCTGGGTCCGGGAGTACCTGGCCGGTGCCTTGAAAACGAAGGCCGCGCCATGAGCTTCGATTCGTTCGGCGAGTTTCTGAGCATGGGGCGCCACGGCGTCTACGTCTGGTCGGCCTATGGCCTGTGCGTGCTGGTGCTGGTGGTCAACGTGGCCGGACCGCTGCTGGCCCGGCGACGTCACCTGCAACAGGAAGCGCGACGTCTGCGCCGGGAGGGTCGACCGTGAATCCGCTACGCAAAAAACGCCTGACGCTCATCCTCGCCCTGGTGGCAGGTGTCGCGCTTGCCGTAGGCCTGGCCCTGGGTGCATTGCAGCAGAACATCAACCTGTTCTACACGCCGACCCAGATCGCCAATGGCGAGGCGCCGGTGGGCACGCGCATTCGCGCCGGCGGCATGGTCGAGCGGGGCTCGCTGCAGCGTTCCGACGACTCGCTGGATGTCCGCTTCGTGGTTACCGACTTCCAGCGCAGCGTCACCATCACCTACCGCGGCATCCTCCCCGACCTGTTTCGCGAGGGGCAGGGCATCGTCGCCCTCGGCACCCTGAACGCTGCCGGCGTGGTGCAGGCGGACGAGGTACTGGCCAAGCACGACGAGAAATACATGCCCCCGGAAGTCACCAAAGCCTTGAAAGACTCCGGCCGAATGGAAGCTTCGCCATGATCGCTGCACTGCTGGTGCCCGAACTGGGCCAATTGTCGATGATCCTGGCGCTGTGTCTGGCCCTGGTGCAGGCCAGTGTGCCGTTGGTTGGTGCCTGGCGCGGCGACCGGCTGTGGATGGGCCTGGCGCGGCCAGCTGCGTGGGGCCAGTTCACGTTCTTGGTGCTGGCGTTCGCCTGCCTGGCCGCAAGCTTCCTCAACGACGACTTTTCCGTGCGCTACGTGGCCGAAAACTCCAACAGCGCCTTGCCCTGGTACTACAAGTTCAGCGCGGTATGGGGTGCCCACGAGGGCTCGTTGCTGCTGTGGGCGCTGATCCTGGGCGGCTGGACCTTCGCCGTGTCGATCGGCTCGCGGCAGTTGCCGCAGGTGATGCTGGCGCGGGTGCTGGCAGTGATGGGCATGATCAGCGTCGGCTTCCTGCTGTTCCTGATCCTGACGTCCAATCCCTTCGCTCGGGTGCTGCCGCAGATTCCCGCCAACGGCCGCGACCTCAACCCCTTGCTGCAGGACATCGGCCTGATCGTTCACCCGCCCATGCTGTACATGGGCTACGTCGGTTTTTCGGTGGCCTTTGCCTTCGCCATTGCCGCGCTGCTGGGCGGCAAGCTGGACGCGGCCTGGGCACGCTGGTCACGTCCATGGACGATGGTGGCGTGGAGCTTTCTGGGTATCGGCATCACCCTGGGCTCATGGTGGGCGTACTACGAACTGGGCTGGGGCGGGTGGTGGTTCTGGGACCCGGTGGAGACCGCCTCGTTCATGCCCTGGCTGGTGGGTACCGCGCTGATCCATTCGCTGGCGGTCACCGAGAAGCGCGGCGTGTTCAAGAGCTGGACGGTGCTGCTGGCCATCGCCGCGTTTTCCCTGAGCCTGCTGGGAACCTTCCTGGTGCGCTCGGGCGTGCTGACCTCGGTGCACGCGTTCGCGTCCGACCCAACGCGCGGGGTGTTCATCCTGATCTTCCTGTTGTTCGTGGTAGGTGGTTCGCTGACCCTGTTTGCGCTGCGCGCGCCGGTGGTCAAGAGTCATGTGGGCTTCGGCCTGTGGTCGCGCGAAACCCTGCTGCTGGGCAACAACCTGATTCTGCTGGTGGCCGCCTCCATGATTCTGCTGGGTACGTTGTATCCGCTGGCCCTGGATGCCCTGACCGGCGCCAAGCTGTCGGTCGGCCCACCCTATTTCAATGCGCTGTTCGTGCCCTTGATGGCGCTGCTGATGCTGACCATGGCGGTCGGTGTGCTGGTGCGCTGGAAACACACGCCAACGGCCTGGTTGCGGGGCATGCTGGTGCCTGTGTTGATCGGCAGTGCCTTGCTGGCGCCGCTGGCAGCGTGGTGCCTGGGGGATTTTGCCTGGCCGGTATTGACCATCTTTGCGCTGGCTGCCTGGGTGCTGCTGGCCGGTGCCCGCGACCTGCACGACAAGACCCGTCACACGGGCTTTCGCCGAGGCCTGGCTGGCTTGCCGCGCAGCTACTGGGGCATGCAACTGGCCCACTTGGGCATCGCCGTCTGTGCCTTGGGCGTGGTGCTGTCTAGCCACGACAGTGCCCAGCGCGACCTGCGCATGGCACCGGGCGATGCAGTGGAACTGGGTGGCTATCAATTCATCTTCAACGGTGCCGAGTCTCATCGCGGGCCGAATTTCACCGCTCAGCGTGGCAGCATCCAGGTCCTGCGCGAGGGTATACAGGTCAGCTTGCTGCATCCCGAAAAGCGTTTGTACACCGTTCAGCAATCGGTGATGACCGAGGCAGGCATCGACGCCGGTTTTACCCGCGACCTCTACGTTGCCCTGGGTGAACCGCTGGAAAACGGTGCGTGGGCCGTACGCATCCACGTCAAGCCGTTCGTGCGCTGGATCTGGCTGGGCGGGTTGCTGACGGGGCTGGGAGGATTGCTCGCCGCGCTGGACAAGCGCTATCGGCTCAAGGTCAAAGCGCGCGTGCGTGACGTACTCGGCAAAGGAGCCCCGGCATGAAGCGTTGGCTGCTGGCGCTGCCCTTGGGCGCATTCCTGATAGTGGCGGTGCTGCTTTACCGCGGCCTCCACCTGGACCCGGCACAGCTGCCGTCGGCGCTGATCGGCAAGCCGTTTCCCCCGTTCAGCCTGGCCGATACCCCGGGCGAACGGACATTGACCCGCGCCGACCTGCTGGGCAAGCCCGCACTGGTCAATGTCTGGGGCACCTGGTGCGTGGCCTGCCGGGTCGAGCATCCGCTGCTCAACACGCTGGCCCGGCAGGGCGTGTTGATCTACGGCATCAACTACAAGGATGACAACGCAGCCGCGCGCCGCTGGTTGGCGGACTATCACAACCCCTACGCGCTGGACATCAATGACAAGGACGGCACTCTGGGCCTGGATCTGGGCGTATACGGCGCGCCGGAGACCTTTCTCATCGACGCCCGCGGGGTGATTCGCCACAAGTGGGTGGGTGTCATCGACCAGACCGTATGGCGCGAGCAGTTGGCGCCGCTGTACCAGGCGCTGCTCGACGAGGCCCGACCATGAACCTGAAACGCTGGCTGCTGACCTGCATGCTGCTGTCGAGCCTGGCCGGAGCGGCGCACGCCGCCATCGACACCTATAGGTTCGCCAATGAGGAATTGCGCGAGCGCTGTCACCAGTTGACTCAGCAGTTGCGTTGTCCGAAGTGCCAGAACCAGGACATCGCCGATTCCAATGCGCCCATTGCCGGCGACCTGCGCCGCGAGATCCATCGGCTGTTGACCGAAGGCAAGAGCGACGAGCAGATCATCGAGTTCATGGTCGACCGCTATGGCGAATTCGTCCGCTACAGACCGGCGCTGACCGCGCGCACCGGGCTGCTCTGGTTCGGCCCGGCGGCTTTGCTCGTGGCCGGCGTGGGGGTGATCGCGGTGACGGTGCGCCGCCGACGTCGGCAACCGGCCACCAGCCCGCGCGATCTCGACCCGGGCGAGCGGGCTCGCCTGGCTGACTTGCTTGCCCAAAAACCGCTGGATGAAGACCACCCATGATCGATTTCTGGCTCGCTGCCGGGCTGTTGCTGCTGGTTGCACTGAGTTTCGTGCTGGTGCCGTTGCTGCGGGCTCGTCGCGAGCAGCCCGAGCAAGACCGTACGGCACTCAACGTGGCGCTGTACCAAGAGCGACTGGCCGAGCTGAACACCCAGCAAAGGGCGGGTGTACTGACTCCCGCACAGCTGGAAAGCGGCCAGGCGGAAGCGGCCCGTGAGCTGCTTACCGATACCGACGGCAGCCAGACGGCGTCAGATGTTCGCCTGGGCCGCGCGGTTCCGCTGGCTGCGGCGCTGCTGGTGCCGGTCGTGGGGCTGGTGCTGTACCTGCATTACGGCGCCAGCGACCAGGTCGAGTTGAGCCGCGAGTTCGCCGTGCCGCCCACGTCCGTGGCGCAGATGACGGCGCGCCTGGAGCAGGCGGTGCAGATGCAGCCAGAGGCCGTAGAAGGCATTTATATCTTGGGACGAACCTACATGGCGCAGAATCGCCCAGCGCAAGCAGCCGCGCTGTTCGAGCGTGCGGCGTCTCTGACCGGGCGTCAGCCCGAGGTATTGGGGCAGTGGGCGCAGGCGCTGTATTTTGCTGCGGGCAGGCAGTGGTCCGAACCCATCCAGGCGTTGACCGACGAAGCCCTGCTGGGCGATCCGAAGGAGCCAACCAGCCTTGGCTTGCTCGGCATCGCCGCCTTCGAGAGCCAGCGCTTCGAACAAGCCATCGGCTACTGGGAGCGACTGCTGGCAACGTTGCCGGATGCGGACCCGGCACGCACGGCATTGCAGAGTGGAATCGCGCGCGCTCGTAGCCAACTGGCGTCCGCCGACACACCGCCAGCCTCCCGGCCCACGCCAGCGCGCGCCGGGTTGAAGGTGCGGGTGACGCTGGCGCCCGCGCTGGTCGCCAAGGTGCAGCCGGGTGACAGCGTGTTCGTCTTTGCTCGCGCGGTGTCCGGGCCACCGATGCCGCTGGCGGTCAAGCGCCTGACGGTCGCTGACCTCCCGGCGCAGGTCGAGCTGGCGGACAGCGACGCGATGATGCCACAGCTGAAACTGTCGAACTTTGCCGAAGTCCAACTCATCGCCCGGATATCCAGGGCCGGCCAGCCCACTCAGGGCGAATGGCTGGCACGCGGTGCGCCGATTGCCAGTGACAGCGCCGCCGTGCAGCAATTGATGATCGACAGTCCCGACCTTTAGAGAGATGCCATGAACCGTTTAGCTCGAATGGCCGTGATCGGCCTGGCCCTGGGCATGAGTGCCTGCGCCGTGCAGCGCCCGTCCGAACCGGAGCCCCGGCCGCCGGTGCAGACCCTGCCACCAGCCGGACCGAGCACGGCGCCGACCCCGCCTGCGCCGCCCGCACCGCCTGCACCCAAGCCCCTGCCACGCACCTCGGCCAGTTTCGCGCCGCCGCCCGGTGGTGCCAGTCACTGGGACCCGAGCCTGGGCGTCTATGTGCTTGAGGATCAGCCCGACACCTACTACCGGCAGCGTACCTACTACCGGTGGAATGATGGCTGGAGCTGGGCCACCAGTCCCAAGGGGCCTTGGGAAGCCACCGACACCACCGGCGTGCCGGCCGGATTGGGCCGCAAGCATCCCTGAACCCTGGCCGCCGTGAAGCAGGCCAGCCAGCGTTGACCGCCGTTACTGGCCGGTATAGATCTGGTCGAACACGCCACCGTCGTTGAAGTGGGTCTTCTGCACGCTGCGCCAGTCGCCGAAGGTCTTCTCCACCGAGAGGAATTCAACCTTTGGGAAGCGGTCGGTGTACTTGGCCAACACCGCAGGGTCGCGGGGGCGCAGGTAGTTGTTGGCGGCGATCTCCTGGCCTTCGGGCGACCACAGGTACTTCAGGTATTCATCGGCTGCGGCGCGCGTGCCTTTGCGGTCGACCACCTTGTCGACCACGCTGACCGGCGGCTCGGCCTCGGCGGACACGCTGGGGTAGACCACTTCGAACTGATCGCGGCCAAACTCGCGGGCGATCATTTCCGCTTCGTTCTCGAAGGTGATCAGCACATCGCCGATCTGGTTGGTCATGAACGTGGTGGTTGCACCGCGGCCGCCGGTGTCGAGTACCGGCGCCTGCTTGAACAGCTTGCCGACGAAGTCGCGGGCCTTGTTTTCGTCGCCGCCGTTCTTCAGCACATAGCCCCACGCCGACAGGTAGGTGTAGCGGCCGTTGCCGGACGTCTTGGGGTTGGGGACGATGACCTGCACGCCGTCCTTGAGCAGGTCGGGCCAGTCCTTGAGCGCCTTGGGGTTGCCCTTGCGGACGATGAACACGGTCGCCGAGGTGAATGGTGCGCTGTTGTTCGGCAGGCGCGTGACCCAGTTGTCAGGCACCAGCTTGCCATTGTCGGCCAAGGCATTGATGTCGGTGGCCATGTTCATGGTGATGACATCGGCCGGCAGGCCGTCGATCACCGAGCGCGCCTGCTTGCTCGAACCGCCGAAGGACATCTGCACGGTGATCGCTTCGTTGTGTTCAGCCTGCCAGTGTTTCTGGAAGGCGCTGTTGTAGTCCTTGTAGAAGTCGCGCATCACGTCGTACGAGACGTTGAGCAGGCTGGGCGCGGCCTGGGCCAGGCCGGTCAGGGTCAAGCCTGCCGCCAATAGCGAGGCACCGATCAATTTCTTCACTGCAGTTCCCTCTTCGAGCGTTCTTGGAAATAGGCGGCATTATGCCTGCGCGGCTACCTCGACATGATGGGCACGGTTAGATCAAAAACTGCTGTGCTTATAGCGCTTTTTTGAACAAGGCATTGCCGCATTGCGAGCAGAAGGACGCTGCCTGCTCATGGCTGCCTTTGTGACACACCGCGCACTCGTGCTGCAGGCCCTCGCCACGCATGGCGTTGGCCAGTTCGGCGGTAAAGATGCCGGTGGGCACTGCGATGATCGAATAACCGGTGATCATCACCATGGCCGAGAGCACCTGGCCGATCGGCGTGGTCGGCACGATGTCGCCGTAGCCGACGGTGGTCAGGGTGACGATGGCCCAGTAGATGCCGGTGGGAATGTTGGCGAAGCCGTTCTGCGGCCCTTCGACCACATACATCAAAGTGCCGAATACCGTGACCAGGGTGCTGACGCTGACCAGAAACACGATGATCTTCTGCTTGCTGCCGCGCAGGGCTGCCAGCAGGTAGTTGGCCTGCTTCAGATAAGGGCTGAGCTTGAGTACGCGAAAGATCCGCAGCATGCGCACCACGCGCACGATCATCAGGTACTGGGCGTCGCTGTAGTAGATGGCCAGGATGCCGGGCACGATCGCCAGCAGGTCGATCAGGCCGTAGAAGCTGAACGCGTAGCGCAGAGGCTTGGGCGAACAGTACAGGCGCAGCAGGTATTCGACGGCGAAGATGAAAGTGAAGCCCCATTCGATCCAGGCGAACAGGTCGGCATACTGGCTGTGGACGGTCTCGACGCTGTCGATGATCACCACCAGCAGGCTGG
Organism: Pseudomonas sp. CFBP 13727; assembly: GCF_014841915.1. Classification (NCBI taxonomy): domain Bacteria; kingdom Pseudomonadati; phylum Pseudomonadota; class Gammaproteobacteria; order Pseudomonadales; family Pseudomonadaceae; genus Pseudomonas; species Pseudomonas sp. CFBP 13727. The sequence continues at coordinate 631,785 of NZ_JACYUT010000002.1, forward strand.
CGAGGATGATCAGCAACAAGGTCTTGTCGAAGCGCCGTCCGGCAGGGGTGTCGCTTTGAAAAACGACGACGTACAGGCGATCACGCAGAGTGGTCATAGAAAGGTGCTTCCCGAAGAGGCGCACAGCGTAGGAGCTTTGCCGCGCGGGTGCAAGGCCGTGCGCCAAGCCTTGCCCAGGCTGGGCTAATCCGGCGTACAGCCTTTGAGCACCAGGCGCGTGATGGTGTCGATGGCGGCTTCGTAATCGGCGTCGTCCAGTTTCGCCTTGCCGGTGATCGAAGCGATCTGCCAATCGAAGTCGGCGTAGGTCTGGGTTGCGGCCCAGATGCTGAACATCAGGTGATGGGGGTCGACCGGGGCGATCTGGCCGCGATCGATCCAGCTCTGCAGGCACTGGATGTTGTGCCGGGCCTGGGCATTGAGCAGCTCCACCTGATCGGCGCTCAGGTGCGGCGCGCCGTGCATGATTTCACTGGCGAACACTTTCGAGGCGAAGGGCAGGGCGCGGGAGATATGGATCTTCGAGCGGATATAGGCACGCAGCACTTCCTGCGGCTCGCCTGCCGTATCGAACGGCGTGGACGCCTGCAGGATCGGCTCGATGATGCTTTCCAGCACCTCGCGGTAGAGGTTTTCCTTGGACTTGAAGTAGTAGTAGACGTTGGGCTTGGGCACGCCGGCCTTGCAGGCGATGTCGTGGGTCTTGGCGGCGGCGAAACCCTTGTCGGCGAATTCCTCACTGGCCGCGCGCAGAATCAGTGCCTTGTTGCGCTCGCGAATACTGCTCATGGTGGGCAAAAGTCCTTGTTTCTGCGCAGTGGACCCCGGCTGTGCTGCAGGGTCCGCGATGGTAGCACCGGCGTTGCCGGGCCCTCAACAATGGCCCGGCAGGGAACTTAGCCGACCCCCGTGCGTCAGCCACCTAACTTACTCATGAGGATGCTCCCCGTGGCCGCAGGCAATTTGCTGACGCTTCTCGACGATATCGCGACTCTGCTCGACGACGTTTCCCTGGCCGCGAAGAAAACCGCCGGGGTGCTGGGCGACGATCTGGCGCTCAATGCCCAACAGGTCACCGGGGTCAAGGCGGATCGTGAACTGCCGGTGGTCTGGGCGGTGGCCAAGGGTTCCCTGCTGAACAAGGCGATCCTGGTACCGGCAGCGCTGTTGATCAGCGCATTCGCGCCCTGGCTGATCACGCCGCTGTTGATGATCGGCGGCGCGTACCTGTGCTTCGAAGGCTTCGAGAAGGTCGTGCACAAGTTCCTGCACAAGGATTCGGCCGCCGACCTCGAGCAGCGCAAGGCCGCCATGGCCGATGCCAAGGTCGACATGGTGGCGTTCGAGAAGGACAAGATCAAAGGTGCGGTGCGCACCGACTTCATTCTTTCGGCGGAGATCATCGTGCTGGCATTGGGCGTGGTGTCCACGAGGCCCTTCCTGGACCAGGTCGGCGTGCTGGTGATCACTGCTGTGCTGATCACCGTAGGTGTCTATGGGTTGGTGGCCGGCATCGTCAAGCTCGACGACGTTGGCCTCTACCTCAAGCAGAAGACCGGCGCGGCCAGTCAGGCGCTGGGCAACGGGCTGCTGTGGTTGGCGCCCGTGCTCATGAAGGTACTGTCGATACTGGGCACCATTGCCATGTTTCTGGTGGGCGGCGGAATCATCGCGCATGGCCTGCCGTTCGTGCATCACCTCAGTGAGGCGGCGGTGGCGCTGGCTGGCGGTGGTCTGATGGGCACGGTAGCCAGCACTCTGGTCGACGCGCTGACCGGCATTCTTACCGGCGCCGCCGTATTGGCAGTGGTCAGCCTGGGCAAGAAACTCTTCGGGACATCCCACTGACTGATCGAATGTCATCGTGGCGGCGGGGCATGCTGAGTCTGGGCGCGACAGTGTGCTCCCGGCTCACCGTGTGGGCCGCCGACGCGGCTTGCGCCGCTGCTACAGGGTTGCGATTGCTGCCTGGTAATAGAGGTTTTTGCGTAAAGTTTTAAACTATCCAATATATCGTACGCAAACTATGAGTGCTGTTGGTCAAATCAATAGGCCAGTAGTTATTCTCTGCAAGTACAACCATTGATCCGGTTGCGATAATTAAATGGGATTAACGGGGTGTTGTTGTTTCCTACCTATGATGGTGCTGTTCCGAAGTCTCCTCCCCATCGGAAGCGAGCGTGTGCCGATTCATAATTAGATCAGCCTGAGGAAACCACAATGTTCTTGCACAACAAGCGTTTGCAATACACCGTGCGTGTCGCGGCACCCAATCCAGGTTTGGCCAACCTGTTGCTGGAGCAATTCGGCGGTGCCCAGGGCGAACTGGCCGCGGCGGCACGTTACTTTACCCAGGCCCTGGCCGAGGATGATCCGGGCCGCAAGGATCTGCTGATGTCCATCGCCACTGAGGAACTCAGCCATCTGGAGATCGTCGGTTCGATCATCGTCATGCTCAACAAGGGCGCAAAAGGCCAGTTGGCAGAAGGTGTTCAGGAAGAAGGCGAGTTGTATCGTGCAATCAATGGCGCGGGCAACGATTCCCATATCACCAGCCTGCTGTATGGTGCCGGTGCTCCCCTGACGAACTCCGCAGGCGTTCCTTGGACCGCTGCTTATATAGATACCATCGGCGAACCGACTGCGGATATGCGCTCCAATATTGCCGCTGAATCACGGGCAAAGATTGTTTACGAGCGCTTGATGAATGTCACCGACGATCCAGGCGTGAAAGAAGCACTGGGATTCTTGATGACTCGGGAAATCGCCCATCAGCTGTCATTCGAAAACGCGTTGCATGCCATTCAACCCAACTTTCCCCAAGGCAAGTTGCCAGGCATGCGGGAGTTCACCAACAAGTACTTCAATATGTCCGGCGAACCCAATGTACGCGGCCCGTGGAACCAGGGTGAAGAGTGGGAGTTCGTGGCCGAGCCGGAACCGGCCGTGGACGGCGGTGACGGCAGTGCGTCGGTGGTACTGAGCGCCAAGGATGCCAAGGTGCTGGAAGCGTTGAAGTTGCGTACCGAGTCCGATCCGGACGCCAACCCGGTTACCGGCGCGGACCTGGGTTCTGGCAAGGCGCAAAGCGATTTGGCCTGATTGCCGCTCGGCTATCGCGCTGCAAGAAAAAACCTCCCTGCAGGACGCCTGCCGGGAGGTTTTTTCATCACCGGTTTCAGTTCTGCACGGCTGTCACCGAGCCACCGTCGACGCGCACATTGCTGCCATTGACGAATGACGCTCGCTCCGACACCAGCAGCGCGATCACCGCAGCAACTTCCTCGGCCTTGCCCCGACGTTTTTGCACGATGCCAGGGCGTTCCTCTTCGAGAAAACTCTCGATCGCCTCCTCGAATGAGGTGCCCATCTGCTGCGCGCGCTGTTCCATCATGCCATCGGTCATGGGCGTCTCGATGAAAGCAGGCGCGACGGTGTTGCACAGCACGCCGAATCCCGCTTCCTTGTAGGACAGGTTCTTGACGAACGCCGCCAGCGCAGCCTTGGCCACGTTGTACACCGCTTCCTCCCAGTACGGTTGCACCGCATTCTCCGAGGTAATGCAGACAAAACGTCCCCACTCTCGCTCACGCATTTTCGGAATGGTGGCCCGCGCCACGCGGACGGCGGAAAAGAAGTCAGTGCTCCAGGCTTCCTGGTAATCGGCGTCGGACAAAGCCAGTGGGTCGCCCTTGGCCCCGGTGACGCCAGCGGTGTGGACGACAATGTCGATCTGGCCAAAGCGTGCTTCGGCTTGAGCCACAAGATGGTCGACCTGCTGCTGGTCGGTCACATCGGCTACCACGCTCAGCACTGTCTCGGGCAACAGGGCGGCTACTTGCTCGAGCTTGTCTGCATCGTTGTCGCTCAACACGACAAAAACGCCTTCCTCGCCCAGCAGCCTCGCAGTTGCCAGGCCCAGGCCGCCGCTGCCGCCAGTGATGAGCGCCACACGCCCCTTGATTCCCAGGTCCATACCAGCCTCTCGTTCGCGCAATGAATGTGCAGTTGAGACAGGCACGTCACAGCCGGGATTCAATCATTCTTCATGGATGAGGGCCGGCAGCCGCCGCAGGTCAGAGCGTTTCGATGCGCCATGTTGCGCTGTGCAGCTTGATCCTGCGCGGCTTCAGGCTGGCTGGAGGCGTGTCGGCCAGCGTCTCGAGCAGCGCCTGGGGCTGTTCCATTGGCAGTTCCGCCAGTGCCTCGGGCGGCAGTTCCCACCACTGGCTGGCCAGCAGCCGCTCGATGGTTTCGGGGTCGAAGCGGTAGCGAATAACCCGTGCCGGCGTGCCGGCGACGATGGCGTAAGGCGGTACGTCCTTGTTCACAAGCGACTGAGCCCCAACCACGGCACCCGTGCCGATGCTGATGCCGTCCATGAGCATGGCGTCGCGCCCGATCCACACGTCATGGCCCAAGGTGGTCGGGGTACTGACGTAGTAGCCGGCCACTTCGGGAGTACGGGCCGCCCGCAGGGAAAAGAGTTTGCTATGGGTAGACAGCCAGCCCAGCGGGTGGGACTGGCGGCTGTGACCGATGACCGTGCCGGCCGCAATCGAGCAGTAGCGCCCGATCTCGGACACCTCGTGCAACTCGGCACCGCTCATGATGGCGGTGTGTGCACCAATGCTCAGGCGCTGCCCGAACAGCTTGACGTCATGCAGCTTGACGCCTTCTTCCAGGGTCAGCTCGATACCATTGCGCAGGCCCCGGCTGCCGCAGTCAAGGCGACACTTGCGTGCCGCCAGGGCCATCTTCAGCTTGCGGTCGAGCAGGGCGCGTTTGAGAACGTTCATTGCGGGGGTCCGAATCAGTGAGGCAGACCGCCAGCATATCCCATACGCCGCCTCAGGGAATCAGACGCTCGCTGCGCAGCTTCTCGAACACATCGAAAAACGCCTGGTCACTCGCCTGGAACTCCTTGAAGCCCAAGCGGCGGCTCTTGGAAACGTCGGTCACCACTTCGATGGGCCGGCCCAGGTCGGCGTCGGTGTGCCAAGGTGAAACCAGGCGGTCGATATCGGCTTCCAGCAGGCCATGCTCCTGGGCCAGCTGCTGCCACACCGCCGTATCGTCGGCCATCTGCTCGGCCAGGGGCGTGACCTGCTGCGGAAAGGGCGAAGCCTGCACACCGAACCAGTCGGCGATCTGCTGCCACATCCAGCTCCAGCGAAACACGTCGCCGTTGGTCACGTTGAACGCCTGATTGGCCGCGGCAGGCGTCGTGCTGGCCCACAGCAGTTGTTTGGCCAGTAGGCGAGCATCGGTCATGTCCGTCAGGCTGTCCCACTGCACGCGCGATCCGGGGAACACGAACGGCCGCCCGGTGGCCTTGCAGATCGACGCGTACACCGCCAGGGTGGTTGCCATGTTCATGGCGTTGCCCACCGCGACACCGGTGATGGTGTGGGGGCGATGCACGCTCCAGGTGAAGCCATCGCGCTCGGCGGCGGCGAACACTTCGTCTTCCTGGGCGTAATAGAAATTCTCGACGTCCAGGCGGCCTTGTTCCTCACGGAAGGGTGTCTGTGGCAGGCTGCCCTTGCCGTAGTTTTCGAACGGGCCCAGGTAGTGCTTGAGGCCGGTCACCAAGGCTACATGCTTGACGCTGCCCGCCGCGCGCAGCGCATCGAGCACGTTGCGCACCATGGCGGCGTTGACACGGATATTCTCCGCTTCGGTATCCTGGCGAGCCCAAGTGGTCAAGAACACGTGGCTGGGCTTCAGCTCGGCCAGTGCCGTGGCCAGGGAGGCTGGGTCCATCAGGTCGGCCTGCACAGGGGTAACCCCTTCGGCCACGTTGGGCTTGCGCGCCAGTCCGGCAACCTGCCAACCCTGATCCAGCAGCAGTCGCGAAGTCGCGCTGCCGACGATACCGCTTGCGCCTACTACCAATGCAGAATGAGTCATGTCGTCTCCAGGTGTGAGTGGATGCTGTGGATGTGGACCGCAACATTCCGTCGGGGACTGCATCGGATGGCCTGTGGTGCGACGTCGCAGTGGTGCTGCAACGAGCGCTAGCGCTCGTCGAGTGCGAAGCGGGTCAGGCAGAAGGTGCCGACGCCGGCGTCCTGCAGACGCTGCGAGCCTTGCAACTCGGGCAGGTCGATGATCGCGGCGGCCTCGAACACCTCGGCCCCCATGCGCCGAACCAGATTGGCCGCGGCGATCAGGGTGCCGCCGGTGGCGATCAAGTCGTCGAACAGCACCAGCGAGTCGCCTTCGCACAGGCTGTCGGCATGCACCTCCAGGAACGCTTCGCCGTATTCGGTCTGGTAACCCTCGCTGAGCACATGGGCGGGCAGCTTGCCTTGCTTGCGGAACAGGATCAGCGGCTTGTTCAGCTGGTGGGCAACGATGGAACCGATCAGAAAACCGCGCGCATCCATGGCACCGATATGGCTGAACGGGGCGTCGATGTAGCGGTGCACGAAACTGTCGATCACCAGGCGCAGAGCCTTGGGCGACTGGAACAGCGGGGTGATGTCACGAAACACCACGCCGGGCTTGGGGAAATCCGGCACAGGGCGGATCAGGGATTTGAAGCTGTGTTCGTCGAAAACCATCGGTCGTAGCTCTGGCAGGGCAGGGGTCGTGCAGTATAACCCTCAGTGGTGGCCAGTACTGCCCCACCTGCCGTGCTCATTCGAGCACCGTGCCACCGGCCACGGCGCACAGGCGTTGCGCATCGAGGATGCGTACTTCCTTGCCGTGCGCTTCGAGCAGCCCACCGTGCTGGAACCGAGTGAACACCCGCGACACCGTTTCCATCGCCATGCCCAGGAAGTTGCCGATCTCGTTGCGCGACATGCTCAGACGAAACTGCACCGCCGAGTAGCCGCGTGCAGTGTGCCGGGCCGACAGATTGGCCAGAAAGGTCGCGATACGCTCCTCGGCGGTCTTTTTCGACAGCAGCAGCATCATTTGTTGATCGTCGCGGATCTCGCGACTCATCACCCGCATCAGCTGGCGACGCAGCTGCGGCAGTTGCACCGACAGCTCGTCGAGGCGTTCGAAAGGAATCTCGCACACCGACGTGGTTTCCTGTGCCTGCGCGGTCACCGGATACACCAGGCGGTCCATCCCGGACAACCCCAGCAGTTCGCTGGGTAAATGAAATCCGGTGATCTGCTCTTCACCCCTGTCGCTCAGGCTGAAAGTCTTCAAGGCACCGGAACGCACGGCATATACGGCTGCGAAGGCTTCCCCCTGGCGAAACAGGAACTCACCCTTCTTCAGCGGGCGGCCGCGCTTGATGATGTCGTCCAGCGCATCCATGTCGGCCAGTTCCAGTGACAGCGGCAGGCACAGCGGCGCCAGTCTGCAGTCCTTGCAGTGGGCCTGATGAGGGGCGCGGTTTTTCGCCGGCTCGGACATTGCTTCGATCCTTGTTGAAACGTATTGATAAGTGCAAGTTCATCCCTGCAAGGGTAACCCAGCCGCGCGCCTGCAAGCCAACAACCGCCCCCACGCTCGGCGCACCCAGGGAACTACAGGTGGCCAACGGGCTCAGCTACAACAGGAAACCCATCACGTCATTGCCCGAGGTAGACATCCATGAAAGCGCTCTTGCATGCCCTGAAGTACACCGGCCTGGTTGGAATGCTCTTCGCTGCCTCGTGCGGTGTGGGGGCTGCGCCGGGCGTCAGTGCCTCGAGCCCGGCGCCGGGTTCCGCTGCCAGCCCCGCAAGTACCACGGCCCCGGCACCTGGCACCGCCTCGACACCCGGCACTGCGCAGCCCCAGGCCAACACCACGCGCAACCCCTCCAGCGGCATGAATCGCGCGCCGGCCACTCGAAGTTCGAGTACGATCCCAAGGCCTGCGCCCTCGGCATCGCCTGAAGGCGGCGATATGCTCCAGCAGCAGCGCCAGCAAAGCGGTGAGCAGATGATCCAGGAACGCAAGGGGCGCGCAGCGGACAGTAATTGATCCCGAAACCGGAGAGACAAGTATGTCGAAGAAGATAGCGTTGGTGACAGGTGCCGGCAGCGGCATTGGCCAGGCAACGGCCCTCGGTTTGGCAGCCGACGGCTTCTGCGTGGTGCTGGCAGGCAGACGCCTGGAGACCGTGCAGGCCGTGGCTCAGAAGATCGCCGAGCAAGGCGGTGAAGCCCTGGCCGTGGCGGCCGATGTGCGTGACAGTGCCAGCGTGGATGCGTTGTTCGCCAGGGTCGAAGAGACTTACGGGCGCCTCGACGTCATCTTCAACAATGCCGGTATCGGCGCGCCCGCAGTGCCCATCGACGAGCTGGACGTGGCCAAATGGGCCGACGTACTGCAGACCAACGTCACCGGGGTTTTTCTGTGTTGTCGCGCGGCGTTCGGGTTGATGCGCCGACAGCAGCCGCAAGGTGGCCGGATCATCAACAACGGGTCGATCTCGGCGCACACGCCACGCAGTTTCAGCATGCCCTATACCGCCAGCAAGCACGCCGTGCTGGGCATTACCAAAAGCCTTGCGCTCGATGGTCGCGAGTTCAACATCGCCTGCAGCCAGATCGATATTGGCAATGCCCTCACCGATTTGTCGGCGCGCATGACCAAAGGTGTTCGCCAGGCCAATGGCGACATCGCCGTCGAACCCATGGTCGATATGGTTCACGTTGTCGACGCGGTTCGCTATATCGCCAAGCTGCCTCTATCGGCCAACGTACTCAACATGACCGTCATGGCGACCAACATGCCGTTCGTTGGCCGCGGCTGAAGTGCGCTCTGCCAGCCCGTCGCCTGGCTGGCGGGCACGTTCCACTGTCGATCCAGGCAAGGTACGGTTTATCATTCGTGCTCTTTCACCTGTGTGCGTCCTGCCGGAGCCTTGCTACCGATGTCACTGATCCATCACTCCACCTGCGCGCCGTCCGAAGACGTCAAGAGCCAATTGCTGCAGATGGTGGTCGACTACCTTACCGACATCAGCAGCCTGGGCATTACCCCGAGCAACCCTTTGTACCAGCTGTACCAATACGGCGTCGGCTATGAAGTGCATCTGTACCTGGAAGCGATGGCCGGAGGGCGTGAGGTAAAACCGGAGCTGGTGCTGGCGTTCGACCCTGCCCGACCGGAAACGCTCGACGGCTTCGCCCTGTTCCTGCGAGCCGCCCATGACCCCGCAGTGTGCACGGTGGCCTACATGGCAGTGCGCATGGCGCGGCGCAGGCAAGGAGTGGCGCGGGCGTTACTCGAGGCCATCCGGGTGCGTCATGCCCACGTCGAACTGGCGTGCGTACTGGGCAAGGTGCCCTGGTTCGAGAATCTGGGCTTTCAGGTGATCGGCGCGCAGGGGCCGCAGGTCAAGCTGAGCAGCGATGGCGGGGCAACCGACCAGCCCATTGCCGTGCTGGATGTCGCACCTGTCTACGCTTCGCTGGAGGTCCGACAGATTCATGCCTATCTGCTCAATCAGCATGGGCGCAAAGCCATGCTCGAGGCCGAAAGAAAACGCGACCGCCAGCTCGACCAGATGACGCGCCAGGCCGCGACATTCGCCAGGGATGCCTTGCAAGGCAAGCCACGCTGACGCGCTTTACCCATCAATGCATGTGCAGTGAGGTCGTCACCTTGCTCAACAGCCGTTCGTTGGTCCACGGCTTTGGCAGAAACTGAACATTCGGCCCCAGATCCAGGTCGCGACCCGAGTAACCCGAGGTCAACAGAATCGGCAGGGTAGGCCAGCGCTCGGCGGCCATCTTGCTCAAGTCGTAGCCGTCCATATGCCCCGGCATACGGATATCGCTGACGACCATGTTGACTTCTCCCGGATGCGTCTCGAGAAAGTCGTAGCCTTGGTCGGCGGTTGCGAATGCCGTCACCTCGAAACCTGCATCTTCGAGCACCGTCGTCAGCAGGAGGCGGATAAGGTCCTCATCTTCAAGGACTAGAATGGAGGCGGTAGTCATGGGGGCGTCCCTTCAATGATGCGTAAGCGTCTGAACAGTCGACTGACGCAACGCCCAAGGGTTCTGTGCCTTAAAAAAAAGACTGACGAAAGGGCATAAACTGTTGCGCACAAGTTACGGATATGCAAAGAAAACGGCGCGTTTCCGCGGCCGCGACCAAAGTCATCATCGGTAGCAATTTGCCGTCGGACGAGCCACTGCCTGGCTGGCCGGTAACTAAGCGCAGGTGCTAACCTGCGGCCCGGCGCTGCGCCGTGGCCGTTTTGCTCGCGCCCTGGGCGGCAGTGCTCCGGGTGCAGCGGTATTCTTTCGAATGAGTCCGATCATGAACAAAGCAACAGGCATCATTGCCGGCATCGTCGTCATGGCTGCGGCCGCCACCCTGGGTGGCGCTTGGTATACTGGCACCCAGTTGGAGCCGGTCCTCGGCAATGCCATCGAGCAGGCCAATCGCGAATTGGCTGCCTCCTTCAGCGTCGACGGCCAGCCGGGCATGCAGATCGAATTGCTGTCCCTGGAGCGGCATTTCTTCACCAGCACCGCGCACTACCGAATCAGACTTCACGGCATGCAGGCCGAGGGCAGGCCCGAAAACCGCGAGTTGTTGCTGATCGATCATATCGAGCACGGGCCGCTGCCCTGGTCACACCTGAAAACATTCAGGTTGATGCCAGTGATGGCCGCGAGCAACTTCGCCCTCGAGCGCAACGCCGACACCCAAGCCTGGTTTGCCATGAGTCAGGAGCAGCCGCCGTTGCGCGGTCAGGCCAGCATCGGTTACGACGGTGCCAGTGACACGCGCCTGCAACTGTTGCCGCTCGACGCCCGCGAGGGCAACGACACCGTGAAATTTTCCGGCTTGAACGCCCGCCTGGTGTTGAGCGCCGACGCCAGCCATTACAGCCTGACCGGCCGCAGCGAAGAACTGCTGGCCGACATCGAAGGCCAGGCAGGTCGCCTGCAGGCGCAATTCAAAGGCTTGAGCTTCGATACCGGCGGCACCTTGGGTACCTCTGGCCTGTACCTGGGGCACTCGGAACTCAAACTTGCCCAGGCCAGTCTGCAGGGCGCCGAGATCGCCCCCGTCCAGGTGGAAAACCTTGCCGCTTCCGGCCTGATGCAGGAAGTGGAGGGCAAGCTTGACGTCCAGGCCAGCTACAGTATCGGCGCCGTGAACTATGCCAGCCGACCGGTCGGCGCGCTGCAGATGAGCATCAAGCTGGCCAACCTCGATATCGTTGCCAGTCGGGAATTCGGTGATTTCTATCGAACGGTCATCGCGCCGCAGTGGCAGACACCTTTGCCAGACGGAACATTGCCACCCTTGCGCTTGAGCATTGCCCAGCGGCAGCAATTGGAAGCGCTCATCGGCAGGCTGCTGGATGCCAAGCCCCAGTTGCAACTGGAACGCTTGAGCCTGGCCACCGACCACGGCGAAAGTCATTTGAGCATGACGGCTCGCCTGGCCAATCCCGCGCCGGCCAAACCTGGCTCGCCAGCCTATTGGCCCGCACTCATCGCCAATGTGCAGGCGGATCTGCAACTGTCCAAGCCGATGCTGGCAGACGTCGGCAGCCTGCAGGCCAGGCTCCAGGGGCAGACGGATCCGGCCCGTGTGGAACAGGCCGGACGGGATCTGAGCGCTACCGTCGCCGGGCTGGGGCAGATGCTCGGGCTGGTCAAGGACGAAGGCGAGCATTTACGTGCCAGCCTGCGCTACAGCGATGCCGTGGTGGATTTCAACGGCCAGAAGATGCCCCTGTCGCAGTTCGCGCAGATGCTCGGACAGTTCAGCAGCATCGGTCAGCGCTGACGGCAGGCGGCCGCCGTACGCGTCAGTCGCGTTGCGGCGGCAGCATCCGCTCGAGCATGCCGTCCCGGCGCACCGCCACGTGCCATACCGTGGCGGCGACATGCATGATGATCAATCCGTACAGCGCGAATTGCCCCCAGACATGTACGGTGTTGGCGAATTTACCCAGCGCCTCGTTCTGGACGAACCCAGGCAGCGACACCAGCCCGAAAAACGGCACGTCCTGGCCATTGCCGGCCATCAGGTAGCCGGTCACTGGCATGGTCAGTAACACGGCGTACAGCAAGCCATGATTCAGATGGGCCAATACCCGCGTACCGGCACCGATCTCCGCTCGATAGGCTGGCGCCCTGTGGCGCCAGCGCCAGGTCAGCCGGATCATCACCAGAAGGGCGACACTGATGCCCATGGACTCATGTGCCAGGTACCAGAGCACCCGTACCGGACCGGGCGGAAAATTCTCCGCTACCCACACGCACGGCAGCACCAGGCACAGCGCGGCGACCGTCAGCCAATGCAGGGCCTGGGCAAAGCCGTTGTAGCGTTCGATTGCCATGCACTCACTCCTCAATACGTGACACTCACCTGCAGTGCCCGGTTGGACCGATCGACCCGAGCGCTGCTCACTGTTGGTCAAAGCCCAACCGTCAGTCAAATCCGACACATCCTGTTATGGAAATAACTACCGACAGTCGGAAATGACTAGTGGCATCAGGCTATTATTGGATCCACGCTAAATACTGTCACACATTTGCCGATAGCCCGTGCAACATCACAGCGGACCTACCGGCCATGCAAAAAACCCTGAAATTCAGCCACAAGATTCTCCTGGCCGCTTCGCTCATCGTGACCGCAGCCTTCGCGTTGTTCACGTTCTATAACGATTACCTGCAGCGCAATGCCATTCGTGCCGACCTTGAAAGCTATCTGCACGAAATGGGCAGTGGCACTGCCACGAACATCCAGCACTGGCTCTCGGGACGCATCCTCCTGGCCGAAACCCTGGCCGAGAGCGTTGCCCTCAACCCCAGTCCCGAGGCCATAGGCGCGTTGCTCAAGCAGAAGACCTTGCTGGCCAACTTCGAGTTTGCCTATCTGGGCAATGTCTCGGGAGGTTATTTCCTCGAGCCGCCCGATACCATGCCCGAAGGCTACGATGCGCGCACCCGTCCCTGGTACACCGACGCCATGAACGCGCGCCGGACCATCCTCACCGAACCTTACGTCGATGCCGCGAACGGCAAGACCATCCTCACTATCGCCACCCCATCGCTGAGCGCCAATGGTCAGCCGGTCGGTGTAGTGGGCGGGGATCTGAGCCTTGAGACGCTGGTCAAGACCATCAACTCGCTGGACTTCGACGGCAGTGGCTACACCTTTCTGGTCAGCGCAGACGGCAAGATCCTGGTCCACCCCGACAACCAGTTGGTGATGAAGTCACTCAAGGACGTGTACCCTCAGCACACACCGCGCATCGGCAGCGACGTCACCGAGGTCGAACGCGATGGCCGTCCGTCCATCGTGACCTTCGCCAAGGTCGAGGGGCTGCCTTCGGTCGACTGGTACATCGGTTTGAGCATGGACAAGGCCAAGGCCTACTCGATGCTCAGCCAGTTTCGCAGCTCGGCGGTGATCGCTACGGTCATTGCCGTGGTCCTCACCATCGCCTTGCTTGGCATGCTCATTCGCCTGCTGATGCAGCCTTTGCACGCAATGGGCCGGGCCATGCACGACATTGCCGAAGGCGAGGGCGACCTGACCCGTCGACTCACCCTACACAGCGCCGATGAGTTCGGCGCCCTGGCGCTTTCGTTCAACCGTTTCGTCGAACGCATCCATGACTCGATCCGCGAGGTGGCCTCGGCCACTGGCCAGGTCAACGAAGTGGCGCTACGCGTGGTCAGCGCCTCGAACTCCTCGATGCTCAACTCCGATCAGCAGGTCAACCGCACCAGCAGCGTGGCCGCCGCCATCAACGAACTGGGCGCCGCCGCGCAGGAAATTGCCCAGAACGCCGCCCTGGCTTCGCAGCACTCCAGTGCCGCGCGCAGCCTGGCCGCCGACGGCCAGGCGGTGGTCGGCCAGACCATCAGCGCCATGAACGTGCTGTCGCAAAAGATCAGCGGCTCGTGCAGCAACATCGAAAGCCTGAACGCCAGCACCGTCAACATCGGTCAGATCCTGGAAGTGATCACCAGCATTTCACAGCAGACCAACCTGCTTGCGCTCAATGCGGCGATCGAAGCGGCGCGCGCCGGCGAAGCCGGGCGGGGCTTTGCCGTGGTCGCCGACGAAGTCCGTAACCTCGCGCACCGCACTCAGGAGTCGGCCCAGCAGGTTCAGGGCATGATCGAGCAGTTGCAGGTGGGCGCACGCCAGGCGGTCATCCTGATGAACGAAAGCCAGGGCCAGAGCGAGTCCAGCGTCACCATCGCCAATCAGGCCGGTGAGCGTCTGGTCAGCGTGACCCAGCGCATCGGCGAAATCGATGGCATGAACCAGTCGGTGGCCACCGCTACCGAGGAGCAGACTGCGGTGGTGGAATCGATCAACGTCGATATCACCGAGATCAACACCCTCAACCAGGAAGGTGTGGAAAACTTGCAGTCCACCCTGCGTGCGTGCGCCGACCTCGAACAGCAGGCCCTGCGGCTCAAGCAACTGGTCGGTAGTTTCCGCATCTGACGCCTGGGTGTGCGCCGGTAGGGCGGCCTTCAGGGATGAGGCCGTCGTACGGGCAACCGCCCTCTACATATCCACGGCAACGCTCAAGGTCAGGTTGCGCGGCTCGCCGGGCATCGCCCAGTAGTTGCTGTAGGATCGCTCGAAGTACTTTTCGTCGAACAGGTTGTTCAGGTTGACCCCCAGGGTGACCTTGTCGCTGGCCTTGTAATGCGCGAGCAAATCGACTGTGTGATAGGCGGGCAACTCGAAACGGCCCCCGGACTCGCCGGACCGATCCCCTGCATAGGTGAACGCGGCGCCGATATCGGAACCGCGCAACGGCCCGTCCTGAAACTCATGGACGCCCAGCAGGCTGGCGCTGTTGCGTGCCACGCCAAGCAGGCGGCTGCCCTTGGGCACGCTGGCGTCGCCCTCGGTGACCTCGGCGTCGATCCAGGCGTAGGCGCCGATCACGCGTAGTGAGTCGGTCAGCTGGCCACTGAACTGCAAGTCGACGCCCTGGCTGCGTGCCTTGCCGATGGCGCGATTGAGGTTGCTCGCCGGGTCCAGCGCCAGCACGTTCTCTTTGTCGATGTGAAACGCCGCCAGGGTCGCGCTCAGGCGCTCGTCGAACAACTCGGCCTTGAGCCCCGCCTCGTAGCCCATGCCTTCTTCAGGGTCGAACGACTTGCCGCCGGCATCCAGCCCGCTGTTGGGCTTGAACGACGTCGAGGCATTGGCGAACAGCCCCCATTGCGGCGTGAGTTGGTAGAGCAGCCCGGCGCGCTGGGTGAAAGCATCCTGGCGCTGCAGGTTGCGATTGCCGGTGGTGTAGTCGGCGATGCGCTGTTCGAAATGTTCATAGCGCATGCCCAGCATGCCGCGCAGTTTGTCGCTGAACACCAGTTGATCCTGCAGGTTCAGCGCGTGGCTGCGCACATGCTCGCGAAAATCCGAGCCCGACCGCGCGCCTGTGGGTTTGGGCTGGCCGTACACCGGGTCGAAGATGTCGATTCGGTAGGCACCTGCGGTGGCGGTCACCCGTTCGTTCTTGCGGTAATCCTCATATTCGCTGCCAATCAACAGTTCATGCTGCACGCTGGCCGTGTCGAGGAAACCGCGCAGCTCGACCTGGCTGATGCTGTCGTGCCAATCCATGTCGCGCTCGCGAAAGCGCCGATTGACCGTATGGCCGTCAGCGTTGAGCGCGCGTGCCTCACTGGCATCGCCGCTCAGCTCGCCCTGTTTGTAGTGGCTGGCCACGCGCAGTTGCCAGTCGTCGTTGAGCCGGTGTTCCAGCGCGGCCTGGATGCGGTTGTTGTCGTTGTCGATGAAGCCGTCGTTGGGCTCGCCGAGAAAGGTCCGGCGCGAGCCTCCACCCCAGCCATTGCCCGGCGCTACCACCCCGCGGTCGAACACCGATTGGTGGCGCACCAGCTCGGCCTCCACCAGCAAGGAGGTGTCCGGATCCAGCTGCCAGCTCAGCGATGGTGCCACGTACACCCGCTCGTTCTGCACATGGTCACGGAAGCTGTGGTTGTCTTCCACCGCCAGGTTGACCCGGCTCAGCACCTGGCCCTCGGCATCGAGCGGGGTGTTCAGGTCCAGGCTGGTGCGATAGCGGTCCCAGGAGCCGGCGCTGCCGTACAGGCGCGCGAAGGATTCGGCCTGTGGTTTCTTGCTGACGATGTTGACCGTGCCGCCGGGATCGCCACGTCCGTACAGGCTGGCAGCCGGGCCCTTGAGCACCTCGATGCGTTCGATGCTGGAAACGTCCGGGGTCGCAGGGTAGCCGCGGTTGGCGCTGAAGCCGTCGCGGTAGAATTCCGAGGTGCTGAAGCCGCGCACGCTGTATTCGTAAAGCGTCAGGCCGCCGAAGTTGTTCTGCTGGGACACACCCCCGGCGTATTGCAGGGCACGTTCGACATTGCTGCTGCCCAGGTCCTGAAGCACCTGGACCGGGATCACGCTGACCGCTTGGGGAATGTCCTTGATCGCGGTATCGGTCTTGGTCGCGCTGCCCGAACGGGTCGCGCGGTAGCCGGTGACCGGACCGGTCGCGGTTTCCATATCGCCACCCGCTGTGACGCTGATAGCTTCCAGTTCGAGGGTTTCGGGCGAGGTTTCAGAGTAGGCGGGCATCCCCAGTACGCTGAAGGCGAGGCCGGCCATGGGGGCAAAACGAGGTGAGCGCATGTGCAACGATCCATTATGTTATAGTTATAATATAACGTAATGATTCGAGACATGCATCTTCCATCTACGCGTTTGCGGTACTCAGGCCGCGCGGCGCAGCGAAATGAACATGGCGTCGTCGGCCAGGATGGCGGCGATCATCGCGCCGGTTTCGGCCAGGCGCCGTGCCAGGTCCTCATCCGGCACGTGCAGGTCCCAGCGCGTCAACAAGTTATTCGTCAGCATCGGCATGGTGTCGACCTCGCGCAGCGCCGCGAGGAAAGCGGCAGGCGGCGGCAGGTAAGTGGTGAAGCCATCGCCCTTGAGCGCAGCAGTGTGGATGCCCAGCTGCGCGCACACTTGCGCCTTGGCAGCGATGTCGTCACGGTCGGCCTGGCGCGACTGCTCGATCAACGCCGCCAGCGGCGCGTCGACCAAATGCCCACCGGCAATCAACGCAGAGCCAGTGGCCCAGGCTTCGGTCGGGCAATCCTTCATGTCCGGACGCAGTGGAATGTGCGGGTTGATCTCCATCGGATAGATCCGGCACACCAGCGGCCGCTTGGCATAGATGCCGCAGCGATTGTCGGCATCCAGGTTGCGGCAAGGTCCGACGTTGTAGGCAGCGAAGGTGATCGAGACGTAGGCGGGCGCGCTGCCGCACAGCACGGGCAGCGAACGCCGTCTGGCATGTTCCTGTTGCGCGTGGCTGAGGTTCAGGCTGTGCAGCCCGGGGCCGTTTTCCAGGAAGGCTTCGAGCAACACGATCAACTGGCCGCCGTCTTCCGCCCAATGGCGCGCCTCGGACAGCGTCAGCGGTACGTGATGGTCACTGCAGCATTTGCCACAACCGGTGCAAGAAAAACGTGTGTCCATGCCAACCCCGTCTGTTCGGAAAGAGTGACGAAAACATGGCGTTTCGACACTGATGAACTGGACCGGAGCAGATTCCGTGCCAGCTCCCTTCAGCCGCCTAGCAGGTCGTGGGCGTCGAGCAGCCGGTAGGCCACCTCGGGGTTCTTTTCCAGGCCGCGACGGATGGCAGCCGGAATCGCTTGCCGCGTCTTGCGGCACAGTCCCGGCAGTGCGTCGATATGGATAGCGATGCCACGCATGCTGCGCACCGTGCTCGAGCCGGGCGTGACTTCGACACGCAGGCCAAGCTGGTCGAAGATGCGCTGCTGCAAGCGCCGCAGGTCGTCCAGGCTTTCCAGGTTCTCGAGTCGTTCGAGCAGGCGCTTTTCTTCATCGCGGGTCAGGCGCAGGATGCGCAGGTCGGCATCGGGGACCGCGTGCAGGCGTTCGCGCTCGCAGATGCAAGCGCCGGGTGGGCAGGGTTGGCGAGTGGCAGGGGCCATGGTCATGAGCGCAAGCATAGCCAGACTGCGGGGTATTTGCACTGGGGCTGTCGACATGCCGGGGCCTCGTCCATACTGGCGCAAATCCATCCGTTCCCAAGGCCTTACATGTCCAGAAGCCGGCTCGCCGTGCGCCATGGCGCACTGAGCATCCTCTTTGTATTGCTCGCCGCCTGTTCCAGCCAACGCAGCAACCAACCCCCGGCACCCTCGCCCGAACAGGTGCGTGCCAAGCTCGTGCAGCTGCTGCCCGCCAAGGTCACCGACCGCGAGGGCTGGGCTGCCGATATCGAAACGGCCCTGAACGTGCAGGGCATCCCGGGCAGCGATGAAAACCTGTGCGCGGTGCTGGCCGTGGCCGAGCAGGAGTCCACCTTCCAGGTCGACCCCAGCGTGCCGGGGCTGGGCAAGATCGCCCGCCAGGAAATCGACCGCCGCGCCGGTCGGGTGCATGTACCGGGCTTTCTCGTCGACGCTGCGCTGGGCATTCGCTCGGTCGACGGCAAGTCCTATGCGCAACGGCTGGAGGCTGCGCGCTCGGAGAAACAGCTCAGCGAAATCTTCGACGACTTCACCGGCATGGTGCCCTTGGGCAGGCAGCTGTTCGGCACGTTCAACCCAGTCCGCACCGGCGGGCCGATGCAGGTCAGCATCGACTTCGCCGAGAAGCACCGCGCGCGCTACCCCTACACCGTGGACGGTTCGATTCGCCGCGAAGTGTTCACCCGGCGCGGCGGCATGTATTTCGGCATTGCCCATCTGCTTGGCTATCCGGCCAGCTACGAACGTCCGTTGTACCGCTTCGCCGATTTCAACGCCGGCTGGTACGCAAGCCGCAATGCGGCGTTCCAGAATGCCGTGAACCAGTTGTCCGGCGGCCGTCTGGCGCTCGACGGCGACCTGATTCGCTACGACTCCAGCGCCGCCAGCAACACCGAGCTGGCGGTACGCAATCTTGGCAACCGCTTGAACATGAACGACCGCGACATTCGCCGTGCCCTCGAGGAAGGTGAAACCCTGGATTTCGAAAAGACCACGCTCTTCGAGCGTACCTTCGCCCTGGCCGACAAGGCTGCCGGCAAGCCGGTTCCGCGGGCGATCCTTCCGGGCATCAAACTGCAGAGCCCGAAGATCACCCGCAACCTGACCACGGCCTGGTTTGCCCAACGGGTGGACGAGCGCTACGCCCGCTGCATGCTGCGCGCCCGCTGAGGGCCCCGGGTTTGCTTAGTCGGCGCGCAGCAGCAGCGGCTCGGCCAGGCTGTAGCCAAAGCCGCGCAGGGTCTGCAGGGCTTCGGGGCAATCGAGCTGGGCCAGCTTGCGACGAAGGTTGCACACGTGTCGCTCGATCAGCGCCGTCTTCGGCGCCTGGCCTGCGCCCCACAATTGCTGCTCGATGAACTGCCGGCTGACCGCGCCAGGGTTGCTTGCCAGCATCGCCAGCAAGCGATGCTCGCTGACGGTCAGGCTCTGCTGGCGCTTGCCGCGTCCGACCATCAGCCGCGATGGCGACAACCACAGGCGTGAAGGCGGCAGGGCAGGGGCGCGCGGCCGCGCACGGGACAGTGCCTGCAGACGCGCCAGCACCTCGGCCGAGGCAATCGGCTGCGCCAGGCACGCATCGGCCCCGGCGCGCAGGGCGGCGATACGGGCCTGACGGTCGTCGCCGGCCAGCAGCACCATCAGTGCAGCGCTGCCCCGGTGCGCCAGGCAGTGCTCCAGTGCGTCCTGGCCAGAGCGTTCCAGTGCCAGCACGATGAACCCATATTGGCCTGGCACAAGCGCTTGCGCTGCTGTGGCCGTATCAACCGTGTGCAGCGTTGTGGCCTGTTCCGCCAATGCGCGTTGCAGGGCGTTGTCGGGCGTGTCGCTGATATAGAGCAGGTTCATGTTCACACCAATGCCTTGCTTTGTCGGCACCACAGGGTCATCCGCGTGCCACCTTGTTCGCTGCTGCCCACTTCGAGGGTGAACCCATGCAGCTTGACCACCGCAGCAACGATCGACAGCCCCAGGCCGAAGCCGCTGTGCTGGCCGTCGGCTTCGCAACGATAGAAGCGTTGAAAGATCGCTTCGCGCTCCTCTGGTGCGATACCCGGTCCGCTGTCGCTGATTTCCAAACGTGTGGCGCCGTTTTCCGCCGTGGCGCCAAGCACCACCAGACCGTGCGCCGGAGTGAACTTGATGGCATTGCTGAGCAGGTTGCCCACGGCTTCGAACAGCAGCGCGCGATCGCCATGCAGCATCGGCAGCGTGTCGGGCACGTCCAGACGCAGATTGATGCCCTCGTCCTCGGCCAAAGGCAGATAGAAGTCGTGCAGTTCGTGCAGCAGCGGTTGCGGGTCGAAGGAAATGAAGCCGGAACGTCGGCGGTGGTCTTCGATTTCCGAGATGCGCAACAGCCCACGAAAACGCGCCATCAGCGTGTCGGCTTCAGCGATCACGTCGTCCAGCTGCAACGCCTGGCGTGAATCGGCAGGCGCCTCCTGCTGGATGCGATACAACTGGGCGCGCAGGCGGGTCAGGGGGGTACGCAAGTCATGGGCAATGTTGTCGCAGACGCCCTTGACCTCGATCATCAGTTGCTCGATGCGTTCGAGCATCGCATTGACGATCGCCGCCAGCATGTCCAATTCGTCCCGGCGGTCCGAGAGCGGCAGGCGAGTGGTCAGATCACCGGCAACGATCGCATCGGCACGGGCCTCGATGGCGCGGATGCGCCGCAATGGCCTGCGTCGCAGCAGGTGCCAGCCGGCGATCCCGGGAATGATCGTCAGCGAAATCCCCCACAACAATGCGCGCAGGATGATGTGGGTCACCGCGAACAACGAGCCGTTGTCGCGTACCAGCACCAGCCAGCGACCGTCCAGGGTACGCATGGCCACCGCGTCGCAGCTGTTCTGCGGCATCTGCGGGTTGGCGCTGTCCACGCAGCTGTCCAGGTCGTGGATGCGACCGTCCAGCGGCAGGCCCCGCGGCACTTGCAGCAGCTGGCCGGACAACGGCCGCAGTTGCAGGTCGAACAGGCCATAGGCATCGAAGGTGCGATCATCGAATGCTTCGCTGGCAGCCAGCGCCTCGTTCAGCGCTTCACCGTGGAACCGTGAGAACAGATGTTGACGCTGCATCAGGGAGTGCCGCGCCAGGTCGGCGAGGTAGGTCGAGACCTCGTAGTACAACACCCCCATGAGAATGCTGCTCCAGGCCACGAACAGAAAGCTGTAGAGCGCCAGCAGCCGACTGCTGGAAGAACGCCAGCCTTTAGACAGGTTCGGCAATGACATAGCCGGAGCCTCGCACGGTCTTGATCAACGGTGCGGTGCCCGGTGGGTCGATCTTCTTGCGCAAGCGGCCAATGTGCACGTCGATCAGGTTGGTGCCCGGATCGAAGTGATAACCCCAGACTTCTTCGAAGATCATCATGCGCGTCAGGATCTGCCCGGCATTGCGCATCAGAAATTCCAGCAACTTGTATTCGGTGGGCAGCAGGTTCAGCGCCTGCTCGCCACGGCGTGCTTCTCGGGTCATCAGGTCCAGGGTCAGGTCGCCGACGCGCAGCGCGTTGTCGGCGGCGGCCACGGGGTTGTTGCGGCGCAGCAGCACCTCGACGCGAGCCGCCATCTCGTCCGAGGCGAACGGCTTGGTCAGGTAGTCATCGCCACCGGCACGCAGTCCGCGTACGCGCTCGTCGACATCCGACAACGCGCTGATCATCAGAATGGGCGTGCTCACGCCGATGGTGCGCAGGGTCGTCACGATGGCCAGGCCGTCCAGCTCGGGCAGCATGCGATCCAGGGTGATCACGTCGTAGTTGCCGCTCACCGCCTTGACCAGCCCTTCGCGGCCGTTGTCCACCCAGTCGACCTGCAGGCCATGGCTGCTCAGTTCCGCCACGATCTCCCTGGCGGTCACGGCATCGTCTTCGATGGTCAGTACGCGCGTCATGTTGGTCTCTACCCGATGATGTCTGCTGAGGATGGCGGCATTGTGACAACAATCCTCGCACGGCTCGTTGAAGTTTTTTTCATCTTGCGCCACCTCCTCCTTTCTGGGTAACCCCAAGGCGCTTCCAAGGCCGCAGGCCGACGGATAGCACGGTTCCTGTGCAGTGTTGCTAAAGCCTGGCCGTGTCCGGCCGATGCAACGGTCACAGCCTATAGGGACGCACTCGTCATGAACGCCTTGAGCAACATCGCCAGCACTTTGAGCATTCGCCCGTCTGCCCCCATCAACACTGCCGCGCCGGCGCCCACGGCGGTCGCCGACAGCGAGGCGACGCAGACCGCTGCCGCGCCTGCCGATACCGAGAAAGGCGCGCCGGCCGGTGGCGCTGGCGGCGCGGGCGCAGCCCAGGGCAGCAGTGGTACATCGGACACGATCAAGGCGCTGCAAAAGCAGATTGCCGAGTTGCAGAAGCAGCTTCAGGAACAGCAGCAGGAGATGGCGCGCATCCAGGCCAGCCAGCAAAGCGAAGAAAGCAAGGCAGCCTCCGTGGCCGCCATCCAGGCGCAGGTGGTCGCCACCTCTGCGGCGTTGCAGACCGCCACCGCTGGGCTGCTTCAGGCCATGCAGCAATCCGGCAGCAGCACCGCCGGTTCCATGGTCAGTACCACGGCTTGACGTCCACCCCAGGCTACTTATAAACCCCTGGTCCATGAGCTAGGCTAGGGGCAGACATCACCGAGGAGCTCCCCAATGCTGGCGCCTGCCAAGCCTGTGCATGAAGAAGAGCGCGTACACGCCCTGCATGCGCTGAACATTCTCGACACTCGGCCCGAGGAGCGTTTCGACCGTCTTACCCGCCTGGCCAGGCGGCTGTTCGACGTGCCCATTGCCGTGGTCAGCCTGGTGGACAGCGACCGCCAGTGGTTCAAGTCGTGCCAGGGCATGGCCGCCACTGAAACGCCGCGAGATGTCTCGTTCTGCGCCCATGCCATCCTCAGCGACCAGATCCTCATGATCCCCGATGCCGGCAGCGACGAGCGTTTTCACGACAACCCGTTGGTGACCGGTGAACCCAGGATCCGCTTCTATGCCGGCTGCCCGCTGAAAGTGGGCAATGGCAGCAACGTCGGGACGTTGTGTCTGCTCGATACCCGGCCGCGAGTCCTCGACGCCGAGGAACGCGGCCTGCTGCTGGACCTGGCGAGCATGGCCGAGCGCGAGATCGCCGCCTTGCAGTTGGCCAGCATCGACGACCTCACCCAGCTGTCCAACCGGCGCGGGTTCGAAGCCCTCGCCGAGCATGCCCTGAGCATGTGCAGGCGCATGGGCACGCCGGCGTCGCTGCTGTTCTTCGACCTCGATCGCTTCAAGGTCATCAACGACACCTTTGGCCACGCCGAAGGCGACCGCGCCCTGGTCACGTTCGCCCAGGTATTGCGCAGAGTGCTCAGAGAAATGGACATCGTCGGAAGAATGGGCGGGGACGAATTCGTCGCGCTGCTGCTGGGCTCCAATGCCGCCGCAGGCGATGCGGTCATCGAGCGCCTGGGCCGAGCCCTGGCAGACGCCAACGCCGAGCTGCAAGGCCGCTACTCGATCACCTACAGCGTAGGTCGCATCGAGTACGACCCCGGGCGTCACGACAGTGTAAAGCGTCTGCTGGCCGATGCCGACGGCGCCATGTATGCCCGCAAGCAGGCCGCTCGGCGTTCGTGATCGGCGCGGTCAGTCCGCGGCCTGACGCATTTGCTTCTTCTGCGCCTTGTAGTCCATCGCCACCGCCGGCGGTGCACTGCTCTTGCCGGTTTCCACCCATTTGCGCAGGCGGCTGGCGTCGGCAAAGTGGGTGTACTTGCCGAAAGCATCGAGGATCACCATGGCCACCGGTCGACCTCCCATTCGCGTCACCAGCACCAGGCAGTGGCCGGCCATGTTGGTGAAGCCGGTCTTGGTGATCTTGATGTCCCAGTCGTCCTTGTTGATCAAGTGGTCGGTGTTGTGAAAGCCCAATGTATAGCTGGGTTTCTTGAACGCCACGGTCTTTTCCCGCGTGGTGCTCAGCTCGCTCAGCAGCGGATACTGCTGCGCCGCCACCAGCAGCTTGGTCAGGTCGCGTGCGGTCGAGACGTTGCTGGTCGACAGCCCGGTGGGCTCGACATAGCGGGTGTGGGTCATGCCCAACGAGCGAGCCTTGGCATTCATCGCCGCAATGAACGCACCGTAGCCACCCGGATAGTGATGCGCGAGGCTCGACGCCGCACGGTTCTCGGAAGACATCAAAGTAATGAGCAGCATGTCCCGACGATTCAGCTCGCTGCCGAGCTTGACCCGCGAAAACACACCCTTCATTTCCTTGTTCTGGCTGATGTCCACCGAAATCACTTCGCTCATGGACTGTTTGGCATCCAGCACCACCATGCCCGTCATCAATTTGGTCACCGACGCGATGGGCACCACATGGTCGGCGTTGTTCTCGTAGACCACTTTGTTGGTCTGCAGATCGATCAGCAGGGCACTGCCCGAGGCCAGGTGCAACTGCGATGGGTCACGCGGGATGGCGGCTTTTTCCGCCGCTTGCAGGTTCGGGGCGACGACGAAGGTGGTCAAGGCCAGCCACAGGCTGAAAAAAGATAGCGGGGTCTTCACGCGGAGCGCTCACTGAAAAAGAGGTAGATCGGGCTGATGATCGAGGCGGGGTCGAGAGTGTCGAATGTCACACGTCGGAAGTATGGCAAAGCGCCTGCCGATTGTCGCGCTTGTCGGGATGCACCGCGTGAAGAAAAGCTCATCCAGCTCGATGTCCAATGAAAAGCCCCGCAAGGCGGGGCTTTGTCGCAAGCGCAATGAATCAGGCCAACTGAGGGTGCTGCGCCGCAGTGAGTGTGGCGTACGCTTGCTTGGCATGGGGCAGGGAGGGCAGGGGGCCGCTGATAGCCTCGCCGTCGCGCACTACGTACCAGCACGCCAGAAGGCCCAGATCGCGCAACTTTTCCGGGACTGCACTGCCGACTACCGACATGATTCTTAATACAGGCATGAGAGACCTCCGTGGTTCCTGCCGACCACCTTACGAAATCGACCCGCACCTTAGAAATCACCTTGCTCGATAGTCACCATCGACAATCCCTATCGCGCTCACGCCGCGCGACTCACCAGCGCGGCGGGCCGTAGTAGACCGGCGGAGGCCCATAGTAGCCGCGCGGTGGCCCGTAGTAACCACGCGGCGGCGGTGGTGCCGCATACACGGGGTAGGGCTGCGCATACACCGGCTGCGACTGGACATACACCGGCTGCTGTACATAGACAGGCTGTTGCACATACACCGGTGGCGGGCTTTGCACATAGACCGGTTGCTGCTCCACATAGACCCGCTGCGGTGCATTGGAGGTGACCACCGCACCGACCACGGCCGCACCCAGTACCGCGCCCAATATACCCGGCCCGGCACCCTGCCAGCCGCCGCCATGCGCCGAGGCCTGGCTGGCCATCGCCAATGTGCCGACCAACAGAGCGATCTTGGGAAGTTGACGCATCATGATAGATTCCTCGTGTTTCGCACCCCTGGCGTTCGAACCTGCGATAGGTCCAAAGCATTTCGCCGGGAACACGACTATGACAAAAAATCAGTCGAAAGCGTCCCTGTCCATGGGTAAATTTTGTGTAAGGGCATGGCGTCGTCAGCCCGCTTTCATACGTCACACGCTGCCCGGAGGCCACCGATGTCCATTTCTCCCAACCGCGATACCATCCTGTGCATGTCCCTCGCCGCGCGTCCCGGAACGTTCGGGGTGCGCTTCCACAATCACCTGTACGACCAGTTGGGTCTCGACTACTACTACAAGGCCATGACCACACGCGACCTGCCAGCCGCCATCGGCGGCATGCGCGCCCTGGGCATCCGTGGCTGCGGCGTGTCGATGCCATTCAAGGAAGCCTGCATACCCCTGGTGGACGAGCTGGATGCGTCGGCAGCGGCCATCGAGTCGATCAATACCATCGTCAACGACAACGGCTACCTCAAGGCCTACAACACGGACTACCTGGCCATCCGCCAACTGCTCGACACGCACGGCGTCGATCCCGAAACCACCTTTGCCCTGCGTGGCAGCGGCGGGATGGCCAAGGCCGTGGCTTCGGCATTTCGCGACGCTGGTCTGCGCAATGGCTTGATCATCGCTCGCAACTACGAAACCGGCCGCGCGCTGGCCGACGCCTGCGGTTATCCCTGGCAGGCCGAACTGGGCGATTCGCGTCCGCAACTGCTGGTCAATGTCACACCGATCGGCATGGCCGGCGGCGAGCAGGCCGACGGGCTGTCGTTTGAAACCGCCGCCATAGAAGCGGCGAAGCGGGTATTCGATGTCGTCGCAATGCCTTGGCAGACACCATTGATCAAGGCCGCGGGCGAACTGGGCAAACCGGTGATCACAGGCTTGGAAGTCATTGCCATCCAAGCCCTTGAACAGTTCGTGCTCTACACCGGCGTGCGTCCAACGGCCGAGCAACTGCGTCTGGCCACCGAGTACGCCCGCAGCTGATCAGCGCGTCATTCCAGCCGCGACAAGCGCTCTTCCAGTACGGCGATGCGTGCCTCCAGCTCGTCGAGGCGGGTATCGTCAGGCCGCGAACCGCCGCGTTCGGGTGTCGCAGCACGGGCGTTCATGATTGCGTCAATGGCAGCCGGATCGCCCAGGGCGTGGGAGTAACGATCTTCGCGCTGGCCTGCCTGACGCGGCACATGCACCGCGAAACCGCGGCTGATCAATCGCTCGAGTTGATGCAAGATCTGCTCGCTGTCCTCGAAATCGTGCAGACGGGCACTGCGCGACAGCAGTTCGCCAACGGTCTGCGGTCCCCGCAGGAACATCAGGCCCATCAGGATGACCTGGGCGGGCACCAGCTCGAGCGCCTTGTCCAGCCGGTGTTCCCAGCGATCGGCACGGCTGCCCATCACCAGTCGGGTCATCTGCCGGCCTTCCAGTGCGCGCAGGCTCTGCCCGATCTGCCCCTGGGTGTACTGGCTCACTGGCTCGCGACTGGTCTTTTGGTTGCAGGCCAGTACCAGCGCATTGAGCGTCAGCGGATAGGTTTCCGGATTGCTGGCCTGCTTCTCGATCAGTGCGCCCAGCACGCGGATCTCGATGGCATCGAGCTGCAGTGGTTCGGAAGCGTTTGTTTCAACGTCGGTCATGGCGAAACCCCAAGCAATCATCGCAGGCAATCATAGACGGCCAGTATGCTATAAAAGCCGCGCGAAAAGACGTCTGCCCGGCTGCCCGCCGCCGCCCGTGGCGCGGCTATGCGCGCGACGGCACGTCATCACCCGGGCGGGCGCCAAATTTGGGGTTGCTGCGCGTCAAAACCGGCCTTAGACTGCCGCCCCTCTTGACCATGTGCCCTGTGGTGCTTGAAGAATTCTGCCTGCGTCGCTTCCGGCGTCGCGAGCTTCCTGTTTTGCCCTAGCGCATTATTCGTTTGCAGAGAAATCAATGACAAAGGAAAAGTTGCTGGCCATGCCGGCTGATGACTACATGAACGCCGAGCAACTGGCCTACTTCACCGAGCTGTTGCAGGCCATGAAGATCGAGACCCAAGAGCGTATCGAGCAAAGCCGTGTAGCCATTGAAAGCCTGGATACGCCGGCCGATCCCGCCGATGCCGCTTCCGTGGAAGAGGAGCGCCACTGGCTGGTCAATGTCATCGATCGCGACCAGCGCCTGCTGCCGCAATTGGAAATGGCTCTGGGCCGGATCAACGACGACAGCTTCGGCTGGTGCGACGACAGTGGCGAGCCGATCGGTCTCAAGCGTCTGCTGATCAGCCCCACCACCAAATACTGCATCGAGGCGCAAGAGCGCCACGAGCAGATCGACAAGCATCAGCGTCAGGCATGATCACGCTCGCGCAGGCACCTCTTACGCCTGCGGATGCAATGCCACGTTGAGCTCATCGACGATGGGCGCCCATTCTGCGTCGCTGTGCAGCTCTTCTTTCAAGAAGTTGCGTTGCTGTTCACTCCAGAAGGGCGCATCTATCAGCTTGGTGTCTTGATCCAGCTGATGCTCGGCAATGAATTTCTGAATATCGGCCTCGTCGCTGGCCAGGCCCAGTTGATCGAAAAGGCCAGTAAGGCTTGGGTTCGGCAGATCCATGATGACTCCTCTGCGGCCGTTTCCGGCCATGATTGAAAGGTTACCCAGTATCTGAGGCGAGGCCCTCGCCAGAGTTCGCTTGCGATGCCGGATTTGTCTGCAGTACTGACGGACAGAAGCACTGGCCTGTGCACCGTTTCCCGTCCAGGCCGCAGCCATGCAACAAACTTCTTGACCGCGGCGGGGTTCGATTCGGTACTATTCGCGGCAGATCACCGTCATGCGCATCATCGCTCGGATCATGTTGGTCGCCGGCTGCTCGATGCAGCTCCGGCGCCGCTCAGCCACACATGGCCAGGCCTGCCTTTTTCCTTCGCGGTCATCGGCAATTTTCCCTGCAGCAGGGTCGACGCTGCGCATCCCGGATCAAGGTTCGATCCTTTAGTCTTTCGTTAGCAGGTCGGTGGCAGTCACTGCACGTGCCGCCGACCGTTCGGCGCTCCCCGCGTCTTCAGGTTATTACCACGCGAACAGCGTTCGGTAGTCTGTGTTTCGATTTGAGGATTCTTAATTGGCAGTAAGTAATCTGGATATGCACGCACTGTTTGTGCTCGGCGACTTGCGTGCGAAGTTGGTCAAACTCTTTCAGTCGCGTTTCGTCTATGTCACCGAACAAAGCGCTGAAGGCATCTATATGGCCGAACTCGATACCGAGTCCGCACTGGTCGTCGATGACAAGCCCAGGCTCGAACTCAAAGTAGGCGACCATTTTCGCGCCGCGGTCTTGCCCAGTCGCGAAGGTGGCAAGTTCGAACTCAAGTTTCGCGACATCAAGCTTACCGTTTACGGGCTCGGCGAGTATGCCTTCGTCAGCATGGCGCAGGGCGAGGGCATTGTGTTCAAGGAAGGCCAGACGGTGATGCTGGTATTCGCCGCCCACGAGCGCATCGAGGAAAACCTCGGCAAGACCTTGAAGGCGGCAACCGCCAAGGCGGCTAAGTGGCGCAAGGGTGAGTTGGCCTTCAAGGCCAGCGAGTAACGCCTCGGGGAACCTGCGCTACAGTAAGTTGACTTACCCAAGTCATCGACTGTTTACCGAGGAACCCCGCATGAAAGGACTACGTGCCTGGCTGGCCGCTTGTGGCGCCGGCTTCTGGCTATCGACTGCAGCCATCCCGGCTCACGCGCAGCCGGCGCCCATACACTTCGCCGATCTGAACTGGGAAAGCGGCAGCTTCATCACCGAACTGCTGCGCTACATCGTCGAGAAGGGCTACGAGCTGCCCACCGACACCCAGCCCGGCACGACCATCACCCTGGAAACGGCCCTGGCCAAGAACGACATCCAGGTCATTGCCGAAGAGTGGGCGGGGCGCAGCCCGGTATGGGTCAAGGCCGAAGCCGAGGGCAAGGTCATCGGTGTGGGCGATACCGTCAAGGGTGCCACCGAGGGCTGGTTCGTTCCCGAATACGTGGTCAAGGGTGACGCCGCCAAGGGCATCAAGCCGCTCGCGCCAGAGCTGCGCAGCGTCGCCGACCTGGCGCGCTACAAGGACGTCTTCAAGGACCCGGAAAGTCCCGACAAGGGCCGCTTTCTCAATAGCCCGATCGGCTGGACGTCCGAAGTCGTCAACGCGCAGAAACTCAAGGCTTACAAGCTGACTGACGATTATGTCAATTTCCGTTCTGGCTCCGGCGCTGCGTTGGATGCCGAAATCGCGTCGTCGATCCGCCGCGGCAAACCGGTGCTCTTCTACTACTGGTCGCCGACGCCGCTGCTGGGGCGTTACAAGCTTATCCAGCTCGAAGAACCGCCGTTCGATGCCAAGGCCTGGGGCACTCTGACCGATGCCGACAACCCTGCGCCGCTGCCGAGCCGCTCTCTACCTTCCAAGCTGTCCATAGGGGTGTCGAAGGCGTTCCAGCAGGAGTATCCGCAGCTGGTCGATTTCTTCGCCAAGGTCGATCTTCCCATCGATCCCCTGAACAAGGCCCTGGCCGACATGAGCGAAGCCCGCACATCGCCTCGCCAGGCCAGCGAGGCGTTCATGAAAGATCATCCAGACGTGTGGAAGGCATGGCTACCTGAAGAGGTCGCCAGCAAGGTCAGCGCCAGCCTCAAGTAGTCAGTGACCACTGTCGCTGCGGTGGCTGCTGACTTCGGCAGGCACCGCTTCCCCCGCGGTACGCTTGCGGAACAGCGCGGCCCGAGCCAGCAGCAGCGTGGTCACTGGCACGGTTATCGACAGTAGAATCGGGATGAGCCAGGCATGCACCACTGGCCCGTGCTTGAGCCAGGAAAAGTACAGGATCGAAGCCAGCGCCACGCACCAGGCGCCCAATGTCGACGCCAGCGCGGGCGGGTGCATGCGTTGGAAGTAGTCCTTGAAGCGCAGCAGCCCCAAGGCGCCGGTGAAGGCGAACACGCTGCTGGCCAGCAGCAATGCCGCTGTGGCCACCTCCACCCAGAACGGCAGTATCTGTACCGAATTCATTCGATGACTTCTCCGCGCAGCAGGAATTTGGCCAGCGCAAACGAGCCCACGAAACCGAACAGGGCGATCAGCAGCGCTGCCTCGAAATAGGTGTCACTGGCATAGCGTATACCCAGCACCAGCATGACCAGCATGGCCAGGATATACAGGTAATCCAGGGCCAGTACCCGATCCTGGGCCGAAGGCCCCCGGAACAGTCTCACCAGGGTCAGCAACATGGCCAGGGCAAAGATGAACAGGCTCGCGACAATGGCATTGGACAGCAATGCGCTCATTGGAAAATCTCCATCAGCGGGCGTTCGTAGGTGTCTTTGAATTCCTTGATGAACTGCGCCTCGTCATCCAGATCCAGCACATGCATCAACAGGACGCTGCGATCCAGCGCCAGTTCGGACCACACGGTGCCGGGAATGACGGTGGCGACGGCCGCGAGGGCGGCCAGGCCGTTGGCATTGTGCAACTGCAGCGGAATCTCGATGAAGGCCGAGCGGGGCGCGCGAACGTCCATTGTCCATACCCGCCAGAATACCTGCAGGTTGGAAACCAGCACGCCGCCACCTACGCGCAGCAGCAGTTGCAGCACCACCATGGGCCGACGGATCCGTACCGCCTGAGGCCGCAGGGGCGACATCAGCAACGGCGCCAGCCACCCAAGCAGCGCGGCCAGCAACAGGTTTCCGGCGCTCAGGGACACATTGAGCAGCAACCATAGTACGGCAAGGGCCATAGACAAAAGGGGGGCGGGTAACAGGCGGCTCATGGTTCACCCTCCAGGCTGGCAGCAGTCGGGCTGGGTATTGGCTGAGCGCCCAGCACGGTCATCACGTATTGCTTGGGATCGTCGAGCATCGCCGCCGTGTCCGCCGTGTACCGCAACAGTGGCTCGGCGCGCATCGCCAACACGACGCAAAGCCCCAGCAAGACCATGATCGGCACGCATTCGTTGAGCCGCAGCAACGGTGAAGGCCGCTCGTGGGGCGTCCAGAAGCGCTGCATGCCGACCCGTGCCAGCGCGATCAACGACGCCAGTCCGGAGAGAATCAGCAACGCCAGGTAGGCCCATGCGGTTGCACTCAGGGTCTGCTCGCTGGCTACACCCAGACCCTGCGGGTTGAACAGTGCGGAAATCAGGTTCAGCTTGCCGATGAAGCCGGAGAGCGGCGGCATGCCGATGATCAGCAGTGCGCAGGCAATGAAGCTCAAACCCAGGAAGGCCATGGTCCATGGGATCACCTGACCCACTACGGCTTTCTGCTCGTCATCCAGGTTGATGCCCTTGGGTGGATGCAAGGCCTCGACTGCTGCTGGCAGCGGGTCGGCATCGTACTCCAGCGGGATTTCGTTGGCCGAGCGCGAGCGCTCGATCAACTCGGCCAGCAGGAACAGGGCGCTGAGCGCCAATGTCGAGCTGACCAGATAGAACAGCGCAGCGCCGATCAGTCCACTCTGCCCGAAACCGATGGCCGCCAGCAGGATACCGGCCGACACCATGATGCTCAGGCTGGCCATGCGCTCCAGGCGCTGCGCGGCAACGATGCACACTGCGGCCACGGCGATGGTCGCCAGCCCACCGTAGATCAACCACTGGCCACCGAAGTGCGCCGAGGCCCCGGCCTGTCCGGAGAACAGCAGTGTCCACAGCCGCAGCAGGGTGTAGAAACCCACTTTGGTCATGATCGCAAAGAGGGCCGCAACCGGGGCACTGGCGGCGGAATAGGCCGGCACCAGCCAGAAATTCAACGGCCACATGCCGGCCTTGGCCAGGAAGGCTGTCGCCAGAATGGCCGCACCGGCATGCAGCAAGCCGCGATCCGCCTCGGGCACCAGCGGAATCTTCAACGCCAGGTCAGCCATGTTCAGGGTGCCGGTGACGCCGTAGATCATCGCCGCGCCGATCAGGAACAGCGACGAGGCAAGCAGGTTGATGGCGATGTAGTGCAGCCCTGCCGATACTCGGGCCCTGCCGGAGCCGTGCAGCATCAGGCCATAGGACGCGGCCAGGAGCACTTCGAAGAACACGAACAGATTGAACAGGTCAGCCGTCAGGAACGCTCCGTAGAGCCCCATCAGCTGAATCTGGAACAACGCATGGAAGCTGGCGCCGGCCCGATCCCAGCGCGCCATGGCGAACAGCAGGGCGCAGACCCCGACGATGCCCGTCAGCACCAGCATCAATGCCGAGAGCCTGTCCACCACCAGCACGATACCGAATGGCACCTGCCAGTTGCCGGGCAGGTACACGCCAATCGAACTGGCCTGGCCTTGATCCTGCACCCACCACATCAGGTAACAGGCGATTGCCAGTCCCAGCATGCTGGAAATGACGTTGATCCGCGCTTTCAGCGGACGGTGTTTTTCTCCGAGCAGCATCATCACTGCTGCCGTGAACAACGGCAGCACGATGGGCGCGACGATCAGATGGGGCATCCAGCTCATTCCTTGGGCTCCCGGCCGTCTACGTGGTCAGTGCCGGTGAGGCCCCGCGATGCCAGCAACACCACCAGGAACAACGCAGTCATCGCAAAACTGATGACGATCGCCGTCAGCACCAGTGCCTGGGGCAGGGGGTCGGTGTAGTTGAGCAGGTCCTGCGGCACACCTTCCTTGATGATCGGCTCCTTGCCGATGAACAGGCTGCCCATGCTGAAGATGAACAGGTTCACCCCGTAGGACAGCAGGCAAAGGCCCATGACCACCTGGAACGTCCGCGGACGCAGGATCAACCAGACACCTGACGCAGCCAGGACGCCGATCGCGATTGCAATCACTTCTTCCATCAGACGGCTCCTTTGGGGGCGATGCCCTTGGGCAGGCTCGACGGACGATGACCGCGCACCGACTGGTGGCCCAGGGCGGTCAGGATCAGCAGGGTCGAACCCACTACCACGGTGAATACACCAATGTCGAAAAACAGCGCGCTGGCCACGTGCAAGTCACCCAGCAGCGGCAAGTGCAGGTGCGCGGTGTGCGTCGTCAGGAATGGATAGCCCAGTGCAATCGCACCCAATCCGGTGACGGTCGCGAACAGCAGCCCGGTACCCATCCAGCGCAAGGGACGCAGTCGCATCTGGGCCTCGACCCACTGCGTGCCTGCCACCATGTACTGCAGGATGAACGCCACCGACAGGACCAGGCCGGCGACGAAGCCCCCGCCCGGTTGATTGTGTCCGCGCATGAACAGGTACATCGACACGATCACGGCCACCGGCAGCAACAGGCGGACCAGAACCGCTGGAACCATCATGAAACCCAGCGCCGTATCGTCCGCGCCACGTGGGTTGATGAGGTCGGTAACCACGTCGGGTGCCAGCGAGCGCTGCTGAGCAGGCAACTGCATGCTTTCCTTGGGTGGGCGGAAGCGTCGCAGCAGGGCGAACACGGTCAGTGCCACGGCGGCAAGGACCGTGATCTCGCCCAGGGTGTCGAAACCGCGGAAATCCACCAGCATGACGTTGACCACGTTGGTCCCGCCGCCCTGGGGCAGGGCACGGCTCAGGTAGAACTCGGAAATGAAGTTGGGTGTTGCACGGGTGAGCATCGAATAGGACAACAGCGCCATGCCGCCGCCCACAACCAGGGCCAGCACCAGATCGCGCAGACGCCGCAGCTTGGCGCGGTCGAGAGTGGCTCGTGACGGTGCGACTTCCTCGATCCGCCGAGGCAGCCAGCGCAGGCCCAGCAATATCAATACCGTGGTGACCACTTCCACCACCAACTGAGTGAGCGCCAGATCAGGCGCCGAGAACCAGACGAAGGTGACGCAGGTCATCAGCCCGCACACGCTGACCATGGTCAGCGCAGCCAATCGGTGGTATTTCGCCTGCCAGGCGGCGCCCAGCGCACAGGCAATGGCAATCATCCAGAGAATCACGAACACGCCCGAACCTGGAATTTTCGGTCGATCACCCCAGCTCAGGCCGCTGTACAGCATCGGCGCCATGCCCGCCAGTACGGCGACCAGCACCAGCATGAACAGTTGCGCCTGCAGGCGTCGGGTAGTCAACAGCAGCTCCGCCCTTCGCGCCAGCCGCATCATCACCACCTGCGAACGCTCGAACAGGCGCTTGCCATTGAAGCGCTCGATCACTGGCGGATAACGCAGGCGACCGTGACGGAACTGATTGCGCAACAGTACGTAGAGCAGCACCCCCGCGCCCATTGCGATCAGGCTCATGACCATCGGGGCGTTCCAGCCATGCCAGATAGCCAGGCTGTATTCGGGCAGCTCGCCGCCCACTACCGGCAATGCTGCGGCAGCAAGGAACGGCGCCACCGATTGCGCGGGAAAGATGCCGACCACCAGGCAGGTCAGCACGAGCAACTCCACCGGCGCACGCATCCAGCGCGGTGGTTCGTGGGGCACATGGGGTAGATCGGTCGCTTTCGGACCGAAGAAGACGTCCACCGTGAAGCGCAATGAATAGGCGACGCTGAAGATGCCGGCCAGCGTCGCCACCACGGGCAGAGCGATCTCGACCCAGGCGGTGGAGCTTATGAACACCGTTTCGGCGAAGAACATTTCCTTGGACAGGAAGCCGTTCATCAACGGCACACCGGCCATGGACGCGCTTGCGACCATGGCCAGCGTGGCCGTGAACGGAATCAGACGGAAAAGCCCGCTCAAGCGGCGTATGTCCCGCGTGCCGCTCTCGTGGTCAATGATGCCCGCTGCCATGAACAGCGACGCCTTGAACGTCGCATGATTGAGAATGTGGAACACCGCCGCTACGGCTGCCAGCGGGCTGTTGAGACCGAGCAACAGAGTGATCAGGCCCAGGTGGCTGATCGTCGAGTAGGCCAGCAGGCCCTTCAGGTCGTTCTGGAACATCGCCGCATAGGCACCCAGCACGAGGGTACATGCTCCCGCCCCACTCACTATCCAGAACCATTGCTCGCTGCCCGAAAGCGATGGCCACAACCGCGCCAGCAGAAACACCCCGGCCTTGACCATGGTTGCCGAGTGCAGATAAGCGGAAACCGGTGTAGGCGCGGCCATCGCATGGGGTAGCCAGAAATGGAACGGAAACTGTGCGCTCTTGGTAAGCGCACCCAGCAGGACCAGAGTCAGCATGACCGGATACAGGCCGTGCGCGCGGATGACGTCGCCCGCCACGAGCACCTTGTCCAGGTCGTAGCTGCCGACGATATGACCCAGCAGCAGCACCCCGGCCAGCAGGCACAGGCCACCTGCGCCGGTCACCATGAGCGCCATGTAGGCGCCGCGGCGTGCATCGGCGCGATGATGCCAGTAACCGATCAGAAGAAAGGAGAACAGGCTGGTCAATTCCCAGAAGAACACCATCTGGATCAGGTTGCCGGAGATCACCAGACCGAGCATGGCGCCCATGAAGGCCAGGAAGAAGGCGAAGAAACGTGGTACTGGATCTTGCGGCGACATGTAGTAGCGCGCATAGAGCGCGACCAGCGTGCCGATGCCCAGCACCAGCAGGGAAAAGAGCCAGGCAAACCCGTCCAGGCGCAGCACCAGGTTGAGCCCGAGACTGGGCAGCCAGAGGAATTCCTCGCGTATCACACCGCCGTTGGCGATTTGCGGATACAGCATGGCTACCTGTACCGTGCCGACCAAGGCTACCAGTCCAGCCAGAACCGATTCGGCGTTGCGCGCGTTGTGCGGCAGAATGGCTGCCACGCAACTGCCTACGAAGGGCAGAAGCAATAGTACTATCAAGGACATAGGCTTCTAATCTGCAGGAATATTGAAAACGATCATACGGGCTCACAGGGTGATCACCAACCCGCAAGCTGTGGCAGAATCGTACAGGCATGCTGTAACGACTTGTTTTTTTATGACAAATTTTTACCACCGTTAGCTCCGCCACAATTGCGTCGATCAGCGGGACTACTCACAGCGAGCGCGAAACCCTTTGGTCAAAGACCCCAGTTCCAAAGCTTCGGTGCTTCAGCATGTCAGCCATAACGTGCGGCGCTTGCGTCAGGCCGCCGGACTTTCCCAAGCGGCTCTCGCGGAACAGTCCGGTGTCAGTCGCCGCATGCTGGTGGCCATCGAAGCCGGCGACAACAACGTCAGCCTGACCACTCTGGATCGCGTCGCGCAAGCGCTGGAGGTTGCCTTCAGCGACCTCATCCAGCCTGGCGAGAACCGCGACCCCAGCCGTATCAACGAGCTGGCGTGGGTCGGCACCTTGCCGGGCAGCAGGGCTGTACTCCTGGCCAGTACGGTGGCCAGCAAGGAGGTAGAACTCTGGGAATGGCTGCTGCAGCCCGGCGAATCCTATGCATCTGAGGCGGACGCCGAAGGTTGGAGCGAGCAGATCTACGTCTGCGAGGGACGCCTCACCATCATATTAGCGGGCCGCACCCGCGAACTCGCGGCCGGCGAGTTTTTCGTCTACCCGAGCAATCAGCCCTACGCGTACCGCAACGACAGCGAAACGGCTGTCCGCTTCGTACGTAACGTCGTCATCTGAACTCCTCCAGGCTGCAAGGTGACCGCAACGCCGTCGAGCAGGTGCGAAGCGTCCTTTCTTGAGGTTGCCCCGCGCTGCTGCCTTCGCCATTATCCGTCCACACGATCTGCCTCCAACATCTGCCTACAAGATCCAGCACCCGAACCGGAGCCCGAATGAGCCTGACACCTTCCGCCAGCTTTTCTGTTGCCGAGCGCTTGCGCGACATGCGCGCGCTCATGCTCCGCGAGGGCATAGATGCCTTGCTGGTACCTTCGGCGGACCCGCATCTATCCGAATATCTGCCGGAACACTGGCAGGCCCGCCAATGGTTGTCCGGGTTCCAGGGCTCGGTCGGAACCCTGATCGTGACCGCCGAGTTCGCCGGTCTCTGGGCCGACAGCCGCTACTGGGAGCAGGCACGGGTCGAACTCGCCGACAGCGGCATCGAATTGGTCAAGCTGATCGCCGGGCAACCGGGCCCACTGGATTGGCTGGGCACTCAGGTGCGCGCAGGCGGTACGGTTGCAGTCGACGGCGCGGTCATGGCAATCGCCGCCGCACGG
Source organism: Pseudomonas sp. CFBP 13727 (assembly GCF_014841915.1). Lineage (NCBI taxonomy): Bacteria > Pseudomonadati > Pseudomonadota > Gammaproteobacteria > Pseudomonadales > Pseudomonadaceae > Pseudomonas > Pseudomonas sp. CFBP 13727. Next base: position 669,223 of record NZ_JACYUT010000002.1, read on the forward strand.
CAGTTGCGAGAAAAGCTCCAGCAGACAGGTGCGTCACTGCGTACCGATACCGACCTTTTCGCTCAGGTCTGGCTCGATCGCCCGGCATTGCCTGCGCAATCGATCTACGCACATGCCGCACCCTACGCTGTGCGCGAGCGCGGCGAAAAACTGAAGACGCTGCGCGAGCAGATCCAGGCGCATGGCGCCCATTGGCACTTGTTGGCAACCCTTGACGACATCGCCTGGCTGTTTGACCTGCGCGGGTCGGACGTAACCTATAACCCGGTATTCGTCGCGTTCGCCTTGATCGGCGAGCGCTCGGCCACGCTGTTCACTGCGCTGTCCAGGGTCGATAACAGCGTGCGCGACAGCCTGGAGCAGGACGGCATCGAGGTTCGCGACTACGCCGACATCGCATCGGCGCTGGCCGCTGTGCCGGTAGACGAAAAGCTGTTGCTCGACCCGGCCCGCGTCACCGTTGGCATCATCGAAAACCTCGGGACGGGTGTGGCCCTGGTAGAAGCACTCAATCCAACCACCCTGAGCAAATCGCGCAAGACCGCACCCGAAGCGGAACATATCCGCCATGCCATGGAGCAGGACGGGGCAGCACTGTGCGAGTTCTTCGCATGGCTGGAAGGTGCCTGGGGCCGCGAACGTATAACCGAATTGACCATCGACGAGCGGCTGACGGGTGCGCGCGCGCGTCGACCCAACTTCGTCTCGCTCAGCTTCTCGACCATCGCGGCGTTCAACGCCAACGGTGCAATGCCGCATTACCGCGCAACCAAACAGGCCCATGCCGTGATCGAGGGTGACGGTCTGCTGTTGATCGACTCCGGTGGCCAGTATCTAGGTGGCACTACCGACATAACCCGGATGATTCCGGTCGGTGCGCCCACGGCGCAACAGCGGGCGGATTGCACCAGGGTGCTGCAAGGCATGATCGCCCTGTCACGCGCTACTTTTCCCAAGGGAATCCTTTCACCCTTGCTCGATGCCATCGCGCGCGCGCCGATCTGGGCCGATCAGGTCGACTATGGGCACGGCACTGGCCATGGGGTGGGTTATTTCATGAATGTTCACGAAGGGCCGCAAGTCATCGCCTATCAAGCCGCGACGACACCGCAGACGGCCATGCTGCCGGGGATGATCACATCGATCGAACCGGGCACCTACCGTCCTGGGTGTTGGGGGGTGCGTATCGAGAACCTGGTCCTCACCCGCGAAGCCGGCCAAAGCGACTTTGGCCAGTTCCTCGACTTCGAAACCTTGACCCTATGCCCGATCGATACGCGCTGCATAGATGTTCAAGAGTTGTCGACAGCTGAGCGCCGATGGCTCAACGACTACCATGCCGAAGTGGCCCGGCGAGTGGCGCCGTTGCTGGCAGGCGCCCCATTGGAGTGGCTGCGTGAGCGCACTCTACCCGTGTGAAGAGCCAGATCAGTCGGCGGCCACGGCAGGTGCATGTTCGGCACGAATCGTCAGCGTGGCTCCGACTGAGGCCATGATGATCGCGCCTATGGCCAGCCATTGGGTAGTGCTCAGCACTTCATGCAGGAACAATAGCCCCGACAGCGCTCCGATGGCCGGCTCCATGCTCATCAACGTACCGAAGGTTCGCGCAGGCAAGCGCGTCAGTGCGACCATTTCCAGGCTATAGGGTAGCGCCGTGGACAGGATTGCCACGGCGATGGCAGTTGGTATCAATGCCATGTCGAGCAAGGCGCTGCCCGCATGCGCAATACCGATCGGCGCGATGAACACCGCAGCGATCATCACACCCAGTGCGGCGGTCTGCACGCCATTGTCGGCACCGGCCTTCTGCCCGTACAGAATGTACAGCGCCCAGCACACGCCAGCCCCCAGCGCATAACAGACGCCGACCGGATCGAGCCCTGCCTGCGCTTCACCCATGGGTATCAATAGCAGCAGTCCGACGACTGCCAGGGCAACCCAGGCAAAATCCACAGCCTTGCGCGAAGCCAGAATGGCTACCGCCAACGGCCCGGTGAATTCCAAAGCCACGGCGATCCCCAGCGGTACGGTGCGCAGCGACATATAGAAGAGCAGGTTCATGCAGCCAAGGGCGATACCGTAGATCATCACCGTCTGCAGCGTTGTCCAGGTCAGCTTGGCGCGCCATGGGCGCAGCAATACCAGCATGAACAGGCTGGCGAAGATCAGACGCAAAGCGGTCGTACCTTGCGCACCTATCAACGGAAACATGCCCTTGGCCAGCGAGGCACCAGTCTGGATGGACGCCATGGCTATAAGAAGAAGAGCGATAGGGTAGAGCTTGGTGGTCAGCGAAGGCGAAGTCATGTGTCGGCTACTTGGCAGGTGTGAAAGGCATGAGTGCGGCGTATCATGGCCAAGGCGGATGAAATGAGCAATATATTGCCCATTTTTATATTTGCTGAACTTTCTCCGTATTGGCTATTGACGCCCGCCGGAATCACTCTATAATTCGCCCCACTTCCGGCGCAGCCGAAACGATAAACTCCTTGTTAATCAATGAGTTGGCCGTTTCAGAAGGTTCGGAAAGGTTTCGATCGTCAAGGTCGAAAGCGGTGAAAAAGGCAGTTGACAGCGGTTTGAAACGCTGTAGAATTTGCCTCCCGCTGACGAGTGATCGAAGCGAGTCAAGTGTTTGAAGTTGTTCAGGTTTCTGGCCAAATACTTCGAAACAAACGCTTGACAGGATGTGAGGCTAGCGTAGAATGCGCGCCTCGGTTGAGACGAAAGAATCAACCCACCGCTCTTTAACAAT